>NZ_QBUY01000012.1 GCF_003121405.1 Paraburkholderia sp. C35 | reverse complement strand
GCAGTGACCGGAGTGGGTGGTGTTAGCCCGCTTTCTTTTGCCTACTTTTCTTTGCGGCGGCAAAGAAAAGTAGGTGCCGCCCCGCACAGGGGCAACACTAGCAAACCACTAACAAAAAGCGGATGCCAGCGAAAAATCGCACCGCGTCAGCGAGAAGAAAAACCCATCAAACCAACCCCTACCCCCTACAAACCTCATGCAGAGCATTCAACCGCCGCCCAGGCTCTGCGACATAAGGATTACTCTCATCCCACGCATACCCAGCCAGCACAGCGCTGATCATGCGCCGGATCATCGCCGTCTGCTGCGGATAAAAAATGATGTCCTGCAACTCACCGGAATACCACCGTTCAACAAAAGCACGAAACGTATCGATCCCCTTCCGCAAAGGCATGTCATAAGCCGACTGCCAGTCAACATCCTCGCCATTCAACACACGCAGCAGCGTCCCAACCGCCAGATGCGCCGACCGCAAAGCAATCGTCACCCCTGACGAAAACACGGGATCAAGAACCTCCCCCGCATTGCCGAGCAACGCAAACCCCGGCCCATGCAACCGCTCGACATTCGCTGAATACCCGCCAATATGCCGCACAGGCATCAAGAACGGCGCCTGCCCGATCAGGCGATTCAAAGTCGGCTCACTCTGAATCAACACACGCAACTTCGCTTCGCGCTCAACCTCAGGCACATCGAGAAACGCCGCCTCAGCCACACACCCCACCGAAGACCGGCCATTGGCCAACGGAATCATCCAGTACCACACATCGCGATGCTCGGGCTGCACCGCCACCGTGATCTTGTTGCGATCGTGCGCTTCAACAGGAATCCCATCGCGCACATGCGTGAAAATCGCTGCCCGCGTCGGCATGCGCGTCGGTGCTTCCAGATTCAGCAGGCGCGGCAGCACGCGGCCAAACCCACTCGCGTCGAGCACAAAACGCGCGTGCGCCTGATACGCATTGCCCGCTTCGTCCGTCACGTCGAGCACGGGCGCATCGCCCGTTTTCATCGCGTTGACGGTGTGACCAAAACGCACGTCGGCGCCCTGCTCTGCTGCGCAGCGGATCAGCAGATCGTCGAACACAGCACGCTCGACCTGATACGTCGTGCCCCAGCCAGCCGAATGCTTGTCGCGGAAGTCGTAGGCCGACGCCTTGTCGCGATACACGAAATGCGCGCCGTTCTTGTACTGAAAGCCCGCTTCGACCACGGCCTGCAACATGCCCGCTTCTTCGAGGTAAGCCATGCTCTGCGGCAACAGACTCTCGCCTATCGAGAAGCGCGGAAAGTGCTGGCGCTCGAGCACCAGAACGGAACGCCCCGCCTTGCGCAACAGCGCCGCGGCCACCGCACCCGACGGCCCCGCTCCGATAATCGCCACATCCACCGATGCGTTCATCGACGAATCCCTATTCATTGATCTTCCTTCAATTAGCGTATTGCGCACGCAACGCTTTTCATCCTTACCAGCGATTACAATGTCGCACAATCATCCACATCAAAAACGATCCAAAGACCACCATTCAGCGGGGAATAACGTGCAGTCCACCGAATCGTCCAGCATGCTGGATAACGTGCCCTTCGTACCGGAAACGGCCTTCGGCGTCTGGTTCCTGCGCACCCACACGTGGGAGCATCATGTCCTGCGCGTCGCCATCGACGATCTCAAGCGCCTGATCGACACGCCGCTGCCCGCTGCACCCACCATCGTCGATGTCGGCTGCGGACAAGGCATTTCTTTCCGCCTGCTCGCGCAAGCGTTCAAGCCAGCGCGCATAACCGGCATCGATTTTCATGCGCCATCGCTCGATCTGGCGAAGCAGGCCGCACGTGCCTGCCGTCAGCATGACGACACCCGCGCTACCGAAATCGACGTGCTGCATGGCGATTGCGCCAATCTGCCCTTGCCCGATGCCAGCGCCGACATCGTGTTCTGTCATCAAACCTTCCATCATCTCGTCGAGCAGGAACGCGCACTCGCCGAGTTCCGCCGCGTGCTGAAACCGGGCGGCGTGCTGCTGTTCGCCGAATCGACGGATGCGTATATCAAGTCGTGGGTGATCCGCCTGCTGTTCCGTCACCCGATGCATGTGCAAAAGAGCGCAGACGGCTATCTCGACATGATCCGTCAAGGCGGCTTCACTTTCGGCACGCACAACGTTTCGCTGCCTTACCTGTGGTGGAGCCGCGCGAAAGATTTCGGCCTGCTCGAACGCCTGCGCCTCTATACGCCGAAGCCCGGCAAGCGCCGCGAAACGCTGGTGAACGTCGCGGCAGTCAAGACAGACTGAGCGAAGGGACAGCAGTTTCGCAACACGAACTGCTGCCCCGCCGGCGCCGAAGCGTTACTTCTTCAACGTCACCACGTCGCCCTTCAACGCGACACCAGCAATCACCGCGCCCGCTCCGCAGGTGAACTCCGTTGCGCTTTCGCGCACTTCGTTCTTGTAGTTGCTCTTGATGTTGATGACGGCATTGCCGCCTTCCTTGCGCGCGCGATCCTGAAGCTCGATCACAGCCGACAGGAACACGTGCTGGCAAGCCGTTTCATCGCTCTTGCCGAACGCGTTGGTCTTCTTGTTGGTCGCGAACTCGCCAAAGCTCTTCACGACGACAGGATGCTTCTGACCCGCAAAATACAGCGGAATATCGTCGCCAACCTTGCCCGGCTCGCTGACTAGCGCGGGCGTGACGGGATAGTTTTCGACACTGTCGCGCGCAAATGCGTGCGATGCGAGACATGCGACGACAGCTGCACAGATCAGGTGACGCTTCATCGTTATTACCCTCGTGGTGAAAGACTTATTGTGTTTCGAGCATCACGACGTCGCCGCGCACGGCAAGCGTCGACCCGTTCAGGCTGGCGCCGCAGGTGAATTCCGCAGGCGACACCGATTCGTTGTGCTGGAAGCGCGTTCTCACGTTGATGACGGCGTTCGCGTGCTGCGCGCGCGCATAGTCGCGCAGCTCCTGCACGGCCTTTTCCAGTGCGATGCTGCAATTGGCCTCAGGCGTGATCTCCACCTTGCGCGGCACGCGCACCGCGAACTCCTTGTTGCCGAGCGACTGCTTCACGGGCGCATGCCCCTGGTCGCCGAAGTACAGCGCAACGTCCTGCCCGTTTTGTGTCTGGATCGCGGCCGGCATCGGCAGCGAGTGGACCTTTGTCGAGCAACCGGCTTGCGTGAGCACGACGGCGGTCACCAGTCCCAGTGCGATTTTCGTTTTCATTGTTTCGACTTCCCTTTTTCTGATTGTTTATTCTTCGAACTGCTTTTTGCTTTTTGGCTATTCGCCTGTGATTGCACCCGACAGGCAGCGGTTAAATCCTTTGAAACATCAGGCTCGCACAACTACCGCCAAAACCGAACGACACCGACAACGCATGGTCGATGCGCGCTTCCCGTGTGGTCTGCACGAGCGGCATGGTCTGCGCGAGAGGTTCGAGTTGTTCGATGCCGGTCGTCCCCGCGATAAAGCCGTCGCGCATCATCAGCAGCGTGTAGATCGCTTCGTGCGCGCCGCATGCGCCGAGTGGATGCCCAGTGAGTCCTTTGGTCGACGAAAATGGCGGCACGTGTGCGCCGAATACCGTTTGCAGCGCGTGCAACTCTTCAACGTCGCCGAGTGGCGTTGACGGCGCGTGCGCATTCACATAATCGGGACGCGCGCCCGCTTCGTCGAGCGCCATCTGCATGGCACGCGCGATACCCGGCGCGTGCGGCGTCACCATGCCGGCTCCATCGGTGCTCTGGCCGAAGCCCGTCAACTCGGCATAGATGCGAGCGCCGCGCGCAAGCGCATGATCGAGCGCTTCGAGTACCAGCACGCCGCCCCCCGACGCAATCACGAAGCCATCGCGTGCTGTGTCGTAAGGACGCGATGCATGAAGAGGCGTGTCGTTGAACCGGCGCGACAGCGCGTGCATCGCATCGAACATCAGCGTCATGTTGTCGTGCAGGCATTCGCTGCCACCCGCCAGCACGATCTGCTGACGCCCCGTCTGGATCAGTTGCATCGCCTGACCGAGCGCGAGCGCCGAGGTCGTGCACGCCGACGACGGCGAATACGTAATGCCTTCGATGCCAAATGCCTGTGCGACATTCGCCGACGCCGTGCTGCTCATCGCCTGCGGCACGGTATAGGGCGGCGTCTTGTCGACGCCGCGCGTGTTCGCGACGGCCATCGCCGCGTCGTACGCCGACATCGTGCCGACGCCCGAGCCGATCACCACGCCCACATCCGGCGAACGCAACGCTGCCGCATCGAGACCGGCATCGTCGATAGCCTTGCGTGCCGCGTGGCACGCAAAACGCGCAGTGTCGCCCATGAAACGTTCCAGCTTGCGATCAAACGGCGTCTCGCCGTCCACCGTCGCCACGCCCGCGACCTGTGTGCCAAAGCCGCGTTCGCGCCACGCGTCGACGTGCGTAATGCCGCTGCGCCCGGCGCGCAGCGCGGCGCTCACGTCATCGAGCGTATTGCCGATGCACGACACGATGCCCATGCCCGTGACGACCACACGCTGCAAACTGCGCGAACCTGCCGGACGGCTCATCGAACGCGCCTGAAAATCAGCGACGTGTTGATGCCGCCAAACGCAAAGTTGTTGCTCATCACATACTCGGCGTCGATGTGGCGCCCTTCGCCCTTGATGTAATCGAGCGGCGCGCAAGCGGGATCGACGTCCGTCAGATTGAGCGTCGGCGCGTACCAGTTGCGCTTCATCATCTCGATGGTCCACCACGCTTCGAGCGCGCCGCATGCGCCGAGCGTGTGGCCGACATAGCTTTTCAGCGACGAAATCGGCATGCGCTCGCCGAAGGTCTGCGCAGTAGCCTCGCTCTCGGCGATGTCGCCGCGATCCGTCGATGTGCCGTGCGCGTTCACGTACGCAATCGCCTTCGCGTCGAGCTTCGCGTCTTCGAGTGCGAGCTGCATCGCGCGCGCCATCGTCGATGCCGTCGGTTGCGTCATGTGCGCGCCGTCCGAATTGCAGCGGAAGCCCACGATCTCCGCGTGAATCGTCGCGCCGCGCGCCATCGCATGTTCGTATTCTTCGAGCACGAGCGTCGCCGCGCCTTCGCCGACCACGAGACCGTCGCGCTTCGCATCGAACGGACGCGGCGTGAGTTGCGGCTCATCGTTGCGCGTGCTGGTCGCATAGAGCGTATCGAACACGGCGACGGCCGGCCCCGACAGTTCTTCCGCGCCGCCTGCGAGCATCAGCGTCTGCTTGCCCGTCGCAATGGCCTCGTACGCGTAGCCCACGGCCTGGCTACCCGATGCGCACGCCGACGAAGTCGGGATGATGCGGCCTTTCAGATCCCAGAACAGGCTCACGTTGACGGCCGTCGTGTGCGGCATCATCTGCACGTAGCTGTTCGACGTGACGTTGGACATCGAACCCGTTTCGAGCATCGTGCCGAACGCGCGGATCGGCTCGACGGAACCCGACGACGAGCCGTACGCGACGCCCATGCGGCCATCCCTGATCGACTCATCTTCGGCAAGGCCGGCGTCGGCGAGCGCGAGTTCGCTTGCGCGCACCGCATACATCGACACTGTGCCCATCGAACGCGTCTTCTTGCGCGGCCAGCCGGCGGGTTGTTCGAACGCGGGCAGCGGCGCCGCAAGCCGCGTGTGCAGCGATTCGAAGTAATCCCACTCCGGCATGCGCCGCACCGCGTTGCGCCCCGCCTTCAACGCTGCCTCGATCTCGTCCCAGCGGCTGCCGAGTGCCGTGACGCCGCCCATGCCCGTAATGACGACGCGCTTCATCAGATCATCCCGCCATTGACGCCGATCACCTGGCGCGTCACATACGAGGCGGCATCCGACATCAGGAAGCTGACCACCGCCGCCACTTCGGCCGGTTGACCGACACGGTTCATCGGCACGGTTTTCAATGCGTGATCGAGCGGCAACTCGTCGAGCATGCCCGTTTCGATCAGCCCTGGCGCCACACAGTTGACCGTGATGCTGCGCGACGCAAGCTCGACGGCAAGCGCCTTGGTCGCGCCGATCAGGCCCGCCTTCGCCGCGCTGTAGTTGACCTGTCCGCGATTGCCCATCACGCCCGACACCGACGCGATCGTGACGATGCGCCCGCCCTTCTTCGCACGCACCATCGGCATGGTGAGCGGATGCACGACGTTGTAGAACGCGTCGAGACCGGTTTCGATCACGATGTCCCAGTCTTCATCGGTGAGCGCGGGAAAGGCTGCGTCGCGCGTCACGCCCGCGCTGCACACGATGCCGTAGTACGGACCATGCGCAGCAACGTCGGCTTCCAGCACTTCACGCACCGTCGCGCGTTCGCGCACGTCGAACTGCAGCACGCGCGCCGAGCCGCCCTGCGCGGCAATCCCGGCCGTGACGGCCTCGGCTTCCGTGCGGCCCGTGCGGCAATGCACGGACACGGCAAAGCCATCGGCGGCCAGTTGATATGCAATCGCGCGGCCAATGCCGCGGCTGGCGCCCGTAACCAGTACTCGCCGGCTCATGAACTGATACTCCCTTCGATGAACGTCTGAAAATCGCCCGGTTGAAAGACCTTGATGACGGCGTCCGCGCAACGCGTGCCGTCATGGTCGATGGTGCATTCGTAGGCGCTGTGGCCTTCGTCGCTGCGCAGCACTTCCTGCACGTTGATGATCAGTTGCGCGTCGCGCGCGAACGCGCTCACATGCGCCTTGTAGCTGCGCGTGCCGAGCAGCACACCGGGCCGCGCACGGCCGCCCGCGCGCATCGCCAGCAGCGCGACATGCGCGGCCACGCCCTGCGCCATCAATTCGATGCCGATCCATGCGGGCATCGCGCCGTTGTCGTCGGCATACCAGGCGTCGCTGCGCACGGCTGCGTGAGCGGTCAGCGATTCATCGCCGCATGCGCTCACGCCCTCGACGAGCAGCATCGTGCCGCGATGCGGCAGGATCGTGTCGATCGGCGGAAAAGCTTCTCTGGTCTCAGGTGTGGCCGTCATGTCGTTATGTTTTTTGCTGTGCGTCTGTGCGGTTCAGCGCGCCAGTATCAGGCTGACGTTGCTGCCGCCGAACGCGAATGAATTGCTCATCACGTATTGCGCGCCGCTGCGTGGAATGCGCCGCATGTCCTGCACGAGATCGAGCGCGGGTAACGCCGGGTCGGCTTCGCCATCCCATTGATGACGCGGCATCGATACGTCGTCGCGCGCCAGCATCAGCCATGCGAAGCCCAGTTCCGTTGCGCCTGCCGCGCCGAGTTGATGCCCCGTCAACGGCTTCGTGCCGCTCACGGGCACGCCGTCGGCGAACACGCGCGACATCAGCCGCGCTTCCATGTCGTCGTTCTTGCGCGTGGCCGTCGCGTGCAGATTCACATAGGCGATGGACGAAGGCTCGACGCCCGCGTCCTTCAACGCCGCGCGCAAGGCCAGTTCGCCGCCCACACCTTGCGGGTCCGGCGCGGACACATGATGCGCATCGCTCGATTCACCCGCGCCTGCGAGCCGCACTTCCGCTTCGTCGCGCGTCATCAGGAACACCGTGGCGCCCTCGCCGACATTGATGCCGTTGCGATTGCGGCTCATCGGATTGGTGCGCGTCACGCTGGTCGATTCGAGTGACGCGAAGCCCTGCACCGTCAACTCGCACAACGTATCGACACCGCCGACGATCATCGCGTCGCACACGCCCAGTTGCAGCAAGCGACGCGCCGACACAAACGCTTTCGCGCTCGACGTGCACGCCGTCGAAATCGTGAACGCCGGTCCTTGCACATTCAGCGCGGCAGCGGCGAACGGTGCAGCCGTGCCGATCTCCATCTGTCGATAGTTGAAGTCTTCAGGCAGATCACCCGCTTGTGCCTGATGAACGAACGCGACTTCGGCCGCATCGATGCCCGACGTGCTCGTGCCGAGCACGACACCAATCCGATGCGAGCCGAAACGCTCGCGCGCCGCTTCGATGTCAGGGCGAATCTGTTCGAGCGCCGCCAGCAGCATGCGGTTGTTGCGGCAATCGAAGCGCTTGAGCGCGGCGGGCGGCGCAATATCGAGCGGCGTCGCCACGCGGCCGACGAACTGATCGCCGATCCCCGTGTGCATCAGCCCCATGCCGGGCGATTGCGCGGCTTCGAGCGCGGGAACGATCGACGGCACATCGCCGCCGAGCGCATTGACCATGCCGAGCGCATGCAGATAAACAGGTGGCAGCGTCATGCGGCTCTCCTTCTTCCAGTCGGCATACCCATCGGCGCAAGCAGCACCGACACGAGAATGCCGAGCGCCAGCGTGGCGCCAAAACTTTTCAATGCGGGCATTGCGCTCAGGCCCAACATGCCGAACGACAGCAGCGTCGTCGCCGCCGATAGCAGCACGCCAGTCCACACCGCGCCGAGATCGGCCTGATCGCGTAGACACCCTTCGCGCAGAAACACCGCATAGTTTGCGCCGACGCCGAGCACCAGCATCAGCGCGAGACAGTTGAACAGATTGAGCGGCACGCGCGCGTAGCCGAATGCCGCCAGCGTCACGCCGATTGCGAGCAGCACGGGCAACGTGGTCGCGATGCCGCCTCGCGGCGTGTAGCGCACCATCAGCAGGATCAGCACCAGCGCGAGCGCGCCCGCGAGCCAGATGCCGCTGTCGATGCGATAGGCGCCGAACAGCTTCGACACGCTCGCGGCCTTGTCGACGAATACGACGCCTTCTGTCGAGTGTGCGATGTCGATCAACGCCGCGACGTTTTGCGGCGTCACGCGTTGTGGAATGACGATGGCGGCGTAGCCGTGCTCGCCACGCGCATCGACGGCGCCGAGCCAGAGATGCCGATACGGCTGCGACCACGATGCAGCGAGCCAGTGCTCGATCGTCAAAGGCGCCTTGCCAGATTTTGCGTACGAAGCGAGCCACGCATCGGCGACTTCATCGCGAAAGCCCGCTTGCAGCAGCAACGAACGTAACGCGGCGGGATCGTTGAATACATGCTGCGCGAGCACGTTGCGCGCATCGGCCTGACGTTGCGCCGACGGCACGAACTGCGTGACCGATTGCCAGCCATTCACCGCTTGCGCGCCCGTCAATGCATCGAGCTTCGTGCCGAGCGTTTCCGCGCGCTGCAACACGCTTTCCTGCGACGTGCCGCGCACCACGAAGAATTGCGCCGTGTTATCGACACCAATCGCATTGCGCACCTGATCTTCCTGTGCGACGAGTACCGGATCGCGCTGGATCAACAGATGAATATCGTCATCGCTGGTGAGGCGCAGCCAGCCAGGGATCGCGACCAGCACGAGCAGGCCCGCGACGATCCACGCGCGCCGTCCGCCGATCGTTGCATGCCAGCGCGCCAGCAGCGTCGCTGCGCGCAGGAACAGACGCCGTTGCGCATGCTTCGGCCCTTTGACCAGCAGCACAGGCAGCAGCCACAGCACCGACGCAAACGCGGTACAGATACCGACGATCGCAAAGCACGCAATCTGCTTGAGCGCCGGGAACGGCACCCAAGCGAGGATCGCGTAGCCGAGCAGACTCGTCGCCAGTGCGACGCCGAGCGCGGGCCGTACCGAACGCGCGCCCTGCCGCGCATTCCAGCCACGCTGCGAACCCAGATAGACGACGAAGTACTGAATCGAATAATCGACGGCCTCGCCGATCAGGCTCGCGCCGAACACCAGCGTCAGCAGATGCAGCTTGCCGAACACGAGCATCGTGGCCGCGAGCGCGCAGACGATACCGAGCGCGGTCGATATGAAGCCGAACAGCAGCAGACGCGGCGACCGGAACACCCACAGCATCAGCAGCGCAATGCCGCACGCCGACGCCACGCCGATCAGATGCACCTCGCGTTCGGATGCACTGCGCGCCGATTCTGCATAGAAAACAGCGCCCGTGCGCGCGACGCTGGCATCGGGATAGCTCGCCTTGAGCGATGCTTCCGCCTGCGCAGCCGCTGACAGCACCGCGCGCTGCGTCTGCGATTCATACGCGGAGCCGGGCAACGTCGTGACGACGAGCACGCTGGTGTTGTCGCCATGATGCGCGACCAGCATGTTGTCTTCGAGATCGAGATTCGACGTCGCGAGCGGCAAACCGCTCAGGAAATGTTCGAGCCAGCCGAACGGATCGTCGGCGAGTTGGGTGGCGAGCGGACCACGCACCGGGTTGTAGATGCGCTGCATCAACGCATCGTGCAGTGACGCGGTGTTATTCGCGATCGCGTCGCGGTCGTCGCGCGTCAACAGGCCGAAGCGATACGGCATGTACAGGCCGCCGATCTGCGACATGTCGAACGGCGGCAACTCCGCCGTCACCGAGGCGAACGCGCCGCTTTTCTGCAACGCTGCGCCGAACTGTTTCGCCGCCGCTTTGGCGCGTTCATCGTCCTTGCCGGTGATCAGAAACACCGTGCGGTCGCCAAGCGCGTTGGCGAGCGTATCGACGGCCTTTTCGGCGACAGGGTCGGCTTCCGTCGCGGGCAGCAGCGCGAGCAGGTTGGTCTCCAGCGGCGAAGGACCCATGAAACGGAACACGACATACAGTGAAGCGACGAGCGCGAGCACGAGCCATGCGGCCCGGATGCCCCACAACTGCGTCTTGGTCCACTGTCGCGCCATGAGCATTATTGTGCTCCTAGCAGCGTGCGCTCATCGGGCGCGAGGTCGCTGATCGCTTCGCTTTTCGCGAACTCGATCTGCGTGACGTCGCCATCGGCCAGCGTGATGCGCAGCGTTTGCAGGAATTCGCCGCCTGTCATCTGCAAGCCTTTGATCGACTGCGCGAGCTGCGGCTGGTTCGGCTTGAGTTCCAGCTTCCATTGCGACGGCGTGCCTTGTGCATCCACGTCGAACTGCGAATAGAGCGCGGACAGATCGCCGCCGAGCATTGCGCGCATCATCTTCGAGACCTGCGCGATGCCGCGCACGCCCTGCGCGCTTTTCGTGTTGACGCGCTTGCCGTTTGCATCGACTTCGCTGACGCCTGCGTCGGTGATCACGTAGGCCGCCTTGTAAGGCGTATCGACGCGCCAGATGATGCCGCGCTCGCGGAAGAACACCAACGCGCCTGTGCTCACCAGCGGCTGCTTCATTGCGGACAGCGTCTGCGTCTGCGTGAATTGCGCGCGCACGCCTTTGGTCTGCGCGAGACGCGACGCGACCTGCGAAACCAGAGCGGGGTTGCCGTTCTGCTGTTGAGCCTGCGTTTGCGCGGCGGCCTGTGCGCTTGCAAATGGCACCATGCTCGTTGCCAGCAAAGCAGCCGTTAAAATCACACGCGAGATCAACGTGCCCATGCGCGCTCCAGTTTTTCGAACACGACAGGAGGCGACACGAACTGCGTTTCCTGCGTGGCGGCCTCGATCGCGACCTGGATCGTGTAACCCTTGGTCAGCCGCGTCCCCGTCGCGCAATCGACGATCTGATAGCCTATTTTCAGGCGATTTTCGTATTCGAGCAGTTCGGTGCGCACATCGATCTTCTGCCCATACGTAGCAGGCCGCACGTACTTCAGATGCGCCTCGACGATCGGCCACAGATAACCCGACGCCTGCATCTCGCGATAGTCGTAATCAAATGCACGCAGCAATGCAGCGCGGCCAATCTCGAAGTACTTCAGATAATGGCCGTGCCAGCAGACGTTCATCGCATCGACATCATGAAACGGCACTTCGACGATCGCACTCGCCTTCAGCGTCTTGTGTGGATGGCGCTCATTCATGACGCGCCTCCTTCCACCAGCGCACAATCGGCGATACGCGCCGTCAACGCGCGCAGATCCCTTTCCAGCGCGCGGTCTTCATCGACGAAGGGCGACAGCGCGGCTACTTCCTGTGCGAATTCGCGCAGCGGTTCGGGCACGAGCGTCGCCTCGTTGATGCGCAGACGCAGTTTCAGCGCCTGCACGGTCGCGAGCGTATGCGCAGCCGCCACCTGCTCCGTCAGTTCGAGCACGCGCAGGCAATCGCGCGCGGCGATCGTGCCCATGCTGACCTTGTCCTGATTGTGTGCTTCCGTCGAACGCGAGAACACGCTCGCGGGCATCGTGTGCTTGAGCGCTTCCGCCGTCCATGCCGACGACGAAATCTGCACCGCCTTGAAGCCGTGATTGATCGGCGCGCGCGCCGACGTCGCGCCCGTCAGGTTGCGCGGCAAGCCGTTGTTGAACTTGTCGTCGACGATCAGCGCAAGCTGACGGTCCATCAGATCGGCGAGATTCGCGACGGCGGTTTTCAGTGCGTCCATCGCGAAAGCGATATGGCCGCCGTAGAAGTTGCCGCCGTGCAGCACACGCTCGCCGTCCGGATCGATCAAGGGATTGTCGTTCGCGCTGTTCAGTTCGTTTTCGACATCGCGACGCACCCACGACAACGCATCGACAGCCACGCCGATCACATGCGGCGCGCAGCGGATCGAATAACGATCCTGCAAGCGATGGCCCGGCGTATCGTCGCGGCCAATGAGGTCTGCGCGAATCCATGCGGCGGCTTCCGCTTGTCCTGCGTGTGGCTTCGCTTCGAAGATCATCGCGTCGAAGTGCGCAGCGCGGCCATCGAGTGCAATCGTCGACAACGCCGTCAGACGCGCGGTTAAACGTGCGAGATGCTCAGCGCGTGCAAACGCGAGACAAGCAAGACCGGTCATGACGGCCGTGCCGTTCATCAGCGCGAGACCTTCTTTCGGCGCAAGCGTCAGCGGCGTGTGGCCGAGTTGCGCCCACACGCCTGCGGCATCGCGTAGCGTGCCGTCGAACATCACCTCGCGCTCGCCGACGAGCGCCGCCGCCACATACGAAAGCGGCGTGAGATCGCCGCTCGCACCAACCGAGCCTTCCGACGGAATGCGCGGCAGCACGCGATGATTGATCAGATCGGCGAGCCGTTCGAGCAGCACGGGACGCACGCCCGAAAAGCCATATGCCAATGAGTTCAAACGCGCGGCAATCACGGCGAGCGCCTGCGCATCGTCGAGATACGCGCCCATGCCACAGCCGTGATAACGCGTGAGTTGCAGCGGCAAGGCTTCGACGAGTTCCATCGGCACATCGACGACGCAAGCGTCGCCATAACCCGTGTTCACGCCATACACCGTTTCGCCTGCCGCGAGATGGCGGCGCAGAAAATCCGCGCCGCGCTGGATACGCGAGCGCCATGCGGGATCACCGCTCAGCGCGACAGTCGCGCGCCCGTTCGCAATCGCGACGACCTCTTCGATCGACAGCTTGCGCCCGCCGATCACCACCGCGCACGGTTTGCCCGCGTGCGCGGCATGCGCGTGCGCATCGTCGATCAGATCATGTTCCGACATTCGCGTCTCCGTGTGGGATACCACCCGTTATCGTCTTTCGGGGACGCGCCCAGAAATCGAAAAAATTGAACCATTGATACGGTGCCGTGCGGCAATAGTGTTCGAGCCGCGACGCGTAGCGCTGCGCCCACGCTGCAATGTGCTGCGCGCGTTCGCGGCGCGGCAGATCGATGCGCTCGGCAAACGGCTCGAAATACAGGCGATAACGCTCGCGCTTGCGCTCGTCGCGCTCTTTCAGGCAGAAGAACAGATACACCGGGCAGCCGAGCGCATGCGCGAGCACATAGGGCCCTTGCGCAAACGGTGCCGTCGCGCCGAGGAACTGCGCGTCCGTCGTGCGGCCCGAATCGTGCGCAGGCACGCGGTCGCCGACGATCACCAGCAACTCGCCCGCGTCGATGCGTTCCTGCATCATCATCGAGGTTTCCGGCCCGAAGTCGCTGACCTGCACGAGACGCTTCGCGAACTCGCTGTTTGCCGTCGAGAGCACGCTGTTGAAGCGCTTCGCGTGCTCGGTGTAGACGATGGCCGTGACCTTCGCGTGGCCGCCGTTCGCGGCGAGCGCGCGCGTCATTTCGAGGTTGCCCAGATGCGCGCCGATCACCAGTGCGCCGCGGCCGCTCGCAACGAGGGCATCGAATGCGGACGAGTCGTCGAAGACCACATCGCCGGAATCGATGCGGCCCGACCAGGCGGCGAGCTTGTCGAGACCCGATTGCGCGAACGCGAGCATATGCCGGTATGCGGAGCGCCAGCCCGGACGCGGTGTGCTGTCATCCGGCGCAGCCTGCTTGAGATGCGTGAAGTATGTGCGCGACGCGGCGCGCGCATCGCGGCCCGTCAGCAGAAAATATCCCACAATCGGATGCAGCCATAGCGCGGTAAAACGCATGCCGAACAGCTTGCAACTGAGCGCGAGCAACGTCATGCCGAGACGGCTGCCGCGTTCGGCCACACGCCACCACTTCGCGTTATCCGCACCCTCGATCGACGACTTGCGCGGCATGAACTTGTGGGCAAGCAGCATCGGCAAACGCAACAACATGCCGCATACCAGACGCGTATGGCTCGCGCTGATGCGCACGTTGTCCCACAGCACGTCGAAGTGCGACACGCCATCCGTCGCGTACACGACGCGCGTCGGAATCGCGCGGAACGCGAGACGACGCCAGTACAATCGCACGAGAATCTCGATGTCGAAGTCCATGCGCGTCGGCAGTTGCACGCTGTCGATCAGCGCGCAGGCGGCGTCGAGCGGATAGAGACGAAAGCCGCACATCGAATCGCGGATCGTCAGCGACAGCGTTTCGATCCACACCCACACATGCGTCAGATAGCGTCCATAGAGACGCGACTTCGGCACACTCTCGTCATACACAGGGCGACCGAGAATGACCGCGCCTGGCTCGGCGCGCGCGGCATCGAGAAACAACGGCACGTCGTTGGCATCGTGCTGGCCGTCTGCATCGATCTGCAGCGCGTGCGTGTAGCCCGCCTGTTTTGCGGCACGCAGACCCGCCATCACGGCTGCGCCCTTGCCGCCGTTGACGGGCAGACGCAGCAACGTCATCTGCTCGCGATGCTGGCCGGCGAGCTTCGCGAGCACCGCTTGCGTCGCGTCATCGCTGCCGTCATCGACGACGAAAATGGGAAGGCCATGCACCGAAAGACGCTCGACCGTTCCGCCGATCGCGTCCTTGTGGTTATAGATCGGAATGACGATGCACGGGTTGAAACCTGCGTCGCTCATGCGCGCTCCCGATACACGATCACGCCCGACGAACTGTCGCGGCCATCGACGCGAAACGCAAACTGCACGCGCCGCCGCGTGGCATCGTGCGACAGCTTCAGGTCGAGCACGGCGCCCGGCATCACAGGTGCCGTGAACTTCAGTCGATCCACAGATTCGATGTCGCGCACACCCGTCACATGCTCGGCGGCGAGACGGATCGCCCAGTCGAGTTGCACGACACCGGGCAGAATCGGCAGACCGGGAAAGTGGCCTTCGAAATGCGCGAGCGTCGGCGGTACGCGCAGTTCGTAATGCAGGTCGTCGCCGCTGCGCGCTTCCGAAAGCAGTTCGAAGCCCTCGCTTCGTGGCTCGAACGCGGCGGCCACGTTGGCGACGGGCAGCTTGCCGCGTGCGTCGAAAGGCAGCGCGATACGAAAGCGCCAGTGACGCGGCAATACCACCACATCGAAATATGCGGCGAGGTGGCGGCGCAAGGTCTTCGCGAGCGCGACCCGTCCATCGTTGCGCAGCGCTGCGCTTCCCGCTTCGTTCAGTGCGACCACCGCGCCGACACGTTCACGCGATGCACCCGCGAGCGGCACCACCGCCGACTGCGCGACATACGGATGCAGCGCGAGCCGCGCTTCCACTTCGGGCAAAGACACGCGCTTGCCGTCGAGTTTGATCACGCGGTCGAGGCGTCCTTGCAGACGGAAGCGGCCATCGTCATCGAAGGCGATGGCGTCGTCGGTGCGATGCCAGTCGTCGTGACCGAGATGCGGCGAGCGCACGTTCAGCGCGCCGTCTTCGCCGCGCCGCACGTCGACGCCGTTGAGCGGTCGCCATGCCGACGTCTCGTTCTGCCGACGCCATGCAATGCCGCCCGTCTCCGTGCTGCCATAGATTTCGATCGGCGCGCTTCCGAAAGCGTTGGCGTATTCATCAGCCGCCTCGGCGGACAACGGTCCACCCGAAGAGAAAAACGCACGCGGCACAGGCGTCAACGACGCAAAACCGGGCAGCGCAGGCCAGCGCGACAACTGCGCGGGCGTCGACACGACGACAGCCGCGCCGCATCGCCCGATGCGCGACTGCACATGCTGCGGCTCGATACACACGGCGCGATCGAATGCACGTCCTGCCGCCAGCGGCCACATCACGCGAAACAGCAAACCGTAGATGTGATGATGCGGCACGCTCGCGAGCACCGTCGCATCGCCAACGAGTTCACCCCACTCGCGCTCCAGCGTATGCACTTCGGCATCGAACTGCGCGAGCGTCTTGTGGATCGGCTTCGGCGTGCCGCTGCTGCCCGATGTGTAGAGCGTGAGCGGCGCGTCGGTATCGATCGTCATCGATGTCGCGGCGCTTGCAGGTGTTGCGGCGTAGGCGCGGACGTCGGCGTCGGTGAGCACGGCGTCGTAAGCATCGGCGAGATCGGCGAGATAGCCCGGCGTCGCGTTAGCCGGGATCACAGGCGTCTTGCCGCACGCGAACAGCGCGAACAACGCGCAGGCAAAGTCGAACGGATCGTCGATACACAGTGCGTAACGGCGCGCCTTCGCTTCGCGCAAATGCAGTGCGATGGCGAACACGCGCTCACGAAACGCGGCGAAATCGATCGTCTGATCGGCTTCGTCGTCGCAGCAAACGGGCACGTGTCCAGCGCGGCTGCACGACAGCAACGCGTGCAGCGCGATCATGCCGCCTCCGAGCGCCGCACGCGCGGCAGGATCACGAGGTAGCGCCACGCGATCTCGCCCACCAGCAGCAAGCCGATCAGGCCATACGCAATCGCGCCGTTATAGAGCGACCACGCTTCACGCGGCCAGTACAGCGCGGTGTAAAGAGAGAACACGCCATTCGCGAGAAAGAACCCGCACCAGATCTGCGTGACGCGACGCGTGTGGCGAATGGCCGGCTCGCTCAGATCGGGCGTGCCGATACGCGCGAACTTTTCGATCATCGTCGGGCCGCGCACGAGTGTCGCGCCGAACGCGATCAGCAAACCGAGATTCACCAGTGACGGATAGATGCGCAGCAACAGTTCGCTATTGGTCCACACGATAGCGGCCGAAGCGACGCTCAGCATGAACGCCACCGCCCAGTCGACGCGCGTGAGCTTGCGCAGCGACGCGCCGAACGCACCCGTGCCGGCGCAGCGCTGCAGCCACAGCAGCGCGAACAGCAGACAGCCAACGAAGCGCGGCTCGTCCCAGAACCACGCGCACAGGATCACGGCGGGATAGGCGAGCTTGGCAATCACGCCGAGCGCGAAACCCGCCCAGCTGCGCGGACGTTCGTCTGCGCTGTCGGCTTGTGTTGCGCGAGGCGCCTGAGCGTTGTCCGAAGCGCCGTGCGCGTGCGAACGTTGCGGCTGCATCAGCCCTGCGCCGCGAGCAGCGATTCGACTGCGGCGATCACGTCGCCAACCGTGCGCACCGACTTGAACTCCTCCGGCTTGATCCGGCGGCCTGTCATCTCCTGAAGCTTGATCGCGAGATCGACGGCGTCGATGCTGTCCAGATCGAGTTCTTCGAACAGATGCGCTTCGGGCGTCACGCGTTCAGGCTCGATCGCGAAGTTCTCTTTAAAGATCGCGCGAATACGCTCAAGGATCTCGGTGTCGGTCACGGTCATTCCCCTTTCTTTGTTGTATCGCCCGATTCATGCGCAAGCTCGCGCTGGCTCGCCACCAGCGCCGCAAGCGTATTGATCGAGCGGAAGTGCTCTCGCGTGCGGTCGTCGTTCGCCGCGATCGTCAGTTGATAGTGTTTTCGCAGCACGATGCCGATCTCGAGCGCGTCGATCGAATCGAGGCCGACGCCGTCCGTATCGAACAACGGTGCATCGTCGTCGATGTCGGCGGGCGTCAGGTCTTCCAGATCGAGTGCTTCGATCAGAAGCTGTTTGATTTCAAGCTTTAAAGAATCCATAGTCGAACAGGTGCTGTGTGATGTGTGCTTCGATGGCGCTCGTCACTGTGCGGGCAGCCAGCGCGGGCGGTTCGTCGTGCGCCGCCAGCGCGTCCGCGCCGAGCGGTTCGAGCACGTTGACGCGCATGCGGAACGCGCGTTCCGGCACGTTGTACCAGCGCATGCCTTTGGTGAAAGCGGGCGGGTCGCAGTCCATCAGGACGGGCAAAATCGGCGCGCCGGACTTCAGCGCCATATGCGCGAAACCGCGCGAGAAAGCGTGCATCCGGTTGCGCGCCGGGCTGCGCGTGCCTTCCGGAAAAATGATCATCGTGTAGCCACGTTCAAGCTGTCGCGCGCCGGCTTCGACGAGTTCGAGCGGGTCGGCATTGCTCACGTATTCCGCTGCGCGCACCACACCCCATAAGAACGGGTTGCCCCAGTGCGCGCTCTTCACCACGCAGCACGCGCGCGGCGTCAATGACAGCAGCACCATCACGTCGAGCCACGTCGGATGATTCGCGACGACGATGGCGGGTTCATTGCGCTTGCGGCGCAGCGCGGCAATGCCGTGCGCGTCGAGTTCCATTACGCCGACCCACTGCAGCACGGCGACCAGTGCGCGAAAGAACGCGTGGATGATGGCCGTGATCGCCAGTTGCTTCGTCGCGCGATGCGGCCACAGCCAGGCGAGCGGAAACAGGATCAGCGAAAAGCCGAGTCCGCAGATGCCGAACGCAGTGAACGCAAGCGCCGTTGCGATCAGGCGCCAGTGGTAATCAAGCCACGCCTTCATGCCAGCTCCATTCCCAGACCGCCGATTCGCCGCGCCATTGCGCAGCCGCGTGTGTGTCGAGGCAGTGATGCACAGCCTGACTCTGGGTTGCAAAGAGAGTGCCCGATCCTTCGTGCGTGGTGTCTGCGGCAACCACGGCCGTGCGCGCACACGACAGGTGACCCGTCGGCGCTTCGTCGAACAGGATCGCGACTGCGCCGCCCTGCACTTCCTCTTCGATCGTGCCGTAGGCAGGATCGGCGGGTTCGTCGGCATAGACGAGCAGAACCGGCGTGGATGAATCGGTCGCGTATTGCGCGTGCGCTTCGAGCAACGCATAGCCAAGCGTTTCGGCGCCGGCAGACAGCGCGCTGGCAGCCGTGCGGTCGCCGCGCGAAATGCCGAACACGCCCGTCATCGCATTGAGCACGGACAGACTGAACGAAGTGGGCGAGACCGGCTCGCCGGCGCTGATGTTGCGCAAAATATCCGTAGTACGGCGCAGTTCGCCGTGCCGCGACGCGAACGCGATCCGGACATTGGGCCGGTCAGCGGCGCAGTCGTGCGCGACCTTCAGCGCGATCCGCGACAGCGTGCTCAGGCGACGCCGCACCATCGGCTCGATAAAGCCAATGTCGGGTGCGACGGCTGCGGCGGCAGGCCAGGAAGACCAGCGAGCAACCGGAATGGTCCAGTGCAGATCGGGCATATCGGTGTTCGCGCGTGAAGGCTAAGGGCTGTTGACGCCAGAGGCGCTCTTGCCTTCTACGGCTGTTAAGCGCGCTACTCGGAGCGAGGTGCGGCGCCAGTTCGGTGAGTCCACTCTTGTTTTAAGGATTCACCCAAATAACGGCACGCAGCGGTGATTATTTAGGGGCGGGACGCCAAAACGGGCTTTCGTCTGGTCATTACCACGGCCGCCCAAAATGATACAGACGATTTTGGCTGAAATCAGCCAGAAAAGACGTATCCATCTGTATCCGTCTCTTGCATGCGACGACCCGCTTGCCCGGCTCCGCCCTCTTTGCCTGACGGGCCTTGGCAGGCGCGCCGCCGCCCTCGCGCGCCGGGCTTTTGTTACGTCCCGCGTTCCGTTGGCCAGGTACGACGAATCCGTAAAAAAACGATTATCTCGCCCCGTTTTGCAATGACATGCTGTAAGTCGGGAAAACGCGATCGTAAGTCACACGTAAACTGCGTTTTTTGCGCAAACTTGCGTGCTATACTCCGCCGCTCATTGGGGAGTAGCCGCCCCGCTTCATGCCCGCGCAACGGCCATCGGCCGGCAAGCGCAGCGTGCGTGATTCGCGGGGGCGACTGTCAACAGACTTGGCCTGACCGGCCATGGCAGTCGCAGCCTCTGGCCTGGCGAGACCGATGATCCACACCCGCCGTTGTTGGGCCCGGCGCGTCGTGGATCGTCGCTCGCACACATCTCGGCCCGGGGAATCTATCAAACGTGGAACAAGCCTTTCTGATATCGACCGGCGCGGTCGCGCTCGCTGAAATCGGCGACAAGACGCAACTGCTGTCGCTCGTCCTCGCGGCGCGCTATCGCAAGCCGCTCCCGATCATTCTCGGCGTACTGGTCGCGACGCTCGTCAACCATGCGGGCGCCGGCGCGCTCGGCGCGTGGCTCGGCTCGCTGCTCACGCCGACCGTGATGCGCTGGGCGCTGGCGGCATCGTTTATCGGCATGGGCTTGTGGATTCTCGTGCCCGACAAGCTCGACGACGAAGAAGCGAACACCAGCCGCACGCATCTCGGCGTATTCGGCGCCACCGTGGTCACCTTCTTTCTCGCCGAAATGGGCGACAAGACACAGATCGCCACCGTGGCGCTCGCCGCGCGCTTCCACGAGTTCTTCGGTGTCGTCGCGGGCACGACGCTCGGCATGATGATCGCCAACGTGCCGGCGATCCTGCTCGGCGACCGCTTTGCGCACAAACTGCCGACGAAGCTCGTGCACGGGATCGCCGCGGTGATGTTCGTGGTGCTCGGCGCGATGGCAGTGATGGGCATCGGCATCTGACGGTGCACTGGGGCATTTGACAATCGCTGCGGATCGATACACCGCACGGAAAAACGGCCGCATCGCTTTCACGATGCGGCCGTTTTTCCTTTGCTTATCCGCGACTTGCGACACCGCTCCGGGCACGCTTACTGAATTACTGAACCGTCTTGGCGCCCGAAGCCGGTTCCGGCGGCGCGGCGCTGCCCGCCGCCATCTCGTTCGACACGCCGCCCTTGCCGTCGACGGGCAGCTTCACGGTGCGCACAACGCCGTTGCCCATCGGGAAGTCGGACATCGCGCTGCGCGCCAGATACGGCATGGCAGCAATCAGCGACGACTGCTCGTCCGTGTTGCGCGCCGTCACGTTATACAGCTCCTTGCCTGTCGCACGATCCGTAATGCGGATCCCCAGCAGATGCGTGAACACAGGATAGCTCTGGTTCACATAGCCGCCCGAATACGGACCCCACGGTCCCCAGGGGCCCCACGGATCGAACGGACGGCCCCAGTAGTACGGACCGGGCCACGCACTGTAGTAGTAAACAGGCTGCGACACCGTTACGGTATCCGAACGCATGCCATAAGCGAGCGCGACCAGGTAGTGCGCCTGGCGCTCGTCGGCCTGACGGAATGCATGCGTGGCGAGTTCGTTCGCCACGATCTGCTCGTAGGTGGCCTGTTCGAGACTGTTCTTCTGGTCACCCGTGCGCGAGAACGCGTAAGTGCGCGTCGCGTCGCTGCCGCTCCAGTCGGAAAAGGCCGTCACCTGCGTCGTCACATACGACGTGCAGCCAGCCAGCAGCGTGGCAACCGCCGCGAGCACGAGTGCGGCCTGGCGGGTCAATCGGTCGAGCTTCATGGTCTTCCTCGTTGGTATCGTCGCTCGCGCTTGCCGCGCGTGCGGCCCGATAATACGCTGACTGGTCGGGACGGTAAAAAGTTCTCTCCGCACGATCGGCCGAGGCTTTGTACAATGGTCCGATCCCCGGCGCGCCGTCCCCCAGTATGTCTATAACGCGCCGGCTTCGAGCTTATTCCCGACACGAGACCATGGCCGATACCGAAACGCCTCAAGTGATCCGCCGCGCCGACTATGCGCCGCCCGCCTTTCTCATCGATACCGTCGCACTCGAGTTCGATCTCGTCCCCGAGCGCACGGTCGTCAGGAATACGATGCGCATTCGTCGCAACCCCGACGCCGTGCGCGCCACCCATCTCGAACTGATGGGCGAGGCACTGGAATTCGTCGAGGCAGCCATCGACGGCAAGCCCTATGCCAGCGTCCATGCGCACGAGCACGGCCTCACCGTCGACAATGTGCCCGATTCGTTCGAACTGACCTTGACGGGCATCACCAACGCCGCCGCGAACACGACGCTGTCGGGCCTGTATGTGTCGAGCGGCAACTTCTTTACGCAGTGCGAAGCCGAGGGCTTCCGCCGCATCACGTGGTTCCTCGATCGCCCCGACGTGATGTCCACGTACACCGTGACGCTGCGCGCCGACAAGGCCGCGTACCCGGTGCTGCTGTCCAACGGCAATCTGCTCGAAGAAGGCGATCTGCCTGACGGCCGCCACTTCGCGCGCTGGGAAGATCCGTTCAGGAAGCCGAGCTATCTGTTCGCGCTGGTCGCGGGCAAGCTGGTCGCGCTGGAAGAGCGCGTGAAGACGGGTTCGGGCAAGGAAAAGCTGCTGCAGGTCTGGGTCGAGCCGCACGATCTCGACAAGACGCGCCACGCGATGGATTCGCTGATCAACTCGATCCGCTGGGACGAGGAACGCTTTGGCCTCGAACTCGATCTGGACCGCTTCATGATCGTCGCCGTGAGCGACTTCAACATGGGCGCGATGGAGAACAAGGGCCTCAATATCTTCAACACGAAGTACGTGCTGGCCAATCCCGAGACGGCGACGGATACCGACTTCTCGAACATCGAGGCCGTGGTCGGCCACGAATACTTCCATAACTGGACAGGCAACCGCGTCACCTGCCGCGACTGGTTCCAGTTGAGCCTGAAAGAAGGCCTGACCGTGTTCCGCGACCAGGAGGTTTCCGCGGACATGGCGAGCGGCGGCAGTTCAGTTGACGACCAGGCGTCCCGCGCGACCAAGCGTATCGAAGACGTGCGCGTGCTGCGCCAGATGCAGTTCGCCGAAGACGCCGGCCCGATGGCGCATCCGGTGCGCCCGGAAAGCTACGTCGAAATCAACAACTTCTACACGATGACCGTCTATGAGAAGGGTTCGGAAGTCGTGCGGATGTATCAGACGCTGTTCGGACGCGACGGCTTCCGGCGCGGGATGGATCTGTATTTCAAGCGCCACGACGGCCAGGCCGTAACGTGCGACGACTTCCGTCACGCGATGGCCGACGCCAATGGCCGCGACCTCGCGCAATACGAGCGCTGGTACAGCCAGGCAGGCACGCCGCGCGTCACCGTCGATACCCACTATGACGCCGCGCAAAAACGCTACACCGTCAAGCTCACGCAGGGCTACGGCGATGGATCGGCGGCGGCGCGTGAAACGCAGAAAGGTCCGCTGCTGATTCCGTTTGCCATTGGCCTGATCGGCGAAGACGGCGCCGACCTGCCGCTGCGTCTCGAAGGCGAGGCTGCCGCTTCGCCGCAGACCACGCGCGTGCTCGAATTCACGGAGAAGGAACAGAGCTTCACCTTCGTCGATGTCGCTGAGAAGCCGCTGCCGTCGCTGCTGCGCAATTTCTCGTCGCCGGTTGTGGTCGAGTACGACTACACAGCCGATGAACTCGCCTTCCTGCTCGCGCACGACAGCGATCCGTTCAACCGCTGGGAAGCCGGCCAGCGTCTCGCGACGCGCGAACTGCTGACGCTCGCCGAATATGCCGCAACAGGCAAGGCGCTGGAACTGGACGACACCGTCGTCGCCGCGTTCGGCCGGGTGCTGACGGACGAGTCGCTCTCGCCGGCCTTCCGCGAACTGGCGCTGATGCTGCCGTCGGAGGCCTATCTCGCCGAGCAGATGGACGAGTCGAATCCTGCCGCCGTGCACAGTGCGCGCCAGTTCGTGCGCAAGCGTCTGGCATCGGCGCTCAAGGGCGACTGGCTCGCGATCTACGAACGGCATCAGACGCCGGGCGAATATGAGCCGACACCTGCAGCAGGCGGCCATCGCGCGCTGAAGAATCTGGCGCTCGCCTATCTCGCCGAACTGCAAGATCCGGTCGATGCCGTGCGACTCGCAAAGGCCCAGTACGCCGCGGCCAACAACATGACGGCTCGCGCGGCGGCGCTGTCGGCATTGCTAACGGCGGCGGCATCGAACGGCGGCGCGGCGGCGGCCGAAGCACTCGACGACTTCTATCGCCGCTTTGAGAACGAGCCGCTCGTGATCGACAAGTGGTTCGCGCTGCAAGCCATGCAACGCGGCGCGAAGCAGCGGCCCGTGATCGAGATCGTGCGCAAGCTGATGACGCATCCCGCCTTCAACCTGAAGAACCCGAACCGCGCACGTTCGCTGATCTTCAGCTTCTGCTCGGCGAATCCGGCGCAGTTCCACGCGCAGGACGGCTCGGGCTATGCGTTCTGGGCCGAACAGGTGATCGCACTCGACGCGCTCAACCCGCAGGTTGCTGCGCGTCTTGCGCGGGCGCTGGAACTGTGGCGCCGCTTCACGCCGGCGTTGCGCGACCAGATGCGCGCCGCGCTGGAGAAGGTCGCGACGCAGGCGAAATCGCGCGATGTGCGTGAAATCGTCGAGAAGGCGTTGGCCTGATAGCTGACGGTTCGTCGATGTATGAAAAAGCCGGCACGTGTGCCGGCTTTTTTTCGTCTGCTGCGTGCGATGGCATTTGTCCTATGCCGCATTGCCGACTGTTGTCACGCCCGCTTCGAGATCACACTGAACGTGTTCATTTAATAGTTTACGTTTAACATGACGCGTTATACACTCCCCGTGATCTCTTCATTCAACGACAAAGAAACAGCGGCCGTCTTCCAGGGCGTGTTCGTGCAACATCAACGGCGACGCGCTCAATGTCGAGATCGTCGACTATCACTGAATCACGGGAGACCCGCATGGTCATCAAACGCGCCGAACTCGACAACATCGACTTCTCCGAGGTTTCCAGCGGCGAACGCATGTCCGAAACCACGCCTGGCGACGTCCTGCGCAGCGAGTTCATGGAACCGCTCGGCCTGTCGGCCAACGCACTGTCGATCAAGCTGCGCGTGCCGGCGCCGCGCATCAACGACATCGTGCGCGGCAAGCGGGCCATCTCGTCGGAAACCGCGCTGCGACTGGCACGTTTTTTTCGCAATAGCGCGCACTTCTGGCTCAATCTGCAGATCGCCTATGACTTGCGGGTTGCCATTGCCGAATCGGGCGAACAGATCGAGCGCGAAATCGAGCCGCTGCCACCGTCGCGCCGGCTGAAGCCTTCTCAACTGCCGCGTGCGCAGTCGAAAGCCGCCGAAGACGCAGCGGCAGCAACACGCCGAACAGCCTCGCGTTGACGGTATTTAGCCGAGCCGATTCCGCAACGGGTGGCGTGGGCGCAACCGCCGATTTTTTAAAGTCACGGAACCCCCACATCGAAAGGTTAAAATCAGGGAATTCCCAAGCCTCTCCGGAGTACTGCAATGTCTTTGCAACGTCGTACCACTCTCACGAAGTATCTGATCGAGCAGCAGCGCGAAAACAATAATCTGCCTGCCGATCTGCGCCTGCTGATCGAAGTCGTCGCGCGCGCGTGCAAGGCCATCAGCTATCACGTCAGCAAGGGCGCGCTCGGCGATGCGCTCGGCACGGCCGGCAGCGAGAACGTGCAGGGCGAAGTGCAGAAGAAGCTCGACATCCTGTCGAACGAAATCCTCCTCGAAGCCAACGAATGGGGCGGCAACCTGGCCGGCATGGCATCGGAAGAGATGGAACAGTTCTTCCCGATCCCGGCAAACTATCCGAAGGGCGAATACCTGCTGGTGTTCGATCCGCTCGACGGCTCGTCGAATATCGACGTCAACGTGTCGATCGGCACGATCTTCTCGGTGCTGCGCTGCCCGGACGGCCAGCAGCCCACAGAGCAGTCGTTCCTGCAAAAGGGCACGCAGCAGGTCGCCGCAGGTTATGCCGTGTACGGTCCGCAAACGGTGCTCGTGCTGACCACGGGCAACGGCGTCAACTGCTTCACGCTCGACCGCGAACTGGGTTCGTGGGTGCTCACGCAGAGCGACATGCGCATTCCCGTCGAAACGCGCGAATATGCGATCAACGCGTCTAACCAGCGTCACTGGTTCGATCCCGTGCAGCAGTACATCGGCGAACTGAACGCTGGCAAGGACGGTCCTCGCCAGTCCGACTTCAACATGCGCTGGATCGCATCGATGGTCGCGGATGTGCATCGTATCCTGAACCGCGGCGGCATCTTCATGTATCCCGCCGACAAGCGCGATCCGTCGAAGCCCGGCAAGTTGCGCCTGATGTACGAAGCAAACCCGATGGCGTTCATCGTCGAACAGGCGGGCGGCGCGGCAACCAATGGCGAGAAGCGCATCCTCGACATCCAGCCGAAGAGCCTGCATGAGCGTGTCGCCGTGTTCCTCGGCTCGAAGAACGAAGTCGATCGCGTGACCCGCTATCATCTCGAAAAGAAAAGTTGAGAAAAGTACTTGCAACGCTCTAACGAGCATTCTATAATCTTGCTTCTTCGTTGCTGACGAATAAAAACGAAAGCAACAACGGAGCCGGAATAGCTCAGACGGTAGAGCAGCGCATTCGTAATGCGAAGGTCGGGGGTTCGATTCCTCTTTCCGGCACCAGCAGAATCAAACAAAAAGCCCAGTCCTCGTGACTGGGCTTTTTGTTTTGGTTCGCCGAATTGAAAGACGTATATCGATGCACGTAATACGTTGCGTTGTCATCGCAAGCTGTCGCTAGCAAAGCTCACGCTCCTCACCCCAAAACCGTCCGCGCGATCACCGTTCGCTGAATCTCGGACGATCCTTCGTAGATGCGCAGAATGCGTGCATCGCGCATGTAACGCTCCAGCGGCATCTCACGCGTGAAGCCGTATCCGCCATGCATCTGCAACGCGGCATCGGTGACGAACGCAACCATCTCCGATGCATACAGCTTAGCCATCGACGCATCCTGCGTGAACGGCTCGCCCGCCGCGCGTCTCGCCGCTGCCTGCAAGGTCAGCAGCCAGGACGCTTCGAGCCGCGTTTTCATATCGGCGATTGTCCATTGCAAGCCTTGTCGCGCTGCCAGCGGTTCGCCACCAACCTGCCGCTCCTTCAGCCAGCCAGTTGCCGCCGTCAGCGCCGCCTCCGCGATGCCGATAGCCGTTGCGGCCACATCTAGCCGACTATTGTCGAGCACCTTCATCGCAGTACGAAAACCACTGCCTTCCGCGCCGAGTCGATTCGTAGCCGGTACGAAACAGTCGAGCGCCACTTCGTGCGCAGGCGCACCGCGAATGCCCATCAGTTTTTCGGCGGGCGCGACCTCGACACCGGGCGTGTTCCTGTCGACCACGAACGCGCTGATTCCACGCGTGCCGGCTTCGGGATCGGTCTTCGCATACACGACGATGAACCCCGCCGCATCCGCGTTCGAGATGAAGTGTTTGACGCCCGTGAGCCGGTAGCCATCACCTTCGCGAGTGGCACGCGTCGCCATGTCGGCGGGATTGGAGCCTGCGCGCGGTTCGGTCAGCGCGAAAGCGCCGAGCTTTGCGCCGCTCGCGGCTTCAGGCAGATAGCGATCGCGTAACGCATCGTCGCCGCCGATCAGAATCGAATCGGTGGCAAGGTAGTGCGCGCCGATCATCGACGACGTCGATGCGCAAGCCTTCGCGATCTCCACCAGCGACAGCACGATCGCCACCGCCGACGCCTCGGCGCCGCCCCATCGTTCGGGCAGATTCATGCCCATCACACCGAGTTCAGCAAGTTGCGCGACATAGTGCGTGGTGGACACTTCATCGCGATCGATTTGCGCGGCGTGCGGTGCCAGTTCGCTCTGCGCGAAGCGCGAGATTGCATCGGCGATTTCGAGGTCGCTGTCTTCGACGCCCAGTCGCTTACGCATGGTCGCGCTCCTTAGTAGCCACATTGATAGCCTCGGCGCCAAACGCGCCACGTTCGCGTAACACGGCAATGTCTTCGGCGTCGTAACCAAGCTGCTGTAACAGCGCGTCGGCGTGTTCGCCAAGCGCAGGTGCAGACTGCACACAATTGCTCGCATAGGCGGAAAACTTCACGGGCTGCGACGGCACACGCGTCGTCGGTTTTGCATCGCGCTTCACCTCGGTCAGCACCGCGCGATGCGCGGCATGCTCGCTTTCCAGCGCTTGCTGGAGATTGCGAATCGGCGCAACGGGAACACCGGCTGCGCCAAGCGCGCAATTGACTTCATCGACACTCAGCGTCGACGACCATGCCTCGATTGTTTCGCGCAATGCGGACTCGTGCTGGCAGCGCGATGCATCGCTGGCAAAACGCGCATCGTCGATGAGATACGGCGCACCGATTGCATGCGCAAACGCCGCAAAGAGTTTGTTGTTCAGCACCGCGACCACGTAAAACCCATCGGCCGCGCGAAACGCGCCGAACGGCGCCGACGACGGATGCCGGTTACCCACGCGGCGCGGCGCGATGCCCGTCGCCGCGTAGCGCGCGACCAGCGTTGCACTCAGGCCGAGCGTGGCATCGAACATCGACACATCGACGTGCGTGCCCTTGCCGCTCTTCTCTCTCGCAAGCAATGCAGCGAGCACGCCCCACGACGCAAACAGCCCGCTGACCACATCCGACACCGACTCGCCGATCATCGTGGGCGGCCCGTCGGGCGAACCCGTTGCATCCATCAGCCCGCACATGGCCTGCAAAATGATGTCGTACGCGGGACGATGCGATTCCGGCCCGGTCTGCCCGAAACCCGACACGCTCGCATACACGAGCGACGGGTTCGCAACACTCAGTTCCGCGTAACCGATGCCCAGTTTGCCGGCGACGCCCGGCCGGAAATTCTCGACCACGACATCGGCGTCTACGCACAGCGCGCGCGCCAGTTCGCGCCCCGCTTCCGTCTTCAGATCGAGCACGATGCTGCGCTTGTTGCGGTTCATCGCGGCGAACAGTCCGCTCTCGCCGTCCGCATTGAACGGGCCGACGGCGCGGTAATCGTCGCCGGAAGGCGGTTCGATCTTGATCACGTCGGCGCCGAGATCGCCGAGCAGCGCCGCGCAATAGGGTCCCGCCAGCACACGCGAGAAGTCGATCACGCGCAGCCCTTCGAGCGGCAGATTCGAATGTTGCATCGTTCGCTCCTGTCATGAGTGATGCAACGATTCTGGGCGGGACAGGCTATCAAGTAAAATATGGAATCAAACTAGCACCTATAGGATTTTCTGATGCGTGTCTCGTTGCGGCTTCTGCGTTATTTCACGGCGGCGGCCGAAACGGGCAGCACCACGGCGGCCGCGAAGCTGCTGAACGTGTCGCAGCCGTCCATATCGGTGGCGATACGCGAACTCGAAGCGTTGTTCGACGACACGCTGTTCACCCGCGAGTCCGGTACGAAGATGACCTTGACCCGCTTCGGCGTACGCAAGCTCGCGGAAGCGCATCAATTGCTGAACGCCGCGGCATCCTTCGAAGCCGACGACGGCGGCAATGCCACCACGGGCGAAGTGCAGATCGGCGTGTTCAGCACGATCGCCCCCGTCTATCTGCCCGTGCTGCTGCAGATCGCGCGCACACGTTTTCCGGATCTGTCGATACGCTTCATCGAAGGCGACCTGATGCAACTCGAGGATGCACTGCGCAGCAGCCGCATCGAACTTGCGTTGATGTACGACGTCGGCCTGCCTGCCGACATCGAACGCGAATGTCTGGCAGAACTCAGGCCCTACGCATTGGTGCCGGCGGCATCGAAGCTAGCGAAGAAAGCGGGCAAGGTATCGCTGCACGATCTCGCGAAAGAACCGCTCATCCTGATCGATCTGCCGCACAGCCGCGAGTTTCTGATGGCACCGTTCTGGCAATGCGGACTCGCGCCCGAAGTGCGTTATCGCGCGACCTCGCTGGCACTCGTGCGCGGCATGGTGGCGAATGGACTGGGCGTGTCGCTGCTGATCACGCAAGGCGATCAGACAGCTGCAGCCGATGCTGTCGAGCGTCCGATCCGCGAAGAGACGATTCGCCAACCATTGGTGATTGCGCGGCCCGCGCGCGCATCGCGGACCAAGGCCTCGGAACTGGTCGCGCAATGCATGCGCGACGCAGTCGATCAGGCGCTGGCCAGACGTGCCGGGCGAACCTCACGCACAGGACGCCCGCGTACGTAACGTGAACGCCCGACGCTAGCGACGCCAGGCATCGAGCATCGCAGGCTGCAACATGCCGCTCGATGCCTGACGCATGCCGTGTGCGTCGATCAGCAGCGTGCGCGGCATCTCACCGCGCCAGTTGGGATCGAGCGCGCGGCGCAGCTTTTCCGGAATCGCCTCGGCGTTCGCGTAGAACGCGGTGCCAGGCGGCAACGCAAGCGAAGCGAGCACCTGCGACAGCGCCGCCGCATTGTCATCAATCGGATCCATCGCGATCATCGTCAGGCGCACATCGCGATGCTGCTTCTGCCATTCGACGATGCGCGCCGTGTTCTCGCGGCAATAGCTGCAATCGAGCGACCAGATTTCGACGATCTGCGGTTTGCCTTGGGAAGCGGCGAGCACCGCTTCGACATCCGGCGCGCGCAGCGGCTTGAGATCGACGGCAAACGCGGTCGAGAACGCGAGTACATACGAAACCAGCATCAGTAGCCATCGTTTCATTTACCTGCCCTCCTCGATGGGAAGGAGCATGTAACCGTCGTTCTGCGTGCGCCACGACAGATAGATGCGACCCGCGTCGTCGAGCAACTGCGGGTTGTCGCTGCCGCCCGCCGTCTGCGCCAGCGTGCGCGGCGCGCTCCAGTGCGCGCCTGCGTCGTCGGAGCGGCGCAGCATCAGGCGCATCGTGTCGCCATCGAAATCCTTCCACGCGAGCCACAGCGTCTTGCCTCGCGCGATCAGCGCCGCGTGCGACGCCTGCTCGTCCGGCTTGCCCGTATCGCCGAACGCCCACGGCTCGCCGAGCGGCTTGCCATCGGCGGAAAGGCGCGAGTAGTAGACATCGGCGCGCCCGTTGACGACGCTGAACCACGCCATATGCCGCACGCCATCCGGCGTGATTGCGAGCGCCGGGCCGTGCTCGGGGCACGCTTCCATGTGCCAGCCGGAGAACGTGGCGCGGATCGGCATGACGGGCTGGCTCGCTTCGGCGGGCAGCACGGCAAGCGCGTGATCGCGGATCTGGCCTTCGAAGACGTTGCGCCACATCGCCTGCACGCGGCCTTCGCTGTCGAGCGCCAGCGCGATGCGGCAACACTCGCAGCTGTGATCCGCGACCTTGCGCTCGGGCTGGAACGTCTGACCGCCATCCGTCGATACCGCGTAGTAGACGGCCGCGCCGTCGTACGGCTTGCCCGCTTTTTTCGCCAGCGTCAGGTCGCGCTTGTCGATCCACGTCACGAAAATGCGCCCTTGCCCATCGACGATCAGCGAATCGAAACGATGCGTGATCGGCTGCCGGTCGCCATGCACGGTGGCCGGGACGCTCCATGTAGCGCCGCCATCGGTCGAACGCGAGAAGCGGACCATGCCCGTGTACGGCGCGTCGAGCGGCATCGACCAGGTCACGTAGATCGTCTGCGCGTCCGGGCTCGCAGCTATTTTCGGGCGGTTCTCGGCGCTGGTGTAGATCGGCTCTGGCATCGCGTTGACCGTGACGGGCGGCGTCAGCGTGCGGCCTCGATCGTCCGAATGCGCGACGACGACGTGCTGCCCTTCGACCCACGCGACCCACAGTCTGTGCTTCGCATCGAACGCGGCGCCCGTCGCGAGGGGCGCTTTTGCAGGCTTCGCGGCGGCTGCGGCGTTCATGTTCATACCGCCCATTCCGCCCTTGCCGCCCGACATGTCCATCTGCATGTCGTGCGCCATCACCGGCTGTATCAACGAGAAACCGACGGCCCATGCCGCCGCCCATTTTCTTAAAGCATCCATTTGAGTTCTCCGTAGAACGTGCGGCCCGGATAAGGGTGAAAGACGTAGTAGCGGCGGTCGGTCAGGTTGTCGATGCCCACCGACGCAAGCCAGTGCTTGCCAACCTGATAGCGCGCCTTCAGGTCGATCACGAAGAACGAACTGGTGCCGCCATAGACGTCGGGATTGATATCGCTGTTGTCGAGCGTGTTGTACTGGCGGCCGGAGTAGCGTATTCCGACGCTGCCCTGCCACTGCTGCGTGAAGTGGTAATTCGCGAGCAGATTCGCCCGCACGACGGGAATGCGCGGAAAGCGCTTCCCGACATACGACGGATTCGCCGAGTCGGCGAGAATCTTCGAGTTCGTCGCCGTCACGTTGGCGTCGAGATCGAGGCCGTGCAGCAGCACGTTCTGCCCCGAGAACGCCAGTTCGACACCGCGCACGCGCACGCGGTCGACGTTCGAGATATTCGTGACCGTCGCAGAGCCGTTGACGGTGGTCTGGCTATAGATCGAATCGCGCAGATCGCTCTGGAACACGCTCGCCCGCACCACGCCCACGCCGACATCGCGTTCGGCCGTGAAGTCCCAGTCGATTGCCTTCTCCGGCTTCAGGCCCGGATTGTTGTTGACGATCGCGTTGTTCGAGATCGTGCCCTGAAACAGTTCGGCGACACTCGGAAAGCGCGTGCCCGTCGCGAACGACAGGCGGAACAGCCAGTCCTGCGTGGCCTGCCATTGCACCGACGCTTTCGGCGACAGCGCGTTCGCGCTGCGGTCCGCGTAGCCGAATGTGGACGAACCGTTGCCGAGCGCGCCGTCATAGGCGTCCCAGCGCTCGTAGCGCAGGCCGAGCGTGGCCAGCCAGCCGGGCGCCAAATGCCACGCGTCCTGACCGTAGAGCGCCTGCGTGCGCGTGTCGCCGCGATAGGTGCTGGCGAGCGTCGATGGCGAGCCGGTCAGCCAGTCGGGTGTGTTCCAGGTCTCGTTGCGCAGGAAGTAGTTGTCGAAGTGATAGCCGACCGTGAGCGCATGGCCCGCGTACAACGGCGATTCCGCTTTCAGATCGAACGTTCGCCAGCCGGTGCCGTCGCCGTAGAAGATCGTGCCGGGGCCGCCGCTGTACGCGGCAGGCGGCGCGGTCGGCGATGAGCGCAGCGTGTCGCGCGACACGTCATACGCCGACACGATGCCCGACAGCTTCCAGCCCGAATCGAGCCGCGCATTCAGGCCGAACGCGTAGAGCCAGTTCTCCTGGTCGCCGTTGGCGGGCGAGAACGCCGTCGGCGAGATCGTGTAGTTCTTCCCGCCGATCGACACGTTGCGCGCATAGACCGGGTTACCGGCGGCATCCGTCAGGAACGTATCCGAGCGGTCCTTGTAGTGGTTTTCCCAATGCCCGAGCGTGAGCGTCGCATCGACGAGATCGGTCAGCGCGTAACCCATGCGCACGCTTTCGTTGATCTGCTCGGTGCGCTCCATCGTCTGCGGCCCGACGATCACGCGCGGCTGGCCGTTCGGGCCGATGTCGGTGGCCGCGCCCGTCACCGCGACGGGCGCGCCGAGCTTCGCGTTGTACGTGCTGCTCGGGCTCGCGTACTGCATCGGCTGGCTGTTGTTCTCCAGACGGTCGAGCGTCAGGGAATACCAGAACCGTCCGACACGATCGGCGATATGTGCCGTCTGATGATTGCCGCCGAAGTTCTTCGAGAAGCCGTAAGCGTCGTCGTAATGCTGCGTGAAGAACTGCGTATCCAGCGACGCTTCGAGCTTCTCCGGCCGTCGCGTCGTGATCTGCACGGTCGAGCCGATCGAGTTGCCCGGATACAGCGCCGAGAACGGGCCGTACAGCACGTCGACCTGCGCGATGTCGTCGGGAGCGATCAGCGACCAGCGCGGTGGATACGCGTAGCTCGAACCGAGCAGGTTCGACAGCAGCAGGCCATCGGCGTACACGAGGCCGCGCGCACTTTGCAGCTCGTTGAAATCGCGCCCGGCGAACACCGAGTTGCGATCGCCCGTGAAGCGCTTGCGCACCATCACGTTGGGCATGTACTTGAGCGCGTCTTCCGTGTTGACGATGTTGTGCGCGTCGATCTGTTCGCGCGTGACGCTTTCGACCACACCCGGCGTGTCGGGCGCGAATGCAGGCGCGGTGCGCGCGGCCGTGACGCTCACGGCCTGCAATGTGTTGGCGGAGTCCGTCAACGCATTCGCGGAATGGTTCGTTACATAAGGATGGGAGACCGAAGCATCTGACGCGGAAGCGTCGATGACGGCACGATCGGTCGTACTTTCGTCAGCCCATGCTGGCTGAACGGCGAACACTGCCGCGCACGCAAGCGAAAGCGGCGTGCGTGCGGACAGCGCAGCGGAAACGATGCGCATGAAAAATCCTGGAAACGTGATCGATGTCGCCATGCGCATGCGCGTGCCCTTCCGTTCCAGCGTGTGAACAAGCACACGGCAGACGAACGGTCAGGGAACACGACGCGCGCAAGGCGGCCCGCCACCCGCTACGTCACGAGTCTTGACGACACGTCAGACGTAGACGGGCGAACGGACTGGCTAGGACAGCTTCAGATCGACGTGACAGGCGGGGCGCGAGGCTGTGCGACGCGTACGCTGCGGCGCACAAAGACGGATTCCGGCTCGCCGGCTTGCACATGGGCAAGCGTGCGGGCAGGCGGTGTGATGAACGGGACGCTCGCGCCGAGTGCGAAGTTGGCAGCGAAGCCCGGACAGTAGACACAGTGGGGAACGACGAGATGCGTCTTCGGCGTCTGGTCGTGTGAAGCATCCAGATCGATGACGACGTTCTGCGCACCAGCCGCGTGACAGAGCTCGACGGACAGCGGGCCTTGAGCGCCCGGCGCACGCGCATAGCCGATGACGGGCGACAGTACACTGAGTACCAGCGCCAGCCATACAAGACTGATCCAGCGTGTTGAGCGTGTCATCGCGACGGGGAGAAAGTGAGCGCGCGCAGTATAGCAAGCGGCCGCGAGACAGTGTTTAGAGGTACTGCAATACCGACAATCGTTTAATTCTAAACAAGGCGCTTCAATCCCTGGGACCATGTGCCGTTAAAGCAACAGAGCGCGCGCCAAAACATCGCCTGCGTGCGGCAGCGCTGGTGCGCTGCACGGCCCGAGGGACATAATGAATTCGTAAAGGAGAAAGATCATGGATACCAGACCGCCGAAGATTCCGACGCCCGACAAGGTGTTCAGCCCGGATCCGGAACCGGCAGGCGTTGAGTTTCTGGGCGCAGAACTGCCTGAGCATGTTCGCGCGTTCTTTGACGAACAACGCAAGTTGTGCGACCCGAAGTAACGGTCGTTGTATGCATTGCAGCATCGGGGTTCGCGCAACGAATGCGTGCGCGTTGTGTTGATGCGCGTCTACGTGCTTCGGTTGTCGAAGCGCTGGGTGAGTGCGCGCCGATGATTTCGCATGGCTCGCAGTTGACTTCGTTCTGCTGAGCGAGCGCTGACGACGCGTCAACGTGTCGCGGTTGTGCACGCCTGTTCGGGCTGATCTTGTACCGATCGCCTGCCGCTGTCTTCTTCCTTCTCCCTCCTTCGCAGTGCTTGCGCTCTTTGCGTATGCGTAACGCATCGTGACGCGCTTCGTCTATTCTTCTGTCTTTTCCCTTATCTCTTTGCAGCCATGCTGCACCACGCTCAATGATCCGTGCGAATCTTGTCGGCGCGCTTGGCGCGATCGTGCTTTCCTCTGCCTGTCTCTTCATGCCAGCATCGGCCCGTGCCGACGGCGACGACACCGCGCTTACGAATCTGATTGCGCTCGTGTCGCAGCGGCTCGCGCTGGCCGAACCCGTCGCCCGCTACAAGTGGGCGCACCAGCAGCCGATCACCGACACACCGCGCGAACAGGCCTTGCTCGCCGATGTCGAAAAGCGCTCGGCGCGGGCGGGCGTGGACCCGGCGTTTGCCCGGGCGTTTTTCCAGGACCAGATCGATGCCAGCAAGGACGTGCAGAACGCACTATTCGATACATGGCGCGCCACGCGACCGCCCGAAGGCGCACCGCCGGATCTCGCGACGAGCCTCAGGCCGCAGTTGGACAAGCTGACGCAATCGCTGATCGCGAGTCTCGCGCGCGTGCAGACGCTGCGTACGCAGGATGACTGCCCGACACGCGTCGCGCGTGGCATCGACAACTGGAAATCGCTGACACGCTACGACAACACCCGCAACGCTGCGCTGACGCGCGCGCTGGGGCATGTGTGCGAATCGGGTGGCGTTGGAGCGACGGGTTAAGCGGCGTCCGCCGCTGCCGATGTGAGACTCGCAGCATTGCCGGACGCGACTGCCGCCCGGCTGAGCGGCAGCACGCGCAGCCCGCGTGCGAGATGAGACTGCAGGATGCGCCACGTCGACAGTTCAAACGTGCCGGCGACGCTCGCCGCGAGCAACGTGGATGCCTCGGCCAGCGTAGGCGCATGACCAACGTAGCGCCATTGATCGACGATGTGAAATACGCGCTCGCCCTCGGCCGCGTCGCGTTCCTCGAAAGCGATGGCGCCGTCGTACGGCCAGGGTGCATCGGCGGGGTCGCTGCGGCTTACGCGTGGCAAACGGTTGTTGGCTGGGCGAAGTGCCGCGATCATCTGTGCTTCGGCCAGCAACGCGCCGATCTCGCCGCCCGTTGCGCGCCACTCGACGCGCTTTACCTGCTGCGCCAGCCGCAACTCTTTCGAAGAGCGCTTCTCGCCCGTCAGATGCGCGCGCAGACGCTGACGCACGCGCACGCTGCGTCCAACGAAGAGCGGCACGTCGTCCTCGCCGTAGAACGCATACACGCCGCAGCCGGCGGGCGCCGTATCGAGCAGGTCTTCGGTGATATCGCCCGCCACGCGGAAGCGGCGCATGGTCTTGTCGATCTGGCCGCGCAGCACCTCGACCGGAACGAGGCCGTGCAGGCGTTGCCAGAATTGCCAGATCAGATCGGCATCGGCGAGTGCGCGGTGACGGTCCGACGGCACGAGCGCGTGCCGCTCGACCAACGCATCGAGTCCATGACGCTTTTCAGCAGGAAACAGCGCCCGCGACAGGCGCACGGTGCACAACATGTCGGGATTGAAGGCGCAACCCACGCGCTGGAACTCGCTGCGCAGGAAGCCGCGGTCGAAGTTCGCGTTGTGCGCGATGAACAGCTTGCCGTCGAGCCGCGCGAACAGCTCCGCCGCGACCGATTCGAAGGTCGGCGCGCCTCGCACCATGGCGTCGGTGATGCCCGTCAGTTGCTGGATGAACGGCGGGATCGGCTGCCCCGGATCGATGAGCGTGGTCCACGTGGACGTGCCTTCGGGCCCTACTTCGACCACACCGATTTCGGTGATTCTGTGCGTACCGACGGACCCACCCGTCGTTTCAAGGTCGACAAAGACGATCGGCTCGGCGATGGCCGGCTCGGACAGAAGCAGTTCAGACATGAGAAAAAACAGTGCGGTGCATGACTTCGTAGAAGTATGCCCTATCGGCGGCGTGCGTTGCGCGACGCAATACCAGTCAGCGGCGAATGTCGTGCTTCCAGTATGGTATGCCGACGAGAATCAGTTTATCGGCTTAATCGCCATAAATAATGCAGCAATCAGGGATTACGCCAATATGACAGATTAATGTCCAACCAGAAAGAAATGTTCGGCCTGGTGTTTTTCCTGAAGAATCAATGCGCATCCAGATTTATTCTCGAACACCAGGCAATAAAAAACCCTCGACAAGCGAGGGTTTATCCTGAGAGCCAGCGGCTCAACCGCGCATTACAGCGGCTGGATGTTCGCAGCCTGCTTGCCCTTCGGCCCAGCCTTCACGTCGAACGACACGCGTTGGTTCTCCTTCAGCGACTTGAAGCCCTCTGAACGGATTTCCGAGAAGTGCGCGAAGAGATCTTCGCCGCCCGCGTCGGACGTGATAAAGCCAAAGCCCTTAGCATCGTTAAACCATTTGACGATACCGGTTTCCATGTTCCACTCTTCCTCGATTTGATAAGTCAGCCAAAGCCGTTAAATGCCGTTTAACGATTTACGATTCTGAAACCGGAATATATGCAGGTTGCACAGTTAGGTATTCGTCATCGAAAAATCCAGCAGGCCATTTATACGGGCAAGCACATATACGCGTCAAGCGGTTTTAAATGGAAGCCTGGACCTGCGTCAAATCATTCGATAAAGCGAACGCATAGTCGGGATTGCGTGAAGATTATTTAACCATGTTCGGTCCGAATTTCCGGTTGCAAGGCTTATAACAAATATCTGTCAGAAAACTTTGCCGGTGTGTAACAAATCGTGACTTTCGTAAGTGTTTTCACGACTTGTTAAGGTGGACAGCGGATCGGAAGATTTCAGCTAGCAGTTTGCAATGGGAGAAACGCCATGCTGTTCGACACCCTTCGCCGCCTCGCCGCGCATCTGTTCCCGTCAACGAAGGGCGCCCCGCTCTCCGACTCGCCGCTGCACCGCCCGTCACTGCTGGAGTTCGACCCGATGTGGCACGGCGATCATTGGCAGAACCTGCTGTCTTCCCCAATGGACGCGCGTCACTATGTGATCGAAGATTGGAGCCTGATGCCGGGACTGGAATTCGCGCCCGCCGGCGTGGATGGCAAGCCGCAATAAATCGGCAAATTGCAGAAAAAACAGGCAAAAAACGCGCGACTCTTGCGAAGTCGCGCCGACAAAGGTTTGGAGATCTTTTTCGTCAACGAAAAAGTCTGCTTCGAAAAGCAGAGATTTCAGTATAGCGCTCGTCGCGAATTTGATTAGCGTCGACTCTCGCAATCCACTATTGCAGGGCTGACAACAATCGCAATTGAACTATTTTTACGTTGTTTTCATACGTCATTTCATGTCGTAATTGAACAACGCGCAAAGGTTGACACCTGATCCCCGCGCCGGCCAATCGGCCGCAAAGCCTTTATCAATAAGGCTTTCAGCCTCTATCTCGATAATTTCCTCTCACGTAATACTTTATTGCTGATTTCGGAACGGCCATCGGGCACGGCACGTCTCTACACTTTGCCTACCCGGAAACGAACGCACGTCGGTCACCGTGCGTTGTTCACGCGACCTGGCCCTCTCGCAGCATTCCACTCGCGTGAAGTTTCCTTCAAGCCTGGGTTTCCAAAACCCATCCTGTTCTCGGAGTTACAAAGATGAAAAAGACTCTCATGGTCGCAGCCCTCACGGGCGTATTTGCAACGGCAGCGCATGCGCAAAGCAGCGTCACGCTGTACGGCCTGATCGACGCCGGCATCACCTACACGAACAACCAGCACGGCAGCAGCAACGTTCAAATGACGAGCGGTTCGGTGAACGGCAGCCGTTTCGGCCTGCGCGGCGCTGAAGACCTCGGCGGCGGCCTGAAGGCAATCTTCACGTTGGAAAACGGCTTCGGCATCAATGACGGCACGCTCAAGCAGAACAGCCGTCTGTTCGGCCGTCAGGCGTTCGTTGGTCTGGCAAGCGCCCAGTACGGCGCTGTGACCCTCGGCCGTCAATACGACAGCATGGTCGACTACGTCGGCCCGCTGGCACTGACGGGCACGCAATACGGCGGCACGCAGTTCGCCCACCCGTTCGACAACGACAACCTGAACAACTCGTTCCGCGTCAACAACTCGGTCAAGTACACGAGCGCTAACTACGGCGGCCTGAAGTTCGGCGCACTGTATGGCTTCTCGAACCAGGCTGACGGCGCTGCAGGTCAAGGCTTCGCGAACAACCGTGCATACAGCGCGGGCGCATCGTACAGCTTCGCCGGCTTCAACGTCGCTGCTGCTTACCTGCAACTGAACAGCAACGGCTCGCTGGCAGCAAACACGGCAGCCTTCAACTCGGGCGGCGCAATCAACGGCGACAACACGTTCTTCGCTGGCCGTCAGCAAACGTGGGGCGCAGGCGCAAACTACACGTTCGGCCCGGCAACGGCTGGCATCGTGTACACGCAAACGAACCTGTCGAGCCTCGGCGGCATCGGCGCAGGTGCATCGGGCGTGACGGGTGGTGTTGGCCTGAACGGCTCGAGCGCTCACTTCCAGAACTTCGAAGCGAACGCACGTTACGCACTGACGCCGGCTCTGAGCGTTGCTGGTTCGTACACGTACACGCGTGCAAGCCTGGAAGGCGAGCGTCCGCACTGGAACCAGTTCAACCTGCAAACGGCATATGCGCTGTCGAAGCGTACCGACGTCTACCTGCAGGGCGAATACCAGCAAGTCAGCTCGAACAATGTCGTGAACGCCGACATCAACGGTCTGGCAGCTTCGGGCAACGAGAAGCAAGTTGCTGTGACGGCTGGTCTGCGTCACCGCTTCTAAGCATCAGCAGTACTTGCAGCATGAAAAAGGCGCCGCTAGCGGCGCCTTTTTTTCGTCTGGGCTTTGTGATGGTCCGAACCGCGCGATAGACGGGCGACGATAGCTTCTCAGGCCTCTTCTTCCTCACGCGTCGGATAGACGACGTCGAGCACATCGATCGGCTGCGGGCCGGCAGGCGTATGCAAGATCACCTGATCGCCGATCTTCGCTTTCAGCAGCGCGCGCGCAATGGGCGAGATCCAGCTAACGTGCCCTACGTCCAGGTTCACCTCGTCGACGCCAACGATCTTCACGGTATGGGTTTCGCCGTCTTCCGTTGCATATTCCACGGTCGCACCGAAGAAGACCTGATCCGTGCTTTCCTGACGGCTGCTGTTCACGACCTCGGCGAGATCGATACGCTTGGTCAGAAAGCGGATACGCCGGTCGATCTCGCGCAGCCTGCGCTTGCCGTAGATGTAATCGCCGTTCTCCGAGCGGTCACCATTCGACGCCGCCCACGACACCAGCTTCACCACTTCCGGCCGCGCTTCGTCGATCAGATGCAGCAGCTCGTCCCGCAGACGCCGATAACCGGCGGGCGTGATGTAGTTCTTCGCACCCGCCGGCATGTCGGGTTGCGCGGCGTCGAGATCGTCGTCGTTCTCGTCAGTCGATTCTTTGACAAAGGCTTTGTTCATGATGGTTCAGCGCTGATGCGGACATCCAGATATCAAGCCTACATGATAAGGCTGTTGTCACAAATTTCCGGGTTGCCCCTTCCCTTTTTCTGAGACCTTGCTATAATCTCATTTCTGCGTGCGGCTGTAGCTCAGTTGGATAGAGTACTTGGCTACGAACCAAGGGGTCGTGGGTTCGAATCCTGCCAGCCGCGCCACTTTTTTCGAGGGCCTTCCTCCTGGAAGGCCCTTTCGTTTCACCGGGTCGAATGCATGCAGTTAGCGTCGACCGAGCAATTCAAGTTTAGCGTGCGGCTGTAGCTCAGTTGGATAGAGTACTTGGCTACGAACCAAGGGGTCGTGGGTTCGAATCCTGCCAGCCGCGCCACCCATGAAGGGCCTTCCAATCGGAAGGCCCTTTGTCTTTTGTGCTTCCCTTTTCAATCGTCCGACCGCTGCACTAGCCTTCAGCGCGGCGCCGACTGGATATCGCCGATCTCGCCATCCGGGTGAGGCATATCGTTCTCGATTCCCACCGACCATTGCTCGCCGATCGGCGTCGCTTGCGTTCCAAACAGCGATTGAGGCTGACGCACGACGTCGTCGACGGTCTCGCCGAACCGGCTGATCACGAACGCCTTCAGGAGCGCGATACGCAGCGATTCACCGTGCGCGGACACCGTCTTGTGTCCACCCTCGAAATCCGCGACGCAATGCGCTGCGCCATCACGCGTACGCTCGCGCACTTCGAGCCGCTGCGCGCGTTCCAGCACGACAGCGGCCGCTTCCCATGAGGTCGATGGCGTGAAGCGGCCATCCCACGGGCGGCCGCGGTCGTTGCCGCGTATCGAGACGACGCTGCCGCTATCGGTAAAGTGGATTTCGCGCACGAAGTCGTGCAGGCTGCGGGCGACCCAGTAGTCGAGCGACAGACCGGAGAGATCAGCTACGTTCATCGCGTTGTTCCTGTGGACAGGCAGAGGCTCGTGCGCGTCGGTAGAAACGACACGCCCGCCTCTCAACTTCGATTTCAGTAATCGGCGCGCTCGCGATCGATCCGCATGCCGCCGTCGTGGTGACGATGCCCTTCTTCGCTCGGCCGTTCGCGCGCGATGCGCATCACGTCGAGATTGGTCCGCACGCGGCGCATCACGTTGGCGAGATGCACGCGGTCGCTGACCTGAATGACGAAGCGCAGCACCGTCGATTCCTGCGACTGGTCTTCGTCCATCGCGATGTGCACGATGTTCGCGTCTGCGGACGTGATATCCGCCGCGACGCGCGCGAACACGCCCTTGGTGTTCTTGACCAGCACCTTGACCGCCACGTCGAACAGGCGACCCGGCTGCGGCGCCCATGCGACGTCGATCCAGCGGCCCGGATCGCGCCGGTGGATGCGCTGCGCGACACGGCAATCCGTCGTGTGGATCGCCATGCCGAGGCCGATGCCGATATAGCCCATGATATTGTCGCCAGGAATCGGGCGGCAGCACGCGGAAAGCTGCACCGACATGCCTTCCGTACCCGTGATGACAACGGGCGGCGCATTCGATGTGGAATGTTCGGAGCGCGGGTGATCGTCGTCGCCTTCGTGGCCATCGCGGCCGTTCATCAGCACTTCGATCCGCTTGGCCATCACAGCGGCCACGCGTCGCCCGAGGCCGATGTCCGCGAAAATTTCCTGACGGTTCTTGTTGCCCGTCCACAGCACGAGCTTGTCCCACACTTCCGGCGTGACATCCGACAGCGCAAGCCCGTAGCCCTTCAAAGACTGATCGACGAGACGCTCGCCGAGTTGCACCGACTCGTTCAGGCGCATCGTCTTCAGATAGTGACGGATCGCGGTGCGCGCCTTGCCCGTGCGCACGAAACCCAGCCACGCAGGATTCGGCTTCGAATACGGCGCCGTAATCACTTCGACGATATCGCCGCTCTTCAACTCGGTGCGCAGCGGCAGCAGTTCGTTGTTGATCTTCACCGCGACGCACTGGTTGCCCAGATCGCTGTGGATCGAATACGCGAAGTCCAACGCCGTGGCGCCGCGCGGCAGCGCCATGATCTTCGACTTCGGCGTGAAGACATAGACCGCATCCGGGAACAGGTCGATCTTGACGTGTTCGAGGAACTCGCTCGAATCGCCGACTTCGCTCTGAATGTCGAGCAGCGATTTGAGCCACTGATGCGCGCGCTTCTGCACATCGTTCAGATCTGCGCCGCCGTTCTTGTACAGCCAGTGCGCGGCGACGCCCGCTTCCGCGATCTCGTGCATCTTGCGCGTGCGCACCTGGAACTCGATCGGCGCGCCAAACGGGCCGACCAGCGTGGTATGCAGCGACTGATAGCCGTTGACCTTCGGAATCGCGATGTAGTCTTTAAACTTGCCCGGCACGGGCTTGTACAGCGCATGCAGTGCGCCCAGACACGTATAGCACTCGAGCGCGCTTTCCACGACCACGCGGAAGCCGTACACGTCGAGCACCTGCGAGAACGACAACTGCTTGTCGCGCATCTTCTTGTAAATGCTGAAGATGGTTTTCTCGCGGCCCGTCACTTCGGCATCGAGCTTCGCGTCCGAAATGGCGCGCTGCACCGATTCGAGAATCTTGCCGACCACTTCGCGCCGGTTGCCGCGCGCCGCCTTCACCGCTTTTTCGAGCGTCGCGTAACGGTGCGGATTGAAGTTCGCGAAGCTCAGATCCTGCAGTTCGCGATAGGTATTGTTCAGACCGAGCCGGTGCGCGATCGGCGCGTAGATGTCCAGCGTTTCGCGCGCCACACGGCGACGCTTTTCCGGCGGCACGGCGCCGAGCGTACGCATGTTGTGCAGCCGGTCCGCCAGCTTCACGAGAATCACGCGGACATCGCGCGCCATCGCGAGCAGCATCTTGCGGAAGTTTTCCGCCTGCGCTTCCTCGCGGCTGCGGAACTCCATCTTGTCCAGCTTCGACAACCCGTCGACCAGTTCCGCGACTTTCGCACCGAACCGCTCCGCGAGTTCGGTCTTGGTCACGCCCTGATCTTCCATCACGTCGTGCAGAAGCGCGGCCATGATCGACTGCGCGTCGAGCTTCCACGCCGCGCACGTTTCCGCGACGGCAACAGGATGCGTGATGTAGGGTTCGCCGCTTTGACGGTATTGCCCGAGGTGGGCTTCGTCGCTGAAGTGGAAAGCGGCCTTGACCTCCTTGATCTCTTCCGGGCTGAGATAGCCGGAGAGCGCGGTGGTCAGTTTGGCGATGGAGACGACATCATGCCGGCGCGGCTGCTCCGGCGTGGCGGTCGGCCCGAACAGATGGCGAAACGATTGTTCGAGGACCGCGTCGATGTACTTGCGTGCAGACGATGGCGAATCGCTATCGTGTTCCTGGGCAGCATGGTCCACTTCCGTGGCGGATGGCGAGGGGTTGGTGCTCATGGTCGCCTCCGTGTCGATAGTGCCGTCTGCACGCGAAGAGTTGATTACACGACGATCAAACGATGAAGCGTGCCTTAGACAGGCACCTTCTTCAGCATTTCAACGCCGACCTGGCCAGCCGCAATCTCGCGCAGCGCGACGACCGTGGGCTTGTCGCGGCTTTCGATTTTCGGCGTGTGGCCTTGAGCGAGCTGACGTGCGCGATACGTTGCGGCGAGCGCCAGTTCGAAACGATTCGGGATCTGTTTGAGACAGTCTTCGACGGTAATGCGGGCCATGTTGAAAATTCCTTCTCTGTATGTTGGTTATTCTACCTTATGTCCTTGCGACCTCGCCCGTATCATGCGTGCGGCAGGTGGATGCCGAGCTGCATGAAGAGGTCCGTGTGGCGCGCGTATTGCGATGCAAAGCGCGAGCGCGTCGCCGATACGAGGCATTGCAGTTCGTTGAGCGCGCGATCGAAGTTCTCGTTGATCACGACATACTCCGCTTCCGCTGCGTGCGCCATCTCGCTGCCCGCTGCGAGAAGACGTCGCGTAATCACGTTCGGCTCGTCCTGGCCGCGCTTCTTCAGACGCTCTTCGAGTGCTTCCAGCGAAGGCGGCAAGATGAAAATCTCAACAGCATTGCGGAACTGCTTCTTCACCTGCTGCGCGCCCTGCCAGTCGATTTCGAGCAGCACGTCATGGCCGCTTTTCATCTGCTCTTCGATCCACACGCGCGACGTGGCGTAGTAGTTGCCATGCACTTCCGCGCTTTCGAGAAACTCGCCGTCATCGTGACGTTGAAGGAAATCTTCGACGGTCGTGAAGTGATAGTGCTCGCCGTCCTGTTCCTTCGGACGCGGCTTGCGCGTGGTGTACGAAATCGACAGTCGAATGGCCGCGTCTTGTGCGAGCAGCGCGTTGACGAGCGTCGACTTGCCTGCGCCCGACGGCGCGACGACCATGAACAGGTTGCCCGGATAGACACCTGCGTACGGATTGCGCGGCGCGCCTTCGCGCTTATGTTCGGCTTTAGGTTCGGTCATGCTGGTGAGACTCCCGTATTACTCCAGGTTTTGTACTTGTTCGCGCATCTGCTCGATGAGCAGCTTGAGCGTCATCGACGAATCGGCGAGTTCCTTTGCGGCCGCCTTCGAGCCGAGCGTGTTCGCTTCGCGGTTCAGCTCCTGCATCATGAAGTCGAGGCGCTTGCCGACCTTGCCGCCCTTCGTGATGACATGGCGCGTTTCGTTCAGGTGCGCGGTGAGGCGCGACAGTTCTTCGGCGATGTCGATGCGAATGCCGTACATCGTCACTTCCTGACGGATGCGCTCGGCGATCTCTTCGCGCGACACGATCGTCGCCGACTGGTCCGGCGCGGCGATACCGAGCGCTTCCTGCAACCGTTCGACGATCTTCTGCTGATGCTTGGCGATCAGTTCCGGCACCAGCGGCGTGATGCGCGTGACGATCGCTTCCATCTCGCTGACGTTGTTCAACAGCATCGTGGCGAGTTGCGCGCCTTCGCGCGCGCGCACGTCGATCAGATCCGTGATCGCCTGCTTGCCGCATGCGAGCACGGCGTCGCGCAGCACTTCCGGCGACACACCGCTCTCGGCCAGCACGCCCGGCCAGCGCAGGATTTCACCCGTGCGCAGACGGCCCGCATCCGGAAACGCTTCGAGCACCGAGCGCTCCAGCATGGCGAGCTGTTCGAGTGCGTCGCGGTTGAGCGCGCCCGCGTTGGCCGACTGCTCGCTGCGCTGCAGGTTGATACGGATGTCGACCTTGCCGCGCGACAGCTTGTTCATCAGCATTTCGCGCAGCGTCGGTTCGCAGACGCGCACGTCTTCCGGCATGCGGAAGTTCAGGTCGAGAAAGCGCGAGTTCACCGTGCGCAATTCGACGGACACGCTGACGCCGCCGGTGCCCGATGCTGCTGCGAGTTCGCGCGTGGCGCTCGCATAGCCAGTCATACTGTAGATCATGATAGGTCTCGCGATTGTGGTCGCGCGAACGTGGAAAAGTGGATCACATCGCACGACCAGGGATTCGAGTCGCCCGGCGTTTACGAGACGCGAGGCGGGGAACGCGCATTATCCCATTTTTACCGGCGACACCTGCCGGAGGCGGCCTTCGGGTAAGCCCGGAAGCACGGCCGTTCACATGCGCCTGGCCACGCGCTGCGTAGCGACGGGTTCTTCACGGCGTACCGCGATCACCCGCGCGGGCGGCGGCAACGCGATCGGCGGTAAAATTGCGGTTTCCTTCCGCCCTCTCTCCTCCATTTTCCGACGATGAACGACATCACGAAACGCCCCAGCGGCCGCGCCGCCGATCAGCTGCGCGACGTGCGCATCACGCGCCACTACACGAAGCACGCGGAAGGCTCCGTGCTGGTCGAATTCGGCGATACCAAGGTGATCTGCACGGCGAGCGTCGCCGAAAGCGTGCCGCCGTTCCTGCGCGATCGCGGCCAGGGCTGGTTGACGGCCGAATACGGCATGCTGCCGCGCGCCACGCACACGCGCAGCGATCGCGAAGCCGCACGCGGCAAGCAGACGGGCCGCACGCAGGAAATCCAGCGCCTGATCGGGCGCGCATTGCGCTCGGTGTTCGACCTCGAAAAGCTCGGCGCGCGCACCATCAATATCGATTGCGACGTGATTCAGGCCGACGGCGGCACGCGCACGGCGAGCATCACGGGCGCCTTCGTCGCCGCGCACGATGCCGTCGCGAAGCTGCTCGCCACGGGCCGCATCGAAAGCTCGCCGATCAACGATTACGTCGCGGCGATCTCGGTCGGCGTGTTCGACGGCCTGCCCGTGCTCGATCTCGACTACGACGAAGACTCGCAGTGCGATACCGACATGAACGTCGTGATGACGGGCGACGGCGGCTTCGTCGAGATTCAGGGTACGGCCGAAGGTGTGCCGTTCTCGCGCGATGAGATGAACAGCCTGCTCGACCTCGCGCAGGCAGGCATCACGACGCTGATCGCGAAGCAAAAGGAAGCACTGGAGTTGAAGGGTGAGTGATCGACAGGACAAGCCGCTGGGCAAGATCGTGCTCGCGTCGAACAACGCGGGCAAGCTGCGCGAGTTCGCGGCACTGTTCGGCACGGCGGGTATCGAACTGATTCCGCAAGGCGCGCTGAATGTGCCCGAAGCGGAAGAGCCGTTCCCGACCTTCGTCGAAAACGCACTGACCAAGGCGCGTCACGCGTCGAAGCTGACGGGCCTGCCCGCTATCGCCGACGATTCCGGCCTGTGCGTGCGCGCGTTGCGCGGCGCACCGGGCGTGTATTCGGCACGTTACGCGCAGCTTGCGGGCGGCGAAAAGAGCGATGCCGCCAACAACGCGCTTCTGGTCGAACAACTGAAGGATGTGAGCGACCGCCGCGCGTACTACTTCTGCGTGCTCGCACTCGTGCGCCACGCCGACGATCCCGAACCGCTGATCGCCGAAGGCCGCTGGCACGGCGAGATCCTCGATGCGCCGCGCGGCGCCAACGGCTTTGGCTACGATCCGTACTTTTTCCTGCCCGCATTGAACGCGACGGCAGCGGAACTCGACCCGGCTGTGAAGAACGCGAGCAGTCATCGCGCGATCGCGCTGCAGCAGCTTTTCGCGCGGCTGAAGGAGGAAGCGTGAGCGACGCATCGACGAAGGGCGCCCGCGTCATCCAGGCGTTCTCCTCGCCCGGCAGCATCCGTCTGACGTCGCTGCCGCCGCTCGCGCTGTATGTGCATTTCCCGTGGTGCGTGCGCAAGTGCCCGTACTGCGACTTCAATTCGCACGAATCGAAAGGCGGCGCGTTTCCGGAAGACGATTACCTCGACGCGCTGCGCAGCGATCTCGAACAGGCGCTGCCTCTCGTATGGGGACGGCAGGTGCATACGGTGTTCATCGGCGGTGGCACGCCGAGCCTGCTGTCGGCGAAAGGGCTTGATCGGCTGCTGTCGGACGTGCGCGCCTTGCTGCCGCTCGACGCCGATGCCGAGATCACGCTCGAAGCGAATCCCGGCACCTTCGAAGCCGACAAGTTCGCGGAGTTTCGCAAGAGCGGCGTGAACCGGTTGTCGGTTGGCATCCAGAGTTTCAACGAAGCGCATCTGAAGGCGCTCGGCCGGATTCACGATTCGACGCAGGCGCGCCTCGCCGTCGAAGTCGCCGCGAATACCTTCGACAACTTCAACCTCGAGCTGATGTTCGCGCTGCCGAAGCAGACGATGGCCGAATGTCAGGCGGACATCGAAACGGCGCTCTCGTTCGCGCCGCCGCATCTGTCGCTGTATCACCTGACGCTCGAGCCGAACACGCTGTTCGCGAAGTTTCCGCCGCCGCTTCCCGACGACGCTTCATCCGCCGACATGCAGGACTGGATTCATGAGCGCACACACGAGGCGGGTTACGAGCGCTATGAGGTATCGGCGTATGCGAAGCCGCATCGGCAGAGCAAGCACAACCTGAACTACTGGCGCTTCGGCGACTATCTCGGCATCGGCGCGGGCGCGCATACGAAGCTGTCGTTTCCGAATCGCATCCTGCGGCAGATGCGCTTCAAGCATCCCGCGACGTTCATCGAAGAAGCCCGTGCGGGCAATGCCGTACAGGAAGAGCATGAAGTCGGCGCGCGTGATCTGCCGTTCGAGTTCATGCTCAACGCGCTGCGGCTGGTGGAGGGATTCCCTGTGCACCGCTTCATCGAGCGCACCGGTCTGCCGATGACATCGATCGAACCCGCGTTGCAGGAAGCGGAGCGCCGCGGCTTGATCACGCGCGACTTCGAGAAGATCGCCCCGACGCCGCTCGGCCAGGCATTCCTCAATGATCTTCAAGAGCTGTTTTTGAAGGATTCTTGAGCGGCGTCGCGGTTTGTTGTTCGTGGGCGCGGTGATCCAGGTTACAATTTCCGGCTCGGAGGGTTGGCAGAGCGGTTGAATGCACCGGTCTTGAAAACCGGCAAGGCTTTACGGCCTTCGTGGGTTCGAATCCCACACCCTCCGCCAGACACTCAATGAACACGGGCCTTTCGGCCCGTTTTCATTTCTACGCCCAAAAGCTCACGCGGATACGAAAAGCATCTGCCTTCAATGCCGGTGATGCATCAAGTCGACGTAATGGGTGTCGAGCCATCGACTTGGGCGTTCCCGGGTACTGCTACCGTGATAATGCGCGGCAAGCCAGAGCACCATTCCGACGATCGCCATCACGATCGGTCCCAGCAAATATGCCATCAACGTTCCGTTCACAGCGTCCTCCGTCACAAGTCGTGGCCGCCTTTACATTCTAGGCGATAGCAGCACCGATATCCCCGTGCGCGCCAGCCCTCACATCCGTAGCAACGCTCATTGAATCGCAACACTGATCGTCTACGATGAAGATACATCTCGCGTGCGAGTTATTGCGATGTCCACCCTCTCGCTGTCAGGCCGCATCAATCCCACGTTCAGGCGAGTCGCGGCACTCGCATTTGCGCTGATCGGCGCCGGCTGCAGCTTCACCGTCACGCCGCCTCAGACGTCCGCAAGCGTAGCCCCGCCGCCCGCCGCGATCAACAGTCAGACGCTCGACCAATACCGCTCGGCCGTCGCGCAACGCATCCTCGAGCGCAATCCGTCGTATGTGCTGCGCGGCACGCCGCAGGCGATGCTGCGCTCGCTCGTCGTCGTGTCGTTCGTCGTTGATCGCAATGGACAGATCGTCGCGTCGAACGTCTATCGCACGAACGGCGACGACGAAGCGGAGAGCACTGCGCTGACAACGCTGCGCCGCTCGGCGCCGCTGCCGCTGCCGCCGTCGAAGCTGCTGAACGGCCGAGGCCAGGTGGAACTGTTCGAAGACTGGCTCTTCAACGACAACGGCAAGTTCCAGTTGCGCACTTTCGCATCGCCGCAGGCGCAAACCATCGATTGAGATGGCTTTTGCAGGTCCGTGATTCGTCACGAACGAACGCCGTTCATCGCGTGCAGCACGAACTCGCGAACCCCAGCGCGCACGGCGCCGAATGTGCGCCTTGCTGCGCGCCGCCCGCCCTCGCTATAATTTTTTAAATATCTGCCGGATTCTCCGGCCATCGCTGCTCGCGACAGGCTCACCCGCCCGCCTCGCGCAGCCCGACCGTCACGTTGCCGCGCCACCCGCGCGCGCGTCCGCCCGGTTTGCATTGCGCTTTGCCGTTTGCACCGCTGCGTCTTTTCCGAAGGCGATGCGGCGCATGCGGTTCCACAGGCGCCATGCAATCTGTCGACTCGTTGCACATGCAACGTCTCGCGTCGCGAGTCTGCCCGCACTGCCATCGGCAGGATTGCGCGCTCACCCGCTTCGCCGCACACTTGAACACACAAAGGCGCACCGCCCGCCCCGCGGCTGCGTCACGACATCTGGAGACCCTGCATGTCCACATCGCCCCTTTCCAGCGCCCAGCCCGGCGCCGGACACAAGAGCAGCGCTTCGCGCGTGATCTTTGCGAGCTTCATCGGCACTGCAATCGAGTTCTACGACTTCTACGTCTACGCGACAGCCGCCGCGCTCGTGATCGGCCCGGTGTTTTTCCCGCACGGCTCGGCGACGGCGCAAGCACTATCCGCGTTCGTCACGTTCGGCATCGCGTTTATCGCGCGTCCGATCGGCTCGTTCCTGTTCGGCCACTTCGGCGACCGCATCGGCCGCAAATCGACGCTCGTCGCCTCGCTGCTGGTCATGGGCCTGTCGACCACGCTGATCGGCTTCGTCCCCGGCTACGATTCGATCGGCAGCCTTGCGCCGATCCTGTTGTGCGTGTTGCGCTTCGGCCAGGGCATCGGCCTCGGCGGCGAATGGGGCGGCGCTGCCTTGCTTGCGACCGAGAACGCACCCGCCGGCAAGCGCGGCTGGTTCGGCATGTTCCCGCAACTCGGGCCGTCGATCGGCTTTCTGGCTTCCAACGGCCTGTTCTTCGGCCTCGCGCTGTCGCTGTCCGACGAGCAGTTCCGCAGCTGGGGCTGGCGCGTGCCGTTCATCGTCAGCGCGGTGCTGGTCGCGCTCGGGCTCTATGTGCGCCTGAAAATCGCGGAGACGCCGGCTTTTCAGGCGGCAATCGATCGTCAGGAACGCGTGCGCGTCCCGGTCGCGACGCTGCTTAGCCGCCATCTCGGACCAGTGATGCTCGGTGCGTTCGCGATGGTCGTCTGCTACACGCTGTTCTATATCTCGACGGTGTTCTCGCTGTCGTATGGCGTGTCGGCGCTGCATATCTCGCGGCAGAGCTTCCTCGGCATGCTGTGCGTCGCCGTCGTCTTCATGGCGCTCGCGACGCCGCTCTCCGCCTGGGCCAGCGACCGTTTCGGCCGCAAGCCGGTGCTGATCGTCGGCTGTATCGCGGCGATCCTGTCGGGCTTCACGATGGCACCGTTGCTCGGCAGCGGCTCGACGCCACTGATCCAGCTGTTCCTCATCATCGAACTGTTCCTGATGGGCGTCACGTTCGCACCGATGGGCGCGCTGCTGCCCGAGCTGTTCCCGACCAACGTGCGCTACACGGGCGCGGGCGTCGCGTATAACCTGGGCGGGATTCTGGGCGCATCGGTGGCGCCGTACATCGCGCAGATGCTCGCGGCGCAAGGCGGGCTGTCGTGGGTCGGCATGTATGTGTCCGCGGCCGCCGTGCTGAGCCTGGTCGGCGTGGCCTGCATGCGCGAAACGCGCGACGCGCGGCTGATGTAAGCTGTCGAACCACGACACGTCGCAACAGAACGGCCCCGGCGCGATGCACTGCGCCGGGGCCGTTTTTTTATGTCGTGAGTTTGTTGCGCAAGCCTGACGAGATCGAAGCGTCAGCGATTCGAAAACCTTGAGTCCGTATCAACGAGCACAGGGAAACTCCCTTGCTTGCCGCCTTTTTGACATGCTTATACTCGGGTCAAAAGCATTCGAATCCACAGCGGTCCGGCCTGAGAGCAGCCGCAACGAGTGATTGGGTAACACCATGCCGAATGGGGAGGCAGCGATGAATTTTCATCTCAGCAACGCGGATGTCGTCGTCATGATTACGCTGGCGCTGCTCGGTTCGCTGCTGCTTGCACTGCGCTTCAAGCCGGCAAGCTGGAAAGGCATCGTCGTCGAAGCCGTGGCTGCCAATCTGGCTGCGATCGTCGCCGTCGTCGCCTTCGAGATGCTGATGGCCTGAGTGACCATCAGCATCCGTTGCTCCGATCAGCGGTAGTAGTAGCCGTGATGGTAGCCACCACCTTCCGGCACCACGATACAGCCGCTCAGCGATGCTGCCAGCAGCGCGCCCGTCACCAAAGCCAAGATCAAGCGTTTCACGTTCTTTCTCCCTTTTGAGTCAGTGTCGTTTTATTCGAGCGAACCCCGAATGACCTCGATTGAACACGAACCTGACAGGGGCGACCGTTGCAATTTGTAAGCGTCCACCGGGCTTCTGTTACAGGCAGCCGACGCCGTCGCGGGTTGTGAACCGTCGCAGCAGCGTCGAAGCGGAACGCGGGAAAGCTACGCAAGACGCATGAAGGCCGCCAGCAAAGCCGCGGCGGGCGCAGCTTCGCCAGATTGGGCGGACGGCTTCGCGCAGGCGTCGGCGAAACATGCTGTTCGCGTCGCCGAAAGGCAAAAGAAAAGCGACAGTTTTAACAGGCGTGTAATGGGCGGAGCCGGGCGCAAACCCGCGTGCGAACACGAAACGCGAGTCCCGCTGTGCAAAGCGCAGACGCGGCAAACCCATAGCGCGCACACGAAGCCGTGCGCCGCACATCGAACAAAAAAGTCAAAAAATGGTTGAACTTGTTCACATCCGTAGTGTCTCTACGGATGTTGTACCAGTTTGTTCTGCAGGTTTCCTCTCGGTCCGCGCGCTTCAGGCGCGGGCTTTTCAGAGGCGTGTCGCGACGGCGTCCGAGATTGGGCGAACTGCGCGTACGCCTCTTTTCTTTTTTCTCACGCCGTCCGTTCTTCGGTCCGCTGCTCGTCGGTCCGATTCAGGCCGCAGCCACCGACTTGCCCTGCCCGCCCATGCCCAGCGGCTCGGCGTGCACGTGGTCGATGGCAGCGAGCGCCTCGGCAACGGGCGGCACCGAGTTGCCATCCCCAATCGAAACCGACCGGAACGGCACGTTGTTGCCGAACGTCTCGCGCGACGTCGCGATGAAGATCATCACCGTGCGCTTTTCAAGCGCGTGCGCCAGATGGACAAAGCCGGTGTCGACGCCAATCACGAAATCCGACGCGGCGATCACCTGGGCGATCTCCGTGACGCTCAGTTGCGGCAGCAACTCCGCGCCGTCCACCTGCTCGACGATAGCCAGCCCCTCGTTGCGCTCGGCCGCTGAACCCCACGGCACGACCACATGGAAGCCACGCCGCACGAGATCGCGCGCAATGGCGATCCAGTGCTCGGCCGGCCACTTCTTGTCGTCCTTGGAAGCCGCATGAAACAGCATGGCGAGCGGCCGGCCGCCCGTATCGACGAGCGGTTTGACGGGCGCGGGAATATGCAGGTTGTAATCGGGCGGATTGTCGAGCGGATAGCCAAGCGCCGTGCTCACCGTTTCGCGCATGCCGTTCCACGCATTGCGGTCCCGCGGCGGCTCGAAACGGCCCGTATAGGCGAAGGCGGCGCCACGCTCGCCCAGATCCTTGTTGCGATAGCCAAGACGCCGGCGCGAGCGCGACAGAAAGGAAATGATCGCGCTCTTGTAGACACCGTGAATATCGAGCGCGACGTCATAGCGATGCGCGCGCAATTCGCCGATCGAATCCGCGATTGCCTTGAAGTCCGACCAGCGGCGCGCTTTCTTGAAACGGCGCAGCGGCGCGCACAGCACGCGATCGGTGCCGGGGTTCCAGCGGGCGATCTCGGCGAACGATTCGTCCACTGCCCAGTCGACCTCGACGCCGGGAAACGCGCGCTTCAGATCCGACACGATCGGCTGCGCCTGAATCACGTCGCCCATGGAGGTGACTTTGACGATAAGAATTCGCTTCATTGATTGCCTGTTTTGGCTACACGGTTGGCTGCACGGGTGCAATCAGCAATTTTAGCCGACCAACCAAACAAATGCCCGCAAAATGGGCAGCGGCAAATCTTGCCAGCAGCGTTCTGGCGTTACCAGACGTTACTTTCCTTGACAGTCGGAGGCCCCAAACGGCGCTGTGCGGGAGCGCATGCGCCCCTTTCCTGCCGCGGATCCTGGCCGGCATCCGGCCCGTCTCGCCGCCCCGACGCGCGCCATCCGTCTATAATTTGCCCAACTTCCCAGCCCGAATCCCCATGTCACGGACACCCCTGCTGTCCTCGAGCATTGGCCGGCGCCTACGACGTCTCTGGCGTCAGTACGGCATTTTCTGGCTGGGTGCGATCGCCGTCGGCCTGATCGCTGTCTATTACGCCCGGCTGATCGACGTCGGCTACAACGCCTTCCTGCGGCTACAGAAAGATCACATCTGGCTGACGCTGCTGCTGACGCCTGCCGTCGCGGCCGTGTCCGTCTGGCTCACGCGCCGCTTCTTTCGCGGCGCCGAAGGCAGCGGCATTCCGCAAGTTATCGCCATCCTGCATTCGAACACCAGCGCGGCAGGCGCACGGCTGCTGACTTTCCCCATTCTGCTCGGCAAGATTCTCGTGTCGTTTATCGCCATTCTCGGCGGCTTTACGATCGGTCGCGAGGGGCCAACCGTGCAGGTCGGCGCGGCGCTGATGTTCAACCTGCGCCGCCTCTACCCGCGCTCGAACGCGCTGATCGAGCGGCAACTGGTGCTGGCCGGCGCGGCGGCGGGCCTGTCGGCAGCCTTCAATACGCCGCTGGCGGGCATCGTGTTCGCGATCGAGGAACTCACGCGCAGCTTCGAAGCGCGCGCCAGTGGGGTGCTGATTACGGCCATCATCATCGCCGGCATCATCGCGCTCGGGCTGAACGGCAACTACACGTACTTTGGCACCATCGACATCGGATCGCGGTTTCCCGACTCGCTGGCCATTGCCGTGATCATCACGGCCATCGTCACGGGCATTGCGGGCGGCAGCTGTGGCTGGCTGCTGCTGAATACCTAGCGCTGGATTCCCGCGCCGTTGCGCGAGCTGAACAGCGAGCGGCCTGTTGCGTGCGCTGCGCTGTGCGGGCTTGCCATTGCGGTGATCGGCATCGTTTCCGGCGGCACCACGTTCGGCAGCGGTTATTCCGAAGCGCGCGGGCTGCTGTATGGGACTGAGCATCTGTCGGTGATGTATCCGCTGCTGAAGATGGCGTCGATGATCGGCTCGTATCTGCCAGGTATTCCGGGCGGCATCTTCGCGCCGTCGCTGTCGATCGGTGCCGGCTTCGGGAACGTGCTGCACATGGTGTTCAGCGACATGCAACTGCCCATGCTGATCGCGCTGGCGATGGTCGGTTACATGGCTGCTGTAACGCAATCGCCGATTACGTCGTTCGTGATCGTGATGGAGATGATCAACGGACACGCGCTGGTGATTTCGCTGATGGCGACAGCGCTGATCTCGAGCCGTATCTCCAGCCTGTTTGCGCCGCCGTTGTATGAGGCGCTGGCTGAGCGGTATATGACGCCCACTGTGCCTGTGGCGGAACCTGCTGCCGCTGCATCAGAAGAGGCGGCTACTGTCGAAGATCAGCCGACGACACGCAGCGAAGCAAAAGAATAAGTTCGAGACGGTCGCAGCAAAGCCATCAACCATCAAGCCAAACCCGTAAAAAATCGGGGTGCAGCTGAAAAAAACAGCCGCCCCCGACCTCCCCATTCATCAATACACGACAACACCAACCGGATGGTAGTACACCGGTCGCGCCGGTACGACGACGCAACCAGCCAACGTGATCGCCATCGCGACGATCGCGAGCAAGGTTCTTTTTTTCATGTGACAGCTCCCTTGATGGTTGCGGATAACCGCGCTCTTGGGCGCGTAGCGTGAACGGGCCGACAGCCGCGCGCGATGCGTTCAGCACGCGTCATCGCTACCCGTTCGATGATCACTTACACGTCAGGCCGCCCAGTGGCCTTGAACCCAATGCCAGTTCGGACCATGCGCGACCCAGTGGCCGGGCACCCAGTGAAAGCCGACGCGCTCGGCTTGCCAGTGGCCCGGCACCCATGCATAGCGGCCATGATCCCAACGCCAGTGGCCCTTGTCCCACACGTAGCCCACACGCGGTGCAGGCACGGCCTCGAAGCGTTCGACGGGCGGCGCGGACGGCGCGACCACGATCACCTCAGCAGCCGAAGCCGACGAGATAGCGGACAAACCAGACATCACGAGCACTGCAGACGCTGCCAGCAAACGAATCGACTTGTTCATGTTTTCACCCCTTGTGTTTTGAAACTCTGTGTCAGCACCGAATGACGGCGTTGACGGTTCAATGCGCGAGGTGACGAAATAGCTGACAGGCGCCGTGTAACGGCATGCCCTCAAGTGCAACGGATTATTTCGGAGGATGGGCGGCAGAGCACCGCGAAGGACATGCGGAAGAAGTCCGCAAAGGAAGGCAGCGAAGAGACGCGCTTGAGACGCGCTCGAAACGCGCACATGACAACGCGCGCCACTGTATGACAGTGGCACGCGTCAGGCAGATATTCAGCTAAAGCGGGAAGCGAACAACGACAGACCGCTCAGGCCTGCGGAATCTCGATCTTGACCTCGAGCACTTCGAGGTCGTCGTGACGTTCGAGATTCACGCGGATATCGTCGTCCGAAATCTTCACGTACTTCGAAATCACAGCGACGAGCTCGCGTTGCAACGCAGGCAGATAATCGGCGGGCGCTTTGCCGCCCACGCGCTCATGCGCGATGATCAGCTGCAGGCGTTCCTTCGCTATCGACGCGGACTTCTTCTTCTCGCCCAGCAAAAACGAAAGAATCGACATCAGATGCGCCTCCCTTTACTTGGTGCCGAAGAGGCGCTGCAACAGGCCCGGCTTCTGGTAATCGGTAAAGCGAAGCGACTTCTGCTCGCCGAGGAAACGCGACACGACATCCTTGTACGCTTCGGCGACATCGGTGCCGTCGAGGTGCACAGCCGGCAAGCCCTGGTTCGCCGCGTGCAGCACGGCTTCCGATTCCGGAATCACGCCGATCAGGTCGATACGCAGGATTTCCTGGATGTCGGTGAGCGACAGCATTTCGCCTTCGCTCACACGCTTCGGGTTGTAACGCGTGATCAGCAGGTGTTCCTTGATCGGGTCCTTACCTTCGATCGCACGCTTGGTCTTCGACGACAGGATGCCGAGAATGCGGTCCGAGGCGCGCACCGACGACACTTCCGGGTTCGTCACGATCAGCGCTTCATCGGCGAAATGCATCGCGAGCAGCGCGCCCGATTCGATACCTGCCGGCGAATCGCACACGATGTATTCGAAGTCCATCGCGATCAGATCGTTGATGACCTTCTCGACGCCTTCCATCGTCAGCGCGTCTTTATCGCGCGTCTGCGAGGCCGGAAGAATGAACAGGTTCTCGCACTTCTTGTCCTTGATCAGCGCCTGGTTCAGGTTGGCTTCGCCCTGGATCACGTTGATCAGGTCGTACACCACGCGGCGCTCGCAACCCATGATGAGATCGAGATTGCGCAGGCCGACGTCGAAATCGATCACGGCCGTTTTCGCACCGCGCAATGCGAGCGCGGAGGCAAAGCTCGCGCTCGTGGTCGTCTTGCCTACGCCACCCTTGCCCGAAGTCACCACAATGATTTTTGCCATTACCCTTTACCTTGTGTTCGTCAATTCGTCTATTGAGTCCGGCGGGAGTTCCATCGCGCAGCGCGCACACTGCATGCGCGGCACACGCGTCAGGTGAGCCGCAACGGTTCGATCATCAGCTTTTCTTCTTCGAGCCAGATCTGCACCGGCTTGCCGTGCACGTCGGCAGGCAGCGGGTTCTCGGCCGTGCGGTAGCTGCCCGCGATCGAGATCAGTTCGGCTTCGAGGCACGTGCAGAAAATGCGCGCGTCGTGATTGCCATGCACGCCCGCGAGTGCGCGGCCGCGCAACGGCGCGTAAATATGGATGTTGCCTTCTGCGATCACTTCGGCGCCGTTGCTCACCATGCCGAGCACGACGAGATCGCCCTTCGCGTAGATGCGCTGGCCCGAACGCAGCGGCTTGTCGACCACCATGGTCTGCGACGAGGTGCCGATGCGCACTGGTTCGGCCGCGTCTGATGCGGCGGATTCCGGCTCGGGCGCAGCTGCAACCGCTGCCGTCTCCGTGTCTGTTTTTGCCGAAGATCTGGCTTCTTCGCTCTCGTCGCCATTGCTCTTGCTGGCGCGCGGATCGCGTGCATCGAGCAGCGGCAAGCCGGCTTCGTTCGCCCATGCGTGCTGCGCGCTATCGGCCACGACGCCGATGGGACGCATGCGCACGCTGTCCAGCAGCTTCGCGATCTCCGCGAGCGGCACGCGCTCGTTTTCGGCCAGACGGCGCACGTCGATGGCTACCGTGTCGTTCGCGAAGAATTCGGGCGTCGCCTCGAAGCGCCGGTTCAGCTCGGCACGCATCTCTTCGAGGTTGGTCGTCTTGACGACAAACAGCAGCGTGTCGACCGCGCCACTGCGCAGTTCAAAAAATGGCGATTTCCTGGGCGACATAGCGTTCGGCAAAAAATTTTGCGTATTTTACAGGCGTCCAGGCGAACGGTGAGCTTTTTTGCCAATAAGCCTTCACGCGACAGGAAATTGCCGCGCGCGTACTGTCCTCGGGGCGGACAGATCGACAAAAAGTGGGAAAGACGGGCGTTCACGAAGTGCAGGAACGCCACGGGCGACGGCAAGGACGCCGTCTTGCGGGTCTACTCGTGCGTGGTCTCGTCCGCGTCCTGCAGTTGCGGGACGTGCCGTACGAGCAGCGTCTGAAACTGGTCCGGCGCACGCGCGATACGCTCGTGCTCGCCCGTCGGGCCGAAGCCGAGACGCTCGTAGAAGCGCATGGCGTTGCGGTTCTCGTCGGCGATCCACGCGTAGATTTCCGTGGCGCCCGAGCCCGCAAGCCAGCCGCTCGCCGTGTTGACGAGCAGTTCGCCGCCACGCAGATGCCGCACGGCAGGCGCGACCCATAACTCGCTGACGAACGCCCGATGCGATGGCGCATCTTCGAAGCACGCGCCGATCAGGCCGGCGGGATGCCCTTCCGTGTACAGGATGAACGAGGTCGACGCGGCAGACGTGGCATGCCGCGCGGCCGTCTCTTCGAACGTGGACGCATCGGCCGATAACGCTTCTTCCAGCGTGTCGCCGAACGCGTACGGCGCTTCGCGTAGCGACGCAGTACGAAGCTCACGGAAGACAGCGCCCTGATCGGCTGCGATACGGCGAACGGTCAGTGAAGGACTCATGCGGTCGACAATCCCTTAAATCCTTGAAAACCCTTTTGTCATCCGGGTGAAGCGTTAGCGCGTAGCTTTAACCGAACGGGCGCCTGAGTCAAATCTTTAATTCGGCGCAGTGCGAGCCAGCGCGCACGGGTTGACAGGCGAGCGCAAACGCGGCACGCATCGGCGTTTCGCGTGTTGCATCGCATCGAAGGCCATGCGCGGGCAAGGCGTGTGGACGATCGGCCTTAGGGTGCTGCGTAGCTTCCCGTGCCATCGGGCCACGGCGTGAGCAGCTCGTAGCCGTCGTCGGTGACGGCGACCATGTGCTCCCATTGCGCGGACAGCGAGCGGTCCTTGGTGACCACCGTCCAGCCATCGCGCATCACCGTCGTGCCGGCACGGCCCGCGTTGATCATCGGCTCGATGGTGAACACCATGCCCGGCTTCAGGCGTACGCCCTGCCCCGGCTGGCCGTAATGCAGCACCTGCGGATCTTCGTGATAGACCTTGCCGATGCCGTGCCCGCAGTAGTCGCGCACGATCGAAAAGCCTTCGCGCTGGGCGACCTTCTGGATCGCATGGCCGACGTCGCCGAGCGTCGCGCCCGGCTTCACCTGGCGAATGCCTTCGAGCATCGCTTCATACGTCGTGTCGATCAGCTGGCGCGCGACCGGGCTCGGCTCGCCGACCGTGTACATGCGGCTGGTGTCGCCGAAGTAGCCGTCCTTGATGACGGCTACGTCGATATTGATGATGTCGCCGTCCTTGAGGATCTCGCTGCGGTCGGGAATGCCGTGGCACACGACGGAATTCACCGACGTGCAGACCGTCTTCGGAAAGCCCATGTAGCCGACGTTCGCGGCGATCGCTTTCTGCGTATTGACGATGTAGTCGTGGCAGATGGCGTCGAGTTCGCCCGTCGAGATGCCGGGCTTCACATGCTCGCCGATCATGGCGAGCACGTCGGCGGCGAGCCGGCCTGAGATGCGCAGGCGCGCGATGTCTTCGGGAGTCTTGTAGGTGATGGCCATGTCGAAAAGCGTAGGCGGCATGCATGGCGCGGCTTCGTGCGATCAGGCGGGCGTCCGTCGTGCGTGTCGGGGCGCGGCGCGCCCGGCACGGAATGGCCCGCAGCGCAGCCATGCGTGCGGTTGTCGATCAGGCCATTGTACAGAGTCTGCCCGGGCGGCAGTCCCGGCGCCGGCAGCACGCCGTGCTGCGGCCCTTGCAGTGGTCCTTGCTTCGGCCCGGTGCGTCAGCCCGGCGGCGTGCGCCGGATCGCCGCGGCGATGTCGCGGCTCACGGCTGCCAGTGCCCGGCTGTGCGCAGCGACGAGTGCGGTATCGTCGGCGCCCTGCACCGGCTCGCGCACCGTCGAGCGGCCCGTCAGCAAGTCCGCGCGGCCCGCCACGCGCACGGTCCACAGCGCGTCGACGGCGACCGCCTCGCCGGGTATCGATTCGAACTGCACGATATCGACACGCACGCGGTACGCGTCCGTGCCCGCCACCGTCTGCGACGACACCGACACGCGCGGCGAACCCAGCAGACGCGTGAGATCCGCGGCGATCACAGCGGCGACACCGCTCTTGAGCGGCTCGCCCCAGCGCGCGAACTCGTTGAGCTTCACTTCATTGCCCGACACGCGCGTGACCAGTTGCGGCCGGTCGACGAGATCGGGCACCGTCACCGGCCCGACCACGACCGACACCGCGACCGGCGCGCCCGCGGCCTGGAGCGTCGAATCGGCGTTCAACGTATAGAAGTTCGTGCGCGGCGAACTGCAGCCGGCCAGCACGGCAGCGACGCACACGCATGCGGCGCGCGGGAGCAGGGATCGCTTCACTTGCCGTCCTCCTGTTTGCCTCGGATCAGCGCCTCGGGATGGCGCTGCAGATAGTCGGAGAGCGCGCGGAACGATGCCGCCGTGCGCGCCAGCTCGCGGATCGCATCGCTCGTGTCCTGCTGCAGCGTCGAATCGGGCGCGAGCGCGCTGTTGGCCGAGTTGAGCGTGCTCTGCGCTGCCGACAGCGTGCTCTTCGCCTGCGGCACGAGCTGCGTGTTGAGGCTCTGCAACAGAGTGCCCGCATCGGCGAGCGTCTGCTGTGCGTTCTTGCCGATCTGTTCGAGCGGCAGCTTGTCGAGCCGCGCGACGATCCGGTTGAGCGACTCCTGCAGCGATTGCAGACCGCTAGGCTCGGTCGGCAGCTCGGCCGGCGTGCGGCTCCAGTCGATGGTCGCTTTTGGCGCGTTCGGGAAAAAGTCGAACGACACATACAGCTGGCCCGTCAGCAGGCTGCCTGTCTTCAGCTGCGCGCGGAAACCGCGCGATACGAGGAAATCCGCGACAGCCTTCGGATCGCGTTGCACGCGCCCGCTATCCTGCTTGCCGTCCGCATAGCGCGACGTGAAGCGTTCAGGATAGAACTTGATCTCGACGGGAATACTGATCTGTTTTGTGACGGGATCGAAGCGCGTCGAGATCGCCGACACCTCGCCGAGCACGAGGCCGCGAAAATCGACGGGCGCACCGACTGTCAGGCCGCGCACCGATTCTGTGAAATTGAGCACGTAGGTATCGACGATACGGTCCTGCACCTTCATCGCGTCGGCGCGCGTCGCGAACAGCGTGAACGGCGTGCGCGGCTGCGCTTCGTCCTCAGCCAGCGACGCCGCCGGCGTTTCGAACGCCAGCCCGCCGATCAGGATCGACACCAGCGACTGCGTGTTGATCTTCACACCGTCGGTGCCGAGCGCGACGTCGATCCCGCCCGCTTCCCAGAAGCGCGAATCGCTCTTCACGTAGCGGTCGTAGGGCGCGTTCACGAAGATGCGCATGGTGATGCCGCCGCCATCCTTGTCGAGTTCGAACGCCGTCACCTGGCCCACGCGCAGACGCCGGAAATAGACAGGCGAGCCGACATCGAGCGACGCCAGATTGGTCGCCTTCAGCACGAACTCGCGGCCCGGCACGTCGCTCGCGAACACAGGCGGTGTTTCGAGTCCGGTGTAATCGCGCCGCTCCTGCTTCGCACGGCCGATATCCATGCCGATGAACGCGCCCGACAGCAGCGTGCCGATGCCCGACACGTTGCCGCCCGCCACGCGCGGCCGCTCGACCCAGAAGCGCGTGTCGTCGACCAGCATGTTGGTGGCATCGCGCGTGAGTTCCGCCGTCGCGATCACACTGCGGTAATCGTTCGACAGCGGCACCTTCTTCACCACGCCAATATCCACTTCCTTGAACTTGATCTTGGTCTTGCCCGCTTCGAGTCCTTCCCCCGTCTTGAAGCTGATCGTGATGGTCGGTCCTTGCGACAGCACCGCCTGCACCGCGAGCCAGAGACCGACCAGCACGGCCACTACGGGCACCAGCCAGATCCACTGGATGCGCCAGCGTTTGCGCGGCACGACAACGGCGTCGGGTAGCTCGGGCGGCCTGCTCATTCGGTTTTCCTCGCATCCCAGGTGAGGCGCGGATCGAACGACAGCGCGGCGAACATCGTCAGCACCACGACTGCGCCGAACGCAATCGACGCAGGCCCGGCGCGCACGGTCGCGAGCGCGTTGAATTGCACGAGTGCCGTGAGCACGGCGATCACGTAGATGTCGAGCATCGACCAGCGCCCGACCAGCTCGACGATCCGGTAGATACGCGCGCGCTGATCCGGCTGCCAGTTCGAGCGGAGATTCGCCGACGTCGCCAGAAAGCCGATGGCGAGAATCTTCAGCATCGGCACCGCGATACTCGCGATGAACACCAGCACCGCGAGCGGCCACGAACCGGAAGTCCACAGATACACGACGCCGCTCATGATGGTGTCTTTCTGCGCGCCGAACAGCGAACTGGTGTCCATCACGGGCAGCAGGTTCGCGGGGATATAGAGAATCACGGCCGCGATCAGATAGGCCCACGTGCGCGCGAGGCTATCGGGCTTGCGCAGATGCAGATGCGCGCCGCAGCGTGGGCAATGCGTGGGATGCGGCGGCAGGTGCATGGCGGCATGCGGATTCGCGTAGTCGCTTTCTGCGTGGGCCTGCGCGGGCGCGACGCGCGTCAGCAGCCCGCAGTCGTGGCAGACGCACAGGCCGCACGCGGCCGCTGTCGCGGCGGGGAACGGCGTGTCGCCGTCGAACGCCGGGCCGGCATCGGGCACGCCCTGGAGACGCGCCCACATGTCGCGCGTATCGAAGGCAGACGCCGCGGCGGCAAGCGTCAGCATCAGCGCGCCGAACGACCATAGCGCCGGCCCCGTCACCACCGCGGCGATATGCGCGAGCTTCACCAGCGCGACCAGCAGGCCGAGAATCAGCACCTCGGTCATGCCCCACTCCTGCGCGATGCGCAGCGCACGAAACACGGCGTCCGCACGAAACGGCGTGCGTCCGAGGCGCAACGGTAACAGCAGCCACACGAGGCCCACTGCCTGACACGCCGGCATCAGCATCGTGGTGATGAAGATCAGTGCGGAGAGCGGCCACATGCCGTCGCGATACAGCACGCGCACGGCGCCGAACATAGTCGTTTCGACCAGATCGCCGTTCACCGACAGACCGACGATCGGAAACGCATTCGACACGACCCACAGCACGCATGCGGCGAGCGCATAAGCCAGCGTGCGATCGAGGCTGTCGGCGTGACGCCGGTACAGCGTGGCGCGGCAGCGGCAGCAGCGCAGCACGCCTTCGGCCGGCACGTCGCTCTCGCGCTGCAGCAGGTCGCATTCGTGGCAGGCGATCACCCGCACGCGCGCCGCGTGACCCAGATAGGTGGCGGCAGCCGTGTCGCTCATTTCGCGCTCTGGGGAGCGGTCGGTTCGCCGCCTGGCTGAGGCGCCTGGGCCGCCTGCGTCGTCAGCCCTTCAGCTGTCACGACCCAGCCGCCGCCCATCGCCTTGTACAGGTTCACATACGACACCAGCACCCCCGCCTGCGTCTGCGTCTGGCTCAGTTGCGCGTTGAAGAGGCTGCGCTCGGCATCGAGCACTTCGATGTAGCTCGTATAGCCGCCTTCATAGCGCAGTCGCGCAAGGTGCGCGTACGTCCCGAGCGCCTCCACCTGACGCCCCTGCACGTCGAACTGCTCGCGCAGCTTTTGTGACGAGATCAGCGCATCGTTCACTTCCTGGAACGCCACCTGGATGGCCTTACGGTACGAGTACAGCGCCTGCTGCTGCACGGCTTCAGCCTGTTTCACCTGACCGGCGATCGCGCCGCCTTCGAAGATCGGCTGCGTCACCGAGCCGGCAAACGACCACACCTTCGACGGCCCCGTGAAGAGTTTCGAGAACTGTCCGCTCTGTGTGCCGAGCAATCCGGTAATCGAAATCTGCGGGAAATACAGCGCTTTCGCTGCACCGATCTGCGCATTGGCCGCAACCAGATCCTGCTCGGCCTGACGCAGATCGGGACGCCGTTCGAGCAGATCGGATGGCAGACCGGCTGGCACGGCAGGCGCTGCCAGTTCCGCCAGCGCGTGCCCGCGCAAGATGTCGCCCGGATTGCGCCCGAGCAGCACCGACAGCGCATCTTCCTGCTGCGCGATCTGCGCCTCGATCTGCGGGATCACGGCACGCGAGGCTTCGTATTCGGACTGGCTCTGCGCCAGTTCCATCTGCGAGACCTCGCCGCCCTTGAAGCGCAGTTCGAACACGTGCACGGATTCGGCACGGCTTGCTGTTGTCGCAGTCGCGATTTCGAGTTGCCGGTCGAGGCTGCGCAGATTGATGTACGCCGTCGCCACCGACGCCACCAGCGTCAGGATCGTGCCGCGCTTTGCTTCCTCGGTAGACAGCAGGCTCGCGCGCGCCGCTTCCGTCAGGCGCCGGTTATGGCCGAACAGATCGATGTCCCACGACGCCGATAGCGCCAGCTGATACGTGTTGAACACGGGGTTCTGCACGTTCGCGAGCAACGGCGACGACGAGGTCGAGATGCGCTCGCGCTGCGCGTCGAAGCCACCGTTGACCTGCGGCAGCAACGCGGCGCGCGTGGTGACGAACTGGCCGAGGAACTGGTCCACGCGCGCGGCGGCGACCTTCACATCGTTGTTGTTCGCGAGCGCCGCGGTGATCAGATCGTCGAGCACGGGATCGTTGAACTGCTTCCACCATTCGGTATTGGCGATGTCGGTGGCGTAGTTGTCGGGGAAGCGGTACGTCGCGGGCACGTCGAGCGGCGGGCGCGAATAGTTCGGGCCGAGCAGGCAGCCGCTCAGGGCAATGACGCACGGCACGCAGAGAACGAGAGCGCGGCGCATGTCAGTCACCCTCGCGCGGGGCGGACGGGTTGGTGGTCGGCCCACCGCCCACCTTTGGACCACCCGCCGACGGTGGCACCTTCGGCGGCGCTTCCGGCGCACCTGGCGTGGAACCACCCGATGCGGTTCCTGAACCCGGCCCGGCAGAGGGCCCCGCAGGCGGCACATCGCCCGCCTTCTTGTCCTTCTTCTTCTCCGAACGTTCCGACAGCGTCTCCAGCACATAGAAGAACATCGGGATGAAGAACACGGCGATAGCCGTCGCCCCCAGCATCCCGCCGATCACACCCGTGCCGATCGAATGCCGGCTGTTGGCCGATGCGCCCGTCGCAATTGCCAACGGCACGCAACCCAGAATGAACGCCAGCGACGTCATCACGATCGGCCTTAACCGCTCCGCGGCCGCCGTCATCGTCGCCTCGAACACCGACTTGCCCGCCTCGCGATTGAGCACCGCGAACTCGAAGATCAGGATCGCGTTCTTCGCCGCGAGCGCGACCAGCATCGTCAGGCCGATCTGGAAGTACACGTCGTTGTTCAGCCCGCGCAAGAGGATGGCCAGCAGCGCGCCGAACAGCGCGAACGGCACTGCCATCAGCACGCCGAACGGCAGGCTCCACTTCTCGTACTGTGCCGCGAGAATCAGGAACACCATGATCAGACCGAACACGAACACCAGACCCGAGGTGCCGCCCGACTGCTTCGCTTCGAACGCTTCACCGCTCCACGCGATGCCGTATTCCGACGGCATCTGCGCCGCGACATCTTCGAGCGCGCTGATCACCTGGCCCGACGCATAGCCGGGCGCCGCGTTCGCCGTGATCTTGACCGCCGGGAAGTTGTTGAAGCGCGTGATCAGGTCTGGCCCCGTCACATAGCGCGACGTGACCACGGACTTGAGCGGCACCATGCTGTCCGTCTTGCTGCGCACGTAGACCTGCGTGAGATCCTCCGGCCTCAGCCGGTACGACGGCTCGGCCTGCAGAATCACCTGCCACAGGCGGCTCGACCGGTTGAACTGCGACACGTACAGCGAGCCGAACATCGTCTGCATCGCGCTGTAGACATCTTCCACCGGCACGCCCAGCGTCTCGGCCTTGTCGCGGTCCACGTCGACCAGCAGTTGCTGCGAATTCGCGTTGAACGTCGACGTGACACCCGTGAGTTCGGGCCGCTGCTTGGCCTTCGCCACGAAATCCTGCACGACAGCGTTGAACTGCGCGATGGTCGCATCGCCCTTGCTCTGGATCCACATCTCGGTGCCGCCCGTGGTGCCGAGACCTGGAATCGACGGCGGATTGAGCGGCACGACGATGCCCTCGCGGATCTGCGAGAGTGTCTTGTACGCATCGATGAGCACGGCACGCGCATTCTGCGTGCGAATGTTCGCCGACGTATAGCGTTCCTCGAAACTCTTGAAGCCCACGAAAAACGTCGATGCATTGTTCTTGTTCTGGCTGTCGAGAATGCTGAAGCCATCGACTGTCGTGATACTGCTCACGGCGGGCTGCTTCATGAAGTACTCGGAAACGCGATCCGACACCGCACCCGTGCGATCCAGCGACGCCGCATCGGGCATGATCACTGCGCCGAGCAGATAGCCCTGATCTTCAGGCGGCAGGAATGCCGAAGGAATGTCACGCATCATGATCACGGCCAGCACGATCATGCCGACGAACAGCAGCAGCGCAATCACGAACCGCTTGATGATCAGCCGCACGGCACGCGTATAACCCGCCGTCATGCGCGCGAACTGGTTGTCGAACCAGCGGAAAAAGCCCTTCTTCTCGTGATGCCCCGGCTTGAGCAGCAGCGCCGCGAGCGCGGGCGAGAGCGTCAGCGCGACGATGCCCGAGATCACCACGGAAATCGCAATCGTAATGGCGAACTGCTTGTACATCTGCCCGGTGATGCCGCCGAGAAACGCCACGGGCACGAACACCGCGCACAGCACCAGCACGATGGCCACCACCGGGCCGGCCACTTCATCCATCGCCTGCTTGGCGGCCGTCTTCGGATCGAGTTTGTGCACCGTCATGTTGCGTTCGACGTTCTCGATCACGACGATGGCATCGTCGACCACGATCCCGATTGCGAGCACCATGCCGAACAGCGTGAGCATGTTGATCGAGAAGCCGAGCGCCGCCATCCCCATGAACGTGCCGACAATCGACACGGGCACGGCCAGCACGGGAATCAGCGTGGCACGCAGGCTCTGCAGGAACACGAACACGACGATCACCACCAGCACGACGGCCTCGAAGAACGTGTGCACCACGTCCGTGATCGACGCGCGCGTGAACTCTGTGGTGTCCATCGCGATTTCGTAGTCGATGCCTTCGGGGAACGTCTTCTTCATCTCGGCGAGCGTGGCGCGCACCTGTTTCGACACATCGAGCGCGTTCGCGCCCGGCTGCTGATAGACGGCCAGCACGGTGGCAGGCTTGCCCTGGAAGCGGCTGCGTATCGAATAATCTTTCTGGCCCAGTTCGGCACGGCCAATATCCTTCAGCCGCACGATGGCCGCACTGCCGTTCTGTGCACGGATGATGATGTTCTCGAACTCGGACGGCTCGGTGAGCCGGCCTGTCGTGGTGACAGCGAACGACTGCTCGACGGGACTGCCCGTTGGCGACTGTCCTAATCGCCCGACGGCGAACTGCTGGTTCTGGTTCGCCACTGCCCGCTGCACGTCGGCGGCGGTGATGCCTAGCTGCGCCATGCGGTCGGGGCGCAGCCAGATACGCATCGCGTAGTCGGGCGTGCCGAAGATGCTCGACTGGTTGGCGCCCGGGACGCGTTTTAACGCATCGAGCACGTAGACGTTCGCGTAGTTGGCGATGTAGGTGGCGTCATAGCGTTCGGAGGGCGAGTAGATCGCGATCACCATCATGAACGCCTGCGACTTCTTCTGGACCTGCACGCCCTGGTTCGTCACCGATTGCGGCAGTTGCGGCAGCGCGAGATTCACGCGGTTCTGCACGTCGACCTGCGCGAGTTCGGGGTTCGTGCCGATCTGGAAGTACGCGTTGATGGTCAGGTTGCCCGTCGAGGAGCTGGACGAGCTCATGTAGATCATGTTGTCGGCGCCGTTGACCTGCTGCTCGATCGGCGCGGCGACGTTGTTGGCGACGACATCGGCGCTCGCGCCCGGGTAGGTCGCGGAGATCGTGATCTGCGGCGGCGTGATGTCGGGATACTGTGCCGTGGGCAGCGCGAACATGCACAGCGCGCCGCCCAGCGTGATCACAATCGAGATGACCGACGCGAAGATCGGACGGTCGATGCAGAAGTGGGAGATGTTCATTGGATCGGTGTGCGCCCGAGGGCGGTCGTCGTCATCGGGTCATGTCACTGACTGGCGGTTTGTGTCGCACTGCGGCCCGCCGCTGCTGGCGCGGGTGCAGGCGTGGCGCCCTGCGCCAGCGTCGCAGCGGGTGCCGATGCCGCCCCCGCACTCGCGGGCGCAGGTGCCGAAGCGGGCGCCCCAGGCGCGCCCGAGGCGGGCGGCGCACTCACCACCTTGATCTGCGCGTCCGACGACACTCGTATCGCTCCATCGACCACCACGCGCTCGCCCGGCTTCAGGCCGTCGTTGACGAACCAGTCGTCGCCGTGCCAGTCGCCGACCTCGATCACGCGCTGATGCGGCTTCGAGTCCTGATCGAGCACCCACACGAAGTGACTCTTCGCGCCCTGCAGCACCGCGCGCTGCGGCACGAGAATCGCGTTCGGGCGCACCGCTCCCGACACTTTCGCGCGCACGAACTGCCCCGGCTTAAGCGTGCCCTGCGGATTGGCGAAACTCGCCCGCACGAGGAAGGTGCCCGTTTCCTGGCTGAACGCGGGGTTGGTGAAGTCGATGCGGCCCTGCTGCGGAAAGACCGAGCCGTCGGCCTGGATCACCGTCACGTCGAACTTGTTGTCAGCCGGAAAGCGCAGCAAGCCTTTGGCGATCTGGTCACGGTAGCGCAGCAGTTCGTTCTCCGAGATGCTGAAGTTCACCCACATCGGATCGAGCTGGTACACATAGGTCAGCAATCCCGACTGGTTCGGCGTCACGTAGCTGCCGTCCTGCACGCGCGCGAAGCTCGACAGACCCTTGAGCGGCGAGCGGATCGTGCAGTAGCTCAGGTTCAGTTCGGCCGTGCGCACCTCGCCCTGGGCGGCGATCACGGCCGCTTCGGCCTGTTTCTCATTGCCGGTGGCGTCGTCGAGATCTTTCTTGCTCAGCGCGTTCTGTGCGGCCAGCGGAATCACGCGGGCGAGGTTCTGCTTCGTGACGAGCAGGCGGGCCTGCTGCTGCGCAAGCGCGCCGCGGGCCGATTGCAGCGCGGCTTCGAAGGGCTTTTTATCCATCACGAAAAGGATCTGGTTCTCCTTGACCAGCGAGCCTTCCGTGTACATGCGCCGCTCCAGGAAGCCATCGACGCGCGCGCGGATTTCCACTTCGCGCGAGCTTTGCGTCTGCGCGGTAAATTCGAAATCGACAGGCGTTTCCTTCTGCGCGACGGTGACCACCGTCACCTCGACGGTAGGACGTGGGGTTTCCGTGGGGGCTTTCTTACAGGCGGTGAGCGACAGGACGGACACCAGCATCGCGGCCAGCGGCCAACGCAACGCAGCCTTCGCGCGCGCCGCCGCGCCGCCCACATGCAGCGCAGCGGCTGCCTGCTTCCCGTTCATGCCTGCGTACGATCGACCATTCATTGCGCGACTCCCTTCGATCGCCATGTCATTGCGCCGTGTAGCCGCGTCCTGTCATGCAGGCGGCAACCGCGCGGTTCCACGTGGCCATCTGCTGCGAGGTCTGCTGCTGTGTCGCCTGCTGTTGCTGTTCGGCCGCGGCCGCCTGACGGCGTTGCCGCGCGCCGCCCGCCATCGTGCCCGCGATAGCGCCCGCCGCCGCACCCTTGCCGGCATCGCCGGCGATCGCGCCGATCGCGGCGCCGCCTGCAGCGCCACGTGCCGCGCCGCCCAGCCGCTGCCCCTGCGGACCAGGCGGCGGCGGTTGATTGGCCGCGTTCTGCGCCAGCACGGCGGGATTGATACCCGTGTTCTGCGTCGCCCAGCTGTGGCACTGAGCGGTGTCGCTGGACTGCTTCTGCTGGCTCTGCCCTTTGGCGGGATAGAAAATTGGCTGCTGCGCCACTGCCACGCCTGCCATCGTCAGCATCACGGCGAGGATCGGCGTGTTTCGAAAGGTACGTCTCATGGTGAAGCTCCCCAAGCGATAGTTGCGTCCGTCGTGCTCAGTGCGCGCGCATCGCGCGGCGGACAATTCCAGATGCGCGCCAGTTGGCCCGGCGAGTCCGATGTGATCCAGTGTGGAATCGGGGCAAGTCGAAAACAATTGGACCTTGGTCCAATACCCCGCCGACAACAATGATCTTGCGCAACACCGGGCACGCGTCCGCGCTCTTTTCCTGCGTGCAAGAGGGAGCCGCCGCGTCATAGCGGCGCAGCAATGCCGAGTACCGCGCACACTGTCCTGATGAAAAGCACATCGTTAAACGGCTTGCGCAGATACGCCTTTGCGCCCGCCGCGAGTGCGGTATCGCGCACGCCCGGGTCGTCGTGTGCGGTGATGAAAATGATGGGCACGGCGCTGCCGGCCAGGCGGTGCTGGACCTCGATGCCGTTGAAGCCGGGCATCTGCACGTCGAGGATCGCGCAGTCGGGACGATACGAAGGCGTCGCCGACAACACGTCGAGAAACTCGTCGCCGCTCGTGTAGGTATCTGCCGCGATCCCGACGGAACGCAGCAGACGCCTGATCGCCCTGCCCACCGACGCATCGTCGTCGACCACGACGACGAAGGGTTTATCTGTGCCCATTCTGATTAGCCTGTTGAGCCGCTGCGTCCACGCATGGTGCGTGGGCGTCTCAGCAATAGACTATGAAACTGTGGGCGTCGGGGGTATTGGACCTTGGTCTCGTATCCGTCCGGCGGCAACGCCAGGCGGAACAACGGATGAAACCGCTGGAAGCGGCACGGCGGCCTGGTGGTTGACGGCTGCGACGGCCACCTTGTCGGCGATGCGCACCAGTTCCGCCAGCGAACTCACTTCCATTTTCTGCATCACGCGCGCGCGATGTGCCTTGACCGTCTTCTCGACCGTGCCGAGCTCGCACGCGACCTGCTTGTTCAGCCGTCCCAGCACGACGAGGTTCATTACTTCACGCTCGCGCACCGTCAGACGGTCGACACGGCTGCGCAATTCTTCCAGTTCGTGCAGCGACTTCGACACTTCGACGGAACGCGCGAGCGCCTGATCGATCGCGTGCAACAGGTCGCTGTCGCTGACGGGCTTGGTGAGGAAATCGCTCGCGCCGGCCTTGATTGCGCCGACCGTCATCGCGATATCGCCGTGCCCCGTCAGAAAAACGATGGGCAGGCGGGCATCGAGGCGGCGCTGTAATTCGAGTCCGCTCAGATCGGGCAACTGCACGTCGAGTACGACGCAAGCGGGTCCACGCCCGGCACACGCATGCTCGAGAAATTCGCATGCCGAACCGTAGGCCTCGACTTCATGGCCCGCCGACCTGATCAGCCGCGTCAGCGCGCGGCGCACTGACGGGTCGTCATCGACGACGTAGACGAGGGCCGCCATGTCACTCATGACGCTCATGTGGCCGCCTGCGCCACGCCCGCATGGCAGACATCTCGCGATGCGTGCAATTCGACATGGAAGGTCATGCCGCCATCCGGATTGTTCTCGGCCCACAGACGGCCACCGTGCATCTGCACGATCGAGCGGCTGATCGACAGGCCGAGACCGAGTCCTTGCGGCTTCGACGAGACGAAGGGCTTGAAGATGCATTCCAGTTTGTCGGGCGTCAGGCCATGCCCGCGGTCACGCACCGTGATCCGCACCATGCCATCGCGGCCTGGTTGCGCGAACAGCGCCACCGAACGATCGGCTGCGGCGCGCTCACCGACGGCATCGAAAGCGTTGAGCAGCAGATTGAGCAGCACCTGTTGCAGTTGCACCTTGTCGCCGCGCACGGACGGCAAACCGTCGTCGATCACATGCGACACGTTAATGCCGCGCGCGACGGCATCGGCATGCACGAGTAGCGTGACGTCGCGCAGCAAGCCACCGACATCGACAGTCGTCAGTTGCTGCTGCTCTTCCTTCTTCACGAAGGCGCGCATACGGCGGATCACTTCGCTTGCACGGCCGCTGTCGTCGACGATGTCTTTCAGGATGTCGCGCACTTCGGCGAGATCGATCGGCTGCTGATCCATGAAACGCTGTGCGGCCTGGCCGTTGCTGAGAATGGCCGTCAGCGGCTGGTTCAGCTCATGCGCGAGCGATGCGGCGAGCTCGCCCATCGTCGACACACGCGTGAGATGCGCCAACTCCCGACGATTGCGCTCCAGCTCGAAGCGCTCGGTCATGTCGGTGATGAACGCGACAGTTGCCGTGCGCCCTTCGTGGCGGATCGCGCTGGTCGCGATCTCGACAGGAAACTCGCTGCCGTCGCGGCGGCGCGCGCGCAGACTGCGCGTGCGCGTAGAGGCCTGGCGGCTCGCCTGCGAGGCGCCCGCGCGATGCTGTTCGTGCGACAGCCCCGGCGCGACCAGACCCAGACATGCACCCGCCAGCGCTCCGCGCCTGTAGTCGAGCAGACGCTCGGCCTGCGCATTCGCAAGCACGATCACGCCATGCTCATCGAACACGACAGAGGCGACGGGCAAACATTCGAAGACGTCGGCCAGTTCGTCGGTCGTGTCCATACGACGGCGCGCAAACGCCAGGAAGCCACCAGTGCCTCGCAAGCCCGCCTCGCGCGCGGCAGCGCTGGCTACGCGATGGCGCGGCGGCCAGACTGGCGTGACATGACGGACGGACGCAGATTCCCCCGTGCGTTCCGGCGCAATGCGCCGTGGATGCAGCGACCACCAGACTACGATTGCAGCCACCGCGACTGTCAAAGCAGATATAGCGATGTGCATGACTCACCGTTCCTCAAGGCGTCCGCACGCGAAGTGCCGTGACGATCTGCGCACGCCTTCGTTGTTGTTAGCAACGCAACCGGACGACGGCGCGGGAATCGGGCGCGCGACGCCTTTGTCTTGACGCATGGAACCGTGACAACGTCTTGCCGTGAAGCTTCTCGTCTGTCGACGAGTTCAATGCCCTGCAATGATTGACTTGAATGATGGAAGTGCCTAATACCGACAGGTCGAATCTTCATATGGACTACGAATATTTCTGTTTATCTTTTTGTGAATAATTGCAGTCGATTTTTTACTTACCCGCATCGAATCAGGAGGAAAAAAGTGCAACTTCATCGTATGCATAAAGCAGGGCTTAGTAAAGGCTGAGTCCGGCCCATTGGCGGCAATGTGAAGGTGGATGCCATTTCCCACCGGGGGAATGCGCATCAGGCACGCATTGGTGACTGGCAGCTTTTAGCGGAGTATTTGATGCGCGGCCCGAAACGTTGATGCGATTCTTCTATCGTTTCGGACAGCGCGTAGGAGAGGCCTGAAGGAAGGGATCCACTGGATCCCGATGCGTGGTTAAGCGTTGGCCGCGCGAACGTTTGGACGCGCGAAGTCACGCGAAATCGGATGGGCCCGGCGCGGGCACGCCCGGAGGCGGATCGTCGTCGCCTATCGGCTCGGCGGTGTTTGCGTCGTCCGTCTTGGGTTTCTCGGGCAACGGCTGATCGAGGCCCGGCTCGACAGGCGTCGGGATCGCATCGCCGATGGGCTTGTTCAACTCAGTCGGCGGGATTTCGGCCGGATCTTCGGGCAGCGTGCTTTCCTCGCGATTGGGGTTCGTCATCGTGGACTCCAATTGTGGTTGGCAGACGCCTTCCGTCATGCAACGAATGTACCAATCGATTGTGCGGGCGCATACAACGGATGCGCCCATTGCCCGCCCTGCCGGGTCGCGCACGGATGTGCAAACGAACATGCGCTTGCGCAAAGCGCAGATTTGAGGGATTCGAGGAGAGGAGAAAGTGGGGCGCGCGGCGCAGTCGCGTTGTAATTTGCGAAGCCCGACAGTAACCCGCGGCGAAGTCAGATGCCTGGCAATGCATAAAATCGCCGCACAAGCGAAAACAGACCCCGAAGGGTCTGTTTCGCTTTGCATCTGGCGGAAAGGGTGGGATTCGAACCCACGGTACAGCATAACTGTACACCGGATTTCGAGTCCGGCGCATTCGACCACTCTGCCACCTTTCCAGATTCTTTGACTTACCAACGAGTGGTCTTGTCGTGCCACACTAAGCGGGTCGCTGCTTGCGTGAGACAAAGATTATAGAACACCTGTTTTCGGATTCCAAGCCCTTTTTCGCAGAAACTTGAAAAAGGACCTGGACCGATCCGAACTGCCTTCCGGGCTCAGGCAGACGCCTTCAGTTCCAGGCGTTCGACGCCACCCAGATACGGACGCAGCGCGGCAGGCACCGTCACCGAGCCATCCGCGTTCTGGAAGTTCTCCAGCACCGCGACGAGCGTACGGCCCACTGCGAGCCCCGAACCGTTGAGCGTATGCACGAGTTCCGGCTTGCCTTGCGCGTTGCGGAAGCGTGCTTGCATCCGGCGAGCCTGGAACGACTCCGTGTTCGAGCAGCTGGAGATTTCGCGATAGGTGTTCTGCGCAGGCAGCCACACTTCGAGGTCATAGGTTTTCGTCGCGGAAAAGCCCATGTCGCCCGTGCACAGCGTGATGACGCGATACGGCAACTCAAGCTTCTGCAGGATCGTTTCCGCGTGCGTGACCATCTGCTCGAGCGCGTCATACGACGTTTCGGGCGCAACGATCTGCACCATCTCGACCTTGTCGAACTGATGCTGGCGGATCATGCCGCGCGTATCGCGGCCATACGAACCGGCTTCCGAACGGAAGCACGGCGAGTGCGCCGTCAGCCTGATAGGCAGTTCATTCGCATCGACGATGCTGTCGCGCACCGTGTTCGTCAGCGAGATCTCCGACGTCGAGATCAGATACTGCGTCACCGTGTTTTCGCCACCGCCCTTTTCGACACGGAACATGTCGTCGGCGAACTTGGGCAACTGGCCCGTACCGAACAGGATTTCAGGATTGACGATGTACGGCGTATAGATTTCGGTATAGCCGTGTTGCTGCGTGTGCGTGTCGATCATGAATTGCGCGAGCGCACGGTGCAGACGCGCGATCTGGCCACGCAGCATCGTGAAACGCGCGCCCGACAGCTTCGCGCCCGTTTCGAAGTCGAGACCGAGCGGCGTGCCGACATCGACGTGATCCTTCACCTCGAAATCGAACTGGCGCGGCGTGCCCCAACGGCGCACTTCGACGTTGTCCGCCTCATCACGGCCGACGGGCACGCTGTCGTGCGGCAGGTTCGGCACGCCGAGCAGCAGATCCGACAAACCCTTCTGGATTTCTTCGAGCTGCAGCGCCGACGCCTTCATCTCGTCGCCGAGACCGCCCACCTCGGCCATCACCGCCGACGTGTCCTCGCCCCGCCCTTTCATCGCGCCGATCTGCTTCGACAGACTGTTGCGTTTGGCCTGCAGCTCTTCGGTACGGGTCTGGATGGCACGGCGTTCGGCTTCGAGCGCGGAGAAAGCCGCGACGTCGAACGTATAGCCGCGATCGGCGAGGCGCTTGGCGACGCCGTCGATGTCTTTGCGCAGCAGCTGGATGTCAAGCATGGGTCGGGACGACAGTTCGTTGTATGAATGGGCGATTTTAGCGCACCGGCGCGGCTGTCCGGCGGCATTCTCGGTTCAGGCGCAACGCGCGCCTCAGCTTTTCTTGCGGTTCTCGCTACGCCAGTGTGCGTCGAGTTCGGCCAGACGCGACAGCTTCTCGCCGATCTTGCCTTCGAGGCCGCGCGGCGTCGGCTGATACCAGCGCGGATCGCGCATGCCGTCGGGCAGATAGGTTTCGCCCGCCGCGTACGCGTCGGGCTCATCGTGCGCATAGCGGTACTCGTGGCCGTAGCCGAGTTCCTTCATCAGCTTGGTCGGCGCGTTGCGCAGATGGATCGGCACGGCACGCGACTGGTCCTTGCCGACAAACGCACGCGCCGCGTTGTACGCGTTGTAGCCCGCATTTGACTTGGGTGCGACGGCCAGATAGATCACCGCCTGCGCCAGCGCCAGCTCGCCTTCGGGCGTGCCGAGGCGCTCGTAGGTTTCGGCGGCGTCGAGCGCGATGCGCGCGGCGCGCGGGTCGGCGAGACCAATGTCCTCCCATGCCATGCGCACGAGGCGCCGCGACAGATAGCGCGCGTCGGCGCCGCCGTCGAGCATCCGGCAGAACCAGTACAGTGCGCCGTCCGGATTGCTGCCGCGCACGGACTTGTGCAACGCACTGATCTGGTCGTAGAACGCATCGCCGCCCTTGTCGAAGCGCCGCAGGTTTTCAGAGAGCGCGCTCGCGAGCAGTTCGCCGTCGATCTCCGTCTTCTTCTGCTGGGCCGCCGCGCGCGCGACGATCTCCAGATTGTTCAGCAGCTTGCGGCCGTCGCCGTCGGCGGAACCGATCAGCGCGTCGCGTGCTTCGTCCGTGAATGTGAGGCCGCCGAGTTCCGCGCACGCACGTTCCAGCAACTCTGTCTGCTCGTCCGAATCGAGGCTTTTGAGCACATACACGGCCGCTCGCGACAGCAAGGCGCTATTCACCTCGAACGACGGGGTTTCCGTCGTCGCGCCGACGAACACGAACAACCCGGACTCGACGTGCGGCAAGAACGCGTCCTGCTGGCTCTTGTTGAAGCGATGCACCTCGTCGACGAACACGAGTGTCTGGTGGCCGTTCGCGCGATGGATCTGCGCCGTTTCGACGGCCTCGCGGATGTCCTTCACGCCCGACAGCACCGCCGACACCGCGATGAACTGCGCGTGGAACGCGTCGGCCATCAGCCGCGCGAGCGTGGTCTTGCCGACGCCGGGCGGCCCCCAGAGAATCATCGAATGCGCTTCACCCGATTCGAACGCGTCACGCAACGGCTTGTTCGGGCCCAGCAGATGCTTCTGCCCGATGACTTCGTCGATGGTGCGGGGCCGCAGGCGCTCGGCGAGGGGAACATTGGCGCGGGTTTCTTCAAACATGGCGTTTTGGGGATAATCTCGGCTTTTCGGGTATAAACCGTCACACAACACAACATGCACGAGGGTGCACGACAATCTGCGCAGCGGCATGGCCCAGAACGGCATGCAACCGCGCGGAACCGTCATCCTGTGAACTGCGGTGCATCCAGAGTTGTGCATTATGACAGCCGTCGCGCGGCGAGGCTCCCGGCAAACGTCATAAGTGCTTTCTGATGCGGCGGTCCGCAAGACGCATACCGCAGGGCAAATAACACGGCAAACAACGCGGCCACCAGCACGGCCGACACGACAACGACAGACAGGAAACAGATCAGATGGCTCAGGATCCCACCGCCGGCGAGACCGGTTCGACCTACGCGCCGCTCACGCCCGTGCCGGCGTCGCGCCGCGCGTTCAAGACGCACGACGCCTTCGCGCTGTGGTTCTCGCTCGGCATCGGGCTGCTGGTCGCGCAGGCAGGCGCGCTGCTCGTGCCGGGGCTGTCGCTGCCTCATGCGCTGCTGGCCATTCTGATCGGCAGCGTGATCGGCGTGGTGCTGCTCGCGCTGGCGGGCGTGATCGGCACGGACACGGGGCTGGCCGCGATGTCATCGCTGCGTCCCACGCTCGGCGTGCGCGGCGCGTCGATTCCTGCCGTGCTGAACATGATCCAGCTGGTCGGCTGGGGTTCGTTCGAAGTGATCGTGATGCGCGATTCCGCCGATGCGTTGTCAAAGCAGGCGTTCGGCTTTTCCGCGCCGCTCGTCTGGACGCTGATTTTCGGCGTGCTGGCAACGCTGCTCGCTATCAGCGGCCCACTGTCGTTCGTGCGGCGCTTTCTGCGCTCGTGGGGTATCTGGCTGCTGCTCGCGGGCGCCGCGTGGCTCACCTACAGCCTGCTCGCGCAACATGATCTCGGCGCGCTGATGCGCCGTCCGGGCACGGGCGAAATGTCGTTTGGCGGCGCAATCGATCTGGTGGTCGCGATGCCGCTGTCGTGGCTGCCGCTGATCGCCGATTACACGCGCTTCGGCCGCAAGGCGGGCGAGACGTTCCGCGGCACGATCCTGGGCTATGGCATCGCGAATATCTGGTTTTACATGCTGGGCGCGGTGTACGGCCTCGCGGCAGGTGGCGGCGATGCGCTGCTGACCACCGCGCTCGCGCAAGCGGGCGGCGGGCTGGCGCTGCTGCTGGTGCTGATCGACGAGATCGACAACGCGTTCGCCGATGTGCACTCTGCGGCGGTATCGACGGGTACATTCTGGACGCGTGCGAGCGTGCCGCTGCTGTCGGCTGCGTTCGGCGCGCTGTGCACGCTGATCGCGCTGATCGTGCCGATGGCGAAGTATCAGAACTTCCTGCTGCTGATCGGTTCGGTGTTTGCGCCGCTGTTCGGCGTGGTGCTGGTCGATCACTTCATCGTGCGCAAACGCCGCATCGACGCCGAAGCACTCGCCGATACGCAAGGCCGCTACGGTTTTTCGGGCGGCTGGCACGTGAGCGCGTTCATCGCGTGGGCGATTGGCATTGCCGCGTATCAGGCGATCAACCAGTGGCTGCCGAATCTCGGCGCGACGCTGCCGGCGCTGGTGATCGGCGCCGTCTGTTATCTCGCGCTGGTGTCGACGCGCAAGCAGGCTTACGCGTAACGCTCGCAGCGCGCGAAAAAAACGCCCCGTGACTTGGGTCACGGGGCGTTTTTTATTTGTCTCGACGACTTAGCGCGTCGCCGGTCGATACTCGACGCCAGGCAGCACACACAGCAACTCAAACGCGAGATTCGCGCCGAGCAGCGCCGTCGTGCCGAACGGATCGTACGGCGGCGCGACTTCCACCAGATCGCAGCCAACGATATTCAGCCCATGCGCGCCGCGAATGATTTCGAGCGCCTGCGGCACCGTCAGCCCCGCGATCTCCGGCGTGCCCGTACCCGGCGCAAACGCCGGATCGATCCCGTCGATATCGAACGTGATGTAGACGGGACCGTCGCCCATCTGCTCGCGCACACGCGACATCAGCGGCACCAGCGACTGGTTCCAGCACGCCTCGGCCTGCACGACCTGGAAGCCCTGATCGCGGCACCAGTCGAAATCTTCCGCCGCGTAACCCGTGCCGCGCAGACCGATCTGCACGACGCGGTTCGTGTCCAGCAAGCCCTCTTCGACCGCGCGGCGGAACGGCGTGCCGTGCGCGATCTTCTCGCCCATCATCGTGTCGTTGACGTCGGCGTGCGCATCGACGTGAATCAGGCCGACCTTGCCATATTTGCGATGAATCGCGCGCAGGATCGGCAGCGCGATGGTGTGGTCGCCGCCCAGCGTGATCGGCTTGGTGCCGTGCTGCAGGATTTCGTCGTAAGCACGCTCGATACGACCGATCGAATCCAGCAGGTTGTACGGGTTGATCGCCACGTCGCCAATATCGGCGACGCGCAGCGAATCGAACGGCGCGGCGCGCGTGGCCATGTTGTACGGGCGCAGCAGCACCGATTCAGCGCGGATCTGGCGCGGACCGAAACGCGCGCCCGTGCGGTTCGACGTGCCCAGATCGAACGGCACGCCGACGAAACACGCGTCGAGTCCTTCCGCCGAGCCGACATTCGGCAAGCGCATCATGGTGGCAATGCCGCCCGAGCGCGGCATCGCGTTGCCCGACAGCGGCTGCGGCCGCTCAGTCAGGTCCGGGGAAACGAAATTCGAGGAAGTATTCATCGTGGTTCGCCAATGAAAGGCACAGCGTCTTATAAAAGCGTGAGATCCAGCCGCCGCAAAGCACGCGACGCCGGGGCATTTCTTATTTTTGTGCAGTTCTGGCCAATATAAAATGCCGACAGAAAAAACTTCACATCGATCCCCACCGATGTATCCTGCCGTATGTTTTCGCAACTGACCGATCTAGACCTGCGCCTGATACGCGTATTCCTCGCCATCGTGGACGCGGGTGGCGTTTCGCCTGCACAAGCTACATTAAATGTAGGTCAATCGACCATCAGCACCCAGCTATCGACGCTCGAGACCCGTCTGGGCTATCGCCTGTGCGAGCGCGGCCGCAGCGGTTTTAGCCTGACCGCGCGAGGCGAACAGTTTGTCGACGCCGCCCGCGCACTGCTTTCCGCTGTGGATGCGTTCGGCGCGCAGGCGCGAAATGTCGGGCGAAAACTGGTCGGCACGCTCGGAATCGGCATGATCGGGCACACGCCGGTGTCGGAAAGTGCGCGAATCAGCGATGCGATTGCGCGCTTCCGCGCCCGCGACGAGTCCGTGCGTTTCTCAATTCTCGTTCGATCGCCGGGCGAACTCGAGGAATTGCTGCTGAGCGGACGCATTCAGATCGGCATCGGCTATTTCTGGCATCGCGTGCCGTCGCTCGAGTACACGGAGATCTTCTCTGAGGAACAGTTTGCGTATTGCGCGAAGGGACATCCACTGTTCGCTCAGGCAGGCGATGTTTCGCCCGCAGAAGCAGCGCAGCACGAATGGGCGTGGCGCAGCTATCCGCTGCCCGAAGCCGAAGCATCGGCGACACCGCACAACGTCACGGCTGTCGCCGACAACATGGAAGCCGTCGCGATGCTCGTGCTGTCGGGACATCACCTCGGCTATCTGCCGGGGCACTTCGCCGCGCCGTATGTGAAGGAAGGATTGCTTGCCGCGGTGAACCCGCAGGAGATGGGCTACCGCGTCGCGTTTCATATGGTCACGCGCACGCGGCAGCATCGGACGGAAATCGTCGATGCGTTTATCGACGATATGAAGGCCGCGCATCCATCGCCCGGCCTTCAGGTTTGAGCAGAGTGTTTAGCCGTTGATCACGTCGGCGCCCTTCGGCACCGTGAACTTGAACGCGTCGGCCGGCAGCGGCGGGTTCTTCTGGATGTTCGAGAATTTCAGCAACGTCACGTTGCCGAACACGTCGTGCAGTTCCATCGCTTCGAGATTGCCGTCGCGAAAGCCGATGCCGACGCGCTGAAACTGCGTGTCCTTCGACTTCGGAATCAGTTCGAGCCAGTCAATGCCCGCCTTCACGCCCGCGTCCTTCAGCGTGAAGTTCTTGTCGAGATCGTTGCTGCCGAACAGAATCGCTGCCGGACTCGCGCCGAGCGCGCCGCCGAGCTTGCGCACCGTGACCTGGTTCAGGTCCTTGTCGTAGACGTAGAGCTTGTCGCCGTCGGCCTGCAGCAATTGCGCATACGGCTTCTCATACGCCCAGATGAATTTGCCGGGACGCGCGAACGTGAACGTGCCGCTCGACACCTTGTTCTGCGTCGCGTTTTGCGTCGACAGCACGCCGCTCGCCTGTTGCTGCGCGTTGCTCGGTGCGCGCACTTCCGTTTGCGTGAATTCGCCGCGCGCCGAATGCACTTGCGACACGAACTGCTTCAGTTGATCCGTGCCGCTTGCGAATGCATGCGACGCGACGAGCATCGACGCGCCGAAAGCCAGCGTGCGCATCAGACTGCCAAGACGAGTCTTAGATCCAACCATGTTGTTTTCTCCCTATATCTACCGGATTCGGCGCCCTCGCGCTGAATCTGGTCCATCAAAGCGTTGCTTGCGATTCGGACAACAGCAGGACATGAATCAAAAAAGCGGCAACGCTCGATGCGTGCCGCTGTCCGCCATCAGTCGCATGATTGAAGCGCCGCACGTCACTCCGTTTCGCGCGCGGGCACCAGAATTTCGCGGTTGCCGTTCGAGGACATCGCTGACACCAGCCCCGACTGCTCCATCTGCTCCAGCAGACGCGCCGCGCGGTTGTAGCCGATGCGCAGATGCCGCTGCACCAGCGAGATCGACGCGCGGCGATTCTTGATGACGATTTCGACCGCCTGATCGTACAGAGGATCGGACTCGCCGCCGCCTGCTCCGGTTCCCGCGCCGTCGGCCGAGCCTTCGTCGCCTTCACCCGACACGCCGCCTTCCAGCAGCCCTTCGATATAGTTCGGCTCGCCCTGCTCCTTGAGCTTGTCGACGACGCGATGCACTTCTTCGTCGGACACGAACGCGCCGTGAACGCGAACGGGCAGACCCGAACCCGGCGGCAGATACAGCATGTCGCCCATGCCGAGCAGCGATTCCGCGCCCTGCTGATCGAGAATCGTGCGCGAATCGATCTTCGACGACACCTGGAACGCCATCCGTGTCGGCACGTTGGCCTTGATCAGACCGGTGATGACGTCGACGGACGGACGCTGCGTGGCGAGAATCAGATGGATACCCGCCGCACGCGCCTTTTGCGCGATCCGCGCGATCAGTTCTTCAACCTTCTTGCCGACCACCATCATCAGGTCAGCCAGTTCGTCGATCACGACGACGATATTAGGCAGACGCGACAGCGGTTCAGGTTCGTCCGGTGTCAGGCTGAACGGATTCGGAATTTTCTCTTCGCGCTTGGCGGCTTCGTCGATCTTGTTGTTGAAGCCCGCGAGGTTACGCACGCCAAGCTTGCTCATCAGCTTGTAGCGACGTTCCATTTCGGCGACGGTCCAGTTCAGCGCGTGGCCAGCCTGGCGCATGTCAGTGACGACGGGACACAGCAGATGCGGAATGCCTTCGTAGACACTCATTTCGAGCATCTTCGGATCGATCAGGATCATTCGGACCTGATCCGCGCTCGCCTTGTAAAGCAGCGAGAGAATCATCGCGTTGATACCGACCGACTTGCCCGAACCCGTCGTACCCGCGACCAGCAAGTGCGGCATCTTCGCGAGGTCCGCGCACACCGGCTTGCCGCCGATGTCCTTGCCGAGGCCCATCGTCAGCGGCGCACCGGCGTCGGCATAGACCGCCGCGCCGAGAATCTCCGACAGCCGAACCGTCTGACGACGCTGGTTCGGCAGTTCGAGCGCCATGAAGTTCTTGCCCGGAATCGTCTCGACGACGCGGATCGACGTGAGCGACAGCGAGCGCGCGAGATCCTTCGCGAGATTCACGAGCTGGCTGCCCTTCACACCGACAGCCGGTTCGATTTCGTAACGCGTGACAACGGGACCAGGATAAGCCGCAACCACGCTCACATCGACGCCGAAATCCTTCAGCTTCTTCTCAATGAGACGCGAGGTGAATTCGAGCGTATCGGCGGAAATGGTTTCCTGCGTCGCGGGCGCCGGGTCGAGCAGCGAGATGGCGGGCAGCGTGGAATCGCCGGGCAGGCTTTCGAACAGCGGCACCTGACGTTCTTTCTCGACGCGCTCCGATTTCTCCGGCTTCGTCACGGGCGGCACGATCATCACCGGCTCGTGTTCTTCGATCTTCACGCGGCTCTGGACGACCTTGCCTTCGCGTTTCACGGCCGCCGCTTCGCCGAGCTTGCGGTCGCGGCCGGCTTCTCGGCGCAGTTTGGCGAGCGTCCCACCGTTGATGATCGAATCGCCGACTTTTTCGCACACCGACAGCCACGAGAAACGGAAGTACAGCGACAGGCCGATGCCAAGCGCGATCAGCAACGCGAGCGTGCCGCCTGTGAAGCCGAGCGCGTGCGACACGCCTTTCGCGACCGCCTCGCCCAGCACGCCGCCCGGCGCACGCGGCAACTGGACCTTCAGCGACCACATGCGCAACGCCTCGATGCCGTCGCATGCCAGCAGCACCAGCAGGAACGCGAACACATCGGCGAGCCAGCTGTTATCGCGCGGCGCGTCTTCGGCGGGTTCTTCGTGTCGGGTAATGCGCTTGTAGTTCGCCGAGATGCGGCGCGCGAGCAGCACGATCCACCACCAGGCGGACAGGCCGAAGAGAAGCAGGAGGATATCGGAAGTCCAGGCGCCGACGCGGCCGGCCCAGTTCGAGATGTGGTCGACCTGCGCTGCGTGCGTCCAGCTCGGGTCGCGGCGGCTGTAGCTGATCAGCGCCATCACGAGGAAAACGCCGAGCGCCACCTGGAGAATCCAGCGGATTTCGGTGAAAAGGCGCGACATGCGGTGAGGCAATGCCTGCGCGTTCGCGGAGTATGGTGCTTTTGCCATTGAGCCTGTTGCGTGTGACGGCCTGCAGCGGTTTCGGGCGCCGGTCCGGATGCCCCGTTTGCTGCCGGCAAGCCGCCTGTCGTTCGTTGGCGACTATTGTAAACGCACTGTTGCGCACAAGGCTGTAAATGACGGTAACGGTGGCCGAACGGCCAGGAATGTCGTAATTCCCATACGTTTCGGGGCGAAACACGGCCGGTTTTGGCCGCTTTTGGCAGCAAAACGGGGCATACGCATCCGGCATGGCTATCGCTGTGATCGTAAAGCTTCATGAAGCAGCGGCTTGCCCTGCCCTTTATAATGACGGCCTGATACCCAACTAACGTGTCAAGCAGGTTTCCCGGCTCGACGCCAGTACCGCCGGTTGTGGCAGCCCCGTTTTCGCCGCCCGCCGACGCTTTTTACGGATTTCGATCATGCCAGCTTCCCCGACCAAACTCGCGAAGGTTCTGATTCTCGGTTCCGGCCCTGCCGGTTACACGGCGGCCGTCTACGCGGCGCGCGCCAACCTGTCGCCGATGCTCGTCACGGGCCTCGCGCAGGGCGGCCAGTTGATGACCACGACGGAAGTCGAAAACTGGCCCGCCGATCCTAACGGCGTGCAAGGTCCGGAACTGATGGCGCGCTTTCTCGAGCACGCCGAGCGCTTCAACACCGAGATCGTGTTCGACCATATCCACACGGCCAAGCTGGACGAAAAGCCGATTCGCCTGATCGGCGATTCGGGCGAGTACACCTGCGATTCGCTGATCATCGCGACGGGCGCGTCGGCGCAGTATCTCGGCCTGCCGTCGGAAGAGCTGTACATGGGCCGCGGCGTGTCGGCATGCGCGACCTGCGACGGCTTCTTCTACAAGAACCAGCACGTCGCGGTGGTCGGCGGCGGCAATACGGCCGTTGAAGAAGCGCTGTATCTGGCCGGCATCGCGAAGAAAGTGACGGTGATCCACCGCCGCGACAAGTTCCGCGCCGAGCCGATCCTGATCGACCGTCTGCTGGAGAAGGAAAAGGAAGGCGTCGTCGAAATCAAGTGGAACCACGTGCTCGACGAAGTGAAGGGTAACGAAGGCGGCGTCAACGGGCTGCGCATCAAGGACGCGAAGACGGGCGCGACCACCGATCTCGACCTGCAAGGCCTGTTCGTCGCGATCGGCCACAAGCCGAACACAGATATCTTCGAAGGCCAGCTGGAGATGAAGAACGGCTACATCATCACGAACGGCGGCCTGAACGGCAACGCGACGGGCACGAGCGTGCCGGGCGTGTTCGCAGCCGGCGACGTGCAGGATCACGTGTATCGTCAGGCGATCACGAGCGCAGGCACGGGCTGTATGGCCGCGCTGGATGCACAGCGTTATCTGGAAACCATCCACGAATCGATCGGCGAGCGCGCGATGAGCGCTGAGGCGGATCGTTGATTTGAGCGTGATGGACTGATCGCGTCGCCGGTTTTCGGCGCGGATCGGTAAAATGGCGGCATGCAGCACGCTTGCCGCGCTTGTTTTGAGTCTCGATGTTCGAAGGGCCGCGGCGGTTTGCCGGCGGCCCTTTTTGTTTTCCTGCTTCGATCGCCATGCCTAAGAATCTTCCCCATCCGAGTGAACCGAAACGTCCGCGTAATGCGAAGCCTGGTCCTGCTGCTGGCGCTGATGCGTCTTCGGGTGCTGTCGCTTCGCCGAAAAAGCCGTTGGTCGAGACTGGCGCGGGATTGTCCGGTCTCGGCGGCTTACGCGACGCACTGAAAGGCGCGTCGCAACGCGCCCAACGCGAGAAGGCTGCGGCGACGCAAGCATCGCGTGAAGCAGCCGCCGATTCTGATCTGTTCCGGCGTGAGATTGGACAAGTCGCGCCATTGGGTGCGAAACCTCGGGCGTCCGTTGCGCGCACCCCGCCCGAGCCCCTTCCCCTTCAGACGAAACTCGACGAAGAAGCCGTGCTCCATGAAGCGATCTCAGATGAGTTCGATCCTGAAGTGCTGCTCGATACCGATGAGTCGCTTTCTTATTGCCGGCCGGGAATAAGCCAGGAAGTCGTTAAGAAACTGCGACGCGGTGCGTGGATTGTCCAGGCGCAGCTCGATCTGCATGGGATGCGTCGCGAGGAAGCGCGTGAGGCGTTGGCCGAGTTCATACGCGAAGCCAGTAAGAAAGGGCTACGATGCCTTCGCGTGATTCATGGGAAAGGTCTTGGATCGATTGGGAAAGAGCCTGTGCTGAAAGGCAAGGTTCGCGCGTGGCTCGTGCAGAAGGAAGAAGTCATCGCGTTTTCGCAGGCCCGTGCGCATGATGGTGGCGCAGGCGCTGTGCTGGTGCTGTTGCAGCCTGGGTCTGGTGGGTCGTCCGGGTCTTCCGCTTCTTCATCGTCCTCGCCCTCGTCCGGCAAAGTCTGAGAAGGCTTTTCAACGATGCCTCCTCGTCTCACTCTCGCGCTTGCCATCATGGAAGCGCTGGCTATTCTCGCCTACGCGATCTCAGGTTTTATCGAGGCAAGGACGAAACGGCTTGATGCCGTTGGGACGTTTCTTGTCGCGATGGCGACTGCGTTTGGCGGTGGGACTGTTCGAGATATTCTGCTTGATCGGCGACCGTTCTATTGGGTCGAGCATCAGTGGTATCCGATTCTGATCTTCGTGCTCTCGTTCTTTGCGCCGTTTGTGCTGAAGGCTTATACGCGGGTCTTTAATGAACGCGTGCTGCTGGTCGCCGATGCGGTGGGGTTGGGGCTGTTTAGTATTTCGGGGACTTCGCTCGCGCTCGATGCGCAGATGCCGTGGTTTGTGGCTTCGATGATGGGTGTGGCGACCGGCGTGTTTGGCGGGATTTTTCGGGATGTGATCTGTAATGAGGTGCCGCTCATCCTTCGTGATTCGCGGCCCTATGCAACTTGCGCGTTGGTGGGCTGTTGGCTGTATCTACTGCTCGACTACATTAACTTCGATACGGTTTATAGCGTGTTGATTGCGACGGGATTTATTCTTGTGGCGCGGTTGGTGACGTTCAAGCTGGATGTCAGGTTGCCGCATTGACAGGCCCAGCCAAAAACAAGAAAGCCCCAAGCGCATCTTAAACGCTCGGGGCCTTCCTTAAAACAACTCAACCAGACCAACTAACCCTTAAGCAATCCGCTCTTCCGTCTTAGGATCAAACAGAACCGCCTTAGACACATCAAACATCAGCGACATATTCTGTTCAGGCTGGGGATTAGCACCCGGATGCACACGGCTAACGATGCGCTTGCCATTCACCTGCGCAAACACCAAAGTATCCGGCCCAGTCGGCTCGATCACATCGACCTTAACCTCGATCGGCTGCAGCTTCCCGTCCTCGACATTATGCGCATTGCGCGTATCCGTAATCCGCTCAGGACGCAGCCCCAGAATCACTTCCTTGCCGACATGGCCCTTCACCGCGCCATCGAAAGGCAGATTCAGCACCGAGCGCTTCACGCCGGTATCAAGCTCCAGCCCAACGCCTGAACCTTGCTCAACCACCTTACCTTGAATGAAGTTCATCGGCGGCGCGCCAATAAAGCCAGCGACAAACAGATTCGAAGGCGAATCATAAATCTCTTGCGGCGCGCCGAACTGCTGCACGACGCCGTCCTTCATAACCGCGATCCGATCGCCCAGCGTCATAGCCTCGATCTGATCGTGCGTCACATAAACGATCGTCGTACCCAGGCGTTGATGCAGCAACTTGATTTCCGAGCGCATCTCAATCCGCAGCTTCGCATCAAGATTGGAGAGCGGTTCGTCGAACAGGAACATCGCCGGATCGCGCGCCAAAGCACGCCCCATCGCCACCCGCTGACGCTGACCGCCCGACAGTTGCCCCGGCTTGCGATCCAGCAAATGCTCGATCTGCAGCAGCTTCGACACGCGCGCCACGATCTGATCCTGCTCGCCCTTCGCGACCTTGCGGATATTCAACCCGAAGGAAATATTCTCGCGCACCGTCATCGACGGATACAGCGCGTACGACTGAAACACCATCGCGATATCGCGATCTTTCGGCGACAGGTTGTTCACCGTCTTGCCGCCGATCTGAATATCACCCTTCGTCACGGTCTCGAGACCGGCGATCATGTTGAGCAGCGTCGACTTACCGCAGCCCGAGCCGCCGACGAGAATCAGGAACTGACCGTCTTCGATGTCGATATTGACACCCTTCAGGACAGGCACCCCATTCGGGTAGGTCTTGTACACGTCACGGATGGAAAGGCTTGCCATGCTGTGAATCCTCTAGTCTCTGTACTGCTGATGCGTCGCTAGCTGGCGACGCGAGCCGAATACCGTTGCGCACCGCCATCGGGCGGGCGCATTGAAAATGAATTAACCCTTCACCGCGCCCGCCGTCAGACCGCGCACGAAGTAGCGGCCGGCGATCACATAGACGAGCAGCGTCGGCAGAGCCGCGATGATCGCGCCCGCCATATCGACGTTGTATTCCTTCACGCCCGTCGACGTATTCACGAGGTTGTTCAGCGCCACGGTGATCGGCATCGAATCGACGCCGGAGAACACGATACCGAACAGGAAGTCATTCCAGATCTGCGTGAATTGCCAGATCAGACACACCATGAAGATGGGCAGCGAGATCGGCATCATGATCTTCGTGAAGATCATGAAGAAACCCGCACCGTCGATACGCGCCGCCTTCACGAGTTCCGCCGGCACGCTCACATAGAAGTTGCGGAAGAACATGGTCGTGAACGCGATACCGTAGACCACGTGCACCAGCACCAGCCCGCCGATCGTGTTCGACAGCCCGAAGTAGCCTTGCACGCGCGCCATCGGCAGCAGGATCGCCTGGAACGGAATGAAGCAGCCGACCAGCAGCATCGTGAACAGCGCATCCGCGCCGCGGAAGCGCCAGTGCGTCAGCACATAGCCGTTGAACGCGCCGATGATCGACGAGATCAGCACGGCCGGAATCACCATCTTCACCGAATTGAAGAAGAACGGCTGCATGCCGTCGCAGCGCACCCCCGTACAGGCTTCGCTCCACGCCTTCACCCACGGCGCGAACGTCCAGTGCGTAGGCGGCGTCAGCAGGTTGCCCGAGCGCAACTGGTCGATGTCCTTGAACGACGTCGACAGCATCACGTACAGCGGAAACAGGAAGTACAACGCGAACAGGATCAGCGCCGCGTAAATAAATGCGCGGCTGATGTTCATCTTAGGCTGCATTGCGCGTGCTCCTCGATTCCAGATACATCAGCGGCACGAGCACGGCCACGACGGTCGCGAGCATCATCATCGACGACGCTGCGCCGACACCGAGTTGCCCACGGTTGAACGAAAACGTGTACATGAACATGGCGGGCAGCGACGACGACGTGCCCGGACCACCTGCCGTCAACGCGACGACCAGGTCGAAGGTCTTGATCGTGATGTGGCAGAGAATCAGCAGCACGGAGAAGAACACCGGGCGCATGCTCGGAATCACGATCTTGCGATAGATGGTCGGCAGCGTCGCGCCGTCCACCTGCGCAGCCTTGAAGATTTCGCTATCCACACCGCGCAAACCGGCGAGGAACAGCGCCATCACAAAGCCGGTGGACTGCCAGACCGCCGCGATCTCGACGCAGAAAATCGCCTTGTCGGGGTCGCCGAGCCAGCCGAACGAGAAGCTCGTCCAGCCCCAGTCGTTCAACACTTTCTGGAAGCCGAGATCCGGGGTCAGAATCCACTGCCATGCCGTGCCCGTCACGATGAACGACAGCGCCATCGGGTACAGGAACACGGCGCGCAATGCGCCTTCATTGCGGATCTTCTGATCGAGCAGGATCGCGAGAAACAGACCCAGGCCGACGCAGATCGCGATGAACGGAATGCCGAACCAGCCGAGGTTCTTCGCCGACGTCCACCAGACGTCGTTGTCGAACAGTTCGGCGTAGCGGTCGAAACCGGAGAAATCGTAGCGAGGCATCAGTCGCGACGTCGACAGCGACAGATAACCCGTGATGAGAATGAAACCGTAGACAAAGACAATGCTGATCACGATGCTGGGAGACAACACCAGCTTCGGAATCCAGCGGTCGGCCATGGCCGCCATCGGCGACGCGCGGCGTGCTGCGGACGCCGTGCCTTTTGCGTTTCCGCTAATAGAAGCAGTCACAACGAGACTCCTGGAACTGTACCGTCAGGCATCGAGGGAGGTACCCGAACGGCAGAGGCGCGGTGATGCATCGCACCATCGTCGTCCGGCGCGCATGGTGTATTAAAGGCCATGCGCGCCGGGCGTTCTGCTACAACTTTGCTACGACTGCCTTACTTGGTCTTCGCAGCCTTCGCGAGAGCGGCAACAGCCGTCTTGGAGTCTTCGTTCGAGTTCATGAACTTCGTCACGACGTCCGAGATGGCGCCTGCTGCTGCGTCCGGTTGAGCCATGCCGTGAGCCAGCGACGGAACATAACCGCCCGACTTGATGGCGACCTGTTCATCAGCGTAGGACTTCTTCGCGCAGTCGTCGAATTTATCCATCGACACGCCCAGACGAACCGGAATCGAACCCTTGTACAGGCTGAACTGTTCCTGGAATTCCGGGCTCATGATGGTCTTCGCGAGCGCGAGCTGACCCGGCGTTGCCGCCTTCTGGTCCTTCTGCTGGAAGAACACGAACGAGTCGACGTTGAACGTGTACGACTTTTCCGTACCCGGCACTGCAGCACAGATGTAGTCCGTACCGGACTTCTTGTTCGCGTTCGCGAACTCGCCCTTCGCCCAGTCACCCATGAACTGCATGCCGGCCTTGCCGTTGATGACCATGGCCGTTGCCAGGTTCCAGTCACGGCCCGTGCGGCCGCTGTCGAAGTAACCCTGGATCTTGCGGACCGTGTCGAACACGCCAACCATCTTGTCCGACGTCAGCGTCTTCTGGTCGAGGTCGACCAGCGCCTTCTTGTAGAAATCCGCGCCTTGCGACAGCACGACGTCTTCCCACAGCGTCAGGTCTTGCCACGGCTGGCCGCCCATGGCGATCGGCTGGATGCCGGCTGCCTTCATCTTGTCGGCGACAGCGAAGAACTCAGCCCACGTGGTCGGGACCTTGCCGCCTGCCTTGTCGAGCGCTGCCTTGTTGATGTACAGCCAGTTGACGCGGTGCACCGAGAACGGCGCCGCGACGTAGTGGCCGTCTGCATGCATGATCTTGTCGATTTCCGGCGGCAGGTTCTTCTTCCAGTCGCCAGCGACGGAGTCGATGTTCACCAGCACGCCTTGCGACGCCCAGTCCTGGATCAGCGGACCCTTGATCTGGGCCGCGCTCGGCGCGTTGCCCGAGATCACCTGGGTCTTCAGTGCCGTCATGGCCGCTGCACCCGCACCGCCTGCCACCGCGAAGTCCTTCCAGACGTAGCCCTGCTTCTGCATATCGTCCTTCAGCACGCCGACGGCCTTCGATTCGCCGCCCGACGTCCACCAGTGCAGCACTTCAACCGATTCGGCCGCCTGTGCCGTGGCGACGCCACACATCAGACCTGCGGCGCACAGGGCGCCCATGATCGCACGGAATTTCATTGCTTATCTCCTCCAGACACCTGAACTAAAAACGAGTGGCCCCTGATGTCACCAGGGTGTGATGGTTGGTCAAACAGGCAATGCGAAGGACGGTCGAGCGCCCGACAGGCACACATGATGTGGGTGTGCCAGCGCGCCGAGGTTCGGCCGCGAGACGCTCAAGAGATGAGTGGTTTGCGATGCAAGAACTGTCTCCTCTTTTGATTTTTGCCTGCTCCGCCTTCTGACTGCGGCGCGTTGCAGACTCGAGGTGTCCGCGCACGTCATTCGCCGAAAACGCCTGATTCCGTGGTGCAGCACCGCGTGCAAAGGCACGCTGGCGCATGCTGGAACGCGTTGTCCGTTAACATGCAGGGAAGCTACGTGCACCCGCGAAAAGGCGCTTGTTCTCAAGCCCCGCCCGCTTTTTTCAACGAATTCACGTTACCTCTTGATTTGGATTGTAGTTAAACTACAATTCAGTGTCAAAAAAAATTTTATCGGACTACGGGCGCCTTACAGGCCCATCAGATACCCCCCGGAGACGCATGCAAACCGACTCTAGCTTCACCTTCGTTCTCTTCGGCGGAACCGGCGATCTGTCGATGCGCAAGATCCTTCCGGCTCTGTATGAAGCGCACCGTGCAGGGATGCTGGCGGCGAGCGGCAAGATCGTCGCGGTCGCACGTCATGAAGACGACCGCGCGAGCTATCTGCAATGGGTCAATGAACATGTGAAGGCGCACGTCGCGAAGAACGGTCTCGACGAAAGCGCGTGGGCGAGCTTTATCGATCGCATCGAGTACGTGAAGCTCGATCTCGGCAAAGCGGAAGACTTCGTCACGCTGCGTGATGCACTGCAAGATCATGCGGGTACGCGGGTGTTCTATCTGGCGACCGGTCCGTCGCTGTTCGTGCCGATCTGCCGCGCGCTGGCCTCCGTCGGCCTGAACGAGAACGCGCGCATCGTGCTGGAAAAGCCGCTTGGCTACGACCTGCGTTCGTCGAATGCAATCAACGATGCCGTCGGCGAGATCTTCGCCGAAGAGCAGATCTACCGTATCGACCACTATCTCGGCAAAGAGCCCGTGCAGAACCTGCTGGCGCTGCGCTTCGGCAATGCGCTGTTCGAGCCGCTGTGGCGCCGCGAGTGGGTCGAGAGCATCCAGATCACGATTGCGGAAGAACTCGGCGTCGAAGCACGCGGCGACTTCTACGACAACACGGGCGCACTGCGCGACATGGTGCAAAACCATTTGCTGCAACTGCTTTCGATCGTCGCGATGGAACCGCCGCATTCGATGGATTCCGATTCCGTCCGCGATGAAAAGCTGCGCGTGCTGCGCGCATTGAAACCGATCGATCCGCGCGACATCAGCAAGGTCGCCGTGCGTGGCCAGTATCACGCGGGCGTGATTCGCGGCACCTCGGTGCCCGCGTATGCCACCGAACACGGCGTGAAGCCCGACAGCGCGACAGAAACCTTCGTCGCGCTGAAGGTCGAGATCGAAAACTGGCGCTGGGCAGGCGTGCCGTTCTTCCTGCGCACGGGCAAGCGGCTGGCTGATCGCGTCGCGGAGATCGTCGTTAACTTCCGTGCGGTGCCGCATTCGGCGCTGGGTGCGTCGGCGTTGCGCGCGGGTGCGAACCGTCTGGTGATCCGCCTGCAGCCGAACGAAATGATTCGCCTCTATTGCCTCGCGAAAAAGCCGGGCGAAGGGATGAACCTGTCGAGCGTCCACCTCGACCTCGCCTTCGATCAGTTCTTCAAGGAAGGCCAGATGGAGGCGTATCAACGTCTGCTGCTCGACGTGATCAACGGACGCCTCGCCCTCTTCGTGCGCCGCGACGAACAGGAAGCGGCCTGGAAGTGGGTCGAGCCGATCCTCAACGAATGGGCCGCGTCGGGCAAACCGAAGCCTTATGCGGCCGGCACGTGGGGCCCCGCTGCCGCGAGCGCGATGCTCGCGCAGCACGGCACCTGCTGGCTCGAAGAAGAGAATTGATGTGAATGGTTGTTTGAGCGGCGCGTTTTGTTTTGTCCTGCGATCATGATCGTTTCGCTCGCAGCGCGCCGTGTGCAGTAAGCGCTCAACACAGCGGTTGAACACAGCATGAATGGCCGGAACGGACCTGGATCGCACGGGTCCGTTCGCGGCAGCAGCGGGATCTATCGACGTCGGCTGGAATGGCTCGACGTCATCGCCCGTCGCACTTCAGATCAAACAAAGAAAGCAGCATGGAGGAGAAGTGATCGAGCTTCACGCTTTCGACGACCCGCGCGCCCAATCCGACGCGCTGGCGAAGGCGGTTGGCGACGCGTTACATGCGTCGCTCGCCGCTCGTGCGAGCGCGACCCGCGCCCGCGCGACGACGCTTGCCGTGTCCGGCGGCACGAGTCCGCGTCCGTTTCTGCAAACCCTGTCCACACAGCCGTTCGACTGGAAGCGCATCGCCGTGACGCTCGTCGACGACCGCTGGGTGCCTGAAACGGATAGCGCCAGCAACGCCCGCCTCGCACGCGAGACGCTGTTGCAGCACGCCGCGCGCGACGCCGCCTTCCTCCCGCTGGTGGACACGGCGCAATCGCTCGACGCGTATGTCGCTGCATTGAACGGCGAAGTCGCGAGCGGCGACCGGCATCTGCCCGATATCGCCGTGCTTGGTATGGGCGAAGACGGCCACACGGCATCGATTTTTGCGGACGCGCCCGAATGGGAACACGCGATCTCGACAGCCGAGCCGTTCGTCGCCGTGCATCCCGGCGCCGCGCCGCATGCGCGCGTGAGCTGGTCGATGTCCGCCTTGAAGAAAATCGACCGGTTGTTCCTGCTGATCGCCGGTCAGAAAAAGCTCGACGTGCTCAATGCCGCCGCAGCCGCCCCACAAAAAAATGCCATCTCGACGCTGGCGAACGATAAGGGAGTGAGACTCGATGTCTACTGGTGTGCAAACTAAGACTGTGCCCGGCGCGGGACAGCACGCCGACGGACCGAGGCTGCTTGCCGATATCGGCGGCACCAATGCGCGCTTCGCGCTCGAGACGGGTCCAGGCGAAATCACGCAGGTGCTCGTTTATCCCTGCGCGGAGTATCCGGGCGTTGCGGAAGTCATCAAGAAGTATCTGAAGGACACGAAGATCGGCCGCGTGAACCATGCGGCGATCGCGATTGCGAACCCGGTCGACGGCGATCAGGTCAGCATGACCAATCACGACTGGACCTTCTCGATCGAAGCGACGCGCCGTGCGCTGGGTTTCGATACGCTGCTGGTCGTCAACGACTTCACGGCTTTGGCAATGGCCTTGCCGGGCTTGACCGATACGCAACGTGTGCAGGTAGGCGGCGGCGCGCGCCGGCAGAACAGCGTGATCGGTCTGCTCGGTCCGGGCACGGGCATGGGCGTCTCGGGCCGGATTCCCGCCGACGACCGCTGGATCGCGCTCGGCAGCGAAGGCGGCCACGCGACGTTTGCGCCGATGGATGAACGTGAAGACCTCGTGCTGCAATACGCGCGCAAGAAGTGGTCGCATGTGTCGTTCGAACGTGTGGCGGCGGGTCCTGGCATCGAGATCATTTACCGTGCGCTCGCGCAACGCGACAAGAAGCGCGTGCCGGCCACGCTCGAAGTCTCGGAGATCGTCAAGAAGGGACTCGACGGCGATGCGCTCGCGGCTGAAACCATCGACGTGTTCTGCGGCATTCTCGGCACGTTCGCCGGCAATATCGCGGTGACGCTGGGTGCGCTGGGCGGCATCTATATCGGTGGCGGCGTGGTGCCGCGTCTGGGCGACGTGTTCGCGCGTTCGTCGTTCCGTCAGCGTTTCGAGGCGAAAGGCCGCTTCGAGGCGTATCTGAAGAACGTGCCGACCTACGTGATTACGGCGGAGTATCCGGCCTTCCTGGGCGTGTCGGCGATTCTCGCGGAGCAATTGTCGAATCGCGCGGGCGGCAGTTCGTCGGCGGTGTTCGAGCGGATTCGCCAGATGCGCGATGCGCTGACGCCCGCTGAGCGCCGCGTCGCGGATCTCGCATTGAATCATCCACGCTCGATCATCAACGATCCTATCGTCGATATTGCGCGCAAGGCCGATGTGAGCCAGCCGACGGTGATCCGCTTCTGCCGCTCTTTGGGCTGCCAGGGCTTGTCCGATTTCAAGCTGAAGCTGGCGACAGGTCTGACGGGCACGATTCCCGTCTCGCACAGCCAGGTGCATCTCGGCGATACGGCGACGGACTTCGGTGCAAAGGTGCTGGACAACACCGTTTCCGCGATTTTGCAGTTGCGCGAGCATCTGAACTTCGAGCACGTCGAGGCGGCAATCGATCTGTTGAACAGCGCGCGACGCATCGAGTTCTATGGTCTCGGCAATTCGAACATCGTCGCGCAGGACGCGCACTACAAGTTCTTCCGCTTCGGTATTCCGACTATTGCTTATGGCGATCTGTATATGCAGGCGGCGTCGGCTGCATTGCTCGGCAAGGGCGATGTGATTGTCGCGGTGTCGAAGTCGGGTCGTGCGCCTGAACTGCTGCGCGTGCTGGAAGTGGCGATGCAGGCAGGCGCGAAGGTGATCGCGATCACGTCGAGCAACACGCCGCTCGCCAAGCGCGCGACCGTCGCGCTGGAGACCGATCACATCGAGATTCGCGAGTCGCAGCTGTCGATGATCTCGCGGGTTCTGCATCTGCTGATGATCGACATTCTGGCTGTCGGCGTGGCGATTCGACGTGCTGCGCCGGCTTCTTCCGAGGTCAGCGCGGCAGTGACGAAGGCGCGCAAGGGCGCCGATGACGATACGTCGGCTGTGCTCGACTGGCTGAGTCACGGTGCGGCGGCTTCACCGCGGGATTGATGACGTCACTGTCTTGCTGAAAAAAAACCGGGCTGCGAAGGCCCGGTTTTTATTTGCGGATGCGCTGACGCTTTCTCGTTATGAGATCAGCGTTTTGGATCGTCAGGCAACCCACGCTGCCACCCTCAGATCGAGGTCGCTCCCACTGGCGCCTTTCTTCCATGCCAGCGGATCACCAGCAATCGACCAACGAAGCAAAGCGATCCCGCCACGGCAATGGTCACGCCCATCCCTTGCGGCGAGCCGTCGTGCCACAGCCCGACGGCGAAACTCGACAGCGCGCCGAGCGCAAGCTGCATCGCACCGAACACGGCTGCTGCTGCGCCGGCATTGCTCGGATAGCGATGCATCAGATCCGTCGTGCAATTGGCCGACAGCACCCCGACCACGCCCACCACAAAAAACAGCCCGGCGACAATCGACCACAATCCGCCCCACCCCGTCAGACACATCAGCGCGACGAACAGCGACGCGATGAAACTGATCATCGCCGCCACGGAGATAACAGGCAGCGGCCCAGTTCTGCCGACAACCCGCGTGTTGATGAAGTTGCCGAGCATGATGCCGACGATGTTCAGTCCGAACAGAAAGCCATAGTGCTGCGCGGACACGTGGAAGTATTCGATATACACGAACGGCGTCGCCGTGATGTACGCGAACATCGACGCGAACGCCATGCCGCCGCACAACATGTGCCCCCACGTCACGGGATCCTTGAGCAAGGTGCCATACGCGCCAAACGATTTCAGCACCGCGCCGTGCGCGCGCTTCTCGCGCGGCCAGGTTTCCGGCACCCGCAGGAACGCGGTGACGGCGCAGATCGTACCGAAGATCGTCAGCGCGACGAACACGACGCGCCAGCCGCCCAGCAGCAGCAACTGCCCGCCGATCAGCGGCGCGAGCAATGGCCCGATCGATGTGACGATGGCCAGCATCGACAGCACGCGCGCGGCGTCCGACGGGCCGTGCGCATCGCGGGCGATCGCGCGCGCCAGCACCGACGCCGCGCCAGCGCCAAGTGCCTGCAGAAACCGGAAGGTGACCAATGCACCGATCGACAGCGACAGCGCGCAGGCAATCGTCGCCAGCGTGTACATGATGATGCCGCCGAGCAGCACGGGACGCCGACCATAAGCATCGGACATCGGGCCGTACAGCAACATGCCAAACGAAAAGCCGAGCATGAAGCTGGTCAGCGTGCCCTGCGCAGCGCCTGCGCTGACGCTGAACGCCTGCGTAATGGACGGCAGGCTGGGCAGATACATATCGATCGAAATCGGCCCGCACGCGGCCAGCGCGCCGAGCAGCAGAATCAGCCGGGCATCCGGCCGGGATCTGACGTCGTAAGACATGGGATTCCAGTGAGATGCAGCGCGCGAAGATGGGCCGATGCTGGACCCAGCGGGCCGTGCAGCGCTGCGGATACGGCCCCCGATTGTAACCGACGCCCTGTCCTTCCCTTCCCCGAGGGCACGTGAAGCGGGCTTTCCACGCCTTATCGGGTAAGCTGGCCGTCCTTGCCTTCCATTCCGATATCCGAGCCGGATGACTGCCTTTCTGCTGATCTGGAGCCCGAAAAAGTGGCCGTGGCCCGAACTGCCTGACGTGGCACAGCGCGTCGCCGCGGGCGAAGCCGTCACCGACGTCTGGGGCTGCGGCTTCTCGCGCAGCATTCTGCCGGGAGATCGCGTGTTTCTTCACCGCGTGACGCTGGAACCGAAAGGCGTGTTCGCTTCCGGCTACGTGACGCGCGCGCCGTATGAAATGCCCGACGCCACCAAAAAGAGCGGTTACCGGCTGTGCGTGGACTTCGTCTACGACTATCTGGTCGACGCGCATCATGAAGTCGTGGTGACTCGCGACGAACTGCGCAAGCATCCGTTTTCCGTGCAGACGTGGGACGCCCAGACGTCCGGCATCTCGATCAAGCCGATGGCGGAAGGCGCGCTCGAAAAGCTGTGGATCGAGCGCACCGGCAAGCGGGCGCGTCCTGTTATCGCGCCGCACGCGGACATGCCCGCAAAATCGACCAAAGAACAGGCAAACGAGGCTTGGAGCGCCGCGAACAAGGCGGCCGCCGGCAAACGCGCGGCGCGTGTGGCCATGTACTTCAGCTCGCCCAACCGCCAGAACGACACGCCCGGCGACGGCGAAGGCAACGGCGGCGAGACCTGAGCGCAAAGGGAGCGCCTCGCCCCGCTCAAGGCCGATTCCATACGACTCCGGTACAATTTCGTGAGGTCATTTCCAGGCTCATGCGTTCCCTGCGCGCTTCGAGGCGCGCGTTCGCACGGCCTCCGCACCGCCCTTGTACTGCACTCGCGCACGTGATGGCCATCTTGCGCGCGAGCCCAACCCAAGCAGGTCCAACGCTCATGTCCACCAATCAAGAACTCTTCGACCGCGCCCAGAAAACCATTCCTGGCGGCGTCAATTCGCCCGTGCGCGCTTTCCGTTCGGTCGGCGGCACGCCGCGTTTCATCGAGCGCGCGCAAGGCGCGTACTTCTGGGACGCCGAGGGCAAGCGCTATATCGATTACATCGGTTCGTGGGGGCCGATGATCGTCGGCCACGTGCATCCTGAAGTGCTCGAAGCCGTGCAGCGCGTGCTGGCCAACGGTTTCTCGTTCGGCGCGCCGACGGAAGCCGAGATCGAGATCGCCGAAGAAATCTGCAAGCTGGTGCCTTCGATGGAACAGGTGCGGATGGTGTCGAGCGGTACGGAAGCGACCATGAGCGCGCTGCGTCTCGCGCGCGGCTTCACGAACCGCAGCCGTATCGTCAAGTTCGAAGGCTGCTATCACGGTCACGCGGACAGCCTGCTGGTGAAGGCGGGTTCGGGTCTGCTGACGTTCGGCAATCCGACTTCGGCAGGCGTGCCCGTCGATATCGCGAAGCACACCACCGTGCTCGAATACAACAACGTCGCCGCGCTCGAAGAGGCCTTCAAGGCGTTCGGCGACGAGATCGCCTCGGTGATCGTCGAGCCGGTCGCGGGCAACATGAACCTCGTGCGCGCTACGCCCGAATTCCTCGGCGCGCTGCGCCGCCTGTGCTCCGAGTACGGCGCCGTGCTGATTTTCGACGAAGTGATGTGCGGCTTCCGCGTTGCGCTGGGCGGCGCGCAACAACTGTATGGCATCACGCCGGATCTGACGTGTCTGGGCAAGGTGATCGGCGGTGGCATGCCGGCGGCGGCCTTCGGCGGACGCCGCGACATCATGGCTCATCTCGCGCCGCTGGGCGGCGTGTACCAGGCCGGCACGCTGTCGGGCAATCCGAGCGCCGTCGCGGCGGGTCTGAAAACGCTGCAACTGATCCAGGCACCCGGTTTCTACGATGCGCTGACGCGTCAAACCACGCGCCTCGTGCAAGGCCTCACTGAAGCGGCGCGCGAAGCGAACGTGCCGTTCGCAGCCGATTCCGTCGGCGGCATGTTCGGGCTGTACTTCTCGGAATCGGTGCCGGGCAGCTTCGCGGAAATCTCGCGCTGCGACGTGCCGCGCTTCAACGCGTTCTTCCACAAGATGCTGGATGCAGGGGTGTACTTCGCGCCGTCCGCGTACGAAGCCGGCTTCGTGTCGAGCGCACACGACGACGCGATCATCGACGCCACCGTCGAAGCCGCGCGCGGCGCCTTCAAGGCGCTGGTTTGATTCACGCTGCCGAAACTCTGAACGGATAAGCCGAAGCCGATGTTCTCGCAGACCGATTTTGTCCACATGGAACGCGCGCTGGCCCTCGCCTGGCGCGGCCTGTACACGACCGACCCGAATCCGCGTGTCAGTTGTGTGCTGGTGAAGAACGGCGAGGTGATCGGCGAAGGCTTTACGCAGCCCGCCGGTCACGATCACGCGGAAATCCAGGCGCTCAAGGACGCGCGCAAGCGCGGCCACGACATTCAAGGCGCAACCGCTTACGTCACGCTCGAACCCTGCAGCCATTTCGGACGCACGCCGCCGTGCGCGAACGCGCTGATCGAAGCGAAGCTCGCGCGCGTAGTGGCGGCAATGGAAGACCCGAACCCGCGCGTGTCGGGACGCGGCCTGTCGATGTTGCGCGACGCGGGCATCGAGGTGCGCTGCGGCCTGCTCGAAAACGAAGCGCGCGAACTGAACATCGGCTTCGTCTCGCGGATGACGCGCGGCCGGCCCTGGGTTCGAATGAAGGTGGCCGCTTCGCTGGATGGCCGCACCGGCTTGCCGTCGGGCGAAAGCCAGTGGATCCCGGGCGAAGCGGCACGCAACGATGGCCACGCGTGGCGCGCCCGCGCGTCGGCGATCCTGACGGGCATCGGCACCGTGAGGGAAGACAATCCGCGCATGACCGTGCGCGCCGTGGATACGCCGCGCCAGCCGCATCGCGTGTTGATCGACAGTCAGCTGGAAGTGCCGCCCGAGGCGCAGATTCTGGCCGGCGCGCCGACGCTGATTTTCTGCAGCACGCTCACGCCGCTGCTCGAAGAGCGCGCCGCCGCACTGCACGACCGTGGCGCGGAAATCGTGCCGCTCGCGAACGAGCAAGGCAAGGTCGATCTGCCACGCATGCTCGAGGAACTCGGCAAGCGCGAGGTCAACGAACTGCATGTCGAGGCGGGCTATAAACTGAATGGCTCGCTGCTGCGCGAAGGTTGCGTCGACGAATTGCTGGTCTATCTGGCGCCGAGCCTGCTCGGCAACAATTCGATGAGCATGTTCAACCTTGCCGCGCCCGACTCGCTGGATGCGCGCACACAACTCGAATTTCACTCCGTGGACCGGATCGGCACTGACGTGCGCATTCTCGCGCGCCTGTTGACGAAGCAACCCACGCATTGACCGATTAGATAGAGGACACGACACGATGTTTACGGGAATCGTCGCGGCAGTCGGCCGCATTGCATCGATCAAACCGCTGGGCAGCGAGCCGGACGCAGGCGTGCGGCTGAGCGTCGAAGCGGGCGGCCTCGATATGGAAGACGTGCAACTGGGCGACAGCATCGCGATCCAGGGCGCGTGCATGACGGTGATCGAAAAGACGCCGTCTTCGTTCGACGTGGAAGTGTCGCGCGAAAGCCTGAACCGCACGGTGGGCCTCGGCGACACGGGCGAAGTGAATCTGGAAAAGGCGCTGCGCTCGCATGACCGGCTGGGCGGCCATATCGTCTCGGGCCATGTGGACGGTCTGGGCAAGGTGACGCGCTTCGCCCGCGTGGGCGAATCGCACGAGCTGCGCGTGCTGGCGCCGCGCGAGATCGGCAAGTATCTGGCGTACAAAGGCTCGATTACCGTGAACGGCGTGAGCCTGACCGTCAATTCGGTCGAAGATCTTGCCGACGGCTGCGAGTTTTCGATCAATCTGATTCCGCATACGGTTGAAGTCACCACGCTCAAGGCCTTGAAGGAAGGCGCGCAGGTGAATCTGGAGATCGACCTGATCGCGCGCTACGTCGAGCGGATGCTCAACGCGCCCAAGTAGTCTGGCGCGGCTCCAGGCAACTGAACATTCGTCCGGATGGCATATGCCGTTCGGACGGGCGACTTGCCGGGCGGCGTGGCGTAAAATACGCGCTTTCCCAAACTTCTCGCCAACATGACCCTCGCCTCCACCCTTGAAATCATCGCCGAGCTCAAAGCTGGCCGGATGGTGATTCTTGTCGACGAAGAAGACCGCGAAAACGAGGGCGACCTCGTGATCGCAGCGGAATTCATCACGCCGGAAGCGATCAACTTCATGGCGCGTTACGGCCGTGGTCTGATCTGTCTGACGCTCACGCAGGAACGCTGCAAGCTGCTGAACCTGCCGCTGATGACGGCCCGCAACGGCACCCAGTACGGCACCGCGTTCACCGTCAGCATCGAGGCGGCTGAAGGCGTCACCCCGGGCATTTCGGCAGCGGATCGCGCACACACCATCGCGACGGCCGTCGCGGCGAATGCGCGCGTCGAAGACATCGTCCAGCCGGGCCACGTGTTCCCGATCATGGCGCAACCGGGAGGCGTGCTGGTACGCGCGGGCCACACGGAAGCCGGTTGCGATTTCACGGCGCTTGCGGGCCTGACGCCGGCGGCCGTGATCTGCGAAATCATCAAGGACGACGGCACGATGGCGCGCCTGCCCGATCTGATGACGTTCGCGGAAGAACACGGCCTGAAGATCGGTACGATCGCCGATCTGATCCACTATCGCAGCCGCACAGAATCGATCGTCGAACGTGTCTGCGAACGCACCATGCAAACCGTGCACGGCCCGTTCCGCGCGGTAATGTATCTGGATCAACCGAGCGGCCAGCCGCATATGGCGCTGGTGCGCGGCACGCCCACGCCGGATCGAGAAACCATGGTGCGCGTGCACGAGCCGCTTTCGGTGCTGGATCTGCTGGAAGTCGGCACGTCCACCCACTCGTGGACGCTCGACGCCGCCATGAAGGAAATCGCCGAGCGCGATCACGGCGTGATCGTGCTGTTGAACTGCGGCGACTCGAAGGAACACATGATCGACGTGTTCAAGGCATTCGACGAAAAAAGCCGGGCCGAGGCGCTCAAGCGCCGCCCGGTGGACTTCAAGACGTATGGCATCGGCGCGCAGATTCTGCGCGAACTCGGTGTCGGCAAGATGCAGGTGCTGTCGAACCCGCGCAAGCTGGGCAGCATGTCCGGCTACGGGCTCGAAGTAACCGGCTTCGTGCCGATGCCAGGCAGCGCGGCTGAAAAGCCGCAAAACTGCTGAACGCATCAACTGCTTTCACGAACAGTTTTCGCCTAGTTCCTGCTTAGTTCACGCTAACCTGCGCTCAACCAACACACTACGGACCTCATATGGAAATCGGACAATACCAACCGAATCTCGACGGCGACGGCCTGCGCATTGGCATCGTCCAATCGCGCTTTAACGAACCCGTCTGCAACGGCCTCGCCGATGCATGTATCGAAGAACTCGAACGCCTCGGCGTCACGGGCGAAGACGTGCTGCTCGTCACCGTGCCGGGCGCGCTGGAAATCCCGCTGGCGCTGCAAAAGCTCGCCGAAAGCGGCCAGTTCGACGCGCTGATCGCGCTCGGCGCGGTCATTCGCGGCGAGACGTATCACTTCGAACTCGTGTCGAACGAAAGCGGCTCGGGCATTTCGCGCATCGCGCTCGACTTCGGCATCCCCGTCGCGAACGCCGTGCTGACCACGGAAAACGACGAGCAGGCTGTCGCCCGCATGACCGAAAAGGGCCGCGACGCGGCACGCACCGCGGTTGAAATGGCGAACCTCGCAGTCGCACTGGAGCAACTGGACGGCGACGACGACGAGGAAGGCGAAGACGAGGACGACGAAGAGGAACGGGCATGAAAAGCGCACGCCGACGCTCCCGCGAACTGGCCACGCAGGGGCTTTATCAGTGGCTGCTGTCGGGTTCGCCGGCAGGTGAAATCGACGCGCAGCTGCGTGGTGCCCAGGGCTACGACAAGGCCGACCACGAACATCTGGACGCGATCCTGCATGGCGTGATCCGCGATTCGGAAGCGCTGTCCACGGATCTCACGCCCTGCCTCGACCGCCCGATCGACCAGTTGTCGCCCGTCGAACGCGCGGTGCTGCTGGTGGCCGCGTATGAGCTGAAGAATCACGTCGACATTCCGTACCGCGTCGTCATCAACGAGGCCGTCGAACTGGCGAAGACTTTCGGCGGCGCAGACGGCTACAAGTACGTCAACGGCGTGCTGGACAAGCTGTCGGTGAAGCTGCGCGAAGCGGAAACGCAGGCGGCCGGCCGCAAGCAGTAAGCTCACGTCACGCGCCTGGCCTTCTTCATGGTTGGCTCGGCAGTTGGCGATGCAGGCGGGTCCAGCGTTACGCGGACCCGCCTTTGTTTTTTCCGCGAGCATCAGCGCGCGTTGGTATTGAACTGGATTGAACTGGACTCAGCGAATGAACAGCGTGACCGAACCCCTCGTGAAACTGGCCGCCCGCGTCGATGCCATCCAGCCGTTCTATGTCATGGAACTGGCGAAGGAAGCGGCGCTGCTGGAGCGCGCCGGGCGCGACATCATCCATATGGGCATCGGCGAACCCGATTTCACGGCGCCGGAACCTGTGATCGAGGCGGCAACGCGGGCGCTGCGCAGCGGCGTCACGCAATACACCAGCGCGCTTGGCATTCACGCGTTGCGTGAGGCGATCGCCGGTCACTACAAGCATTCTTATGGCCTGGATGTCGATCCGGCGCGGATCGTCGTGACGGCGGGTGCGTCGGCGGCGCTGTTGCTGGCGTGCGCGGCGCTCGTCGATCGCGATGACGAAGTGCTGATGCCCGATCCGAGCTATCCGTGCAACCGGCACTTCGTCGCCGCGGCCGAAGGCAAGCCGGTGATGGTGCCGAGCGGTCCGGCTGAGCGCTTCCAGCTAACGGCAGCCGATGTCGAGCGTCTGTGGAACGAGCGCACGCGCGGCGTGCTGCTCGCGTCGCCGTCGAACCCGACCGGTACGTCGATCGAACCTGAAGAACTGAAGCGGATCGTTGAAGCCGTGCGCAAGCGCGGCGGCTTCACCATCGTCGATGAGATCTATCAGGGCTTGAGTTACGACGCGCCGCCCGTTTCGGCGCTGTCGTTCGGCGAGGATGTGGTTACCGTCAACAGCTTCTCGAAGTATTTCAACATGACAGGCTGGCGGCTGGGTTGGCTGGTCGTGCCGCCGTCGCTCGTCGGTGCGGTCGAAAAGCTCGCGCAAAACCTGTTCATCTGCGCGTCGGCGCTTGCGCAGCACGCAGCGCTTGCCTGTTTCGATCCGGACACGCTGGCGATTTACGAGGGCCGCCGGCTGGAGTTCAAGCGTCGACGCGATTTCATTGCGCCGGCGCTGGAGTCGCTGGGCTTTTCGGTGCCTGTCATGCCGGACGGCGCGTTCTATGTGTATGCGGACTGCCGCGGCGTCGCGCATCCCGCAGCCGGCGACAGCGCGGCATTGACGAAAGCGATGCTGCACGATGCGGGCGTTGTGCTCGTGCCGGGCATGGATTTCGGTTCGTATCAGCCGCGCGAGTATATTCGGCTGTCGTATGCGACCGCGTATTCGAAGCTTGAAGAGGCTGTGGCGCGTCTCGGGAAGCTCTTCGGCAAGTAAATTGTCAGCGCGCGAGCGTGCCTCGCGCCGAAGGCAACGCAAAGCCGGCGTCGCAGTAACAAAAAGGGCACCCGAAGGTGCCCTTTTCTATTTCGCTTACAGCGTGATCTGGGGAATCAGGCGCCCAGTTCAGACTGCTGCGCAACATGCTTGGCGGCATTCGCGCTCGCGTCATCCTGTTCCGTGCCCTTCACCGCCGTGCCGTTGGCACTCAGCGGGTGGCCGTCGAGCGTCATCTGCACACGCTTGTTCGAACCGTTCGAGTTATTCGACGTTGCGGCAGGAGCCTGTTGCGTCGAAGCCGTCACGGTCGTCGGCGATTGCGGCGAGTTGATCGGCACCTTGCGGCCGCGTGCGACATCGCGCAAACGGGTGCGCTCGGCCATCACCTTTGCGCCATAGCCGCCGTCGTCCTGCGACGTCGAACCGACATACAGACGCAGACCGCCCGGCAGCGAGCCGCCGCGCGCAATGCAATCCTTCAGCACGATTGCGCCGACCTTGATGTTCGCAAGCGGCTCGAGCGCCGCGCTTTGACCACCAAAGTAGCGGAATTTGTCCGAGTGAACCGTCGACATCACCTGCATCAGTCCCTTCGCACCGACGCCGCTTTCCGCGTACGGATTGAAGCCCGACTCGATCGCCATCACGGCGAGCAGCAGCAGCGGGTCGAGGCCGACTTCGCGACCGGTGTCGAACGCCGCCTTCACGAGCTCACTGACGGGCTCCTGAGCGACGCGGTAACGACGCGCAATAAACGTCGCGACGAGATCCTGCTCGCGGGTGGACACCAGCACGCGGTCGTCGCGTGCATCCGGCGAGACGCGCTGCGACGGAATCATCGAAGCGATGGTGCCGACGCTTGGCAACGTGCGCGGATCGAGACCGTTGAGGGCCGCCGAGGACAGGCCCGTGCTCACGCCGTTGCCTGACGGAGCGGTGAAGCTGGTGTTGTCGCTGGCGACGGTGTAGCCGGCGTCGGCAGCCGCCGCAGCCGTGTTGGCGTTGTCGGCGGGAGTCGGCGCGTTGCTGGACAGCGTGTCGTCCTGCGGCGCCGCGTTACGTTGCTGAGGCGCGAACGACGGCAGCGGGTTGCCCTGCAGCAGGCGCGCTGGGCCAGCCTGCACGGCCGCCGTGATGAAGGGCATCAGCCGCGTTGCCAGCGTCAGGCGCCAGCTCGGCATCAGCCACAGCGTGAGCGCGAACAGGACAGCAAATCCGCCGACCACGCTGAAAAGATGATGACTTACTCGCGTCCCCTGACGCAGCACACCGCGCATGACCTGCGCGAGCCGCTCATTGGGACGCCACGATAACCAGGCGTTCATTCAGATCTCCCATGTTGCTGGCTCCTCGAACGCCGTAAAAACGACCGGTTGAACTGCGTGTTCGGAAGAGCCAAGACGCCGCCTGCTCTGGTTAAGGCGACAACGACGTCGGGAAAACGGCAAAAAGTACCGTTGGGGAGCCAAAATCTCGAAAAGGACCGCCTGCATGCCAAAAAGCACGCATTCGATGGCTCCCACGCGAAAAACCAGCGTCGATATGCGCTGGTGGAGACTACATATGACCGTCAATACCGAGCAGGGGCGGTAAGAGCGACGCGTTGCGTCTGAAGGACCGGGGGACGGTGGTAAAAACTATCAATCCCTGCAACCAATGTGTCCGGATTTTATCAGGGTTTTATAGATCGTCAACACTATAAACCGCCAAAACTATAACCAATTGTAATAATGAACGGTGTTCAGGGCGCTCAACCCGCTGCGCATGGGCCTTTCCAGCCGATTGACAATTTCCGTATTCAACGTGCGCTTGCTAACGCAGGTAAAATCGACAATCCGTTCGGGCGGGTTGTTCGTCATACGTTTGTCACTGTGCCGCTGCCCGCTCCGCCACCGCTTCAGCCCTACGTTGGCCGCTTCGCGGCTGCCTAACCGGACCGATGAAATACAAAGACCTGCGTGACTTTGCGAGCCGCCTCGAATCGCTCGGCGAACTGCGCCGTATCCCGCAAAAGGTGTCGCCCATCCTGGAAATGACCGAAGTGTGCGACCGCGTGTTGCGCGCGGGTGGCCCTGCGTTGCTGTTCGAGTCGAAGGAAACGCATGCGTTCCCGGTGCTCGGCAATCTGTTCGGCACACCGCGGCGCGTCGCGCTCGGCATGGGTATCGATGCTGCCGCTCAAGGCGATGCGGACGGCGATAGCGTCGCGCTGGAATCGCTGCGCGATGTCGGGCGGCTGCTCTCCGCGCTGAAGGAGCCGGAGCCGCCCAAAGGTCTCAAGGATGCCGGCAAGCTGCTGTCGCTCGCGAAGGCCGTGTGGGACATGGCGCCGAAGACGGTGAGCGCACCGCCCTGCCAGGAAATCGTCTGGGAAGGCAACGATGTCGATCTCGCGAAGCTGCCCATCCAGACCTGCTGGCCGGGCGACGCCGGTCCGCTGATCACCTGGGGCCTCACGGTCACGCGCGGGCCGAACAAGACGCGGCAAAACCTCGGCATCTACCGGCAGCAGGTGATCGGACGCAACAAGGTCATCATGCGCTGGCTCGCGCATCGCGGCGGCGCGCTCGACTTCCGCGAATTCGCACTGAAGAACCCCGGCAAGCCGTATCCCGTGGCCGTCGTGCTCGGCGCGGATCCGGCCACGATCCTTGGTGCCGTGACGCCCGTGCCCGACACGCTGTCCGAATACCAGTTTGCGGGCCTGCTGCGCGGCGGCCGTACGGAACTGGCGAAGTGCATCACGCCGGGCGTCGATACGCTGCAGGTGCCGGCGCGCGCTGAGATCGTGCTGGAAGGCTTCATCTATCCGCAGGAAGGTGCGCCTGCGCCTGCACCCGAAGGCGCGCCGCCACGTCCATCCAAAGGTGCGAGCGCCGCTTACGAGCACGCGCTCGAAGGTCCGTACGGCGATCACACCGGCTACTACAACGAGCAGGAGTGGTTCCCCGTCTTCACGATCGAGCGCATCACGATGCGCCGCGACGCGATCTATCACTCCACCTACACAGGCAAACCGCCCGACGAACCCGCCGTGCTCGGTGTCGCGCTGAACGAAGTGTTCGTGCCGCTGCTGCAGAAGCAGTTCACGGAGATCACCGACTTCTATCTGCCACCGGAAGGCTGCAGCTACCGGATGGCGATCGTGCAGATGAAGAAGAGCTATCCGGGCCATGCGAAACGCGTGATGTTCGGTGTGTGGAGCTTCTTGCGGCAGTTCATGTATACGAAGTTCATCGTGGTCGTCGATGAAGACGTGAACATCCGCGACTGGAAGGAAGTGATCTGGGCCATCACGACACGCATCGACCCGACGCGCGACACCGTGCTGGTCGATCGCACGCCAATCGATTATCTGGATTTCGCATCGCCCGTTGCGGGTCTCGGCTCGAAGATGGGACTCGACGCGACCAATAAATGGCCGGGCGAAACCGATCGCGAATGGGGCGCGCCGATCGTCATGGACCAGGCGACGAAGACGCGCATCGACAGCTTGTGGAGCGAGCTCGGTTTGTAATTCGCCAGCGCGGATCTGAATAACAACACGCACTAGAAACGGTTGGACGGATGCATAGCTTGTCGATGTTGTCGGAAGGTTTTTTTCTGTCGTTGTCGCTGTGTCTCGATATCGGCCTCGTGAACGTCGCGATCATTTCGCTGACGTTGTCGCATGGCTTCCGGCCTGGCTTCTGGCTCGGCCTCGGTTCCTGTTTCGGCGATCTGATCTACGCCGCGCTCGCGCTGGCGGGCATGGCCGCGTTGCTGCAATTCGAGTCGGTGCGCTGGGTCGTGTGGATCGGCGGCGCGGCGATCCTGCTATTTCTCACGTGGAAGATGGCGCGCGAGGCGCTGATACCTGCATCGGCGCCACCCATCGAAGGTGAAGCCGATGCATCGACACCACATCTCGATCCGAAGCGCGGTTTCCTGCGCGGCGTATTGCTCGCGATCTCGTCGCCCAGCGCGATCTTGTGGTTCGCGGCCGTTGGCGGCGCATTGATCGCGAAAGCGGGCGCAACAACGGTGACGACGGCACCCGTGTTTCTAGGCGGGTTTTTTCTTGGTGGCCTGTGCTGGACGCTCTTTATCTGCGGCCTCGCGAGCCACGGCCGCAAACGCGCAGGCACGCGTCTGTTGCGTGTGTGTCATGTGCTGTCGGCGCTGCTGTTCGCGTATTTTTCGTACAGCGTGATCGTCAACGGCTACAACGATCTGATCGTGCAAACCGCTCACGCCGCAAGCTGAGCGGCAACGCGGCGGTCCGCTACGAACGAGGCGGCACGATGAAACAAAAACGGCGCAACCCGGCAATCAGCCGGCGTTGCGCCGTTTTTCAATCCGGCTTGCGCAGCGTCAAGCGCTACGCAATCAGACATCAATAGCGGTAGTATGGGCGGCCATAATAGCCGTGATGGTAATAAGGCCGGTGATAGCCGTAATACCCACCGCCCACGACGACAGCAGGCGGCGCATACACGACGGGCGGCGGCGGCGCGTACACCACAGGCGGAGGCGGCGGTGCATAGTAGGCCGGCGGCGGCGCGGCGTAGACGGGATAAGCCGGCGCAACAGGCACGCCAATACCGATACCAACGGACACATGAGCCTGTGCTGCAGTGGTCAACCCCACCCCGAGAGCAGCAGCAGCGATAAACGGAACGATCTTCTTCACTTGTATTTCTCCTGGCGGCCCGGTCCTGATGACCGGTTCGCATGACGGACATGCGCTGAATTCAATGTATCGAAAAAGCCTGCATGCCGTTGTCTGCATTTGTTGCAAATTGCAATTGCGGGAAAGCGGTTCGTCAGGCAATGCCCTCTACACATTGGTCATATGATGTGGATGGCCCGGAAAATCAAGGGTTTGGCGGTTGATTGCATGCGAATCGGGCAACTCGACCGCTCCGCCTCGCAACGCCCTGCCGTCGTCGGTAATGTTTATTTACAAATTCAGCAGCGGGCGTTGCGGGCGCGCATCGAACGGCATCGCGAGAACGGCATGCACAAACGAAAACGCCCGGCACAGGCCGGGCGTTTCTCTTGATTCTTGCAGATCCGCTATGAATCGGCGTCAACCGACTTTCACATAGGTGAATTCGCGCGAGACATTAGGCGGCACGTAGGCGCCACTGATCTTGACCCGCGGGGTGAGCCGCTTTTTCTGATCCCACCAGCGTCGGCGTTGGGAATGCGTGAGAAACCGCAAGTGCTTTCGGTACGCGAAGATGCTCATCGTAACCTCCCGAATCTGACTGCGAGACATTGAAAACCACGGTAACTGCCAATCCACTCCTACGGAAATCCTGAAGCAGTTTTTGCGCCTGTGCGTTCGCGCGCCCGTTGCCGCGCGTCCTGAGCAGCCCTGACGCCTCACCCTGAGGCATCAGTAAACCGCGAAACGCCCGCCTGTATGCGCCCAAACCACCTACGAATGCCGCCAGTTCGCGCCCTGGAATATTGGAGCGCGATACTCCAGCTTCTGTCTTCAGTCCCGTCGGGAGCAGGAATCATGTCCCAGCCCTCCCTGCCGCGCCTCGGCTTCGTCGGCGCGGGCCGGATTGCGCGCTGCCTTGCGCCCGGCTTCGCACGCGCCGGATATCCCGTCACGGCCATTGCGAGCCGCTCGCTGGAATCAGCACGGCAACTCGCCAGTCAGATCGAATCCTGCGCCGCGTATGACGACCCGCAGCGGGCCGTCGAGTCGGCGACATACTCTTTTTAACCGTCCCCGATGACAGCATCGGTACGACAGCGAACACACTCGCCTTTCCCGCTCACGCGGCACCCGGCGCGAGAGCCTGGGCCGTCGTGCATTGCAGCGGCGCGTCGTCCGTCGAACTGCTTGCCCCGGCTCGGGACCAGGGCGCGTCGATCGGCGGTTTTCATCCACTTTACCTGTTCAGCGGCGATTCGACAGACGTCGACCGCATTGCCGGCTGCTCGGTGACCATCGAGGCGGACGGCGCGCTCAAGGACGCCTTGCTGGCGCTCGCGGCCGCGCTGCGCTGCCATCCCCTGTCGATTCCCGCCGACGGTCGGCTGCTGTATCACGCCGCCGCCCACTACGCGGCAGGATTTACCTTATGCAATCTGGCTGAAAACGTAAACCTGTGGCGCAAGCTCGGCTTCGACGAGCACGACGCGCTCCGCGCGCTGCTGCCGATGATGGCCCGCACGCTCGAAACGGCGCGCGACCGCGGCCTCGCCAACGCGCTCGCGGGCCCCGTGTCGCGCGGCGATCTGGGCGTGGTGGAAAAGCAACTGTCGCTGATGGAAGCGCTCGGCGACGATCACGCCGCGCTGTTCGGACTGATGTCGCGTCGTGCGGTCGCACTCGCTCGCCAGCGCACGACGCCGCCCGCCGCGGTCGACGCGATCGGCGCGGCCGTCGAACGCTCGCTGAGCCGCACGCTCAAAGGCGCGGCGAAAGGTGCAAGCGCCGAGTAAGCCGTGATAATGTGACGTCCGGCATGAGCGGGACCGTCATGACCGCCATCCATCACGGGGCGCGGCGGCATGGACAGCCTCGCAGGCAACGCCGGGACCACCACGCGGGCAGATGCGCAGCGGGCACACGACGCCCAGCCGCGCATCGCGACCAACCGACGAGAACGCACAATGATCAAGGTCAGCATCCTGTATCCGTATCGAGAAGGCGGACGTTTCGACGTCGACTATTACTGCGGCACGCACATGCCGCTTGCCGCGAAGCTGTTCGGCGCGGCGCTCAAGGGCTGGTCGGTCGATATCGGCATCAACGCCGGGCCGCCCGGCTCGCCGCCGCCGTTCGTTGCCGCGGGGCATTTTCTGTTCGATACCATCGAAGCGTTTTACGACGTCTTCAAACCCGCCAGCGACACATTGCTCGCCGACATTCCCAACTACACGGACGGCGGCAACGGCAAGATCCTGATTAGCGAAGTCAAGGTCGCGCACTAGCGCGGCGACCTGCGCGATGCTGCGGCGTCACCGCGAGCGTCGCGCGCCCGATGTTGTCAGCCGTCCGCCGGCCTGCCGGCGCCACGCGTTCCGCAAAACGGGGCGCTTTCTGAAGGAAAGGATCCACGATGTTCGGCGATATCGCCCGTTTTCTGCTCAATACCGTCTTCACGCTGTTCGGCGCGGCCCTGCTGCTGCGCGCCTGGCTCCAGTTCATCCGCATGCAGCCGTACAACCCGGTGTCGAGCGCGGTGATGCAGGTCACCAACTGGCTCGTTCTGCCGCTGCGCAAGATCATTCCCGGCACGCGCGGGATCGACTGGGCGAGCATCGTCGCCGCGCTGATCACGTCGGTGGTGTATGTCGTGCTGATGGTGGCGATCGTCGGCGTCGATCCGCTCGGGCTGATGCCGTCGCTGCTGATCGTCGCGCTGCTGACCGTCATCAAATGGGCGCTCAACCTGCTGATCTGGCTGACCATTTTGATGGCGCTGCTGTCGTGGCTCAACCCGCGCTCGCCCGCCATGCCGATCCTGTTCCAGCTGACGGCGCCGTTCCTCGATCCGCTGCGCAAGATCATGCCGCGCCTCGGCGGGCTCGATCTCTCGCCGATCCTGCTGTTCGTGATCGTGCAGGTGCTGCTGATGGTCGGCACGCGCGCGGCTGTCTCACTGACGCTGTTCGGTATCTGAAGCAAACTGGCGTGCCGGACGCGCCGCGCGTCCGGCCAATTTGCCCAAAGCCGCCGAATCCGCGTAAAATAGCGCGCTCTGCGGGCGTCGTATAATGGTAATACCCTAGCTTCCCAAGCTAGAGCCGTGGGGTCGATTCCCATCGCCCGCTCCACTTTCAGCCGCTCCCTCTCCGCACATCACGCGAGCAGGGAGACCAGGCGGAGAATCCAGCGTGAGAGCCGCCGCCCTGAAGGCGGCTTTTTTATAGCGTGCGTCCTGCCGCGACAGTCACAAGACGCTCGACGACGCTTCTCCCGCACATCGGTTTCCCGCCGCCACTCTTGCCTTCATCACGATGATTCACGATCCGAACGAAGCCGGCCTGCCAAGCGACGCTTCCGAACTGTCGGGCGACGCACTGCCCGAATCGAACGATACCGCCGGCATCGACGCCGACGCGACAACGCCGGAAAACGCGCTGCATCTGCGCCGCATTCGCAGCTTCGTGACGCGCGCTGGCCGCGTGTCGACGGGGCAGCGCCGCGCGATGGATGAACTCGGGCCGCGCTTCGTGGTGCCCTACTCGCCCGAAGAGCCGGACTGGGATGCCGTGTTCGCGCGCCGCGCGCCGCGCATTCTGGAGATCGGCTTCGGCATGGGCGCTACCCCAGCCGAAATCGACGCGCGGCGTCAGGATGACGACTTCCTGGGCGTCGAAGTGCACGAGCCGGGCGTTGGCGCGCTGCTGAAGCTGATGGGCGAGCAGAACCTGTCGAATATCCGCATCATCCAGCACGACGCCGTGGAAGTGCTCGAAAACATGATCGCGCCCGAGAGTCTCGACGGCGTGCACATTTTCTTCCCCGATCCCTGGCACAAGCCGCGTCACCACAAGCGCCGCCTGATCCAGCCGAAGTTCGTCGCGTTGCTCGTGTCGCGTCTGAAGCCGGGCGCGTACATTCATTGCGCAACCGACTGGCAGAACTACGCTGAGCAGATGCTCGAAGTGCTGGGCGCCGATCCCGCGCTCGAGAACACCGCCGACGGCTACGCGCCGCGCCCGGATTACCGTCCCGTCACGAAGTTCGAGAAGCGCGGCCTGCGCCTCGGGCATGGCGTGTGGGATCTCATCTACAAGCGGCGTCCGGTTAGCTGAAGCGCGGTGGCGTCGAATGAAAAAGGCCTGCGGTTGTAATCTACCGCAGGCCTTTTTTACATCTGCCGGACTGTCGACGATCCCGGCAAAACCTCAATCCGCCCAGGCCAGACCGCCGCTATAGCCGATCAGCAGGATCAGCAGCCCGAAACCGATCCGATACCAGGCAAACGCGCTGAAATCGAGCGCCGCGATGTAGCTCAACAGCCAGCGCACGCACGCGAACGCGCTGACGAACGCAGCGATAAAGCCGATCGAGAACAGCCCGAGCGCATCCGTCGACAGTTCGTGCCAGCCCTTGTGCAACTCGTACACGGTCGCGCCGAAGATGATCGGGATCGCAAGAAAGAAGGAAAACTCGGTGGCGACGCGCCGGTCCAGCCCGAACAGCATCCCGCCGATAATCGTCGAACCCGAGCGCGACATGCCCGGAATCAGCGCGAAACACTGCGCGAGACCGACCTTGAGCGCGTCGAGCGGACTCATATCGTCGACGGAATGTACGCGCGCCTGGACGTCCGGCCGGTTGCGCTGCCGCGCCTCGACCCACAGGATCAGCACGCCGCCCACCACCAGCGCAAACGCCACGGGCACAGGCGAAAACAGCACCGCCTAGATCGATTTCTCGAACAGCAGGCCCAGCACGATGGCGGGAATCGTCGCGATGATCACGCTGAGCGTGAAGCGGCGCGCCTCGGGACGCGTCCCGAGCCCCGACACGACGTTTATGATGCGCTGCCGGAAATCCCAGCACACGGCCAGAATGGCGCCGAGCTGGATCACCACGTCGAACGTCTTTTCCTGCGGCACATCGAAGTTGAGCACGCTGCCCGCGACGATCAGGTGACCCGTGCTCGAAACCGGCAGAAATTCGGTCAAGCCTTCCACGACGCCGAGAATCAGCGCCTTCAACGTGAGTATCCAGTCCATCCGTGGCCTTTTCGCTTGGAGTTGGTGGCGATTCCGGCCGCGTCAGCATGGATGGCGCGGCCGCCCGGCCGCGCGCACGTCACTTTTCGACGATCTGCACGCGTATGCCGTTTGTAAGGACCGTGATTGTACCGGGTTCGTAATTCACTCCGGCAAATTGAAGCTGTTCGGGCTTGAAGGTGTAGACGGGATAGTTGGTCAGCAGTTGGGTCGCGATCAGCGCGGCGGCCGCGTTGATCTGCTGCGCGTAGGCCTGCACGTTGGCATCGACGCTCACATTGTCGACGTTCGGCGCGCGCAGCACGACGGAACGGCTTTGCGGATCGTATTCGAGCTGGCTCGACAGCGTGAACACGCCATTGACGGGCTGCTGCAGGAACGGGCTGGCAAGGCGGAGGTCGAGCCGGATCGCCACGCGGTTCGTATCGGGCAGCAAGCCCACTACCGGGTTGCTCAGCGCGACATCGAATACCTGCGATACCGTGCGCTGATACGGGAACTTGCGCTGTACGGCCTCCTGAACCTGCTTCTGCGAAAACGTGTAGTGATCCGGAATAAACGGGAACGTCGCCGTGGCGCACGCGGCCAGCGGCACCGCAATGCTTGCGCTCGCACACGCGGACAGCGCGGACATCAGGAAGCGGCGCCGTGCGGGCGCAGCGGGTTGGGTCATGCAGGTTCTCCAGGGATTCGAACGATAGTCTTGCGACGCATGCGTTTGCTGCGCTCAGGGCCGCGTGTCGACTTCCAGCCGCGTGAGCCAGACGAGCGCCTCATCGCGCGAGTTGCCGCACATGTCTGCCTGCGGCTGTAGACCCGAGCAGCAGGCCGGACGTTCCGGCTTGCCGAAAATTGCGCAACGCAAATCGTCGCCGAGTTGCACGCAGCGCACGCCTGCGGGCTTGCCTTGCGGCATGCCGGGAATCGGGCTGCTGATCGACGGCGCGATGCAGCACGCGCCGCAATCGGGACGGCACGCATGATCCGCAGAAGCGGACGGCGGTTGAGACAGATGGACGGACACTACGCGCTTCCTGAAACACAAATCTTCGAGACGGCGTCAAATCGCCAATAACTTGACGCAGATCAACCGACATTGTGCCATTGGCCGGGTTGTGACCTTTTTACCCAGCGTCTCGCACGTGGCGTCCCGTACACTGGTTCGCGCTCAAACCCACTGTCGCGTGCCGCCTGACCTGCTTGCCCGCGCATCATGGAAGCCGCGATTCATGCGGCTTCGTGCATCGTCAGGCGGGCGTCTGGAGAACGATACGATGACCACCGCTCCTTCCGGCCGCGCCTTTCCTTCGGCAGATTCGCTGTTTCGCCCCGATCTGCTCGCGAAGTACAGCGCCAACGGCCCGCGCTACACGTCCTACCCGACCGCCCTGCAATTCCACGACGATTTTTCCATCGACGATTACCAACGCGCCGCCGCCGACCGCGGCGCGACGGACGTCGACCTGTCGCTGTACTTTCACATTCCGTTCTGCGACACCGTGTGTTTCTATTGCGGCTGCAACAAGGTGGTGACGAAGAACCGTGCGCGCTCGGCGCCGTATCTGGCGCGGCTCAAGCGCGAAATCGCCATGCAGGCTGCGCTGTTCGACACCGCGCGGCCCGTATCGCAACTGCATTGGGGCGGCGGCACACCGACGTTTCTGTCGCACGACGAAATGACAGACCTGATGGCCACGACGCGCGAATACTTCCTGATGCGCAGCGACACCGAAGGCGAATTTTCGATCGAAATCGATCCGCGCGAAGCGTCGCCGAAAACCATCGTGCATCTGCGCAATCTCGGCTTCAACCGCCTGAGCCTCGGCGTGCAGGACTTCGATCCCGTCGTGCAGCGCGCGATCAACCGCATCCAGCCGCTCGAAATGACGGCCAGCGTCATACGCGCCGCGCGCGCAACGGGCTTTCATTCGATCGGCGTGGATCTGATTTACGGGTTGCCTTCGCAAACCGTCAGCAGCTTCAGCAGGACGCTCGATACGATGCTCGAACTCGCGCCCGACCGGCTGTCCGTGTTTGGCTACGCGCATATGCCGCAGCTCTTCAAGATGCAACGTCAGATGGATGCATCCACGCTGCCCTCGCCAGCCGAACGGCTTGCGCTGTTGCGACTGGTGGTCGAACGGCTCACGGGCGCGGGCTATGTCTATATCGGCATGGACCACTTCGCATTGCCCACCGACGAACTCGCGCGCGCCCAGGCAAAGCGCACCTTGCATCGGAATTTTCAGGGCTATAGCACGCGCGCCGAATGCGATCTGATCGGCTTCGGCGCGTCGTCGATCGGCAAGGTCGGCGATGTCTATGCGCAGAACGCGAAAGACCTGCCGGGCTACGCGGCCGCGATCGACAAGGGCGAACTGGCGATCCGGCGCGGCGTGCGCCTGTCCGCCGATGACCGGCTGCGGCGCGACATCATCACCCAGTTGATGTGCAATCTCGAACTGCGTTTCGACGAATTCGAAGCCGCCTATGGCATCCGCTTTCAGGATGCCTTCGCGCCGGAACTGGAGCGGCTGCGTGGCTTCGAGGACGACGGGCTGGTGAAGCTCGGCGCCCGGCGGCTCGATGTGCAGCAGGCGGGACGGATGCTGGTTCGCAACATCGCGATGGTGTTCGACCGCTATCTCGGTCAGCAGACGATGCAGCGCTTTTCGCGCACGGTGTAGCCGCGCAGTTGCGTCGGCTTGCCCGCGGACGCGTTTTCCGCCATAATCTGCGTCTTCGCCTGGCGGCAACGCCAGGTCGAGCCGCAGTAAGCAGTACAAGCCCAGGTGGTGAAACAGGTAGACGCAGGGGACTCAAAATCCCCCGCCGCAAGGCGTGCCGGTTCGAGTCCGGCCCTGGGCACCAGAATTCTTAAAGTCGTTGATTCTAAAGGCTCGATTCCGAGCCTTTGCAGGCATCCGTCTAAGCCGCACTTTTCCGCTACTTCTCAGCTTTTCCGCGATTTTCCCGCAACTGCGGAGCCGCGACTATAGCGGACGCGCGAGTGCAACGTCTATCCCTTCCCTACTCGCGATCCACGGGCCGGGCGGCGAGCTTATAGACCATGCGCGGCGCTCCTGTTCGACGCTTACTCTACGCGATCACCCGGCATTGAACATGGCGCCCAGCGCCAATCCACGGCAATCGTCTGCCAGCCGCCACTGCGGATCGCTCGGCAGCTTTAGCCACAAATCGCGCCACGCGTTGCGGCTGCTGTTTGCGATTGTGTTGGCAAGGCTCCCAGGTGTAGTAGGCGCTCCTTCGTAAATGAGCTGATCCCCCTCCACCTTCGCGTAGTAGTACTGCCCCTTGTACTGCATCCGCACTTCCGTTCCATCTTCCATGAAGACTTCCTTCCACTGGTAACCGAGCGTGGCGCTCTTTTTGAGCAACTCCGATTTCCAGCTTGCGTTCTCCATCCAATAGTCGATGGCCTCTGTGACCACAAGCACGGGGTCACGCGAATCACCGTTGCTGCGTAGGAAGTCCACTAGGGAAATGAACTGCTGCGTTTGGACAGGAACAGAAATTTGCGTTTCCATGCTCGAACCTCCTTTTTTGAACGTATTTGCACTTTACAGCAAAGAAACGCAGTGTCAAGCACGAAAACGTACGAAAACGCACGCAAGCACCTACTATCACTCACGCAGCATCACGACGCGTTGACCGCCTTTCCGCCTTGTACAATCGGCGGCACGACAACAATCGGACGAAATCCCGTCAGGCGTACATGAGCGTCATTCAACGAGTTTGGAAAGATTCAGTCGGTGCGAACGTCATCGCTGGCCTGATTCTTCTTGCCACCACCTCAGCAGGCGCGGCCCTGTCAGGACTGAAATGGAATCAGCCCGTCAACGTTCCGCTTTGGCTGCTCGCGATTTGGGTAGTTCTGTCCGCTTTAGCCGCGCTCTACATCGTTCGTACTGCGACCGCCAAGCCCGCCACTATCAGCGGCGACCCCCCGAAACCAGTCAAGTCATCCGCGCCGCAAAAGAAGATTTCGATCGAACGAATGTCGGAACAACTCAAGCTTCGATACGACTTCGTGGCGCGGCCTGGAGAGATAAAGTTAGTCGGACAAGACGTATGGAGAGGCAACTACCTTGAACTGTTTCGCATTCTTGGACCAATGCTGATGGCTGGCGCGGACGAACTGGCCGTGAAGCGCTATCTCGACAAGGCCCTGAAGGACGAGTCCGCTGGGAGACTCAATAGCGTCCATGTACTCGATGCCGATTTTCAATCGCTGAAGGTGAAGCTACATGACTTTGGCGCGATCACTTTGACTCCAGACCAAGGCAAAATGCAGTGGGCGCTCACCAGCGGCGGACACGAAATACTTCCGAGTTTGCGCTACCGAATCGGCCAGTAAGACGCGGGAAGGCCTGCACGCAGCAGGCCTTCTAACCACTCACCCACCCTTCGTCTTAGCTTTCGCCTCCAGCCGCGCAGCTTCTGCTTCCTCTGCTGCTTTCACTTTGCCCTTCAGAAGTTCATAGTGCATACGGAAGGCAGCCTCCAGCGAGTAATCCTCCTGTGGCTCCTTGCGGCCAATCCGGCTTTGCTTCAACGCTTCGACGACTATGTCAGCGATAACGGTAAAGGCTCAGCGCGCTCCCGCCATCTGATGCGCCGCCGCACGGCGCCGCTTCACCACATAGCCGATCCACATCACGATCAGCCACACCGGCACCAGCAGCACCGACACGTTCAACCCAGGCGTCATCGCGAGAATCACGAGGATCATCGCCATGAAGGCCAGGCAGATCCAGTTGCCGAGCGGAAACCACAGCGACCGGAACACGAGCGTTTCGCCTTGCGCCAGCATCGCGCGGCGCGACTTCAGATGCGTCAGGCTGATCAGCGACCAGTTCAGCACGAGCGCCGCGACGACGAGCGCCATCAGCACATCGAGCGCTTTCGCGGGAATCAGGTAATTGATGATCACGCAAGCAAACGTCGCGAGCGCCGACAGACCGATCGCCAGATACGGCACGCCGCGTCGATCGACCTTGAGCAGCGCGCGCGGCGCATTGCCCTGCTCGGCGAGACCGTACAGCATGCGACTGTTCGCATACACGCCACTGTTGTACACCGACAGAGCCGCCGTCAGCACCACCACGTTCAGCACATTCGCCGTCAGCCCGGCACCGATCTGCGAAAAGATCATCACGAACGGGCTGCCGCCTTCGGCTACCTGATTCCACGGATACAGCGACAGCAGCACCACCAGCGAGCAGATGTAGAAAATGAGAATACGGTAGATCACCTGATTCACGGCTTTCGGAATGCTCTTCTGTGGCTCGGCCGCTTCCGCCGCCGTGATGCCGATGAGTTCCAGCCCGCCGAACGAGAACATGATCACGGCCAGCATCATGAACAGGCCATTGAAGCCGTGCGGGAAGAAGCCGCCGTGGCTCCACAGGTTCGACAGCGACGCCTGCGGGCCGCCTTGGCCCGTCGCCAGCAGATAGCCGCCGAACAGGATCATGCCGATCACGGCCACGACCTTGATGATCGCAAACCAGAACTCGGTCTCGCCGTAGGCTTTCACGTTCGCGAGGTTGATCGCATTGATCACGACGAAGCACACCAGCGCCGACACCCAAGCGGGCACAGCCGGCCACCAGAAGTGCACGTAAGTCCCGACGGCCGTGAGTTCAGCCATGCTCACGAGCACGTACAGCACCCAGTAAATCCAGCCGGACAGGAAGCCGGGGAAATCGCCCCAGTACTTGTACGCGATGTGGCTGAACGAACCCGCTACCGGCTCCTGCGCGCCCATTTCGCCGAGTTGCCGCATGATCAGGAAAGCGATGAAACCCCCGATCGCGTAGCCGAGAATCATCGACGGCCCTGCCGACTTCAGCACGCCCGCCGAGCCGAGAAAGAGGCCCGTGCCGATCGCGCCGCCCAGCGCGATCAGCTGGATATGCCGGTTTTTCAGCCCACGCTTCAGGCCATCATGCTGCTGTTCGTTACTCAAGATGTCTCACTCCACTGCATTGGATACGCGTCGCCCGGGGAGAAGCCGTGCGGAAAAACCCTAAATTGTACCCTTCGATGCAGTGCCCACCTATCGGGCAGGACGGGCGCCGATCCGGTCGAAGCGTGCCGCATCCACATCGCCGCTCTCGCAACAGATTTCCACGCAGCCGCCAAACCGTTGCGCAACGTGTCCGAAAACTCCGTGGGATAGCGGTTGTCACCCTGCCTTGCGTTCGGTATGGTCGCAGAATCCCGCCCAGCCGATGGAGTCGCCATGTCGCCGAAACGTCTGCTCTATGCCGTTCTCCTGGGCGCGTGTGTCGCCACCACCGGCGTGTTCGCGCAGACGGGACAACCCGCGCCACAGCCTGCGCCTGCTGCGGCGCCCGCTGCCGATGAGGCGCCGCCTCCGCCTGCTGTACCTGCTGCACCCGCTCCTGCCGCTGCCGAACCCGCGCCGCCGCCGCCCGCCGCTGCGCCTGCGCCCGCGCCTCGCCCGAGCGCTGGCGGCGCGCCGCCAAGCGGCCCTGTCAGGAACATCGTCCTCGTGCATGGCGCGTTCGTCGATGGCTCTAGCTGGAACGGCGTGATCGAACGGCTGCAAAAGAAGGGATATCACGTGGTGTCGGTGCAGATTCCGCTGACCTCGCTCGCCGACGATCTCGCCGCCACCAATCGCGTGCTCGCTCAACTATCCGGACCGACCGTGCTGGTCGGCCATTCGTGGGGCGGTGTCGTGATTACCGAGGCGGGCTCGGGACCGGAGGCGTCGAAAGTGGTCGGTCTCGTCTATGTGTCGGCGATTGCGCCTGACGTGGGCGAATCGGCGGTCGATATTCTCAAGCGCGGCCCGCAGATGCCCGCCGGCTCCGCGATGATGAAGGACAGCACCGGCTTCCTGTGGCTCGACCCGGCGCGCTATCACGACGACTTCGCCGCCGATGTGCCCGAAAGCCTGACCCGCGTGCTGGTCGCCGCGCAGCAGCCAATTGCCGCCAAAGCCTTCGAAGAGCACGCCACGCAAGCCGCGTGGCGCTACAAGCCCTCGTTCTATCTCGTGACGTCGCGCGACCGCGCCGTGTCGCCGGAAATCCAGCGCTGGATGGCGCATCGGATCGGCGCGACCATCATCGAGACGCCGTCGAGCCATCTGGTGCCCGTCGCGCATGCGGGCGCGACTGCCGATGCAATCGATCGCGCGGCGAAGGAATTCGGCAAGGAGTGACGCCTGGGCGGCAGACCCTACGATTACGACGCGCAGTCCTTTCGTCGAGTCAGACAGGAACGCGCATCAAGGCGCGTACGACGCCGCCATGCCGCTTTCAAGCCCATGTTCGAGCGTCGTGCGAATCAGCGATAGTCCACGCGCGAGCGCGTCGAGCGAGGTTGCCCCGCTCATGCAGATGCGGATCGCGTGCGGCGCGGCATTGCGGCCGATCACGAAGCTGTCGGCTGTTTTGACGAGCACGCCTTCCTGACGCAGCGCCGCCGCGAACTCGGCCGCGCGCCACGGCTCGGGCAACGGCAGCCACAGGTGCGAACTGGTCGGCGCCTGCCGGTACGTGACCCCTTCGAGCGCGGCGTTGGCCACTTCGTGCTCGGCGTCGATACGCACCCGCTGCAAGCCATTGAGCCGGTCCATCTCGCCGCTTTCGATCCAGCGCGACACAATCTCGGCCATCAGCGGCGCGGTCATCCAGCAGTCACTGCGGATCACCGCGGCAATTTTCGAGCACCACGCGCTCGGCGCCTGCAGATAACCGACCCGCAAACCCGGCGCCACCGATTTCGACAGCCCCGCGATCAGAAACGCCTGCTCCGGCATGCGCACGGCGAGCGGTTCCGGCGGCGTTTCCAGCAGCATCGCCGGCACGATGTCTTCGATCAGCAGCACGCCATGCCGTTGCAAGATTTCGGCGACAGCATCACGCCGTTCGGACGACATCGTCGCCGTGGTCGGGTTGTGGATGGTCGGCACACAAAAGCTCGCGCGCGGATGCAGCGACTTGCACGCGAGTTCCAGCGCGGCGGGCACCAGCCCTTCCTGATCGATTTCGACGCCGACCAGATGCAGCCGCAACTGCCGCGCGAGCGCGATGAAGCCTGGATAGCTGACCACTTCGGCCAGCACGGTGTCGCCGGGACGCGTGACGGCGCGCAGCACCGACGCGAGCGCATGTTGCGCGCCCTGCGTGACGAGCACGCGCGCGGCGCTGGCCGGACTGCCCGCGCGCCCAAGCCACGCGGCGCCCGCCAGACGATGGCGCATCGAACCCGCTTCCGGCGCGTATTGCAGTAGTTCGGCCGCAAGGCGCTGATCAGTGGCGACATCGGCGAGGGTGGCGCAAAGCGCGGCAGCTTCTTCCGTCGATTGCGGCACGTTCTGGCCGAGGTCGATCAGCGGCGGCGCGCTGCCCACGCCGGGACGCAGCGCCGCATAACCGTTGGCGACCGCCGGCAACTCACGCGAGCGCGCCTGCGCGACGTACGTGCCGTCGCCGACCCGCGCATTGGCGAGACCCTGGCGCTCGAGTTCGGCGTAGGCGCGGCTGATCGTGCCCGTCGTGACTTTCAGTTCGCTCGCCAGCGACCGGTGCGGCGGCAGCTTCTCGCCGGCAGGCAACTGGCCGTTGAGAATGGCCTGCGCGAACGCGCGCGCAATCACCTGATATTTCGGTTCGCTGCCCGCCTCGATTCTCGGCAGCCAGGCATTCATCGCCATGATGCGACGGTCTCCGGAGTTTGTTGAGTTGTGTCATTCGGATGATACGCAACGCATATCCCAGAATTGGATGCAGTCATTTACTTTTATTGAACCGATTGAGTTGCCTGCGTCACCTTCATAGCATTGCGTCATTCTTATCCCATTCGATACGCATTGTGACCGCATTGCATGCGGCACTGCGTCAATTCAGGAGGAGACGCCTGATGGATCGTGAAGCAAGCGAGGCTGTGAGCTGTACCGCTCAAGCCACCCGGATCACCCGGATCGAAGTGACGCACCATCAGCTGGTGCTCGATCCGCCTTTCCCCGCCTCGTGGGATAGCCAGCCGCGCCGCAAATTTCCCGCGACCATCGTGCGGGTGCACGACGATGCCGGTCATGTCGGCATCGGTTCCGGCGACGCGATGTACGGTTTCGCCGACTACCAGCATCTTTTTGTCGGCACCGATCCACTCGATCTCGCGCGCCATAGCGCCGTGCTCGACAACATCGGTTTTCATGCGGGCCGTCCGTGGCCGCTCGATATCGCGCTGTGGGATCTCGCCGGAAAAATCCGCGGCGAGGCGTGCTGGCAGATGGCGGGTGGTCGCAGCCACCGGATTCGCGCGTATGCGTCGAGCGGCGTGCACCGCCGTCCCGATGAAATGGCGCGCATGGCGCTGCATGTCGCGGAACGCGGCTTTCCGGCGCTGAAAATCCGCTTTGGCCGTCCGCAACTGAAAGACGATTTCACCGTGCTCGCCGCCGTGCGCGACGCCGTCGGCGACAGGCTCGAACTGATGGTCGATTGCAATCAGGGCTGGCGCATGCCGTGGGACACGGCCGCGCCGTGGACCTTCGACGAAGCGCTCGCCGTCGCGCGCGAACTGGAACAGCAGCGCGTCTACTGGATGGAAGAGCCGCTGCACCGCGGCGACTACGACGGCATGGCGCGGCTGCGGCAAACGGTGTCGCCGGCATTGCGCATAGCCGGCGGCGAGATGACGCGCGAGCGCTACGAGTTCGACCAGATGCTCGCACGCGATTGCCTCGACGTGTACCAGCCGGACGTCGCCTGCTCGCTCGGCATGGAAGGGCTGCGCAAGCTCGCGCAGGCCGTCGAGGCGCGCGGTAAGGTGTTCACGCCGCATACGTGGGGCAACGGCATCGGCCTTGCCGCCAACCTGCATCTGACGGCGGGTGCCGCGAGCGCGCCGTTCATCGAATTTCCGTACGACCCGCCCGAGTGGTCGATCGAACGCCGCGACTTCATGTTGAGGAACCCGATCGATATCGACAGCGAAGGCTGGATCACGCTATCTGATGCGCCGGGCCTCGGTCTTGCCATCGACGAAGACATTCTCGCCGCGACGCTCAGTTCCAGCAGCACGTACGGCTGACGCCGCGACGCAAGCAATACACGCAACGCAACGAAAGGCGCTCCACGACAGCGCCAGACATCCAATCACAATCGGAGACACACCATGCAGATCAGATCCCTGATGCGCGCCGTCACGGTCGCGCTCGCCGCCGGCGCCTTATGGCCCGCCGCCGCTCACGCCGGTACGTGGTGCTCGGCAGGCAAGCCGGTGCGCTTTGCGGGCGTCACGTGGGAAAGCGGTTCGTTCACGTCGGAAGTGCTGCGCTTCATTACCGAAAAGGGCTACGGCTGCAAGACGGACACGATCCCCGGCAACACCGCCGCCACCGAAACCGCGCTGTCGCGCGACGATCTGCAGGTGTGGTCCGAACAGTGGACGGGCCGCTCGGAAATCATCGCGAAAGCGGTCGCCGATGGCCACGTGAAACTGCTCGGCGACACGCTGCCGGGCGGCACCAACGAAGGCTGGTTCGTGCCCGAGTACGTCGTGAAAGGCGACGCGAAACGCAACATCAAGCCCGTCGCGCCGAACCTCGTTTCCGTCACCGATCTGCCGAAGTACAAAGGCGTGTTCGAAGACGATGAAGAACCGGGCAAAGGCCGCTTCCTGAATTGCCCGTCGGGCTGGGATTGCGAGCGCGTGAACCGTCGCTTGCTGAAGACCTTGAACCTCGACGATTCGTACACCGACTTCCGTCCCGGCACGGGCGCTGCGCTCGATGCCGCGATCGAATCGGCGTATCAGCGCGGCAAGCCTATCCTCTTCTACTACTGGGAACCTGCTGCGCTGATGGCGAAGTACAAGTTCGTCCAGCTGAAGATGCCCGCCTTCAACCAGAAGTGCTGGGACACGCTGCGCGCGGATAACAGCACGTCGCAATGCGCGTCGTCGTATCTGGTTTCGCATCTGAAGGTGGGTGTGTCGACGCCGTTCTATCAGGCCGAGCCGCAACTGATGGAAACCTACTCGAAGGTCAGCTTCCCGATGGACTTCCTCAACAAGACCATCCTCGATATGACCAGCAAGAAGATCGACGGCCAGACGATGGCGAAGCAGTTCCTGCGCGACCATCCGGACATGTGGAAGGCATGGGTGCCGACCGACGTCGCACAGAAGGTTCAGGCCGCGCTGGCCAGCTGATTCAGCAGCGACGCGTGATGACGCATCGGAGGGTTTCAATATGAATTCGATCTTTCTGCATCTGTCGATCGCCGATTGGGTGAACGACCATGTGCAATCGTTCGTCGCCGCGTATGGCGACAGTTTTCACGACTTCAGCACGGCGCTGCTGCGCTACGTGCTGGTGCCGCTCGAAGGCATGCTGCGCGCGACGCCGCCGCTGGTGATCCTGATCGCCGTCGGGCTGCTCACGCTGAACGCGACGCGCCGCATCGGCATTGCGGGCTTTTTCGTGCTGCTGCTGTATGTGATCGGCTGCTTTGGCTTGTGGGACAAGCTGATGCAGACGCTCGCGCTGATGCTGGTGGCAACCGTGCTGTCGGTGGTGCTCGGCGTTCCGCTCGGCATCTGGGCATCGCGCAGCCCGTGGATGCGCCGCATGCTGCTGCCTGTGCTCGACATCATGCAGACGCTGCCGAGCTTCGTGTATCTGATCCCGGTGCTGATGCTGTTCGGCCTCGGCAAGGTGCCCGCCATTCTTGCGACGATCATCTACGCGCTGCCGCCGCTGATCCGTTTGACCGATCTCGGCATCCGTCACGTCGATGCCGATGTGGTCGAAGCGGCACGCGCATTCGGCACGACGCGCTGGCAGTTGCTAATGAACGTGCAGTTGCCGCTCGCGCGGCCCAGCATCATGGCGGGTATCAACCAGACGACGATGATGGCGCTGTCGATGGTCGTGATCGCGTCGATGATCGGCTCGCGTGGTCTCGGTGAAGACGTGCTCGCCGGCATCCAGACGCTCGATATCGGCAAGGGCATGCAGGCGGGTATCGCGATCGTGATTCTGGCTATCGTGATCGACCGGATCAGTCAGGGTTATGGACAGGACCGCCGCACGCGACGCCTCGCTGCGCAGCGCCGCAAGGCGAAGGCGGCATCGCGTGTGCCGTATCGCAATGCAGGCGCACGCGATGAAGCCACGGCAGCAGCAGGCGGTGAAAACGCAACGCAAAGCGGACTCGAAACCCGCACGGCAGATTGACGGAGGGCATGGACATGTCATCGATTGAAGTCAAGAACGTGTACAAGCTTTTCGGCCATGAAGCGGGTCACCGGCGCGTGCTGGATCTTTTGAAAAGCGGCAAGACCAAGGCCGAAGTGCTGGCGCAAACGGGCTGCAATGTCGGCCTGAACGACGTGAGCCTGCATATCGGCTCGGGCGAAATCTACGTGATCATGGGTTTGTCGGGTTCGGGCAAGTCGACGCTCGTGCGCCACTTCAACCGGCTGATCGAGCCGACGGCGGGAGAGATCGTGATCGACGGGTCGGATGTCATCAAGCTCGATCAGCATGGTTTGCGCGAACTGCGCCGCTACAAGGTCAGCATGGTGTTCCAGAACTTCGGCCTGCTGCCGCATCAGACCGTGCTCGACAACACTGCCTATGCGCTGCGCACGCGCGGCGAAGGCAAGGCGGAAGCGAACGAGAAGGCGCGCATGTGGCTCGGCAAGGTCGGTCTCGACGGTTACGCCGATCACTATCCGGATGAGCTGTCGGGCGGCATGCGTCAACGCGTGGGTTTGGCCCGCGCGCTCGCCGCCGATACCGACGTGCTGCTGATGGACGAAGCCTTCTCGGCGCTCGATCCGCTGATCCGCACAGAGATGCAAGACCAGTTGCTGCAGCTGCAGGCGACGCTCAACAAGACCATCGTGTTCATCACGCATGATCTGGACGAAGCGCTGCGCATCGGCAATCGCATTGCGATCCTGCGCGACGGCACGCTGGTGCAGGAAGGCACGCCGAACGAAATCCTCACCAGGCCCGCCGACGATTACGTCGCGCGGTTCGTCGAGCGGCGTTCGGGCGCGCACTGACGCACGTCTTGCGTCTTTGCGGGCGGAGCGACGCGAGGCGGAAGGTAAAATGCAGGCAATGACGGCGTCCTTCCGTACGAAGGACGCCGTCGACGTTTTGATGCATCGCGGCTTCCCGATGCCCTTCTGCCCGCTCCCATGAATCTCGAAAGCGTTCTCTTTTCCCAGGGTTTCGGTTCGCGCCGTCAATGCCGCGCGATGATCGCGGACGGCCGCGTGTCGATTGCGGGTGTCACCCTTGACGATCCCGACGCCGATGTCGATACGAACACGCTCCCGTTCGAAGTCGACGGCACCGCCTGGCCTTATCACGAACGCGCGTACGTCCTGCTCAACAAGCCTGCGGGCTATGAATGCTCGCGCGATCCGCAGCATCATCTGAGCGGGTTCAACCTGCTACCCGCGCAGTTCGCGTCGCGCAATGTGCAATGCGTCGGCCGGCTCGATCAGGACACGACGGGCCTCCTGCTGCTCTCCGACGACGGCCAGTTCGTCCACGCGTACACGTCGCCGAAGCGTAAGGTGCCGAAGGTCTATCTGGCCACCACCCGCCATCCACTCGACGACACCCAACTCGCCGCCTTGCGCGATGGCGTGCTGCTGCATGGCGAAGCGAAGCCGATCGCCGCCGTCGCCGCGAAGGCGCGCGGTGAGCATCTGCTGGAACTGACCGTGCTGGAAGGCAAATACCATCAGGTGAAGCGGATGGTCGCGGCGGCAGGCAACCGGGTCGAAGCGCTGCATCGCGAGCGGGTGGGCGGACTGGCGCTGCCTGACTCGCTCGCCGAAGGCGCGTGGCAATGGCTCACGGAAGCCGACCTGGGCGCACTACGGAACGGGTAAACGACTAGCGCTACGTGCGGCTTGTCGCAAGTCCCTGACACTACGTGGGATTCCGAACAAAACCCCTACCATAACCTTGCAAAAACGCTGCGACGCAGCATGCTTGCTCCGAACGCCCGTCCTATACTCGGATCAACAAACATTACAAAGCAGGCAAGGAGGCGCCATGGTCACACTCGGCAACCTGGCGGTTTCGTACGGGATGATCGCGTTCATCGGGCTCGCGATGCTGATGATCGGCGGCGTGGTCGCCGTCATGCATCTTCGGCACCGATATGAGCCGAACCTGATCGCCGCGCTGATCGGCGCGTTCTGCTGCTTCCTGTTGCTGGAAGCGCTGCCTGCACTCACCTGAGCAGTCCGACTGCCGTTTTCGGGCTTGCCCGCGTCCGGCTGCTGTCAGCCGGCGCGCGTGACCGTGCGCAAAAAATCCTCGACGCTCGGATAACGCAGCCTGACATGCAACTCGCGTTTCAGTCGCGCGTTGATGAGCCGCCGCGATTCGCGCATGAACGACAGCATCATCTCGCCGAGTTGCTGTTCCGCTTCGGCGCGGGTAATGCGCGGCGCGCGCTCGATACCGAACGCGTCCGCGACCTCGTCGAAGTATTCGCCCATTTTCAGCGTCGTGTCGTCCGAGGCGTGGATTACGCGCGACGGACGGCCATGTGTCGTCATGCGCAGCAGGATCGCGGCGAGATCGTCGGCGTGAATGTGATTCGTGTAGACGTCGTCGGCGTCGATGAGCGCGGGCGTACGCTTCTCCAGCCGCGCGAGCGGCAGCCGGTTGCCCGCATAAATGCCCGGAATGCGGGCGATGCTTGCCGTGATCGAACGTCGCGCCGTCGCGCGCCGCAATTGCGTTTCCGCCGATACGCGGCGTATCGCGCGGTCATTGGCGGGCGCGACGGGACGCGTTTCGTCGAGCCAGGCGCCGCCGCAATCGCCGTAGACCCCCGTGGTGCTGGCATAAACGAGGCGCAATCGCCCATTCGGCCGATACCCGGCACGCGGAGCGGGAGCCCCCCCGTCGGGTACAATACTGGATGTTTTGCGTGCACGAATGGCATGCTGCGCGCGCCGCAATCGCCCCGTCGCCACACGGCGGGCGCGGCTGTTACGCGGCGCAGTCAGTGTGGCCAGCAAGGCGCGCGTGCGTGTATCGGTGTCGCCCGTTTTTTGCGGCGGTGCGAGATGCAGCACGGTCGGCGCGAGGCGTGCAAGACGCGAGAGGCTCGCGCGCACGTCCAGATCGCCGACAATCGGCGTGACGCCCGCCGCGCGCAGTTCGTCGCGGCGCTCCGCGTGACTCGTGAGCGCATAGAGACGCGCGCGTCCTTGCAGTTGCCGTACGCAGCGCATGCCCACATCGCCGCAACCGACGATCAGCACGCGCGGCCTGCGCATTGTTCGTGTGGCTTTCATCGTGGACGCATTGTATCTGCGATCCACGACACGCATTGGTGACTGATTCCCTGCATTCGAAGATCGAACACATATGGCATTCAACGTAACGCTCCGGCAGAGTGGCCGGCAGTTTCAGGTAGAACCCGACGAACCCGTGCTGACCGCCGCCCTTCGCCAGGGCATCGGCCTGCCGTACGGCTGCAAGAACGGCGCATGCGGTTCATGCAAGGGCACGGTGGTCGCGGGTGAAGTCGAGCAGCGCGCGCATTCGTCGTCGGCGCTGTCGAACGATGAAAAGACGCGTGGCATGGCGCTGCTGTGCTGCGCGACGGCCTGCACCGACCTCGAAGTCGATATCCGCGAAGTGACGGGCATCGGCGACGTGCAGATCAAGAAACTGCCGTGCCGCGTGAACGCAATCGAGCGCAAGGCCGACGACGTCGTCGTGCTCAAGCTGCAATTGCCCGCGAATGAACGCCTGCAGTACATGGCGGGCCAGTACCTCGAATTCATCCTGAAGGACGGCAAGCGCCGCAGCTATTCGATGGCGAGCGCGCCGAGCGCGGAAGGTCCCGTCGAACTGCATATCCGTCACATGCCGGGTGGCGCGTTCACGGACCACGTCTTCAACACGATGAAGGAGCGCGACATCCTGCGCTTCGAAGCGCCGCTCGGCACGTTCTTCCTGCGCGAAGAATCGGACAAGCCGATCGTGCTGCTCGCATCGGGCACCGGCTTCGCGCCGCTGAAAGCGATCGTCGAACATGCCGTGTTCAAGAACATCACGCGCCCGATGACGCTCTACTGGGGAGCGCGCCGCAAGAAGGATCTGTACATGCTGGAACTCGCCGAGCAATGGGCGCGCGAGATTCCGAACTTCAAGTTCGTGCCGGTGCTGTCCGAGCCGGACGCTGACGACGCATGGACGGGCCGCACGGGCTTTGTTCATCGGGCCGTCATCGAAGATCTGCCAGACTTGTCGGCGTATCAGGTGTACGCGTGCGGTGCGCCCGTGATGGTCGAGTCGGCGCAGCGCGATTTCACGCAGCATCATCGCCTGCCGGAAGACGAGTTCTATGCGGATTCGTTCACCAGCGCCGCCGATCTCGCGAACCCCGTCTGATCGTTGCGCTGTCACGTTGTGTAAGTGAAACCGGCCGGCACTGCGTGAAAAACATGCAAATTGCAGGTTTACACGGGCGCCGGCATTGTCGTATTCTTTCGCGCATGAACCGCATCCTGTCCGAACTTCGACGTCGCCGCTCGCTGCTCCCTTAGGGGCGCCGCTGGCTTCGTCACGGATTCGCGCGAACAACGCGCTTGCAGTTCGAATCATGAAAGCCACGGCATGCCGTGGCTTTTTGTATTTCCGCAGTGCCTTTTTCTTTCCGTTGCTGGGCCATTCTGTCCGAGGCGGATTTTCATCCCTGTTTGCCTGGAGCCTGTAGCCATGAATTTCAATGAGTATCCGATCGATTCGCTGATGTACATCACGAACCGGCCCGAAATCGTTTTCACGCACGGCAAGGGCTCGTGGCTCTACGACAACACCGGCAAGCGATATCTGGATTTCATTCAGGGCTGGGCCGTCAACAGCCTCGGCCATTGCAACGACGGCGTGGTCGAAGCGCTGACGGAACAGGCAAAGACGCTGATCAATCCGTCGCCGGCGTTCTACAACGCGCCGATGGCGAAGCTGGCCGCCCTTCTCACGCAGCATAGCTGCTTCGACAAGGTGTTCTTCACGAACAGCGGCGCGGAAGCGAATGAAGGCGCGATCAAGCTCGCGCGCAAGTACGGCAAGAAGTTCAAGAACGGCGCGTACGAGATCATCACGTTCGATCACGGCTTCCACGGCCGCACACTCGCGACGATGTCGGCGAGCGGCAAGCCGGGCTGGGACACGATCTATGCACCGCAGGTGCCGGGCTTCCCGAAGGCCGAGCTGAACGACATCGCCTCCGTCGAAAAGCTGATCACCGACAAGACCATCGCCGTGATGCTGGAGCCGATCCAGGGCGAAGGCGGCGTGATTCCGGCCACGCGCGAGTTCATGCAGCAACTGCGCGAACTGACGACGAAGCACGGCCTGCTGTTGATCGTCGATGAAGTGCAAAGCGGCTGTGGCCGCGCTGGCACCCTGTTCGCGTATGAACTGTCGGGCATCGAGCCTGACGTGATGACGCTGGCAAAGGGTATCGGCAGTGGCGTGCCGCTGGGCGCGCTGCTGTGCAAGAAGCATGTGGAAGTGTTCGAAGCGGGCGACCAGGGCGGCACGTACAACGGCAATCCGCTGATGACGGCAGCGGGCTATTCGGTGATCTCGCAACTGACGGCGCCGGGTTTCCTGGACGGCGTGAAGGCGCGCGGCGAGTATCTGCGTGCGAAGCTGCTGGAACTGTCGGAAGAGCGCGGCTTCCTCGGCGAGCGTGGTGAAGGTCTGCTGCGTGCGCTGCTGCTCGGCAAGGATATCGGCAATCAGATCGTCGAGAAGGCGCGCCTGATGGGCCCGGACGGTCTGCTGCTGAACGCAGCGCGTCCGAATCTGCTGCGTTTCATGCCCGCGCTGAACGTGACGACGGAAGAGATCGATCAGATGATGGCGATGCTGCGCTCGATTCTGGATTCGCTGTGATCGAGGCTTTGACTTCGACTGTATCGATCCGCGTGTTCGACGCGGGCGATACGGACGATGTGATTGCGCTTTGGCTCGAAGCGTTTCCTGAGTATCGGGATGCTTCGAGGCCGCAGCGCAATCCGCATCTGTCTATCGCGAATAAACTCGCTACGCAGCCTGAACTGTTCTTTGTTGCCGTTAAAGACGGCAGTATTGTCGGCACGGTGATGGCCGGGTATGACGGGCATCGTGGGTGGATGTATTCGCTCGCTGTCGATGCGTCGTCAAGGCGACTCGGAATCGGGACGCAGCTGGTTCATCATGCCGAAGCGGCACTCACCGCGCTGGATTGTCCTAAGGTGAATTTGCAGGTGCTTAGCGCCAAGGCTGATGTGAGGGGGTTTTATGAGTCCCTCGGGTATCGGGCTGATGAGGTAATCAGTCTTGGGAAGAGGTTGGGAGCTATAGCGTAGCTGGGCGGTTGCGTTTGGTTTTCGCTGGCATCCGCGATTTGCTTTCGTGCTTGATGTGTTGTCCCTGTGCGGGCGGCACCTGGCTTTGGTTTGTCTTGCGGTGCTGGGTTGGGTTGCTTGTGGGTTCGCTGGCATCCGCGTTTTGTTAGTGGTTCTTCATGCGTCGCCCCTGTGCGGGGCAGCACCTACTTTTCTTTGCCGCGGCAAAGAAAAGTAGGCAAAAGAAAGCCGCTGAACACCGCCAACCCTTGTAGTTGCCTGCGGGTCCCCCACTGTTCTTATCCTTCACACGGCATCACTCTTCTTGATGCCCGCTGCCAACGCTCTTTAAGAGCGCATCACCCGCTTCACACTCCCGCGTCTCAGCGGGCC
>NZ_QBUY01000129.1 GCF_003121405.1 Paraburkholderia sp. C35 | reverse complement strand
CCCAGGCCGCCCAGGTGGCAAACGGTGTGTCGGCTGTCGCGGCGTATGCGCTTCACTCCGGACTGAAAAGCAAAGGCGGTGTGTCTCGTAGGATCGCCGACGCATAATGCGCGACAACCTACACACCGTTTGCCACCTGGGCTGCAGTGACGGGACGCTGCCGCAGGTTGCACTACGGGTGATTGGAGTGGGGTAGGCGAATATTCGAAGCGATGGCAACGGGCGGTGACTGAGCGGTTGCCGTGTGAAGGATAGGAACCGTTGGGGGCCCGCAGGCAAAGACCGAAGCGGGCGGTGTTAGCCCGCTTTCTTTTGCCTACTTTTCTTTGCGGCGGCAAAGAAAAGTAGGTGCTGCCCCGCACAGGGGCGACGCCTGAAGCACCAACGCCACATCGCGGACGCCAGCAAAACCAAAAGCGAAATCAAAAGCAAACCCAAACCGCGCCAGCACGGGGCACCAAGTCAATAATAAAAAATGCCCTCCATCAAGAACAACCAACCCCACACCGTAATACGCGATTGATAATTCATTCGCACAGGAATCCCCGCAATGGGCATGCGTTCCATCGCAGTCAAGCTAAGCCTCATCTTCGGCGCCGCGCTCGCAACCGTGATCCTCGCGATCACCGTCTACTCGACGCTGAACGTGCGCCGCCAGGCAGTCGACAACTTCAACGACGCGGGTCTCGGCCAGATCCGCCAGATCGACAGCAGCCTGCGCGAAACATTCAAGCGCATCCACGACAACGTCGTGTTCCTGTCGGACCTGCCGCTCGTGCAATCGGCGGATTCGTCGGTCACGAACTATCTGACCCACGGCGGGCAGATGACGCCCGACACCAACGGCGGCGTCGAAACCGACATCTTCCATCTGCTGCAACGCTTCGGCGACAGCCACCCAGACCTGCGCTATGTCTACGTCGGCACGCAATGGGGCGGCTATGTGCAATGGCCGAAAGGCAAGTTCACCAGCGATCACTACGATCCCCGCGAGCGTCCCTGGTACACACAAGCCATCCAGGCAGCAGGCAACGTGCGCCGCACCGCCGCCTACGCGAATTCAGGCGGCGACAACAACGTCATCATCAGCTTCGTGCGCTCGATCCAGAACGCGCAAGGCAAGCCGTCCGGCGTGCTCGGCATGGACATCTCGCTCGATGGCTTCGCGAAGATGATCGGTCAGGTGCGCTTCGGCGACACCGGCTATCTGATGGTCGTCGAAGACAGCGGCACCGTGCTGGTCGATCCGCACGACGCCACCCACAACTTCAAGGCACTGAAGGATCTCGGCGACGGCTACCGCGACCTCGCGGCGATGGCGAACGGCACGCTGTCCGTCGATCTCGGCGGTGCGCGCTACGACACCGTGGTCTATACGTCGCCGGAACTGGGCTGGAAATATATCGGCCTGATTCCGCACGCCGAGATGATGGCTTCGGCCAACCGGTTGAGCTGGATGCTGATCGCGGGTGGGCTGGTCGTGCTGCTGATCGCGCTCGCGCTGACGACAGCGCTCGGCACGCGCCTGATGGCGCCGCTGCGCCAGCTGTCGAGCAGCATGCAGGACATCGCCTCGGGCGACGGCGATCTGACGCAGCGTCTTCCCGTCGGCAGCAACGACGAAGTCGGCGTGCTGGCCGAGCAGTTCAACGCCTTCGTCGAGAAGCTGAATGGCGTGCTGCTCGATATCCGCGGCAGCAGCGCGCTGCTGCGCACGGCAACGGGCGAGATCTCGACGGGCAACGCCGATCTGTCGGCCCGCACCGAGCAGCAGGCGGCCGCGCTCGAAGAAACGGCGGCCAGCATGGAAGAACTGACAGCCGCCGTCAAACAGAATGCGGAGAGCGCGCGTCAGGCAAGCACGCTCGCCAGCGATGCATCCGACGTCGCGCGCCGCAGCCACGAGGCCGTCGAGCGCGTCGTCTCGACGATGACCGACATCAGCGCGAGTTCGAACCGCATCGCCGACATCACGGGAATCATCGAAGGGATCGCGTTCCAGACGAACATTCTTGCGCTCAACGCAGCCGTCGAATCGGCGCGCGCCGGCGAGCATGGACGCGGCTTCGCGGTGGTCGCAAGCGAAGTGCGCAGCCTCGCGCAGCGCTCGTCGAGCGCGGCGAAGGAGATCAAGGAACTGATCGGCGCATCCGTCGATCGCATTCGCGATGGTTCGTCGCTCGCGGGCGAAGCAGGCGAAACGATGACGGAAGTCACGCGCGCCGTTGGTCAGGTCACGTCGATCATGAGCGAAATCGCAGCGGCTTCGGAAGAGCAGAGCCGTGGCATCGCGCAGGTGAATCTCGCCATCACGCAGATGGACGACGTCACGCAGCAGAACGCCGCGCTAGTCGAGGAAGCCGCCGCCGCGTCACGCTCGCTCGAAGATCAGGGGCGGCAACTGGACGAGGCGGTGTCGGCGTTCCGGTTGAAGCCGGCTGCGATGCGGTGAAAGCGCTGCGTGACTCCGCTGCGCCTCGCATCACGTCGTACGCAACCCGCGCTCAGTAAAGCGAGTAGCGTGAGTACGTCTCGATGGGAATGATCGCTTGCGAAGGCACGGCTGCGCCTTCTCGCGCAGCCTTCAGGTGATCGACGGTCGTGCGCAGCATCAGGCGCACGTCCTGCGTCAGCAGATAGTCGATGGCATCGGTGCGCAGCAGCGGCTCCGTGATGCGGTTCACTTCGTGCGTGACATACAGCGTGCGCCCGGTCAGGCCATGCTCGCGCAGCGCCGCCGCCAGCCCTTCGTTGCCGCCCGCGACGTTGTAGATGCCATCGAGCTTGCCATGCGCCTTCAGGAAGCGCGTCGTCGCTTCATAGGTCGCTGCGCCGGAGTCGGCGCCCTTGATCACTTCCACCAGGTTCACATGCGGAAACCGTTGGCGCAATAGCGAACGGAAACCGATCTCGCGATCTTCGTGACAGGTGTACGAGAAGGTCGCGACGATCACCGCGACATCGGGCGCAGGATGCGCCTGCAGATGCCGCCCGATCAGAAACGCAGCCGCTTGTCCCGCCGAGCGGTTGTTGACGCCGACATACGTATGCCGCGCGTCGGCATCCACGTCTGTGATCAGCGTGACGACGGATTTGCCCGCCGCCATGCATTCGCGCAACGCTGACGATGTAGTCACGGTGTTCGTGCAGATGATGCCGATGCCGTCCACCTCAGCCGCGGCCTCGCGGACGCGCGCCGCGACTTCTTCATCCGATACGCCCACGCATCGCACCACCTCGAGTCGCACGCCGTTCGCCTCGAACTCCGCTTCGAGCAGCGCAGCTGTGCGCGTCAGTTCGTCGGTGAAGGCGTCGCCTGCCTGGGCGAGCAGCCGGAACTGATAGACGGCCTGCCGCGCGTGGCCCGCCGATCTCGCCGATGTGCCCGTGGCCAGCTGCTTTAGCGCTACGTCGACTGCGCGGCGCGTACGTGGATGGACGCCCGGCCTGTCGTTGAGCGCACGGTCGATCGTCGCGCGGCTGAGCTGCGTGATCTCCATGAGTTGCTTGAGCGTCGGTTTGCCTTTCATCGGGATTCCTCGGGCGGCGGGGCGTGATGTCTGATGCGCCCATTTTGACTCATCTTGAGGCGTTTGTGTGCCGGGCGGCAAAGAAGCGGTGCAAAGCCTAATGGAATACCCTTGAGACCTCAAAATGAGGCATAAATGACTTTGACGTGTGCTCATAACGAGTCTTAAATGTGCTCAACGATCCACCGCGCCTCAGGCGATACGCCGCCGGATCTCACGTCAAGCCAGCATTGGGAGCCATGCATGTCCGCACCACAAGACAATTCCAAACCGATCACGATGGACGACTGGTACAAATGCCCGCTCGACCGCAAGGTGCTCAAGGAACTGACGCGGCGTAACGATCGCGACGCGCTGGTGTATCTCGGCGTGTTTCTCGCGCTGGTCGCGGGCAGCGGCGTGCTGGCGTGGCTGTCGCTCGGCACGTGGTGGTGCGTGCCTGCGTTTCTGCTGTACGGCACGATCTACGCATTTGCTGAAGCGATGGAACACGAACTCCGCCATCGCACGCCGTTTCGCAGCGAATGGCTGAACGAATCGGTGCACTGGCTGATCTGCTTCATGACATGGCGCGAGCAGATCTATAGCCGCTGGTCGCACGCGCAACATCACACCTACACGCATCTGACGGCCACCATGCCCGCCGATGCCGAAATCGCGGTGAAGCGCCCGCCGAACTATCTGAAGCTCGCGACGGATTTTCTGCGGGTATCGCACGGCATTCATCATGTTGGCAACATCGTGCTGCATAGCCTCGGCATCGTGTCTCGCAGTGCGAAGGCTGTGGTGCCCGCCACCGAATATCGCGCGATGTGCCGCAATTCGCGCATCGTGCTCGGGCTGTATGTGGCCGTGATCGTATGGGCCGTTGCTGCGCATAGCTGGCTGCCCGTGGTGTTTCTGCTGTTGCCGCGTGCATACGGTGCCTGGCTGCATGAACTGCTTGCCATCACGCAGCACACGGGGTTGCGCGAGAACGAACTCGATCACCGCTTTTCGACGCGCACCATCCGGCTCAATCCGCTGCTCCAGTTGCTCTACTGGAACATGAACTATCACGTCGAACATCACATGTTTCCGAACGTGCCGTTCCACGCGTTGCCGAAGTTGCGCAAGGCCATCGAAGCGGATCTGCCGCCGGCCTATGACGATCTCTTCAGCGCATGGAGCGAGATCCTCTACTTCCTGCGCATGCAACGTTACGACGCCAGTTACATGATCACGCCGCGCGTGCCGGGCAAGACGCCGGGTTCGCACACGCAGCCCGCCAGCGACGACACGCTCGCCGCCCAACCACGCTGAACACGAACGGAGCACGCGATGAACATTCTGCAATGGCACCAGGTCTGCGCCTGCGACGACATCGACGAAGAAGACGTCATGGAATTCGAACACGAAGGCAAGCTGTACGCCGTCTATCACACGGCAACGGGTTTCTACGCAACAGCCGGACTCTGCACGCATGAAACCGCGCGTCTTGCCGATGGATTCGTGTTCGGCGAAGTGATCGAGTGCCCGATGCACATGGGGCGCTTCCATATCCCGACGGGCGCCGCGAAGGGCGCGCCCGTCTGCGTGAACCTCGTCACGCATCCCGTGAAAACGGAGGACGGCAACGTGTTCATCGGTCTCGCCGCCGATTGATCCCGCGAGGCAAGGCAATACAACCTGCACGGCGCACAACGCTGGCAGCAACAAACATGGAGACAGCAATGAGATTCCCCATCACGAAGGCTATGTGTATCGCCGCAGCGGTGTTGAGCATGGGCTTCTGCGTGGAAGCGAATGCAGAGCCCGCCGCGCATTTCGATTTCATCACGCATGCGCCCGATTCGGATGCATGGTGGAACACCGTCAAGAACGGCATCAAGCAGGCCGATGACGATTTCAACGTGCAGACCGATTATCGCAATCCACCCAACGGCGATATCGCCGACATGGTCCAACTGGTGAATCAGGCCGCCGCGCGCAATTACGACGGCGTGGTGACGACCATCGCCGATTTCGATCTGCTCAAAGGTTCGGTCTCACGCCTGAAAGCGAAGAACATTCCGTTCGTCACGGCCAATACGGGCACGGAAAAGCAGAGTGCCGATCTCGGCGCATTGCTGCATGTCGGCCAGCCCGAATATCTCGCGGGCAAGGAAGCAGGGCTGCGTGCGAAGGCGGACGGCATCAAGACCTTTCTGTGCGTGAACCACTACGCGACCAACCCGCTGTCGTTCGAGCGCTGCCGGGGCTTTGCTGAAGCCATCGGCGCGGACATGAAGTCTTCGGTGCTCGATGCCGGCACGGACCCAACCGATATCGAATCGAAAGTCAGCGCCTATCTGCGCGCCCATCCGAATACGCAGGCCGTGCTGACGCTCGGGCCGACCTCGGCAGATCCGACCATTCGCGCCGTTACGAAGATGGGACTCGCCGGCAAGATCTGGTTCGCCACCTTCGATATCGACTCCGATGTCGCGAAGGGCATCAAGAACGGCACGATCAAGTTCTGCACGGACCAGCAGCCCTATTTGCAGGGCTATATCCCGGTCGCGATGCTGGCGATCATGCACAAGAATCACAACTCGGATGTCGTGCAGGCACGCAATGAACTGGAGAAGGATCCGAAGTTCATCAAGCGGCTGCAGGATTATGGGCTGAAGCCTGTTTATGAGGCGCGCAATATCAGTTCGGGGCCGGGCTTCATCACGCCGCAGAACATCGAGCAGGTGTCGGCACTCGCCGGGCGTTATCGGTAAGCAAGGGTAGTTCTGCAGGCGTCTCCACCGCCAGCACTTTTCCCACTACGGAATGAGTGGGCGATATGGGCCACTGCATGGCCCATATCGTTTCTTTGCCTTTTACGCACGAGGCAGGACGTTACGCTTCGAAATACACAGGCCGGTCGATATCGGCGAGCAGGACAGGCTGCGTCGGCGTCCAGTCCAGCATTGCGCGCGTTTTCTCGCTCGACGTCGGCACGCTCATGCCTGCGAACACGGCAAACCAGCCGAAGTGGCTGGCGGCTTCATCCGGCGACACGGACACGACAGGCACATTCAGCCGCTTGCCGATCACGGCAGCGATCTCTTTGAACGGCACGCCTTCCTCGGCGACGGCGTGATAACGCGCAGCACCCGTGCCGCGTTCGAGCGCCAGCCGATACACGCGGGCGGCATCGAAGCGGTGCACGCCTGGCCAGCGGTTCATGCCCTCGCCGATATACGCCGACACGCCTTTCTCGCGCGCCAGCGCGATCAGCATTGGCACGAAGCCATGGTCGCCGTCGCCATGCACGGACGGCGGCAGGCGCACCACCGACGCACGCACGCCGCGCGCCACCAGCGCTGTCGCCGCCGTTTCCGTCAGACGCGGATACGCAGCCGATACGGGCACGGCATCGTCGTCTTCCGTCGCGAGCGGCCCTGATGCACGCAGCGCCAGCCCCGAGGTGACGATCAGTTGACGCTCGGAGCCATTCAACACGGAGCCGAGTGTCTCGATAGCCTGCCGGTCCAGTTCGCAATTAGCGGCGAACTTCGAGAAGTCGTGATTGAACGCGGTGTGAATCACGCCGTCCGCTGCGGCGGCACCACGTTTCAGGCTGTCCAGATCTTCGAGCGTGCCGCGCTGCACGTCCGCGCCAGCGGCGGCTAGCGCCTGTGCACCCGCGTCGCTGCGCGTCAGCCCCAGCACCCGATGCCCCGCGGCGACCAGTTCGCTCACCACCGCAGAGCCGACAAACCCCGTTGCTCCTGTTACAAAGACACGCATGATGCAATCCTCCCGGTTCGATGAAGGATTACTATCTGCGTATCGGTTATCGGGGTGAAGTAGTGACGTTTTACAGGTATACAAACTAACAGGATAGGCATGGCCGCGAACGACAATCTGCTGGGCGCCTGGCTGCGGGATCGCCGCACGAAGCTCGATCCTGCTGCGCTGGGACTGCCTGACGTGAGGCGCCGTACGGCGGGACTGCGGCGCGAGGAAGTGGCGCAGCGGGCCAACGTCAGCGCGACGTGGTACACGTGGCTCGAACAGGGGCGCGGCGGCGCGCCGTCGGCGGGCGTGCTCGACCGTATTGCCCGTGCGCTGCTGCTGACGGACGTCGAGCGTGAGCACCTGTTCCTGCTCGGTCTGGGGCGCCTGCCCGAAGTGCGCTATCAGCCGCCCGGCGGCGTGTCGCCGCGCCTGCAGCGCGTGCTCGACGCAATGGAGTACAGCCCCGCCGTCGTGAGGACGTCGACGTGGGACATCGTCGGATGGAATCGCGCGGCGCAGGCCGTGTTGACCGACTACGCCGCGCTGCCGCCGAAGGAGCGCAACATCTTGCGGCTGATCTTTCTCGATCCGCGTGTGCGTGAGGCGCAGCCCGATTGGGAAAGCGTCGCGGGCTTCGTGGTGGCGGCGTTTCGCGCGGACGCTGCGCGTGGCGGCGCGTCGAAAAACATTCAGGCATTCGTCGATGAACTGGGCGCGCTCAGCCCCGAATTCAACGCGATGTGGCGGGCCAACGACGTCCGCGCGAACGACGAAGGCACCAAGGAAATCCGTCATCCCGTGCTGGGTCTGATCGAACTGGAGTATTCAGGCTTTGCGGTGCATGGGCGGCCCGATCTCAGCCTCGTGATCTACACGCCCGCTTCGGATGTCGCCGTGCAGCGCGTCAAGCGGCTGGTCGCACAGTATTCGGATGGCCTGGCGCGTTAATCCGATAGTCCGTCACATAGGAAAGCCGTTGGCGAAGCGCTCGCGCAGATAAGCGACGAACAGGCCCACTGCGCGCGGCACATGCGACGCATAAGGCCGCACGATGTACAACTGCTCGGCGAATGCGCCCGTCACGCGCCAATCCGGCAGCACGACCACCAGCTTGCCCGCCTGCACGGCCGCTTGGGCGGTGAAATCGGGCACCAGCGCGATGCCGAGACTGTCGAGCGCGGCGTCGCGCAAGGTTTCGCTGTTGTTGGCCGAGAACTGGCCGTTGACGGGCAGCGAAACCGGTCGGGCCGCGTTCTTGCGCGCCGATTGGCGCTCGAACGACCACATCGGCTCGCCCGTCGAGCGCGGATAGAACAGGCAGTCGTGCGATGCGAGGTCTTCCGGCGCGTGCGGCGTGCCGCGCTTGCGCAGATACGCGCGCGTCGCGACGATCACGGACTGCGTGTCGCACAGTTTCCACGCCACGTGCGTATCGGGCGGTTCCGCGCTGTGGCGGATGGCGAGATCGAAGCCTTCCGTAGCCAGCGACACGATCCGGTCCGACACTTCCAGTTGCACCCGCACTTCAGGGTTGGCCGACAGAAACTCGTGCAGCTTCGGCACCAGTTGCTGCCGCGCGAGCGCCACGGGCGCCGTCACGCGCACGAGACCGCGCGGCACGCCCGACAGTTCGCGAACCTGCGCGAAGCTGGCGGCAATCTGCGCATATTGCCCGCGGGTGCTGTCGACCAGTTGCTGGCCCGCTTCCGTCAGCCGTACGCTGCGCGTGGTGCGCTGCACCAGCGAGATGCCCGCGGCGCGCTCCAGTTCGGAGATGCGCTGGCTCATGGCCGCCTTGCTGACGCCGAGGCGCGCGGCGGCGGCCGTGTAGGTGCCCTGTTCGGCGAGCATGGTCAGCCAGTGCAGATGCGTCCAGAGATCTTCGATATTTTGCGTATCCATACACTCATTGTTCACAATGGCAAACAGTGATTTCAATGGTAGCCTCTTTCCATCGGGTCCGCAGCTTTCTACACTCTTTTCAACGCCAATCACAAACCAAGGAGTGGGACATGCGAGCCTTTACCGACAGCGCAGACGTGGGACATTTCATCCACGGAGAACGTGTCAACGGAACGGGAAGCCGCAGCCAGGCTGTCTTCAACCCGGCCACGGGGGCGCGCGCCCGCAAGCTGCTGCTCGGCGAGGCTGCCGATGTCGATGCGGCGGTCGCGAGCGCAAAGGCTGCGTTTCCGGCGTGGGCCGACACGCCGCCCATCAAGCGTGCACGCGTCATGCTGCGCTTCCTCGAACTGATGAACCGTCATCGCGACGAACTCGCGGCCATCATCACGGCAGAGCACGGCAAGGTGTTTTCCGATGCGCAAGGCGAAGTGTCGCGCGGCATCGACGTGGTCGAATTTGCGTGCGGCATTCCGCAACTGCTGAAGGGCGATTACACGGATCAGGTGTCGACGGGTATCGACAACTGGACGATGCGCCAGCCGCTCGGCGTCGTCACGGGCATCACGCCGTTCAACTTCCCCTGCATGGTGCCGTGCTGGATGTTCCCGGTTGCGATTGCGGCGGGCAATACGTTTGTGCTGAAGCCGAGCGAGCGCGATCCGTCGGCGGCGTTGTTCATGGCGAAGCTGTTGAAGGAGGCTGGTCTGCCCGATGGCGTGTTCAACGTCGTGCAGGGCGACAAGGTGGTGGTCGATGCCTTGCTCACGCACCCGGACGTCAAGGCGGTGAGCTTCGTCGGTTCGACGCCGATCGCGAACTACATCTACGAAACGGGTGCGAAGCACGGCAAGCGTGTGCAGGCGCTGGGCGGCGCGAAGAACCACATGGTGGTGATGCCCGATGCCGATATCGAGAAGTCGGTCGATGCGCTGATCGGTGCCGCATACGGCTCGGCAGGCGAGCGCTGCATGGCGATCTCGGTTGCGCTGCTGGTTGGCGATGTCGCCGACAAGGTCATCCCGAAGCTCGCGGAACGTGCGCGTACGCTGATCGTGAAGAACGGCATGGAAGCGGACGCGGAAATGGGTCCGATCGTCACGCGTCAGGCGCTGGAGCGCATTGAAGGCTACATCGCCGAAGGCGTGAAGGAAGGCGCGACGCTAGTCGTGGATGGCCGTGGCCTGAAGGTTGCCGGTCACGAAGACGGCTTCTTCACGGGCGGCACGCTGTTCGACAACGTGACGCCGGAGATGCGCATCTACAAGGAAGAGATTTTCGGGCCGGTGCTCGCCTGTGTGCGTGTGAAGGACTTCACGGAAGCTGTCGAACTGGTCAACGCGCATGAATTCGGCAATGGCGTCGCCTGCTTCACGAGCGATGGCAATGTCGCGCGTGAGTTTGGCCGCCGCATCGAGGTCGGCATGGTCGGCATCAACGTGCCGATTCCCGTGCCGATGGCATGGCACGGCTTCGGTGGCTGGAAGCGCAGCCTGTTCGGCGACACGCATGCGTACGGCGAAGAGGGCGTGCGCTTCTATACGAAGCAGAAGTCGATCATGCAGCGCTGGTCGGAGAGCATCGAGAAGGGCGCCGAGTTTGCGATGCCGACCGCGAAGTAACGCGCTTTAACCCTGTTTTAACGTGAATCGGGCAGCCCTTTAAAGAGGGCTGCCCGATTGCATTTTCGGCTTTGGTCTGATGTTTGACAATGCAGATATCTGCATGTGCATGGATCTTCACGGGGTTTCGGGCCTACGTATTATTCCCGATTTGAAAACTGTGAATTCTGCGCAGCCTGGTTTGATGAACGGACGATGAGCGGTAGGCTGTGATCATTGGCCGACGTTGGAGAAGCAACGTGATGGCCGGCTCTACAGAGGAACAGATCATGAAGCGCGAATCTTTGAATTTCCGCAATATCGACGACCATAGCGGCGCAGGCGTACGCGCCCGTGTCGAGGTTGTATCGAGCGACAAGGCACAGGCAGCCGCCATTCCGCGCAACTGGGCGTGGGCCCACGTCAGCGATTCATACGACTGGATGGATTCGCATAGCCCGGCCGTCGTCACGGACTTGCTGGACGACTAGGCGCTCGGGCAATTGCCGTTTGAATCGGCAAAGGTGTATTGCTGGCCGCGTGGTGAAACAGGCGGCCAGCGTACTTAACAGCGAGTGAGTGCGTCAGGCAAGCGTGAGCTTCACGTCGATGTTATTGCGTGTCGCATTCGAGTAAGGGCACACGATATGTGCCTTGTTGATCAGATCTTGCGCGGCAGCGCGCTCCATACCCGGCAATGAAATTTTCATCTCGACTTCGATGCCGAACCCATTTGGAATCGGCCCGATCCCGACACTGCTATCGATTGATGCATCCGCGGGCATTGCGATCTTATCGCGTGCGGCAACGAATTTCATCGCACCGATAAAGCACGCGCTGTAACCTGCGGCGAACAGCTGTTCCGGATTGGCACCATCGCCACCTTGTCCGCCCAGTTCCTTGGGTGTCGTCAGCTTGAAATCGAGGTTCGCCGCGGGCACCGTCGCGCGGCCATCGCGGCCTCCCGTTGCCGTTGCGTGTGCAGTGTAAAGCGCCTTTTCGAGCGACATGGCAAAGCTCCTTCGTTGAAGTCCTGCGTGGTGTTGGAAGACTGTAGTCCAGGCCTGTTTCGATGTGTTGAGCGTGCTCACCGCAATAGCAGTTGAGCTGGCCACAAGCTGCGCGCAAGCCGCGCGCCCGCTTCGCCCCGCCGTTCAGTTTCGCCCAGACGTGTGGCGAGCACATTGCATAGTGTTGCAAAGCTCGCGTTTTCCTGCAGACGAGGTCTCGCCGCGTAACCGGCAGCGTCGTACCGGAAGCGTTGCAGGCGGCAATGCGCTACCATCTGCGCGTCGCATGACGCCGTTACTGGAGCCATTTGCATGTCGAACGCATCATCCGTTGATCTCGCACGCTTTCCTCGCTATGAATTGATCGAGGGGCCGACGCCCATCCAGCATCTCGGCCGCCTGAGCAAGCTGCTCGGTGACGTCGATATCTATGTGAAGCGCGACGATCTGATGGGCCTCGGCGGTGGCGGCAGCAAGCTCAGGAAGCTCGAATTCCTGATCGGTGAAGCGCTCGCGCAGGGTGCAGACACGATCATCACGGTCGGCGCACGGCAATCGAATCACGCGCGGCTCACGGCGGCTGCGGCCGCACGCGCGGGCCTTGCGTGCGAACTCGTACTCACGCGCATGGTGCCGCGCGATGACGACGATTATCTGCACAACGGCAACGTGCTGCTCGATGCGCTGCTGGGCGGACAGATCCACGATCTGCCGGGCAACGCGAATGCGATGGCGTTCGCGCAGAACCGCGCTGAAGCGTTGCGCAAGCAGGGACACAATGTCTATCTGGTGCCGCTGGGCGGGTCGTCTGCCGTCGGCAATCTCGGCTATGCGGCGTGTGTTGCGGAGATCCTCGAACAGGCCCGCGAACAGGGTATGAGGTTCGATCGCATCGCGTTGCCCAATGGCAGCGGCGGCACGCAGGCAGGACTCGTCGCCGGACTGATCGCGCTCGGCGAAGACCCAACGTGCGTCGTCGCCCATCACGTGCTCGCGACATACGACGACACCTTGTCCAACACCCGCCAGAAAGCGAAGGAAACGCTCGCGTTACTGCGTCCCGAGCTGGTGTTAGCCGATGAGAGTGTGATTGTCGCGCAAGGGCAGCGCGGCGAGGGCTATGGCATTCCTACCGACGCGATGCGCGAAGCCCTACGTCTTCTGGCGAGCACGGAAGGCCTGTTGCTCGACCCCGTGTACAGCGGCAAGGCGTTCGCGGGCCTGCTGCATGACATCAGAAGCGGCGTGTTCGCACCCGGCGCAAAGGTACTGTTCCTGATGACGGGCGGCTTGCCGGGGCTTTATGCGTATCGCAGCGCCTTTTGAATGGACCGCGCAGCGCAAGCGTCACGTGTGAGCTTGCGCCGCAAACCTCAGCCCGCACGCGCCAATTGTGCGCGCACGGCGGCATCGATCTGGTCGTAATCGCCTTCGCCGAAATGGCTGAAGACGATATGCCCCTGCTTGTCGATCAGATACACGGCGGGCCAGTACTGATTGCCGTAGGCGTTCCAGGTTGCGTACTGGTTGTCCTGCGCGACGGGATAATGCAGCCCATATTCGGCAATCGCCGCCTTGACCTTATTCGTCTCACGCTCGAATGCATATTCGGGCGTATGCACGCCAACCACGACCAGACCCTGATCCTTGTACTTCTGATAGAGCTTCTCGACATGCGGCAGCGTATTCACGCAATTGACGCAGGTGTAAGTCCAGAAATCGACGAGTACCACTTTTCCGCGTAACTGCTGCATGGTCAACGGCGATGAGTTGAGCCATTGCGCAATGCCGGTGAATTCCGGGGCCGCGCGATTGTTTTCGACGGCAGCGGCGGGCGCCGCGCTATTGACGACAAGTGCGCCGAGTCCTGCGACGGCAGCAATCGCGACCACGGTAGTCAATGTTTTGATTCGGGAGAACATGGCGTCGTCCTTTGATTGAGTGACATGGACGTATTGGAACGTTCACGCGTATCTGCGCTGTGTCGCGATGTGGCGCATTTGAATCGTCATGTATCAGAAGCGGGTTGCGATACATTGAGACACATATGGCGGCGTGGTCTGCGCTATAACAACGCCATCGTTCAATGCTGGAGGCAACCATGAAACGGCTTCTCGCCATTCTTTTCTTTCTTGCGGGTGGTCTTGCCACCGAGATCGCGCATCCGGTTCAGTGCACGCTCATGGCAGCAAGTGGTGTGCAGCAGAAACGCCGGAGAAATTCGGCGTAATGCGCGGTGTGCGGATCGCGTCAGGGGACTATCAATGCAACAGATAACGGTATCGAAACCCTTCGCTTGATCTGCATGACGAGCGGTGCGACATTGGGTCATCTGATCTACACGCGAGACGATGATTCATATGAACGCGCTTACCGCTGTCGAACGGATTGGCCGGTTTGCCAACCTTGCCAGTTCCCGTGATCTCACGCCGCCGACGCGGCATCTGCTCAAGCGAAACATCCTCGACAGTCTGGGTTGCGCAATCGCCGCGTTGCCGGGCAAGCCGTTCGGTGCACTCAGGGAACAGTTCGACGAATACGGCAGCGGCGGCCGCTGCTCGCTGCTCGGCGGCGGTTCGACTTCGCCCGATCAGGCGGCGTTATATAACTCGGCGCTCGTGCGCTATGTCGATTTGCTCGACAGTTATATGTCGCCGGGTGGTTTATGTCATCCCAGCGACAATTTCGGCGCAGTGCTCGCTGCTGCCGAGCATGCATCGGCGGACGGCGAAGCATTCATGCTGGCGCTCGCGGTTGCGTATGAAATCGGTTGTCGCATTACCGCGGTCGTGCCCGTGATGGCAAAGGGCTTCAATCACGCGATTCAACTGGCCGTTTCTTCCGCGGCTGCGTCGGGAAAGCTGCTCGGACTCGATGCGCAGCAACTGTCGCATGCCATCGCCATTGCAACCGTCGATAACATCTCGCTCTCTTGCGTGCATTCCGAACCGGTGTCGTACTGGAAGGGCTTTTCGCCGGGCATCACCTGCATGCGGGCGATCTATTCGGCGTCGCTGGCAAAGCGGGGCTTCACAGGTCCGCTGCGTCTGTTCGAAGGACCGAATGGACTCGTGCGCATGTTCGACCAGCCTATCGACGTGAACTGGGAAGATCCCAGCCTCGAAGTCGTGCACCAGACCGTGATGAAAAAGTATTGCTCGCTGATTCATGGTCAACCCGTTCTCGAAGCCACGCTCGCACTCAAACGCGCACATGGCCTCGCCGGCAGCGATGTCGAAAACGTGACGTGCGACATCTTCCAGATGGGCTACGACATCGCAGGCGGTGGCGGCTTTGGCGCGAAAGACGATCCGCAAACCAAGGAGCAGGCGGATTACAACCTGAAGTACCTGATCGCTGCCGCGCTGCTCGACGACGAGGTCGGCCCCGCGCAACTCGAACCCGCACGCGTGCAGGCCGCCGACGCGCAGGCGCTGCTCAAGCGAGTGACGGTCCGTCCCGACGCTGCGGTTTCTGCTCAATACCCGCAGGCATTGAATACGCGCGTGACCATCCGCTGCCGCGATGGCCGCGTGGTGTCGAAGGAACATGTCGGCTTTGAAGGCGGACTCGACAACCCCTTTACGTGGGAACGAACCGTCGAGAAATTCAACTGGCTGAGCGAGCCGTATGCGGACTCCATTCTGCGCGGCCAGATTGTCGAACTGGTGTCCCGGCTGGAAGAGCATACCATTGCGGAGTTGATGCAACTGCTCACGCAAGTCAGCCGGGAAGCGGTGTACCCGGCAACCCACCCGGGCATTCAATGATGGATCGAAACATACAGGAGATATCGGATGGCCCTGATTTCATGTGATATGCGCTACGGCAGAACGGACGAGCAGAAGCGGCAGCTTGCAGCAGGTTTGCTGCGTGTGGTGAGCGAAGCGACGGGCGAAACGAAGAACGACATTTTCATTGTCTTTCGTGAAGGCCGAGGCATCAACTTTGTCGAGCATGGCGAACATCTGCCGGAATACGTGGAAGGTGCCGCTAACGACAAAGAACTGATCAGTCGACTCAAATAGACCACGCAGGAGCTTGAGCATGCCTTTTATCGAATGCCATATTGCAGCGGGCTTGACGCCTGCGCGCCGCGAGCAGTTGATGCGCGACATCATTCAGGTGACGCACGATGCGATCGGTTCCGATCCGAAGATCATCAATGTGATCCTGCATGAGCATCCACGCGAAAACATCAGCGTGTCGAGCCGCATCAATGGCGAAGACTTCAAGGCTGCAAATACAGCCTGATCGCAATCACCGTGCCGGTGAGCGCACCGGCTTTGGTGTACGATGACCATCGGCTTGCGCCGCAGCGCAATGCGGGCCTTGAAGGCCTTGTCGATCTCATCGAGGTGCAAAGCATGGATGTCGCCGACCTCAAGGTATTCGAGGCAGTGGCCCGTCATGGCAGCATGAACCGGGCAGCTGCCGAACTTCATACCGTTCAGTCCAACGTGACAGCGCGAATCCGCTCTCTCGAACGGGAAATCGGTGTTGCGTTATTTCAGCGTCATGTGCGCGGCGTGAGCCTCACGCCTGCCGGACAACGCATGTTGCCGTACGCCGCACGCATCGGCAAACTGCTCGCCGACGCGCGCCTCGCAGCACTAGACGACGGCCCGCCTGCCGGTGCACTCGCGCTCGGCACACTCGAAACCACGGCGGCGTTGCGGCTGTCGCCTATCTTGAGCAACTTCGCGCGCCTGTATCCGCAAGTGCGGCTGTCATTGACAACGGGCACGAGTTGCAGCCTCACGGAAGAGGTCGCGGCGTGCAAGCTCGACGGCGCTTTTGTTGCCGGGCCCGTCGAACATCCTGATCTGCATGCGGAAATGATCTACCAGGAAGAACTGGTGCTCGTGACGCCGCGCAATCTGCGCACGCTGGATTCGCTCAATACGGTGCCCGAGTTCAAGACGATCGTGTTCCGCCTCGGTTGTTCGTATCGTCAGCGGCTCGAAGCGCTGCTTGCGGAAATGGGTATCGTGACGGCCACGCCGCTCGAATTCGGCTCGCTGGACGCGATCATTGCATGCGTGGCGGCGGGTATCGGTGTGACGCTGTTGCCGCGCGGTGTGGTGACGGCAGCCGCCGAACAGGACATCGTGACGATCCATTCGTTGCCGCCCGAAAAGGCACAGGTCGCCACGCTCTTTATTCGCCGCCACGACGCGTATGTATCGAGTGCGATGCAGGCTTTCGTCGAAGTGGCGCGTTCGCGTCTCGGTCCGGTGATGGCGGCTGCGTAAGCCGCTTCATTCGTTCAGGCAGCCTGCTGCTGGGCGTCGTCGATGTCTTCGAGTAAGTGCGCTCTGCGCCGCGTATCGTTGAGCCGAAAGAACTCGGTGCAATAGTCGATAAACGTCCTGAAGCGCGCAGGCAGCAACTCCCGGTGCGAATAGAACAGGCAGATCTCCACGTCGCTATCGGAGATCGCGCAGCCATGCAGAACGGGCACGAGCTTGCCCATTGCCACGTCTTCCCGCGCCATGGCTTCCGGCAACTCGGCAATCCCCGCGCCTGCCAGTGCCGCAGCACGCAGCAGCACATCGTTGCCATCCATCGACGACATCGGAATCACCTGCACCGGCGCGCCGTTTTCGATCACCTGCACGTAGTTGGTATTGCGCTGGCGCGATTGCGACGACAGCAGCAGGAAGTGCCGGGCGAGATCCGCGGCGCGATGCGGCGTGCCGCGCTGCGCGAGGTAATCGGCGGACGCGACCAGCGCGCGCGACGACCGGAACAGCGTGCGGCGGATCACAGCCGACTGCTCGACCTGATGCGGCGGCAGCATTGCCATGTCGAACTGGCCGTCGTACAGGTTGACGGTGGTTTCTTCGACGGACACCACCAGGTTCACATTCGGCGCGACCGCACGATAGCCCGACAGGAACTGCGAAAAGGTTTCGCTGACCAGCATGGGATGAATCACGAGCCGCAGCTTGCCGCTATCCACTTCGCGTTCGCGCATGATGCGGCGATTGGCTTCGTCGAGTTCTTCGAGCAGCCGGCAACAGCTCAGATAGTACGATTGCGCCTCTTCCGTCAGCGTGACGGAGCGCGTCGTGCGATGGAGCACGCGCGTCTGGATGGATGTTTCCAGCTTCGCAATCGCCTTGGAAATGGAGCCGGTCGTTACGCCCAGCGAGGCGGCCGCCTTGCTGAAACTCTGGTGCTGCGCCGCCGAGACGAACGCCCTCAACATATAAAGCTGATCCATGCTCCACCTCTGCTCCGTTGCTGCCCGACTGCACTGGCATCACTCTAGCAACAGATCGCGAGGGGAACGCGCGGTTTGTTTTGATAGGGGTATCACCCGCGGTGATAGGTCACGGGCGCGGGCTTCTCTACGCGCAATGGGCAGCGGAGGGCGAGGGGCGCTCAGCCTGCCGCCTTGATACGCGGATCGAAGTCGAATTCGAGCCGGATGCCGCCGGGTTCGAGGATCATCGTGTGGCGCTTCGGACCCGCGCCGAGATTTTCCGGCGCGAACTCGACCTTGACGCCGGGCCACTTTGAGACACGCTCGAACACGTCGTTGAACACTTCTTCGCTGGCCACCCGCAACGCCAGATGATGCAAGCCGACGTTGGTCTTGCGGTCGAATGCGACCAGTCCGTCCTGGTTGGTGACTTGCCACAGTGTCACCATCGTCTGTCCATCCGAAACGAACGCGGCGGGGTAGTCGGGCTTTTCGCCAACCTGCTTCCAGAGCAGGCATTCGATGAAGAAATCGCGCGTCGCCTTGAGGTCGCGGACGGCGAGGCCAACGTGATCGATGCCGGAGGTGAGTGCCTGGGTAGTCATGTCGAACCTTCCTGTGCAGTGAGCGGGCGGCGGGTCGGGTACCTGTCTTGTGATAGCACGCGGAGCGTGCGAGCGCACCGCACGGACGCGGGGCCGGTTCGCGGATGCCGGATTGGCGGCCATTATAGGGACGCGGCGGGCCGATCATTCTTGAACCGCGGGAAACCATTATTTGCTGCGCCGGCATGGCATGCGCCACGATTTTGCTTTCGTCTACGGAAACAATCGGACGGCAGTCGTGCAAGACAAACGTTTGCCAGGTTGGTTCTGACGCCTGTGTCGTGCATACTTGCGTGCCTGCACGCGAATCACCGTTGCGTTGCACAAGAACATTGGAGAGGAGAACAGGAGTCATGCCGTTGGTGCCGCTGTCGCAACGGGAAGTCACGATCGGGGTTCCGCTGCCGTTTTCCGTCTACACGGCGGAAGGCAAGCTGCTGATGGGCCGCGGCCACATCGTGCACAGCGCGGTGCAATGCGAGCGGCTCTTTGCGCTCGGGCCGTTCCGGCACCTCTTTCCCGGCGAGCGCCGCGACGACATCAAGGCCGACGACGCCGCGCCTGCACCGGCGGCACGTGCGCGACGCGGCCACGACGACCAGACGCTGGTCGGTCCCTTTCCGACCTCGGGCTGCACGCCCGAAGACTTCGTGATCACCCTCGCAAACGGTCCGGCTGTGTCGTCGCGCACGCGCTACGTCGGGACGCTCGACGACGTCAGCCTGCTGCTGGCGGGCGAGGGTGTCGATCCCGCGTTCGTGCCGGGCGAGACGGTGGAAGGGCAATTCATCGCCGGGCGATACCGGCATGCTTTCGAATCGGAAGTGCTCGGCCGGCATACGGCGCCGTTCGATGTGCTGTATCTGCGTTACCCGAAGGAAGTGCGTTCGCGCGCGTTGCGGCGGCATGTGCGGGTTGGCATCGACGTGACTGCGCGGCTCTCGCGCAATGATCTGCCGATGGCGGGGACCGAGGTGCGGGCGGTCGATCTGAGTGCTGCGGGTGTCGGCTTGCTGGTGAATGCCAATGCCAATTCCATCGCGCCTGGCGAGCACTTCAAGCTCTCGTTGCCGCTGGCTCGCGCGGGGCGCGTGCGGACGGCGCCGCTCAACTGCATTGCGAGGAACCGCCGCACGAAGGGCGGGGAAACGCTGGTCGGCGCGGAGTTTGGCGATACATCCGGCGATGTGCGGGCGCTCGTCAACGACTATGTGCTGGATGTGCTGACGGGTGCCGTGCAAGGCTGAGCGTAGACAGCCGCGCGGGCTGTCCAGAACGGAACGGCGCAACGAGAAAAAGCCGACGATGCCGTCGGCCAAACCGGTTTCCACGCTTACGAGGGGGTGCATGGAAACCGACGCCATCATACGGTCGGCAACATGAAGCAAAGCTTAAGGGCGGCTCGCAGCAGCGGCAGCGGCTCGCCGTAACCATTCAGGATGCCCGCCGCAAATCCCGACACACAAAGCCCCACCGCAGCCATACGTCCGACAGCCTGCACAGCCTTGCTGGGCGGGGCGCGACGGCACATGGATGCCCCGGACTATACCTACATATGATTCTCGCGAGACGGCGATTCCCATAAGATGGACTCACCTTGAACGGCATTACGCAAACCGTGCCGTCGTAACCTAACGGCCGAGGACAGTCGCTTGCACAACCATCCGATCGCTTCCGTCATCGACGACGACGAATCCGTCCGTACTGCGATGTCGAGCCTCGTTCGCTCGCTGGACTGGGATGTCCGGCTTTACGCATCGGCCGAGGCGTTCCTCGCATCCGGTGCGGCGACGCAGGTCGCGTGCATCATCTCGGACGTGCAGATGCCTGGCATGAGCGGTCTCGACATGTATCGTCATCTGCTCGACCAGGGTGTGACGCAGCCCATCATTTTCATCTCCGCTTTCGCTTCCGACGCCATGCGCCGCCAGGCGCTCGATCTCGGCGCGCTATGCGTGCTGACCAAGCCCGTCGATGGCGCCGAAGTGTCGCGCTGCCTCGCGCGGCTCGGCCCTGACAGTTCGCAGGGCGCATGACGCAAGCGCGCGCCGCGGCGGCGTGGCCCTATGAAATGGCTTTTAGATGTATTCGGATAGAATCCATTCCGGATCGAAATGGGCCGGCTTCCTGGGTGTCCAACCGTCGAGCGACGCGTGCCGCGGCGCCAATCAGGGTTCCGTCGCCCGCTATCAAACGCTCGCGAGGAACGCCTATGCCGACGATGTGCCGCCCGCTCCACTCTTCAGCCCTGTTGCGCGTCCACGGAGCGTCATGATGTTCCGACAGGGCGCAGCCATGACGTCGTCGACCGACGCACGCGTTCTCTTTGTTCTTGCCGCTATCGTCGGCGTCGGCGTCTTTCTGATCGACGCGCTGACGCCGCTCGACATCGCCATTGCCGTGCTCTATGTGGTGGGCGTGCTGCTGATCGCGTCGCCGGGATCGCGGCAGGCCGCGATTGCGACGGCATCGACATGCGTGTTGCTGACGCTCGTCGCTTTCCTGATGTCGCACGACGACAACTACTCGGGCGGCTCGATCGCGCGGTGTGTCGTGAGCCTGCTCGCAATCGGCACGACCTCGTTTCTCGCGCTGCGCAATCAGGCCAACACGGCACGCCTGCAGGAACAGATCCAGTTGCTGAACCTCACGCACGATGCCATCGTCGCGTACGACATGAGCGACCGCATCACCTTCTGGAATCAGGGTGCGGAAGCGCTTTACGGCTGGCGCGCCGAGCAGGCCATCGGCCAGCGCATCCACGAGCTGACGCAAACCAGTTCGTCGATTCCGCTCGACGAACTGCGCGACGCGGTGGTGCGCGAAGGCCGCTGGGAAGGCGAATTGCAGCGCGTGCGCAGCGACGGCAGCACGGTGATCGTGGCGAGCCGTTTCGCGTTGTGGCGCGACGACAAGGGCAAGCCGCGCGCCGTGCTCGCGACCAACAACGACGTCACGGTGCGCAAGCGCATGGAAGCCGAGTTGCAGCGTCAGCAGGATGAGTTGCGCGCGACCATCGACGCGATTCCCGGCATGGTCTGGAGTTCGTCGCTCGACGGTGAAGTGAGCTATATCAACCGCCGCTGGAACGAACTGGGCATTTCGTTGACGGATGGCGCAGATGGCAGCGGCGACGTGTGGACATCGATCGTGCATCCCGACGACTGGCCGGCGATGCACGCCGCGTGGCGCGGCGCGATTGCGACGGGCAAGCCGTTCGACAACGAGTCGCGCATCCGGCACAGCAACGGTTCGTACCGGTGGATGCACATCGGCGCGGAGCCGCTGCGCTGTCCCGATGGGCAGATTCTGCGCTGGTACGGCGTCAATACCGATATCGAGGAACGCAAGCAGGCCGAGCAGGCGCTGGAACGCAGCGAGGCGTTTCTATCGGATGCGCAGCGGCTGAGCCGCACGGGCAGCATCGCGTCGCGGCTGCCGGCGGGCGAGATGTGGTGGTCCGACGAGGTCTACCGGATCTTCGAATACGCGCCCGACTACACGCCGGGCATCGAACTGATCCTCGCGCGCACGCATCCCGACGATCTCGCGCTGGTGCGCGACGCGTACGAGGCGGGACTCGCGGGCGCGCCGTATGTCGATGTCGAGCATCGGCTGCAGATGCCCGATGGGCGTATCAAGCACGTGCATTACGTCGCGCATCTGGCGGTGCCGCAATCGGCCAGCATCGAATACGTGGGTGCGCTGATGGATGTGACCGAGCGGCAATTGGCGCAGGAAGCGCTCGACCGCTCCACGGCCGAACTCGCGCACGTGACGCGGGTGACGATGCTGGGCGAACTGGCGGCATCGATTGCGCACGAGGTCACGCAGCCGCTTGCCGCGATCGTCACGGCGGGCGATGCCGCGACGCGCTGGCTGAACCGGGCGAAACCCGATCTCGGCGAAGTCGGGCAATCGATCAATCAGATGGTGCGCGATGCGAAGCGTGCCAGCGACGTGATCCGCCAGATACGGGCGATGGCGCAGAAGCGCGATCCGAGCCAGGCGGTGCTCGACCTGAACGGTATCGTGAGAGAATCGATCGAGCTCGTGCGACGCGAGCTGGACGCTGCGCGCGTCGAACTGGAAGTGAGTTACGCGGAGCCACCGCCGTTCGTGTGCGGCGACCGTGTGCAACTGCAGCAGGTCGTCATCAATCTGGTGATGAACGGCGCACAGGCGATGGCGGGCGTGACGGGGCGCGCGAGACGCATGCGCATCGGCACGCGGCTGGTGGACGGGGAGCACGGGCAGGTCGCCATCGAAGATTCGGGCACGGGCATCAGCGCAGAGAACGTGGGGCGGCTTTTCAACGCGTTCTTCACAACGAGGGCGGACGGCATGGGCATGGGCCTGTCGATCTGCCGGTCCATCGTCGAGGCGCACGGCGGACGCATCTGGGCCGAGTCGGAGGAAGGACGGGGCGCCACGATGCAGTTCGTTTTGCCGATCGATAAAGGAACGTGCAATGAGCAGTGATGAAATGAACGACGCGAATCAGTCGATCGTCTATGTCGTCGACGACGACGATTCGATGCGCGCGGCCGTGTCGATGCTGTTGCGCTCGGTGGGCTTGCGGGTGGAGGTATTTGCATCTGCGCAGGAGTTTCTGTCGTTTGGCAAGCCGGATGTGCCGAGCTGTCTGATTCTGGATGTGCGGCTGAAGGGGCAGAGCGGGCTGGCGGTGCAGGAGCAGATCGCAGCGGGCGATGTGCGAGTGCCGATCATTTTCATGACTGCGCACGGCGATATCGCGATGTCGGTGAAGGCCATGAAGGCCGGGGCGATGGATTTTCTCGCCAAGCCGTTTCGCGATCAGGACATGCTGGATGCAGTGGCCAATGCGTTGGCGCAGGATGAGGAACGGCGCAAGGCCGAACGTTCGGTTTCTGATCTTCGGCGTCGATATGAGTCGCTGACGCCGCGTGAGCGGGAAGTGATGGCTTTTGTTGCCAGCGGGCTGATGAACAAACAGATTGCTGCTGAGATGAATCTCAGTGAGATTACTGTGAAGATTCATCGAGGGCAGGCCATGAAGAAGATGGAGTCGAGATCCCTCGCTGATTTTGTGCTCAAGGCTGAGGCTTTGGGGGTTAAGGTTTTGGATGGAGGTGGTTCGGCGCGGACGCAGCGGGGGGTGTAAGGGTTATTCGCTGGCATCCGCTTTTTGTTAGTGGTCTGCTAGCGTTGCCCCTGTGCGGGGCGGCACCTACTTTTCTTTGCCGCGGCAAAGAAAAGTAGGCAAAAGAAAGCCGCTGAACACCATCCACTACGGTCCTTGCCTGCGGGCCCCCAGCCGGTCCTATCCTTCATGCGGCATCGATTCTCTTGATGCCTGCTGCCAGCGCTCTTTAAGAGCGCATCACCCTCTTCAAACACCCGCGTCTCAGCGAGCCTTACCAGTTCGGCCCAGGCCGCCCAGGTGGCAAACGGT
>NZ_QBUY01000128.1 GCF_003121405.1 Paraburkholderia sp. C35 | reverse complement strand
GATGTCTATAAGAGACAGATCTACACAGTCCAGCCGGGCGACACCCTGAGTGCAATCGCGGGCAAGAAGGGCGTGCCGTGGAAAGACATTGCGCGCGCTAATGAGATTCACGATCCTCGTTCACTGAAGGTAGGACAACGGCTGCGTATTCCGAAGAAGGCCGGCAAGATCACTACCAATACGCTGGACGCCGAGCACAACCCTCTGCCGAATGCGTCTTATCGCATTCGCAGTGGCGATAGACTCGTGTCCGGAACGACCTCTAAGACGGGCCAATTGCAAGAGTTCTGGCCTGACTTCGAAGGTCAGACCGTCGAGATTTTTTTTCAGAAACTAAACGGCGAGTGGAAGAAGGTCTACGAAACGGTTGCAGAAGAAAGCAGCAAGCTGGTCACGCTTGTCAGTCCGCGACTGAAGATTGCCATGCAGACGCAGCCACACCCGCAGAGCGGCGAAGCGCAGAACAAGCCGCCGCAGCCCGGTCCCAAGGCGCCGCCATCGGGCCATCAGACCGATTCATCATTCGCACCGGGCAAGGGCGTGAAGAAAACGCAAACCAGCGACGCGGCGGGCGCTGCGTCTGTGAAGGTGACGAGTGACGATGCGTCGCTGGATGACTTTCTCGACAAATACACGGGTGACCCGATCACCGAGAAGGATTTCGAGGACGCCGCCAAAGAGATCGGCTGCAAGGTCAACGTGATCAAGGCAGTGCACCAGACAGAAGTGGGTGGCGGCAGTTTCACGACTGTCGACGGTAGAACAGTGCCGAAGATTCTTTACGAGCGACACTATTTCTATAAGTTGTCGGGGGGAAAGTACTGGGACACCAATCCGGATCTGTCATGGCCTACGGGCTATTATCGTTTGAAGACGAAGTACATCAAGAAGACGATGCAGCTTAAGGACGAAGACGGCAAGCCGCATGATGTCGATGTCTGGGTTCGCTATAACGCGAAAAAAGACAAGGACCATGCGAAGGACGCGGAAACGGCGCAGGAACTGATCGATGAAGGCGTGCTGACGAAAGAGCGCGATACCTACGGTTCGCTGAGCTATCGCCGTTTGCGCAAGGCGTACAAGCTGGATGCGTCGGCTGCGTTGCAGGCGTGTTCGTGGGGTGCATTCCAGATCATGGGTTCGAACTACAAGACCTTGGGCTACGGCAGCGTACAGGAGATGGTCAAGGATATGTCGAGATCCGAGCGACCTCACCTGAAGGGGTTCGTCAAGTTCGTCAAGGCGGACTCGGCACTCGTTAAGGCAGCCAAAGACGAAGACTTTGCAGCATTCGCGTCTCGATACAATGGCCCCACCTATAAAGAGAACGACTACGACACGAAAATGAAGAACAATTTCGATGCATTCGAAAAAGTGGATGCAGCGAAAAAGCCTCAAAAGGACACAGTAAAGTGATCAGGAATTTCGGCTTGGGATGCGTACTGACGGCGAGCATATTGACAGTCAATTGCGCAAGTGCAGATGAACTTCGTTCGGGCGTGTACGAACTGCGTACGGTTCCCGGCACGCAACTGGACTATCGCAAGGTTTATCTGGCGGTGGAGAAAGGTGAAGTGCAAGGTTTCTTCGATAATCCTTTTACGACGCCAGCTGCCAATAACCCGGATCGCGATCCGACCTGCCGTTTCCTGCTGAAAAGCAGCGACGCCAAAGGCGAGACGATTACATTCGCTACCTGGTTTGATGGCGAGAAGGGCGGCACGATCAGCCTTGCGCCCGGTAACCAGCAATCATGGTCGGTGAAAGTCAATGGCGATTTGCCAAATTGTGAAGTACCGACCATAGAAAGTGGCGATTCACTGACGTTTAAAACAGAGCGGAACTGGATTGGCTTTGCGACGATTGCGAGCAAGCGTGCGCCGCTTTTTTCCGCATCACAAGATGCGGCGCGCACAAAGGGTTATCTGGTGAAGGATGATGTTGTCGCCGTACTGGCGCGTAGCGGCGACTGGGTGCAGGTTGATTACTTTGCGCGTGGTAATGATGTGGTGCGGTGGGTCAGGCGAGGCGATCTGCAGGGCGGCTGATACGATTCGCCAGATGTTTCCGCCGCAACCCGTCAATCAATAATAAAGCCAGCGCCCATACTGCGGCGACCAGTACCACCTTCCCTCATAAGGAGCAGGCTGATACGCATCGCCCCAGGCGGCGGGTTGCCCATAGTAGGTGTACGGGCGCGTGGCCACATAGGTTGGCCGCTGCACGTAAGCGTAGTTTTGCGGAGGCGGCTGCATTGCCACGGGCGGTGGCGCGTACTGCGCACGTGGCCGGGCGTATTGTGGTTGAGGCGCGCTGTATGCCTGTGCCGCGCGTGGCATCGCGGTATCGTAGCCGTCGTCGTCGGCGAGTTCTTCGGGCGGTTGCGCTTGCGGCTGCGGCACGCGTTGCACGGCCTGTCTGCGTACCGGCGCGGCAGCGCGTTGAACCGGCTGGGGCGGCGGCAACTCGTCGGCATCGGTCGAGGCTTCCGTCGACGCTTCCATCGATTCATCAGCAACCGGCGCCTGACGCGCAACCGGCCGCGAAGGCGTTGGCCGAGCTTCGTCGGGTGCAGCGGCCTGCGCACTCTGCTGTTCTGCGAGCGGCTTCGACGTGACGGGCACTTCCTTGACAATCTCGACATCGCTGGCATCGCTATACACGTGCTTGATGTCGAGGATAGGCTTGCGAGCCGCCGGCTTTTGCGCAGTCGCTGAACCTGCCGTGGGCGCCGGCGCTGATGTCGATGTCGCCGCTACCGTCGCCGGCGCTGCACTGGCGGCAGCGCCCCGGCTTGCGGCCTCACGCGCGAGTTCCTGTTTCGCAGCCTGGTAGCCGCGATCGTAGGCCGCTTTCACTTCCCTGTCCTGCGCCTCGGAATCGTCGACCGCGCTGTACGCGTGGGACGGCGCCGAACACAGACAACCCGTGGCGAGCAATGCGCCGGCCATCGTCTGCCTCAAGGTTCCGTCCATGAGGCCTCCCTTTTGGTTATTGATAAGGAATCGTACAACGTCCTGTGTGACAGGCAAATGCCAGCGATACCCCTACGTGCGCTGCCTAACCGAAACTTTGACCGTGTGTGTTCATGCTGCCCGTCACTTCAACTGCAACGCTCGCGGCGCATCCGTCAAGGCTTGCTCCACACCTGCTTCCAGCACATGAGAAAGGTGCCATTGGCGTCTCTCGACACCTTGCCGTCGGCCGCGCACATGGCGCCAGGCTGGGCAGGTCCGGAGCGGGCGACTTCGCGATCAGCGTCGGCGAGCACATCAGCGGGCACGCGGCCCCAGATCGACAGACTGGCGAGCACACCCGCGCAGCCAACCAGCATGATGAGTGTGCGTTTCAACCGGTTGGGGCGGCTGGCGATAAAGTTGAATGACATCGTGAAGCCTCATCGAGCGGGGATTGATGAGCGCTCTTATCGGCATCGTTTGCCGAAAGAATAGAGCGCGGGCCAATTATTTTTTTCGGGCCGGAGTGTAAGAAGTTAGACAGGCGGCAAATATGAAACTGTTCAGGTTTGCCGCCCGATCAGCAGAAAGAAAATAGCCTGAGCATCGTTGATGCTGATTGAATGAGTGCGACCTCGAGTCGTGAGCCGTCATGCGATACACAACGATCTCGTGGGAGGTCGCGGAATGTCATCCGGAGCGACCGGCTTGCCTGGTATCACCGATAAACGCAAACAGAAACGCTAACGTGTGCTGGCGGCTGACTGACTAATGTCACGCGCCGCCTGCCAGATTCTCGCCCGGCGAAAAACCTTCCCGCGCGATATTCGCAATGCTCGCGTCGTACCGCGTGCCGACACCGCCAAGCGCCACCGTCGCCCGCTTTGCGGCTTCGAGCAACGCGCTCAGCGCGGCCGTGATCGTCGATGCCATGTCGAAGCGTGCCTTAGGTCCGGACAGGGTCAGCGCACCCACCAGTTCTCCCGACGCCCCAAAGACAGGCACCGATACCGATGCCGTCTCCGGATCGCGCTCACCGTGCGAGACGGCCCACAGACGCTCGCGCACTTCGTCCCAGCGCGCGTCCTGAGTTTCCGTGAACGCCAGCAGCACCTTGCCCGACGCACCCTTGCCGATAGGAAACTCTTCGCCGACGCGAATCGACACGCGCACGGCGCGTGTGGGTTCGACGCGAAACAGCACGAGCCGATGCTCGCCTTGCCGCACATACAGCGAAGCCGTCTCTCCGAGATCGCGGCTTAGTTGCTGAAGCACGGGTTCGATCACCGGCCCGACCTGGAACGAGCGCTGATAGAGCGCCGCGAGACGCAACGGTTGCGGCCCGATGGCGTACTGCCCGTCGCTCAGCCGGCGAATGAATCCGCCATGTTCCAGCGCGCCGAGCAGACGCAGCACCGTGCTTTTATAGAGATCGGTGCGACGCGACAACTCGGCGAGCGACAGACGATCGTCGGTGGGTCCGAAGGCGTTGAGAATCGCAAACGCGCGATCCAGCACGGCGACGCCGCTCGACTCGTCGTTCGGGGCAGCCGGTTCGGGTGATGTCGTTTCCCGCTTCTCGGTGGGCACAGCCGTTTCCTTGTCAATCTGTACTAAGAACGACTCTATCGTTCTATCACGTAGAACGCAAGTTCCAGAATTTCGTAGAAATCACGGGTTTACCCAGCTTAAACACGCTCCAGTTTGCTCCTATAGTTCTATCAAATAGAACATCATTCTTTCAGATAGAACATCGAAAAGGAGTTCATCTTGGCTATTTCCCCGACGCCCACCGTGCTTGTCAGCGAAGTTGGCCCGCGCGACGGCTTGCAAAGCATCAAGAGCGTGATGCCGACGGCGGCGAAGCTCCGCTGGATTTCCGCGCTGGCCGCTGCCGGATTGAAGGAGATCGAGGTCGGCTCGTTCGTGCCGGCGAGGCTGCTGCCGCAGATGGCAGACATCCACGAAGTCGTCGCCCATGCGCTGACGATTCCGGGCCTGCATGTCGCCGTGCTCGCGCCGAATCTGCGCGGCTCGCAGAGCGCCTTCGAAGCGGGCGTGCACAAGCTCACGTTGCCCGTTTCCGTGACCAATGAGCACTCGATGGCGAATATCCGCAAGACGACCGCGCAGATGATCGACGAGGTACGCGAGATCGTCGCGCTGCGCGATGCGCAGTTTCCGGGTGTGCAGATCGAAGCGGGCGTATCGGTGGCGTTTGGTTGCACGATCGCGGGCGCCGTCAGCGATGACGAGACCATGCGCATGTGCATGGCGATGGCTGAATGTGGTGTCGATGAAGTCGGGCTGTCGGACACGAGCGGCTACGCGAACCCGACACAGGTACGCCGCATGTTCCGCCGCTTGCGTTCAGAACTCGGCGACAAGGCGGGCGGCGCGCATTTCCACAACACCCGCGGACAGGGGCTGGCCAATGTGGTGGCTGCGCTCGAAGCAGGCGTGACCACCATCGACGCAAGCCAGGCCGGTCTGGGCGGCTGTCCGTACGCGCCGGGCGCGACAGGCAACATCGTCACCGAAGACCTCGCGTTCCTGCTCGAAGCGATGGGCTATGACACGGGTATCGACATCGACGCACTCGTGGCGGCTCGCGCGATCCTTGCCGACGCGCTGCCGGGCGAAGCCTTGTACGGACACGTGCAGGACGCAGGGCTGCCGAAGGGTTTCAGCTACGCAGACGGACGGGCGCCGAGCGCGGTGCAACCGGAAGGCTGTCTGCGGGGAGTTGCGCAATGAACGGCAACGCACCCAGTCAGTCGCTGCCCTACAGCGGCGTGCGCGTGATCGAAATGACGCACATGGTGATGGGCCCGACCTGCGGCATGGTGCTCGCCGATCTCGGTGCCGAAGTCATCAAGCTCGAACCGATAGCCGGCGACAGCACGCGTTCACTGCGCGGCTCAGGCGCGGGCTTCTTCGGCACCTTCAACCGCAACAAGAAAAGCCTTGCCGTCGACGTGAAAGATTCGCGCGGCATCGAGATCGTCCACAAGCTGCTGGCGGGCGCGGACATCTTCAGCGAGAACTTCAAGAGCGGCACGATGGAGCGGCTCGGACTCGGCTATGCCGCGCTGTCGAAGCTCAATCCGCGGCTGGTCTACGTATCGCACAAGGGCTTTCTGCCCGGTCCTTACGATCACCGCACGGCACTCGACGAAGTCGTGCAGATGATGGGCGGCCTCGCCTACATGACGGGCCCCGAGGGACGGCCGTTGCGCGCGGGCGCGAGCGTCAACGACATCATGGGCGGCATGTTCGGTGCCATCGGTGCGATGGCTGCTCTCGCGCAGCGTGAACGCACGGGTCTGGGACAGGAAGTGCAAAGCGCGCTGTTCGAGAACAACGTGTTTCTCGTTGCGCAGCACATGATGCAATTCGCGGTGACGGGCAAGGCAGCGGCGCCGATGCCGAGCCGCATCTCCGCGTGGGCGGTGTACGACGTCTTTTCGGTGAAAGACGGCGAGCAGATTTTTCTCGCGGTCGTATCGGATACGCAATGGGCGCTGTTCTGCGACGCGTTCGGCCTTGCCGAGCTGAAGGCAGACGCACGTATCGCCACCAACAACCAGCGCGTGCAGGCGCGCGAGTGGTTGCTGCCGCAACTTCGGCAGCATATGGCGGCGTTCAGCGCGGCGGAAATCAGCGCGACGTTCGAGCGCATCGGCTTGCCCTATGCGCCCATCACGAAGCCACAGGATCTGTTCGACGATCCGCATCTGCTCGCGACAGGCGGCCTCGCCGATGTGACGTTGCCACCCGATGCGAGCGGCGCCGGCAAACCGGTCACCACGCGAACGGCATTGCTGCCGCTGACCTTGGCAGGTGAACGTCTGCGCGTGCGCGCCGCGCCACCCGCACTCGGCCAGGACACGCACGCGCTGCTCGCGCAACTCGGCTATTCCGACGATGAACTCACGCAACTGGTGAACGCCGGCGTGATCGGATGCCAGCACCCGCAGTCGGGCGATGCATCGAGTCCGTCTGCCAACGAACTCGCCAGCGCCTGACGTGGGCCACGAGTCGAACATTACGACAACGCAATTGCTAAGCAACACACTGCCGGGCCTGACGCGACGCCGTCGGGCCTCGTCAGTGAATTGTCTGGAGACGACAATGACTACTCTTTCCTCGGGCATGACGGCGGAGACATCCGCAACGCTCGAACAGCAGGCCGTCAGAAAAGCGGCATGGCGCTTCATTCCGCTGCTCGCGCTTGCCTATTTCTTCAACTACCTGGACCGTACGAGCGTCGGCTTCGCCGCGCTGACGATGAATCGCGATCTCGGTCTGACGGCCACCCAGTTTGGCTGGGGCGCCGGCATCATGTTTGCGGGCTATTGCATCTGCGAAGTGCCGAGCAATCTCGCGTTGTACCGTTTCGGCGCGCGTCGCTGGCTCGCGCGCATCATGATCACGTGGGGCTTGATGGCGGCAGCGACGGCGCTCGCCACCGGGCCGACGAGTTTCTATGCGATCCGTCTGCTGCTCGGCATCGGCGAAGCGGGCTTCTTTCCGGGTGTGATCTTCTTCCTCGCCGTGTGGTTTCCTGCCAGTTATCGCACGCGTGTGCTCGCCTGGTTCACCGTATCGACGCCGCTGTCGTCGCTGGTCGGTGGCCCGCTGTCGTCATGGTTGCTGCAACTGGATGGTCTGCTCGGACTCGCAGGCTGGAAATGGATGTTTATCGTCGAAGGTCTGCCTGCGTGCGTGCTCGGCTATCTCGTGCTGAAAATGCTCGCCGACAAACCCGCCGATGCGCAATGGCTGTCGCGCGAAGAGCGGCTCGCGCTGCAAGATGCGTTCGACCGCGAGGGATCGTCGACGCAGAAGAAAAAGGACTTTCGCACGGCGCTCAAGGACGTGCGCGTCTATATCCTCGCGATGATCTCGTTCGGCTTCACGATGGGTTCGTACGGCATCGGCATCTGGCTGCCGCAGATGCTCAAGGCGCACGGCATGAGCGTGACGCAAACCGGCTGGGTCTCGGCTGTGCCGTATTTCTTCGCCACCATCGCGCTGCTCTGGTGGGCAAAGCGTGTCGACCATCGTGGCGGGCATATTGCGAACCTTGCGGCAGGGCTGCTGATTGGTGCGCTGGCGCTCGGCGTGTCGACATATTTCCATCAACTGTTGCCCGCGATGGTCGGCATCACGCTGGCGCTGATCGGCACGATTGCAGGCCGCACGATCTTCTATACGCTGCCCGCGCGTTTCCTTTCGGGCGAGGCAGCGGCGGGTGGCCTCGCGCTGATCAATTCGATCGGTGCGCTCGGCGGCTTCGCGGGTCCGTATCTGGTCGGCTATCTGAAGGACAGCTTCGGCACCTTCACGGCGGGCATGTTGGGCCTCGCGATCGTGCTCGCGCTGACGAGTCTGCTGACGCTTTCCCTGTTTGCGTTCAATCGGGGGAAGCAATGACAGTGAAGCTCACATCACCGATGCGCCGGCAGATTCTGCGTGCCGCTGCTGCATCGGTTGCCATGCCCGCTTTCGCGGCCACACAGGTTTTCGGCAAGGAAGAGACACGCGCCATGAGTTCAACCAGCAACTATCTGCCCGTGCGTACCGAATGGCTTGCCTCCGGCACGGAAGCCGCGCTCGAGCCGGATATGCCGATCATCGACGCACATCACCATTTCTACGATCGTCCGGGTTGGACCTATCTGCTCGACGAGTATCTCGGCGATGCGCAGTCGGGACACAACATCACGGCTTCGGTGTTCATGCAGGGGCTCACGCATTACCGGCAATCCGGGCCCGAGGCATTGCGGCCCGTGGGCGAGACCGAGTACGTGAGCGCATCGACTGCGCCGCTGCAGACCGCAAAGCCGCAGGTCGCGAAGGGCATCGTCGGCTATGCGGATCTGCGCCGCGGCGCCGCCGTGCGCGATGTGCTCGAGGCGCATCTGCAAGCGGGGCAAGGGCGCTTTCGTGGCGTGCGCCATCTCGTGACGTGGGACGCAGACCCGACGCTGGTCAATCCGTTATCGGCGGGGCCGCGCGGGCTGCTTCTGGATCGCGATTATCGTGAGGGCGTCGCACAACTGGGCGCGCTGGGTCTGTCGTACGATGCGTGGCTCTTTTTTCCCCAGCTTCCGGAACTGTTCGACCTCGCGAAGACGTATCCCGACGTACCTGTCATCGTCAATCATTGTGGCGGCGTGGTGCGCATTGCGAGCTACGAGGACAGGCGCAAGGAGGTCTTCGACAGCTGGTCCCGCTCGATGCGCGAACTGGCGCAACTGCCTAACGTCTATGTGAAGGTGGGCGGTCTGGGCATGCGCATCAACGGCTTCGACTTTGAGAAAGGTGCGCGGCCGCCTTCATCCGTGCAACTGGCCGAAGCATGGAAGCCGTGGATGGACACCTGCATCGACCTGTTCGGTGCGAACCGCTGCATGTTCGAGAGCAATTTCCCGGTCGATAAAGGCTCGTATCCGTACAGCAACGGATGGAATGCGTTCAAGCGCCTGACCGCGCAGGCGAGCCGTGACGAACGGGAAGCGTTGTTCCGCGGCACCGTGAGCAAGGTGTACCGGCTTGCGTGAACATCGCGCGCCGGCGTGCATCGAGATGCGGGCCGTCAGGAACGTTTCGACGTCACCAGGCGCGCGCAAAATGGCACGAGACAGAGCAGCGCGGCCAGCAACCAGAACGCGCCCGGCAACCCGACACCCTTCGCGACGAAGCCCACGGCTGCCGGGCCGACGAGATTGCCCGCATAACCCGTCGTCGTGATCGCGACGACTGCGAGCGATGCAGGCATCGCGCGTTGCGACCCTGCCTGGCGAAACAGCACGGGCACGACATTCGATGCGCCGAGGCCGATCAGCAGGAATCCCGCCATCGCGAGCACCGCGTTCGGTGCGGTCAGCAGCACGACGAAGCCGGCGGTTGCGACCCATCCTCCCCAGAAGACCATGGACCGGTCGCCGATGCGCGCCGTGACGGCATCGCCACCGAGGCGGCCTGCCGTCATCGCAATCGAAAACACCATGTAGCCGAGTCCGCCCTGCGTGGCGGCGACGAGGCCCGTGCCCGTGATCAGCAGCGCGCTCCAGTCGAGCAGCGCACCTTCGACCAGAAACGTGATCGCGGTGAGTCCCGCCAGCACCAGCACGATGCCGCGCGGCGCGACGAACAGCGGGCCTTCTTTCGCTTCGGCGGTTTCGATCAGCCGCGAGCGCGCGGCCACGATGGCCGCGAGCATCACAGCCGTGCACAGCAGCGTGCTTTCGAGCGGGCCGATGTGCATGGACAGCAGAAACGTCATCACCATCGAGCCAGCAAATCCGCCGACGCTGAATAACGCATGAAAGCCGGACATCAAAGGCCGCGCTTCCAGCCGCTCGACGTCGATTGCATGGATGTTCATGGCGACATCGAGCGAACCGAGCGACGCGCCGAACGCAAGCAAGGTCAGGCCGAGCGTGAGCGGTGTATCGACCACCGTCAGCAACGGCAGGATCACGGCCACGCCGAGCGCGCCCGCGACGATGATCGGCTTGCTGCCGTAGCGCGCGCTGAGTGCGCCTGTGATCACCATCGCGATCACGGAGCCGAGCCCGATGCACAGCAGCAGCAAGCCGAGCATGCCGTCATCGACGCCCAGCCGCTGTTTGGCAAAAGGCACGAGCGGCGCCCAGCACGCAATGCCGAATCCTGCCACGAGGAAGGCGAGGCGGGTGGCGAGCCGGGCGGCGGGCTGTCCGGAAGTCATGGTGGCTGAGTTCATGAGTGATGGGCGTGCAGGTTCACAGGCTGGCGGGAGGATCGGCCTTGACCACAGTCGGTCCGGACTTCGACAGGGCGGCACGCTCCGCGCGCGGCAGATCGTGTTCGACGATCACGCATTCGATCGACTTGAACGTGGCGACGCGGTGCGGCGCGCGGGCGTCGAATTTATCGGTGAGCGCAAGCACGACGCTGTGCTCGCTTGCGGCGAGCGCTGCGCGTTTGAACATCGCGTCGGCGAGACCGAAGGCGCTGATGCCGCTCTTCGTCGAGATCGCGCACGAGCCGATGAAGCAGCGGTCGATATTCAGGTGCGCGATCTGCTCGACGGCGCTGGCGTCCACGCATCCTCCTACGGCTGTGTCGACCGATCCACCGATCATGATCAGTTGCAGATCGGAGCGGCGCAGCACGGCGGCGGCGATATCGACGGAATTGGTTGCGACGGTGAGTTCGCTTTCTTCGGGCAACAGTTCGACAAGGGCGAGATTGGTGCTGCCGCTATCGAGGAACAACAGTTCGCCGGGTTGAATCAGCGGCACGGCTGCGCGGGCGAGCGCGGCCTTGCGCTCGCGTGCCACGTCCATTCTTGCCGTCATGGGCGCGGACGCCGGCGTGATTGGTAATGCACCGCCGTAGACCCTGCGGCAGCGGCCTTCGGCTGCCAGTGCGCGCAGATCGCGGCGCACGGCGTCTTCTGACACGTTGAATTCGGCAGCGAGGGCGGTTGCGACGACGGACTGGCCTTGCGCAAGCCGGCTGGCGATTTCGTCGCGGCGTGCGAGCGGGATGTCTTCATTCATGCTCGCATCTTAACGTGCATAAACAAGAATGTAAACGTGCACAAACGTGCACGATGGCGACAGGCCGATGTGAACAAGCCGGCACCGCTTTCGCGGCGCCGGCTTCAGGCGAAACATCAGAAAGAACGGCGACGGGATGGACCCGCGTCAGCCCGTCAGTTCGACGTCACGAGCGGACTGGACGGCACGATCCGCACGGCAGTGGGGCTTTGCGCAAGCGGATTCCACCACGACAGATGCATGTTCGCGGGGCCGGTGCCGTGCACATACTCGACCTTGATCGATGTGGGCTGCTTCGCGTTCAGCCATGCGAGGCCGCTGGTTGTCGAGCGCGTCGAGGTCTTCTTGTTGATGACTTCGACGCCGTTGATCCACACGCGCGCGACGTTGTCGCTGTTGACCGAGAACGTGTAGAGACCCGGCAAGGAGGCTTCGATCGCGCCCGTCCAGCGGATACCGTAGTTGGTCGCATTGATGCCCGCGGACGCATCCGGCGAATCGGTGCCGCGCTCCGTGTTCAGATCGAAATCGACCAGTGGCGTCACCGAAGTCTTGACGGGTGCGCTGGCGAAGGTCGGATCGTTGTAGTACGCGACGTTCAGCACCGGCAGCTTCACCTCGAACCCGCCCGTCAGCGCCTGAACCTCCGATGTCTGCCACGGATGGCCGTCCGGATAGATCGTCCCCTGGAACGGTGGGGCGGGTTCGACCGTCGCGGGCGCACTTGGCACCTGACCCCAGTGAAAGCGCGTGTTGGTGCGACCGATCATCAGTTCCCAGATGATGAAGCCCGTCGAGCCGCCATAGTTCGACACGATGCCCGGCATCGTCTGCCCGGTTGTGCCCGGGAAGCCGCGCTGCAGCGTTTCCGAGTTCAGCGCATTCACATAGCTGCCGTTGACCGGCCCAGTGTACGGGTTGTTATACGGATGGAACGCGTAGAAGTCGGAGAAGTACGTGCCTTCGTCTTCCTGCACCTGCGGCGAGTTGATCGGCTGCGAAGCGCCCGCGTTGAGGATGGCGATGCGCGCATCGTTCATCAGCACCGCGCGCGTTTCCTGCAGCGCGCCGTTGCCGCTGCAGCCCGGCTCGTTCATCGGCTCCCAGAAGATGATGCGCGAGTCGTTCCGGTGCGGCGCGACGAAGTCGGTGATGTAGTTCGCGAGGCTCGCCTTGTACGTGATCGACGCGTTCGATGCTGTCGGCTGGAAGTACGCCTGTTCGATCGGTGTGCCGGGCGACTGTACCCACTGGCTGTTGTGCACGCCCCAGACTGGCGCGGGCTGCGGGCCGAACGCCGGCGTCGGGTTCCAGCAGTCGTCATAGAAGATCGGCGACACCTTGATGCCGTGGCGCGACGCGATTTCCAGCAGGTTCTCGAACTTGCTGAGGAACGCGACCCGGTCGTTGGCCCATACGAGGTAATGCAGATACACCGCAATCGTGTTGACGCCGTAGGTCTGTGCGTACGTGAGTTCGCGGTTGACGATTTGCGGATCGTAGTTTTCCCAGAAGTCGATCGCGTTGACGGCCGTCGATGGCGTGTAGACCATGCCGACCACTTTCGAGAAATCGAAAGTTGGCGATTTCACGGCCGGATACGTCTTGACCGTGATGTTGCTGAAGGTCGCGCCGACACCGAAGCGCCGCACGCCGAAGCTGCCGTTCGCAAATGCCGCGGGCAGTGCGTTGGTGGCGTCGTTGGCGCTGATCACGCGCTTCTGGTCGAGATCGACGGGGATGGCCGTGCCGCTCGTGGTCACTTTCAGATGGTGCGTGCTGCCGCCCGTGATGCTGCTGTTCGGGTACTGGATGAACTGCGTCCAGTTGTTGTTCTCGCGACCGACCACCAGCGTATGCGAGCCGGTATCGAGACCGATGTAGTAGCCCGTCAGGCTGTCGGGGCCGCCTGCCGTCGGATTGGTGGTGCGCACGACGAAGCCTGCGTTGGCTGCGCCCACGCCGACCGGATCGCTGACCGTGACGTCCGCTTCATAGGACGCCGTCGCGTAGGTGCTGCCGAGCGCGACGGCCTTGTCGCCGGCGCCCGTGCCGTTGGTCGCGGGCGCGGGAATCGCGATGCTCGATGCCGTCGTGCCGGGCGTCCAGCCTTGCGTCGAACCGGGCGCGAGATAGCTGGTGAAGTCGCCGAAGCTGAGCGTGGTGGTCGAGAGCGCGGCGGGCGGCGCTGGCGGCGTGTACGGCGTGAGATGCTGGTTGGGATCGCTGATGACGACAGCGGGCGTGGTGGTTCGCATGCCGAGTGGCGTCGATCCCGCGAGCTTGAACTCGTTCTGTACAGCCGCCGACGCCGCCGCCGACGCGGCATTGACGTTGGGCGTCTGAGCGTCCGCTACTGCCGAGGGGTTCGATGAATCGCCGTTTCCTCCACACGCGGTCAGAACGACCGCGCTTGCCGCAAGCACGATGAGGTTGCGCACCTGTCTCTCCTGAATCCCCGGTTATCGAAGGTCAACATTATTATTATTAATTTATTCAGCATGACTTCACCCTCGCCGTGTACAGGCGATCCCAGGTATTGCGGAAGGGACGGTAAGGATAGGTGGAATTAATAATATTATTAGTCATGAACTCCTGTATCGGGAGTTTCCCTGACGGATGCGCGATAACACACGCGGTTCTTTCAGGTGAACCTGTGGGAGGTCGATGCGTGAAAGGTAGGGGCGATGGCGGGCGACGCCGGGCGATGCGGGTATCAGACGTTCAAACGAAAGTGGCCGCGAATGCGGCCACCCTTAACAGCATGTCAGTCGGAAATCAGGCGCGCGATGCGACTGTCAGCCGTTTCGTTTCGAGTTGCGTGATCGCGCGTTGCAGCGTGCGTTCGGCGGTGCCTGGCAGATCGACGAAACGGCAACCGAGGACGGTTTGAAGCTCGCCGCTCGCTGTCATCGTTTTGCGCGGCGCGACGATTTCGAGGTCGATCTGCAGCGTGCCGAAGCTGCCGAGTCTCAGCGTGACGTCGTGCAGGATGCTGCCGGGTTCGACGTCATCGAAGCGTGAATCGGTGGTTCTCAACGCCACGCCGCCAAGCGACAGGTCTTTCAGGACGAGCCTGAACGGGTCGCAGCCTGTCTGGTTGCCGCTTGCGGTGAACGGGTCGAGCATGGGCGTTTCGACGCGGAAGTATTCCCGGCGCTGCACGTAGTAGAGCACGGCGGGAAACGATGCCTCGAAAGCGAGCCGACCTTCGAAGGTGGTGATGGTCGCTGCGCCGGTTGTGAATTCGGTGCGGATACCGGAAGGCGTGCCGTGGAATTGCAGTTCTTTGGCGGTTGCGAGTGCCTGATTGTCGGTGTCGACGCTGCCGAGGTCGAAGATGAATGTCGAGTGACGCGAATCGACGTCGAGGAGTTGCGTGACGATCTGTTTGCCGTTGAATTCGACCGAGATGAAATCCTGGCGCGTCACGAGACCGCGCAGGCAGACGGCGATCTGCAAAGCATGACGTTGCGCGTAGTTTTCGAGCGCGATCGAGGTGTGGTCGCGATTGGCGGTGTCGGGGCTGAGCGGGAGGGCGGCGATCATTTTGCGTGTCCGTGCGGTGTTTGTCTGTTTGTCCGGGGCGGTGGCCTTTCGGGTGACTGAACTGCAGGGACTGTGCCAGGCGAGTGGGATGGGGTTGGGGTTGGTTGTTTTTTTGTTGGGAGCCGCTTCTGGTAAGGGATTGGGGGTTTCGTTGAGGGTCGGGTTTGTTGCGCTGTGAGTGCGGATGCTACGTAACGGGGGTGGGGGCGTTACGGACACGTTAGGGGTTCTGCTGTGCTCGGTTTGGTGGTTGCATCCGCGTTTTGTCAGTGGTCTGCTAGCGTTGCCCCTGTGCGGGGCGGCACCTACTTTTCTTTGCCGCGGCAAAGAAAAGTAGGCAAAAGAAAGCCGCTGAACACCGCCAGCCCTTGTACTTGCCTGCGGGTCCCCAGCCGGTCCTATCCTTCATGCGGCATCACTCGTCTCAATGCCCGCTGCCGGCGCTCTTTAAGGGCGCATCACCCGCTTCAAACTCCCGCGTCTCAGCGGACCTTACCAGTCAGTCCACGGCCGCCCAGGTGGCAAACGGTGTGTCGGTTATCGCGGCGTATGCGCTCCACTCCGGACTGAAAAGCAAAGGCGGTGTGTCTTGTAGGATCGCCGACGCATAATGCGCGACAACCTACACACCGTTTGCCACCTGGGCTGCAGTGACGGGTCGCTGCCGCTGGATGCGCTACGGGTGAGTGGAGTGGGTGAGGCGCCCATAAAGAGCGCTGGCAGCGGGCATCGAGAAGGGCGATGTCGCGCACAGGACGGGGCCGTTGGGGGCCCGCAGGCAATCACAAGAACTGGCGGTGTTAGCCCGCTTTCTTTTGCCTACTTTTCTTTGCGGCGGCAAAGAAAAGTAGGTGCCGCCCCGCACAGGGGCAACACTAGCAGACCACTAACATTAAGCGGACGCCAGCGAAGACCCAAAAAACCACACCAACACCCCGCCCCGCAAGGCCAAACACAAAATCCCACCCTCCAGGCGCCCACGCGCCTCCCCACCTTATGACAACCATCGAATATCCCCCATTCGAGCAGAAAAATATTTTTGGGACAAAGTGGTGTTAAGGTCGTACATGGATGGCGATCTACGTGCGCGAGGCCGGCTACGGCGCGACCCCATGCGTAACGCGCGCCCGGTCCGCAATGTCTTCAGGATTCGCCGTGACAACGCAAACCATCCGCTTCTATCACCAGGGAACCGTCCGCGAAATCAGCGGCGTGCCCGCTTCGCGCACCGTGCTCCAGCACCTGCGCGAAGACCTGCGTTGCATGGGCACGAAGGAAGGCTGCGCGGAAGGCGATTGCGGCGCGTGCACAGTCGTCGTGGGTGAACCCGACGCGCACGGCCATCTCAAGCTCAAGGCCGTCAACGCCTGCATCCAGTTTCTGCCGACTCTCGACGGCAAAGCACTCTTCACCGTCGAAGACCTGCGCGACCCGAACGGCGCGCTGCACCCTGTTCAACAGGCGCTGGTCGACTGCCATGGCTCGCAGTGCGGTTTCTGTACGCCCGGCTTCGCCATGTCGATGTGGGCGCTCTACGAAAACCAGCCCGCCGGCGCCGGCCTGCCGACCCGCGACGAAATCAACACCGCCCTCTCCGGCAACCTGTGCCGCTGCACCGGCTACCGGCCGATCGTCGAAGCTTCGCAGAAAATGTTCGACGAGCAGCACTACCCGCGCGCGAGCCTCGACCGCGCCGCCGTCGTCAAGGCGCTCCAGTCGATCCAGCGCAGCGATACCTTCGAATACCGCGCGCCCGACGTGCGCGGCGCATCGTACGGCTCGCCCGCGTTCTTCGCACCCGTCACGCTCGACGCTTTCGCCGCGCTGCGCGCCCAGCACCCGCATACGCGGCTGCTGGCAGGCAGCACCGACGTCGGCCTGTGGGTCACCAAGCAGTTCCGCGATCTCGGCGACATCTTGTATATCGGCAACGTCGCCGAACTGAAAACGATCGAACGCGACGCGCAGACGCTCACCATCGGCGCCGCCGTCTCGCTCGACGACGCCTACGCCGCGCTCACCGTCGACTATCCCGAACTCGCCGAACTGTGGACCCGTTTCGCGTCGCTGCCGATTCGCAATGCGGGCACGCTTGGCGGCAATGTCGCGAACGGTTCGCCCATCGGCGATTCGATGCCTGCGCTGATTGCGCTCAACGCACTCGTCGTGCTGCAGCGCGAGCGCAAGACGCGCACGCTGCCGCTCGACACGTTCTATCTCGGCTATCAGAAAACCGCGCTCGAAGCGGGCGAATTCGTTGCGGCGATCCGCGTGCCGCGTCCCGCAACGGATCTGCGTTTTCGCACGTACAAGGTCTCGAAGCGCTACGACCAGGATATTTCGGCTGTGTGCGGCGCGTTTGCGCTGCGTATCGTGGACGGCGCAATCGCCGATGTGCGGATCGCGTTCGGTGGCATGGCCGCGACGCCGAAGCGCGCGCAGCATGCCGAAGCCGCGCTGCAAGGCGCTCCCTGGGACGCCGACGCCGCACGACGCGCAATGGACGCGGTAACGGCCGACTTCCAGCCGCTCAGCGACATGCGCGCGACCAGCGCGTATCGACTGAAGGTTGCGCGCAATCTGCTGTGGCGCTTCCATCTGGAAACGCGCGACGCCAATCCGCTCGCGCTGTGCGATGTCAATGCGTTCGCCTTCGAAGCCAGCACACTGCACACGGCGAGCGCGCAGGAGCAGACGCCATGAACAGGCGCACCGATGTCTTCATCCAGCACCCGGACCATGAGGCGCAAGCCGCCATCGGCGTGCCGTTGCCGCATGAGTCGGCGGCGCTGCACGTGAGCGGCGAAGCCACCTACACCGACGACATTCCCGAACTCGCGCAAACGCTGCATGCGGCGCTCGGCTTGTCGCGGCATGCTCACGCGCGCATCGTCTCGCTCGATCTCGATGCCGTGCGCGCCGCGCCCGGCGTGGTCGCCGTGCTGACGGCCGATGACATTCCCGGCGAAAACAACTGTGGCCCCGTCCTGCACGACGATCCCATTCTCGCCGATGGTGAAGTGCTGTATCTCGGCCAGCCCGTTTTCATCGTGATCGCACAGACGCATGAACTGGCGCGGCGCGCGGCAGCGCTTGCGAAAAGCGATGACGTCGTGCGCTACGAACCGCTCGAAGCCGTGCTCACCGCTGCCGACGCCAAGGCGAAAAAGCAGTACGTGCTGCCGCCGCTGCATCTGAAGCGCGGCACGCCGCACGAGAAGATCGCAAGCGCGCCGCATCGGCTCGAAGGCACCTTCGAAGTCGGCGGCCAGGAGCAGTTCTATCTGGAAGGCCAGGTCGCGTATGCGGTGCCGAAGGAAATGGACAGCATGCTCGTCTATAGCTCGACGCAGCATCCGAGCGAAATGCAGCATGTCGTCGCGCATATGTTCGGCTGGCCGACCCACAGCGTGATTTGCGAATGCAGACGCATGGGCGGCGGCTTCGGCGGCAAGGAATCGCAGTCGGCGCTGTTCGCGTGTGCGGCTGCGCTGGCCGCGCAACGCTTGCGCCGTCCCGTGAAGCTGCGCGCCGACCGCGACGACGACTTCATGATCACGGGCAAACGCCACGACGCGATCTATGCCTACGAAGCCGGTTTCGACGACGACGGCCGCATCCTCGGCGCGCGCGTCGAAATCGCGTTGCGCGCGGGCTTTTCGGCGGACCTGTCGGGCGCCGTGGCGACGCGCGCCGTGTGTCACTTCGACAACGCGTATTACCTGTCGGATGTCGATATCGTCGCGTTGCCGTGCAAGACCAACACGCAGTCGAACACCGCGTTTCGCGGCTTCGGCGGGCCGCAAGGCGCGCTGATAATGGAAGTGATGATGGACGGCATCGCGCGTGAGCTGAAGCGCGATCCGCTCGATGTGCGCCGCGCGAACTTCTACGGCATCGGCGAGCGCAACGTCACGCCGTACGGTCAGACCGTCGAAGACAACGTGATCGCGCCGCTCACGGACGAACTGATCGGCACCAGCGACTACACGGCGCGCCGCGCGGCTATTGCCGCATTCAATGCATCGAGTGCGGTGCTCAAGCGCGGCATCGCGTATTCGCCCGTCAAGTTCGGCATCTCGTTCAACGTGCCGTTCCTGAACCAGGCAGGTGCGCTCGTGCATGTCTACAAGGACGGCTCGGTGCTCGTCAACCACGGCGGCACGGAGATGGGCCAGGGGCTGAACACCAAGGTCGCACAGGTGGTGGCGAACGCGTTCGGCCTGCCGCTTTCGCGCGTGCGCGTGACGGCAACCGATACGTCGAAGGTCGCCAACACGTCCGCTACCGCTGCCTCGACGGGCAGCGATCTGAATGGCAAGGCGGCCGAAGCCGCCGCGCAGACGATCCGGGAACGTCTCGCTGAACTCGCAGCGAAGCAACTCGGCGGCAAACCGGAAGACGTGACCTTCGAGAACAGCGAAGTGCACGCGAACGGCGCGGCGATGCCATTTGCACAACTGGTCGGCGCGGCGTATCTGGCGCGTATCCAGTTGTGGTCGGATGGTTTCTATGCAACGCCCAAGGTGCATTGGGATGCGAAGACGCTGACGGGTCATCCGTTCTACTACTTCGCTTACGGCGCGGCCGTCGCGGAAGTCGTGATCGATACGTTGACGGGCGAATGGAAACTCGTGCGCGCCGACGTACTGCACGATGCCGGCCAGTCGATCAACCCCGCCATCGATCTCGGCCAGGTGGAAGGCGCATTCATCCAGGGCATGGGCTGGCTGACGACGGAAGAGCTCTGGTGGAACCGCGATGGACGGCTGATGACGCACGCGCCATCCACCTACAAGATTCCTGCCATCAGCGATACGCCCGCCGCGTTCAACGTGAATCTGTATCACAACCCGAACGTCGAGCCGACCGTGTTCCGTTCGAAGGCTGTCGGCGAGCCGCCGCTGCTGCTGCCGTTCTCGGTGTTTCTTGCGATCCGCGATGCCGTCGCGGCCACCGCACCCGAGGCCCCGCCCGCACCGCGGTTACGCGCGCCCGCGACGCCTGAAGCCATTCTCGACGCGATCGAGGCGCTTCAGGCCGGAACGCCCGTTGCTCCGATCCAGTCAGCGGCCAGTCCCAGCTCGCAGGAACCGGCTGGCGCGGGCACGACCGCATAGCAAGAAACCTGTAGCACGTGCCGCGCGCCACGACCGCAACGCACACACGATCAACCGGCTGCGCGGCCAACCCGCGCGGCCTTGTAAGGAGAACCGCCGGATGCATGCCTGGCTCACCGATCTGCAGCAACTGCTCGCGCACGGCGACGCCGTCGTGCTCGTGACGGTCGCGCGCGCCGAAGGCTCGGCGCCACGCGATGCCGGCACCAAGATGATCGTCACGCGCGATTCGGCGCGTCACACCATCGGTGGCGGGCATCTCGAATGGAAAGCGATCGAAAGCGCGCGCCAGGTGCTGCGCGACGGCATGCGCGCGCCGAACATGCGGCGGCTCGAACGCTTCGCACTGGGACCGAGCCTCGGGCAGTGCTGCGGCGGCGCCGTGGTGCTCGCGTTCGAGCGGCTCGATATCGGCGATCTCGGTTGGGTCACGTCGCTCTCGAAGCGCGTGCCGGCGGGTCAATCGGTGGTGCGTAGCGTATCATTCGGGCCCGCACCCGATGCGGTGATGCTGTCCGATCCGGAACCGGGCGTCGAAAGCGCCGACTGCCTGTTGTGGGACGGCGCGGGTTTCGACGACAGCAGCGCGCTGCTCACCGAGACCATTGCGCCGCGCGACTTTCCCGTCGTGCTGTTCGGCGCGGGGCACGTGGGCGCCGCGCTCGTGCGCGTGCTGGCCACCTTGCCCTGCCATGTGCACTGGGTCGACGAACGCGACGCGCAGTTCCCGCCGCCAGAAACGCTGGGCGCGGCGAACCTGACGATCGAAGCGAACGACGCGCCCGACGAAGCCATCGACAAGGCCGCGCCGCACACGTACTTCATCGTGATGACGCACAACCACGCGCTCGATCTCGATCTTGCCGAGCGCATCCTGCGACGCGGCGACTTCGCGTTCTTCGGCATGATCGGCTCGCATACCAAGCGCAAGCAGTTCGAGCACCGGCTTGCCGCGCGCGGTTTCGATCCGGCCACGATTGCGCGGATGAAATGTCCGCTCGGCGTGGATGGCAGCGTCGACAAGTCGCCGGAGATCATTGCGATCTCGGCGGCAGCGCAATTGCTGCAGGCCGTCGAAGCCACCGCAGCGCACGCGATGCAGACGGTTTGAGCATCGACGCATTGGGGGACGCCTGACTAGCCATCGGGTGTTGAATAAATCAACTGATAACTCCTTGACCGACCATGACGACAAAACCACTTTCCCCGCTAGTTGAGAAGGCAATGGCCGCACCGAAGGCCGAGCTGCATATTCATATCGAAGGCTCGCTCGAACCCGAACTGATCTTCAAGCTCGCCGAACGCAACGGCGTGAAGCTCGCGTATGACTCGATCGAGGCGCTGCGTGCCGCGTATGCGTTCACCGATCTGCAATCGTTCCTCGACATCTACTACGCGGGCGCAAGCGTGCTGCTGAAGGAAGAGGACTTCTACGACATGACGATGGCCTACGTCGAGCGCGCGCTCGCGGACAACGTCGTGCACACGGAGATCTTCTTCGATCCGCAGACGCACACCGAGCGCGGCGTGTCGATCGCCACCGTGGTTGCGGGCATTGACCGTGCGCTGGCCGAAGCCGAAACGCGCGGCCTCACCAGCAAGCTGATCCTGTGCTTCCTGCGCCATCTGTCGGAAGAAGATGCACTCGCAACGTTCGATGCCGCACTGCCCTTGTTCGACCAGTACAAACAACGGCTGATCGGCGTGGGCCTCGATTCGTCCGAGCGCGGCCACCCGCCGTCGAAGTTCGAGCGCGTGTTCGCCAAGGCCCGCGATAAAGGCCTGAAACTGGTCGCGCACGCAGGCGAGGAAGGCCCGCCGTCGTACATCTACGAAGCGCTCGATCTGCTGAAAGTGGATCGCGTCGATCATGGCGTGCGCAGTATCGAAGACCCGGCGCTGGTTGCGCGACTCGCCGATTCGCGCGTGGCGCTGACGGTGTGCCCGCTGTCGAACCTGAAGCTGTGCGTGTTCGACGACATGACCAAACATACGTTGAAGGCGCTGCTCGACGAAGGCGTCGCCGTCACCGTGAATTCCGACGATCCCGCCTACTTCGGCGGCTACGTCAACGAAAACTACCTCGCGACGATCGATGCGCTCAAGCTCGACGGCGACGAGGTGTACACGATCATCCGTAACAGTTTCGAGGCGTCGTTCGTGACGCCGTCGGAACGCGACGCGATGATCGCCAGACTCGATGCGCACTGGCGCGCATCTGCTTGATCCCCGCTTGATCTAATAGTTCGGAGACGGTTTCACTCATGACTCAAACAGCTTATCGCGCACAACTGCTGACGTTCAACGGCGATCCTGCGCAATCGTCCAACGCCGCGGTCTTCAACGAAGACGGCCTTCTGATCGTCGAAGACGGGCACGTCGTTGCCGCGGGCGCATATGCGTCCACGGCGGCGCGGCTTGCGCCTGGGACACAGGTGGTCGAGATGCGCGACAAGCTGATCGTCCCCGGCTTCATCGATACGCACATTCACTTCCCGCAGACGGACATGATTGCGTCGCCCGCGCCGGGATTGCTGCCGTGGCTCGACACGTACACCTTCCCGACCGAGCGCGGCTTCAGCGACGCCGCCGTCGCACAGGACACGGCGCGTTTCTTCGTCGACGAACTGCTCGCGTGCGGCACGACGACGGCACTCGTGTACTGCACGGTGCACAAGCAGTCGGCCGATGCGCTGTTCACGGAAGCGCAGAGCCGCAATGTCCGGATGATCGGCGGCAAGGTGCTGATGGACCGCAACTGTCCCGAGTTTTTGCGCGACACGGCGCAAACGGGTTATGACGACAGCGCCGAACTGATCGAACGCTGGCATAACAAGGGACGTCAGATGTACGCGCTGACGCCGCGTTTTGCGCCGACGTCAACGGAAGCGCAACTCGAAGCCACGGGCGCGCTGGCAAAGCTGCACCCTGATGTATTCATTCAGAGCCACGTCGCGGAGAATCATGACGAAGTGAAATGGGTGGCGAGTCTGTTTCCTGGGCATCGCAGTTATCTCGACATCTACGATCACTATGGTTTGCTGCGTCCGCGCGCCGTGTATGGGCACTGCATTCATCTCGATGCCGAGGACCGCCGGCGTATGGCCGAGACGCGCACGGTGGCTGCGCATTGCCCGACGTCGAACCTGTTTCTCGGCAGCGGACTGTTCGATTTCGACAAGGCTGGGGAATCGGGGATGGCGGTTGCGCTGGCCACGGACGTCGGTGGCGGCACGTCGTTCTCGATGCTGCAGACGATGAACGAAGCGCACAAGGTTGCGCGGCTTGGCGGGCATCATCTGACGGCGACGCGGATGTTCTGGCTGGCGACGGCAGGTGCTGCCGAGGCGCTCGATCTTGCTGATAAGGTCGGCACGCTGGGCGTGGGTTCCGAGGCGGATTTTGTCGTGCTGGATCCTAAGGCTACGCCGTTGCTGGCGCGCCGGACTGCGCGGACTGAGACGCTCGAAGAACTGCTGTTTGCGTTTGCCCTGCTCGGGGATGATCGGGCTGTGTTTGAGACTTATGCTGCTGGGGCGCGGGTGCATCGGCGTGATGATGTGCGCCAGCAGGCGGCTGGTCGCGATCGGATCGCTGCGTGATTTTTTTTGGTTGTCTGTGACGCTGGTTTAGGCTTTGTGTTCTCGCTGGCATCCGCGTTTTGTTAGTGGTACCTCACGCGTCGCCCCTGTGCGGGGCAGCACCTACTTTTCTTTGCCGCGGCAAAGAAAAGTAGGCAAAAGAAAGCCGCTGAACACCGCCAGTTCTTGTAGTTGCCTGCGGGCCCCCCACCGGTCCTATCCTTCATGCGGCATCACTCTTCTTGATGCCCGCTGCCAGCGCTCTTTAAGGCCGCATCACCCGCTTCAAGCCCCCGCGTCGCAGCGCGCCTTACCAGTTAGTCCACGGCCGCCCAGGTGGCAAACGGTGTGTCGGCTGTCGCGCCGTATGCGCTTCACTCCGGACTGAAAAGCAAAGGCGGTGTGTCTTGTAGGATCGCCGACGCAGAATGCGCGACAACCTACACACCGTTTGCCACCTGGGC
>NZ_QBUY01000127.1 GCF_003121405.1 Paraburkholderia sp. C35 | reverse complement strand
GCGGTGTTAGCCCGCTTTCTTTTGCCTACTTTTCTTTGCGGCGGCAAAGAAAAGTAGGTGCCGCCCCGCACAGGGGCGACGCCTGAAGCACCAACACCAAATCGCGGACGCCAACAACAAAAAAAAGCAAACCACCCAAAGCGTCGCAGACAACAAAAAAAACCGCCTATCGATTAACCAGCCGAGCAGGCACACTCACCGCCAGCAACCCACCCAACACCATAAACGCGGCCAGCATATACATCCCGGCGGAATTCCCGGCGGTAGCCTGCTTCAGCCAGCCAACGGCATAAGGGCTAAGAAAGCCAGCCAGATTCCCGATGGAATTGATCAACGCAATCCCGGCGGCAGCCCCAGTCCCAGCAAGAAACGACGTAGGCAAACTCCAGAACAGCGGCAGCGTAGTCAGAATCCCCATCGTAGCCAGCGTCAGAGCCGCCATGGCCAGCATCGTGTCGTGTGCCCACACGACCGACAGCACCAACCCGATCGCGCCGGCAAAACCCGGCAACGCCACATGCCAGCGCCGCTCGCGCATCCGGTCAGCACTGCGCGCCACCAACACCATCGCCACCACCGCCGCCGCAAACGGAATCGCCGACAGCAAACCGATCATGAACGCATCGGTCACCCCCGTCGATTTGATGATGGTCGGCAGCCAGAAGCTCACACCGTAAAGCCCCATCACGAACGAAAAATAGATCAGGCTCATCATCAGCACGCGCGGGCTGAGCATCACCTTGCCGATCGCGTGATCTTCCTTGGTCGCGTTTTCAGCGGCGATATTGCGTTCGAGCAGTTCGCGCTCTTCCTTCGTCAGCCACGTCGCCTTCGAAATGCGATCGTCCAGCACGATGAACACCAGAATGCCGACGACGATCGAAGGCACGCCCTCCAGCAGGAACAGCCACTGCCAGCCGTGCCATCCGTTCGCGCCGTCGAAAGACTTCAGGATGTAGCCCGAAATCGGTCCGCCCACCACGCCCGAAATCGCAATCGCCGTCATGAACCACGTCGTCATGCGGCCACGCCGGTGCGCGGGATACCAGTAGGTCAGGTACAGAATGATCCCAGGGAAGAAGCCCGCTTCCGCAAGCCCGAGCAGAAAACGCATCACGTAGAACATCGTCGGCGTCGTGACGAACATGGTCAGCATCGACACGATGCCCCACGTCACCATGATCCGCGCAATCCACACGCGCGCACCCACGCGATGCAGGATGATGTTGCTCGGCACTTCGAAGATGAAATAACCGATGAAGAAGATGCCCGCACCAAAGCCATAGATGGCATCGGAAAGTCCCAGGTCCGCGCTCATGCCGAGCTTCGCGAAACCCACGTTCACGCGATCCAGATACGCGACGACATAGCTAAGCATCAGAAGCGGCGTCAGACGCCATGCGACTTTTCGGTAGGTCGCTTCTTCGAAAGTGGAGGGCGGCGCACCTGCGCCGGGATGGTGGAGCGGATTCGCAGGACTGGACACGGTTGTCTCCTATTGACCGGCGTCGGCGCTTTTAGCACCTCGTGCTGGTCTTAAGCACGGCTTGTTTTTGTGGAAATGTCGTACCGCCGTTCGCGATTCTAAGCTTTCAATGCGCGCTGAAAAGCCTCCCGAGGTCGGGGAAAACACTGATTTTTCAATGATTAAGGTGAAATCCCGACACGGCGCGGCGCGCATCGGCGCCGCCCGCGCTACCTGCTGCGTCACACGCAGCGTCCGCCGTCCACTTCGAGGCACACGCCCGTGATGAATTCCGCTTCATCCGAAGCGAGGTAGAGCGCAGCATTCGCGATGTCCTGCGGAGTCGAGAAGCGGCCCAGCGGAATGCCCGCCAGAAACTTCTGCCGGTTCTCCGGTGTGTCTTCGACGCCCATGAACTCGGTCAGCAATCCCGTCTCGCCGATCACCGGGTTCACGCAGTTCACGCGAATGCGGTCCGGGCCGAGTTCGACAGCCAGCGCCTTGCTCGCGACGATCACCGCGCCCTTGCTGCCGTTGTACCAGACGAGTCCGGGGCGCGGCCGCACGCCCGCCGTCGATGCAATGTTCACGAACACGCCGCCGCCCCGTTCGCGGAAATACGGCACGAATTCGTGGACGCTCCAGTAGATGCTCTTCACGTTGACGGCATACACGCGGTCGAATTCGTCTTCCGTCACGTTGAGCACAGGCTTATTGCGATGTGTGGTGCCCGCGTTGTTGACGACGATCTGCACGCTGCCGAAGTCTTCGATGGCAGCTTCGCGCAGCGCGTGCCAGTCGTCGGCGCGCGTCACGTCGCCCGCGACGGCGATGGCCTTGCCGCCCGCCAGCGCAATTTCGCTCGCGACACGCTCAGCCGCCGCGCCGTTCAGATCGTTGACGACGACGTTCGCGCCTTCGCGCGCATAAGTCTTCGCGATGCCTTCGCCGAAGCCCGAGCCGCCGCCCGTGACGATGGCCGTTTTGCCGGTCAACCGCATGATGTCTCCTGTTGTTGTGAGTGCCGGAACGGTGTAAGTCGCGCCGGTATGGATCGTCGGAATCTCGGATGTCAGCCGTGCTTGATCGCAACGGTCTTCAGCACCGTGAAGCCGTACAGCGCTTCGAAGCCTTTCTCGCGGCCATGTCCCGAGTGCTTGACGCCGCCAAACGGCAACTCGACGCCGCCGCCCGCGCCATAGTTGTTGATGAACACCTGGCCCGAGCGCACCCGCCGCGCGACGCGCATCTGCCGGCCGCCGTCGCGCGTCCAGATACCGGCGACAAGCCCGTACGCCGTACCGTTGGCGAGCGCAAGCGCTTCGTCTTCTCCACTGAACGGCATGGCAGCGAGCACGGGACCGAACACTTCCTCACGCGCCAGCCGATGCGCCGGCGGCACGTCGCGCAACAAGGTCGGCGCCTGATAGAAGCCCGCTTCGGGCGCTTCCGCGATCACCTCGCCGTGCGCCGCCATCGCGATGCCGTCATGCTGCGCATCGGAGAGAAAATCCCACACGCGGCGCTGCTGCTTCGCGCTGATCAGCGGCCCGCAGTCGAGATCCGCATGCGCCGGGCCGACGCGCAGCGCGTTGAATGCGGTGGCGAGCCGGTCGAGCAGCGGTTCGTAGATGCTGCGCTCGATCAGCACGCGACTGCCCGCCGAGCAGGTCTGCCCGGCGTTCTGCACGATCGCGTTGACGAGCGTGGGCAGCGCGGCGTCGAGATCGGCATCGGCGAAGACGATTTGCGGCGACTTGCCGCCCAGTTCGAGCGTGACGGGCACGTGGTTTTCGGCGGCCATCTGCGTGACGAGCTTGCCGGTTTCGGGCGAGCCGGTGAACGAGATGTGATCGATGCCGGAATGACGCGCGAGCGCTGCGCCTGCTTCATGACCGAAGCCGGTGACGATGTTCAGCGCGCCGGCGGGCAGGCCCGCTTCCGCCGCCAGTTCGGCGACGCGCAGCACGGACAGGCATGCATCTTCGGCGGGCTTCACGACGCATGCGTTGCCCACGGCGAGCGCTGCACCGACGCTGCGCCCGAAAATCTGCATCGGGTAATTCCACGGCACGATGTGGCCCGTCACGCCATGTGGCTCGCGGATCGTGAACACGGTGTAGCCGTACTGGTAGGGCAGGGTTTCGCCATGCAGCTTGTCCGCGGCGCCGGCGTAGAACTCGAAGTAGCGCGCCAGTGCGGCGGCGTCTCCGCGAGCCTGCTTGAGCGGCTTGCCCGTGTCGCGGGCTTCGAGCTGGGCCAGTTCTTCGTGACAGGCGGCTACCAGCATCGACAGGCGATAGAGCAGGCGGCCGCGCTCGGCTGCACTCACGGCGCCCCATGCGCCTTCGTAGGCGCGCCGCGCGCTCTGCACGGCGGTATCGATGTCGGCGGCCGTGCCGCGTGCGAGCGTGGTGAACGGTTGGCCGTCGGAGGGATCGATGACGGGGAGGGTTTCCCCATTCGACGCGGCAGTCCATTCGCCGCCAATGAAGTGTTTCGCTTCTTCCACACATGCTCCTTGCCCGTGCCGGGCGATCAGCAGACGACGAAAGAGACCACGAAAACCCACGCAAAGCGCATGGGCCGTGCGTGTCAGACGATTATCGCGCCGATCGCCACGCGGGTGTCATCGGCCGATTGGCTATAATGGCGCATTCCGCAGTGTCAGGGTTGCGGCGCCGCGTCCCGTATGGGCACGCAATGCGCGCCGTGCGCCTTATTCCCATTTCATCCTGATCAGAGAGCGCCATGAGCTTCAATCACGTTCCCGCTGGCAAAGACCTTCCGCAAGACTTCAACGTCATCATCGAGATTCCGGCGCAAAGCGACCCCGTGAAGTACGAGGCGGACAAGGATCTGGGCCTGCTCGTCGTCGACCGTTTCATCGGTACGGGCATGCGTTATCCCGCGAACTACGGTTTCATTCCGCAAACGCTGTCGGGCGACGGCGACCCCGTCGACGTGCTGGTGATCACGCCGTTCCCGCTGCTGGCTGGCTCGGTGGTGCGCGCACGTGCGCTGGGCATGCTGCAGATGACGGACGAATCGGGCGTCGATGCAAAGCTGATCGCTGTGGCGCACGACAAGATCTGCCCGATGACGGCAGACCTGAAGTCGGTCGACGATGTGCCGCAATACCTGAAGGATCAGATCAAGCACTTCTTCGAGCAATACAAGGCGCTCGAAAAGGGCAAGTGGGTCAAGGTGGAAGGCTGGGCGGGCATCGAAGCCGCGCACAAGGAAATCACGGAAGGCGCAGCGAATTTCAAGAAGTAATTCGGCTGGCTGGTCGCTGGTTTGACTGAAAAGACGCTCCCTCGGGAGCGTCTTTGTTTTGTGCAGTGCGTTCGTGACGCGACCTGCCTGGCGCGGCCAGCTGTGGGCCGCGATCGCCAGAAAACGGTTTAATGCGCGTTCGCGGTCGCAAGGCGGCTGCCGGCGAACGGGTCGTTGTTCCAGTCGACCTTCGGGCGTTCCTGCTTCACCGGCTTCGACGACGGCTTGCCGATCGCAAAGTGTTCCACCGACTGGCCCGCGCTGACGGCGTTTGCCATCCACTGCGGCATTGCGCCCGTCCCATCCCACGTTTCGCCGAAAGCGCTTTGAAAACGTACTGCCTTCACGCGCCGGCGATCTTCTGCGAGCGCCGCAGCCAGATCGGCTGCCTTGATGCCAACCTGCGCCATGCGGCGACGAAGATACGCAATCATGCTGTCACGCTTACGCTCGTCCATTTTGCTTCACCTTTAGAGGCTGATACCGGATAGGTTTTCAAGTCGGTTGTTGCGTCGCTGCCGGGTTGCTTTCAGACCCGCGCTGTGGCTCACGTGGAAGCCGGCGATGCAATTGCTGTGATGGAAGTATCTGATCGACTGAAGGCGCCGTCGAGGTGCCTGGCGTGAAAACACTGTTGCTGCCAGCAGAAAAAAGGGGGCCGTGGCGGCGCGCGTCAGGCCGGCTGTTCGCCCGTGGGTTCGGGTTTGGCTTCCGTTAGCACCTCGGCCTCGATCTCAGTCTGAGCCTCGACGGGCAGCACGGATTCGAGCGTCCTCGCGCCCGATACCAGTTGCCACTTCTGCGCCGCCGTCAGCTGCGTGACGCGGTATTCGGCGCGCGACGCGCTCGACCGGTCGGCCAGTTCGAACGAGGCGAGCAGCCGCACCGGCTTGCGCGAGCGCGTGTAGCGCGCGCCCATGCCGCTGCAATGCTTGTCGAAGCGGGCCTGGACGTCGGTGGCGATGCCCGTGTAGACGCTGCCGTCCGAGCATTCGATCAGATACAGAAACCACGGCATGGCGCGCGTTTGTTCCTCGTTATTCCTTGAACGGATTGTGTTCGCGCAGTTCGTCGACGTACGCGTGGATGTGATTCTTCTCGTTGTCGAGAAAGTGCGCAACGGCGTCCGAAAAAGCCGGATGGGCGAGCCAGTGCGTCGAGCGCGTGACGGTCGGCATGAAGCCGCGCGCCATCTTGTGCTCGCCCTGTGCGCCGCCTTCGAACACGCCGAGCTTCTGCTCGATGCAGCACTCCAGCGGCTGATAGTACGCGGTCTCGAAGTGCAGGCAGGGCACGTGTTCGAGCGCGCCCCAGTAGCGGCCATAGAGCGTGCCGCCCGCGTTCGCGCCGTCGCGCTGATAGACGACCAGCGAACTCGCGATCGGCTTGCCCTCGTATTCGGCGATCACCATCATCAGATTCTCGGGCATCGATGCGCCGATCATCCGGAAGAAGTCGAGATTCAGATACGGACTCGAAAAGTGCTCGCGGTACGTCTGCCGATAACACTTGCTGAAAAAGCGCCAGTCGGCGTCGCTGATGTCTTCGCCGAGCATGCGGCGGAACGTGACGCCCGCTTCGCGCACCTTGCGGCGCTCGGCGCGGATGTTCTTGCGCTTCTTCTGTTCGAGCGTCGACAGAAACTCGTCGAAGTCGCGGTAGCTGTCGTTGAGCCAGTGAAACTGCACGCCTTCGCGCTGCATCATGCCGAGATCGGTCAGCGACTGCGCTTCCGTTTCGGTCGGAAACAGCACATGCAGCGACGACACGTCGGCCTGTTCCGCGAACGCGACGAGCGTCGCGGCGAGATGGCGCAACGCGTTGGCATCGGCGGCCATGAGGCGCGTGCCTTGCACGGGCGTGAACGGCACCGCGCACAGCAGCTTCGGATAGTAGGGCAGGCCGTTGCGCTTGTAGGCATCGGCCCACGCCCAATCGAACACGTACTCCCCGTACGAGTGCCCCTTTGCATAGACGGGCGCGGCGGCCGCGAGCTTGCCTGTGCGCGGATCGGTGAGCGTGACGAATTGCGGCGCCCAGCCCGTATCCGCGACGGCACATTGCGTCGCGTGCAGCGCGCTCAGGAATTCGTGGCGCAGAAATGGCGTGGGTTGCGCCTGCTGGCTGAGCAGCGCGTTCCATTCGTCGGCATCGACTTCGAGCGGCGAAGCGAGAATGCCCGCGCGGTAATCAAAACGTTCCTGGTTCAATCTGTTCGACCGTTGACGTTTCCCTGTGCCGCGGCGGCTGGCGTGTGCGTCATGTCGCGGCTGCAGAAACTGATAAGGCTGATTGGCGAATGCCGCGCGCTGTGCTCCGAAGCGGTGCCGCGCGGCGAACGGCCATGTTAAAGCAAATGCGGGCCCGAAGTGCGCGGCATGGCCATGACTGTCGGCACACGCGATCGAGACCTTGAATGCGCTTAAGCCTTATCATCTACGCTGATCGATAGCAGCCGTTTCGCGCGTGACGGTCTTTTTCAGCGCATGCGCCTTAGGAATCCCTGACATGAAAGGCAACTTTTTCAACCTGTATTCGCATCGCTTTGCGCGCGTCGCGGTCGGCGTGCCGCGCTGCCGGGTCGCCGATCCCGCCTTCAACGCCGACCAGACGCTCGTGCTCGCACGCGAGGCGGCTGCGAAGGGCGCGGCGCTGGTCGCGTTTCCGGAACTCGGCCTGCCGTCCTATACCTGCGACGACCTGTTTCATCAGCGCGCGCTGCTCGACGCATGCAAGACAGCGCTGGCAAAGATCGTCGAGGCATCGAAGACGCTGCCCGTGGCGATGATCGTCGGCATGCCGCTGCAGGTGGATCACAGCCTGTACAACTGCGCGATCGTGATTGCGCGCGGCGCCATTCTCGGCGCTGTGCCGAAGACCTATCTGCCGAACTACGGCGAGTTCTACGAAGCACGTCAGTACGCGCCCGCCGATTGCGCCGTCGCACGCGATATCGAACTGCTCGGCCAGCCCGTGCCGTTCGGCGCGTCGCTGCTGTTCGAACTGAGCGACGTGCCCGACTTCCGCTTCCATGTCGAGATCTGCGAAGACGTGTGGGTGCCGATTCCGCCATCGTCGTTCGCGGCGCTCGCGGGTGCGACGGTGCTGGTGAATCTGTCGGCGTCGAATGTGGTGGTCGGCAAGTCGGGCTACCGGCATCAGCTGGTCGGCCAGCAGTCGGCGCGGTGTCTGGCGGCGTATCTGTACACGTCGGCGGGACGCGGCGAATCGTCCACCGATATGGCGTGGGACGGCCAGGCGCTGATCTACGAAAACGGCGAGATGCTCGCTGAATCCGAGCGTTTTCTCGACGACTCGCACATGATCTTCGCCGACGTCGATCTCGAGCGGCTCTCGCACGAACGCATGCGGCAGACCACATTCGGCATGTCGGTGCAGCGTCACAAGGATGAAGCGGCGAAGTTCCAGATCGTGCGCTTCGCGATCGGCCACGATGCATCGCAGACGCTGCCGCTTGCGCGCAAGGTCGAGCGTTTCCCGTACGTGCCCGCCGATGCGCGCCGCCGCGACGAACGTTGCAACGAGGTCTACAACATCCAGGTGCAGGCGCTGGTGCAGCGGCTGTCGGCGTCGAATATCCAGAAGGTGGTGATCGGCGTGTCAGGCGGACTCGACTCGACGCACGCGCTGCTGGTCTGCGCGAAAGCGATGGACCGGCTGCAACTGCCGCGCACCAACATCATCGGCGTGACGATGCCGGGCTTCGCGACCAGCGACCGCACGCTCAAACAGGCGCGCGAACTGATGGAGGTGGTGGGCTGCACGTCGATGGAAATCGATATCCGGCCAAGCTGCGAGCAGATGCTGAAGGATCTTGGTCATCCGTATTCGGCGGGCGAGGCGAAGTACGACATCACGTTCGAAAACGTGCAGGCCGGCGAGCGTACGAATCATCTGTTCCGGCTCGCGAACTTCCATAACGGCATCGTGATCGGCACGGGCGATCTGAGCGAACTGGCACTCGGCTGGTGCACGTATGGCGTCGGCGATCACATGTCGCATTACAGCGTGAACGCGAGCGTGCCGAAAACGCTGATCACCCATCTGGTGCGCTGGGTTGCAGAGACGGGCGCCGTCGGCAAGAGCGGCTCGGACACGCTGCTCAACGTGCTCGCCACCGAAATCAGCCCAGAACTGGTGCCTGCCAAGGCAGCGGGCGCGATTGAACAGAAGACGGAATCGTTTATCGGGCCATACGAGTTGCAGGACTTCAATCTGTTCTACATCCTGCGCTATGGCTTTTCGCCGTCGAAGGTGGCGTTCCTCGCGCTGCATGCGTGGCGCGACAAGGAGCAGGGCGGTTGGCCCGAAGGCGCGCACGTCACGCGCAACGAATACGATCTCGCTGCGATCAAGCGCAATCTCGGCATCTTCCTGTGGCGCTTCTTCAAGACCAGCCAGTTCAAGCGAAGCTGCGTGCCGAATGCGCCGAAGGTCGGCTCGGGCGGTTCGCTGTCGCCGCGCGGCGACTGGCGTGCGCCGAGCGATTCGGAGGCTGTCGTATGGACCGATGATCTCGCAACGGTCCCGGACAAAGCCGCCTGAAACCAGTTTTTATCTGCCGTTCTGCGCGCGTGAGCGCACGCGTTCCCAGGCTTTAGGCTGGCAACGTGTGCGCTGCGGCGTAGAATCAACGCATCTGAACCTTCCTTTTTCCGAACCGAGACGAGGTCCGCCATGAAACGCATTACCGCCATCATCAAACCGTTCAAGCTCGACGAAGTCCGCGAAGCGCTCGCCGAAGTCGGCCTGACGGGGCTGACCGTCACTGAAGTCAAAGGCTTTGGCCGTCAGAAAGGCCATACCGAGCTGTACCGCGGCGCTGAATACGTCGTCGATTTCCTGCCGAAAGTGAAGATCGAAGTGGTGGTCGCGAACGATCAGACCGATCAGGTGATCGACGCCATCATCGGTGCAGCACGCACGGGCAAGATCGGTGACGGCAAGATTTTCGTTGCCGACGTGGAGCGCGTGATCCGCATTCGCACGGGTGAGGAGAACGAAGCGGCTGTGTGAGTGCCGCTTCTTGCCTGGCGATCAGGCATGCAGAATAGAGAAGCACCGGCGTTGCACCGAGCCGGTGCTTTTTTTATGCGTGTGAAGTGCCGGCGTGAAGCGAATGCGCAGTTCGCGCAGCAATAAAAAAAGGTGCGATACCCTTTCGGACATCGCACCGATACGCGCCTCTCGCAGCAGCGTGAAAACTGTTTCTGTCAAACCTGTTCTGTTAGCACCGTCCGATTAGAACGAGTGCTGGATACCTGCGTACACGCCCGTCTGGCTGTGGCCGGGCAGCGGGTTATCCGATGCGACCGACGTACCCGAGTTGTTCGCGTTCAGGCCGTAGTTAGCACCCTTGCTGTTCTGAACCGTTGCGACTTGCAGGTCCAGCAGCGTGCGCTTCGACAGGTTGTACGAGCCGCCGACCGTGTAGATCGTCGCATTGCCCGCGCCGTTGTTGCCGTTCACGTGGTACACCGCTGCGATCAGCGCTGCAGCCGGCGTAGCTTGCCACGTCACACCGCCCCACTCGTGATCGAGCGTCGTCGGCGTGCCCGGCAGAACTGCTGCTGCGCCCGACGTGCGGATTGCCTGGTAAGCAGCCTGGATCTTGAACTGACCGAGGAACACGTTCACGAGAGCCGAGTATTCGCGCGATGCTGCGAAGACGCCCGTTGCGATGTTGCCCGTGTTGGTCGGATCAGCTGCCGGCGTACCCGGGCCATACAGACCACCGTTTGCCGGGTTGCGGATTTCGTCGTACAGACCGCGGATCTGGAACAGCGACGAGGTGTAGGTGACTTGCGCGCCAGCTTCGCGGCCTTGCGCCGTCGTGCCGTTACCGTTCCAGTTCGTTGCGTTCGACAGGGCGTATTGACCGTAGAAGTCAAAGCCTGCGATCTTCGGCGACTGGTAAGCAACGTTGTTGCTCGATTGCGGCCAGTTGCGGCCACGCACCAGCGATGCCGACGACCAGTTCGACTGACCGAACGGGTCGAAGTCCCACACGCCGTTCGAGATGAAGAGCATGCGGCCCATCGTGAACGTACCGTACTGGTCATTCGCGAAGCCGACCGTCGCCCAACGATTGAAGAGACCGCCACCGCCAGGGCCAGCGCCCGTCATGGTGTTGAACGAGCCTTCCAACTGGAACACGGCCTTCGTGCCGCCGCCCAGATCTTCAGCGCCCTTCAAGCCCCACAGGCTGGTACCCCAGTCGCCGCTTTCTGCGCGGAAACGGTGCGTGCTGCTCGTTGCCGAACCATTCACCTGGTTCGTCGGCACACCCGACATGTACTCAAGACCAGCGTCCAGACGCCCGTACAGCGTCACGCTGCTCTGTGCGTGTGCTGCAACGCCAAAGGTCAGCAGCGCTGCGGCGGCCAAAACTTTCTTCATCTTCTCCTCCATACCCTGTCAAAAAGTAACGCCAGTACTGCGAGTGGTGCCCGGACGCCATCAGCGCCGAGCAGGAATCTTTTCCAGGGAGATGCGCAGTGGTCGGTGGTGTTGTCGACGCGCAGCTTCGAAAGCCGTCTGATCGTCCGTCCGATCCCTCGCGACCGGTATCTCCTGTTCGTTCGTTTTGAAGTGAAACTACTTTTCTTGAACTTTGTTTTGCTACTTTCGTTACTAATTTAGCAAAATACCCTTCGGTTGGCGAATAAATTAGTGATGCTCGGTAAAGATGTCTCTAAATTGCAATACCAGTATGAGACAAGTGTGGGACAGGGGGTCTCAAACAGGCCTCTACGCCTTGTCCGGCAAGGGACACACCGTTGTTAATGACTTGCGTCAAGGATTGCCACTATTGACGAGCAGAATCGTCGGGAGTAAAGGCGTTTTGGCTGCGTCTGGTGCAGATGTTGGGATGCCGAAGCTTCGGGGCGTGCGGGAGGAGAGGGCGCCGCCGCGAGGAAATAAAAAAGGGCGCCCGGTAAGCGCCCTGTAATACTACATAAACTACATGGCAGCCTTATTTCAGGCTGCCCGAGAGAAACTGCTTCAGGCGCTCACTCTTCGTGTTCCTGAATACTTCGTCGGGATGGCCTTCTTCTTCGACGCGCCCCTGATGCAGGAACATCACGTGATTCGACACGTTGCGCGCGAACGCCATTTCGTGCGTGACGACGATCATCGTGCGGCCTTCTTCGGCGAGCGTCTGCATGACCTTCAACACTTCGCCGACCAGTTCGGGGTCGAGTGCGGAAGTGGGTTCGTCGAACAGCATCACATCGGGGTTCATGGTCAGTGCGCGTGCAATCGCCACGCGCTGCTGCTGGCCGCCGGAGAGATGCGACGGATACTGCTTCTCGACGCGCGGCGCGAGGCCCACTTTCTCCAGATACATGCGGGCGCGCTCTTCGGCTTCCTTGCGTGGAATGCCGAGCACGTGCAGCGGCGCTTCGATGATGTTCTCGAGCACCGTCATGTGTGTCCACAGATTGAAGTGCTGGAACACCATCGACAGTTTCGTGCGCATCTTTTGCAGCTGCTTCGCATCCGACACGCGCAGTGCGCCGTGTTTGTCCTTCAGCGTGCGAATCTCCTGGCCTTCGACGAAGATGCGCCCCGAGTTCGGCTGCTCGAGAAAGTTGATGCAGCGGAGCATCGTGCTCTTGCCCGCACCGGACGAGCCGATCACGCTGATCACGTCGCCGCGATTCGCGCGCAGCGTGACGCCTTTGAGAACTTCGTTATCGCCGTACTGCTTGTGCAGGTTGTCGACGAAAAGCATTTGCGGTGTAGCGGGAGTGTTCATCGGGTTCCTTGACTTGCTTATTCGCGGTTCTTACTTGCCTTGCGGGCGCAGATAAGCGAGCCAGCGGCGCTCGGCGCGGCGGAACAGCCAGACGAGCGCAAAAGAAATGGTCAGATAGAGCAGGGCGGCGATACCGAATGCGTCGAACGAACGGTACGTTGCCGAGTTGACGTCGCGCGCGATCTTGAGAATGTCCGGCACGGTAGCGGTGAAGGCGACCGTGGTGGCATGCAGCATCAGGATCACTTCATTGCTGTAGTACGGCAACGCACGACGCAGCGCCGAAGGAAGAATCACGCGGCGATACAGCGTGAACTGCGACATGCCATAAGCACGCGCCGCTTCGATCTCGCCATACGGTGTTGCCTTGATCGCGCCCGCGAAGATTTCCGTGGTGTACGCGCAGGTATTCAGCGTGAAGGCGAGCAGCGTGCAGTGCATGCCGTCGCGGAAGAACGCGTTCGTCAGTTCGTTCGAGCGGATGACTTCGAGGCTGTACAGACCCGTGTAGCAGAGCAACAGTTGCACGTACAACGGTGTGCCGCGGAAGATATACGTATACAGCCAGACGAGCGTGGACAGCCATTTCTTCTTCGACACGCGCGCAACCGCGAGCGGCACCGAGAGACAGAAGCCAAGACCGATCGATATGACCAGCAGCCACAGCGTGATGGCGACGCCCGTGAAGCGATAGCCGTCCGTATACAGATAGTTGCGCCAGTATTCCTGGATCAGCTCGATCATAGTTCCGCCTTGCGCACGCCAGTCGAGTAGCGTTTTTCGAGGTACATCAGCACGAAGTTCGACGCCGTGGTGATGAGCAGATAGATGGCGCCTGCCATCAGCGTGAAGAAGAAGAATCGCAGCGTGCCCTTGCCGGCGTCCTGGGCGGCCTTGACGACATCGGCGAGACCGATGATCGACACCAGCGCCGTCGCCTTGACCATCACCTGCCAGTTATTGCCGATGCCGGGCAGCGCGAAGCGCATCATCTGCGGGAACATGATCCGCGTGAACACCTGCCAGCCCGTCATGCCGTAGGCGGCGCCCGCTTCGAGCTGGCCGCGCGGCACGGCGAGAAAGGCGCCACGGAAGGTTTCGGTGAAGTACGCGCCGTAGATGAAGCCGAGCACGGCCACACCGGCGACGAACGGATCGATGTCGATCTGATCCCAGCCGAGCGCGTCGGTGAGATTGTTCAGCCAGATCTGGATACTGTAGAACAGCAGCAGCATCAGCACGAGATCGGGCACGCCGCGAATCAGCGTCGTATAGATGGTGCCGATGCCGTTGGTCACCCGGTTCTTCGACAGCTTCGCTGCTGCGCCGAGCAGGCCCAGCACGAAAGCGAAGACGAGCGACAGGATAGCCAGCTTCACGGTTTGCACCGTGCCGGCAAAGATCAGCGGGCCGTAGCCTTGGAGGAACATAGTCAGGTCCTTGACGGCGCTCCCACGCGCCGCGAAAGACGCGACAGTCCGTACGCTGCGGCGGTTCGGCCGAAGGCGGATGCCTTCGATGTCTCCCGTGCGGCGCACAGCATGCCGCTGTGCGAATCATGACTGCCTGGCCTTGGTGTACCCCTCCGGCCGGCAGCGCGTTTTGCTGCGTTGTTGAACTGCCCTGATTGACTGCGTGTACTGCCCTGCTTTTACTGCAAGCTGCTCTCGGTCCGACTGTATTACGAAGCCCATCGACCGGCCCATCCGGGCCAGCCCCGAGCTTTTCGGCCGCTGTCAGCGGCTCTGATAGATATCGACGTCGAAATACTGCTTTTCGAGCTTCGTGAACGTGCCGTCCTGGTGAACTTCAGCCAGTGCCTTGTTGAGCATCGCCTTCAGTTCGCCGTCTTCCTTGCGCACGCCGATCGCCGTGCCGTCGCCGATCGTCTTCGAATCCTTCACTTCCGGGCCGGCCCAGGCGAAATCCTTGCCGCGCGGCGTCTTCAGAAAACCCGCATCGGCCTGCAGTTCGTCTTGCAGCGCGGCGTCGAGACGCCCCGTTGCCAGATCCGCGTAGACCTGATCCTGGTTCTGGTACGGCACGACCGTCACGCCTTTCGGCTCCCAGTACGCCTTCGCATACGCTTCCTGCGTCGAACCCTGCTCGACGCCGATCCGCTTGCCCTTCAGCGATTGCGCCGTCGGCAGCAGCGGCGAACCTTTTTTCGCGGTCATGCGCGCGGGTGCATCGAACAGCTTGTCGGAGAAGTCGATCTGCTCGCGGCGCTGGTCGGTCACGGTCAGCGACGACACGATGATGTCGAACTTCCGCGCCTTGAGCGCCGGGATGATGCCGTCGAGATCCTGGGGAATCCACACGCATTTGACGTTCATCTTCGCGCACAGGGCATGGGTCAGATCGGCGTCGAAACCGACCACCTGGCCGCCCGGCGCGATCGACTCGAACGGCGGATAGCTGGCGTCGACCCCAATGCGCACGGTTTTCCATTCTTTTGCCATGGCTCCCGACGCCATGACCGCGAGCACTACGCCGACTGCGTACTTCTTCATGTTTCTCCTGACTTCCGGGCCGCCGTTACGGCTCGCCGCACGACGGCTCACGGTGCCGACGGCCCGCTTGCAGCCGGCCGTCGCCATTCTAGGCGGACAAAAATAGGCTGCGCGTTGTCCGTCTGTTGCCGTGCCTGCTGAGCCCGCACGCTGCCGGGCAGTCCGTCCGGACGCGGCACGCGAGTCGACCCGTTCCAAAAAGCGCGGTATTTTACCCGAACCCGCGCCCGGTGCCAGTCTTCACGGTATGGAAAAGCCCTTTGCCACCAGTGACATGCACGCGCGACGCGATGACGCGGGCGATCGGCGCGCCTTGCGCAGCGGGCGTGGCGGCCGATGCGACACGCATCGCAAGGGCCTTGCCATTGCCATCATTTATGAAACGATCCGGTGCGGCGATACGGATTGTGCGTGGCGGGTGCAGCCCATACATTCCCGTATCGCCAATTTCTCCGGGAGAGTCAGATGATCAGGATCCGCCGTTCCGACGAACGTGGCCATGCCAACCACGGCTGGCTGAACGCAAAGCACAGCTTCTCGTTTTCCGAGTACTACGATCCCGAGAACATGCATTTCGGTCCGCTGCGCGTGATCAACGAGGATCGCATCGCCGCGGGACAGGGCTTCGGCACGCACGGGCATCGCGACATGGAAATCGTCACGTATGTGCTCGATGGCGCGTTGTCGCACCGCGACAGTCTGGGCAACGGCTCGACTATCCGTCCCGGTGACGTGCAGCGCATGAGCGCCGGCACGGGTGTGATGCACAGCGAGTTCAACGGTTCGCAGGAAGATCCGCTGCATCTGCTGCAGATCTGGATCATTCCGAAGCGTGCGGGTGATCAGCCGGGCTACGAAGAAAAGCGTTTCACCGACGAAGACAAGCGCGGCCAGTTGCGCGTGGTGGCATCGCCGGAAGGGCGTGACGGCTCGGTGACGATTCATGCGGACGCGTCGATCTACGCCGGTCTGTTCGATGGCGAAGAGCACGCCGAGCACACGCTCGACGCGGGGCGCCAGGCGTATGTGCACGTCGCGCGCGGCGCCGTTGTGGTGAACGGCGAGCCGCTCAAGGCAGGCGACGCCGCGATGATCACCGACACGTCGAATATCACCGTCGAAAAGGGCGAGGGCGCTGAAGTACTGCTGTTCGATCTCGGCCAGTTGCGTTAAGCGTCACCGCGCTGCCGTTCAGGCAAACGACGGACGGCCCATGAAACAACGCCACGGAAGGTGACTTCCGTGGCGTTGTTTTTCCTTCCGGCAACGCTTACGGCTTCACAGCCGACGCCGCTGCATCGCCGCGATGCTTTTCCCAACGCTCGCGCATCTTCTCGTGACGCTGTTCCATCTTCGCGAAGTGCTGCTTGAGCGCGGTGCTGACGGTGGTCTTCTGCTGGTCATTCAAACCGTTATAGAAGTTGAGCCATGCCGTCGTGCTCTGCTCGCGCAACTGCGCGTCCTTCTGCTCGATCTGCTGATGCGCGGCGTGCATCGCGTTCAGGTCGAGAATAGGTTGCTGCTGCATCTGCTTGAACTGCTCGCGCATCTGCTGATGGTTCGCGCGTTCGGCGTCATGGCTTTGCTTCATGGTGTCGAGCGCGGCCTGCCATGCCTTTTCCTGATCTGCGTTCAGCTTCAGTTGCCCGTGCAACTGGTTCAGCTCCTTCATGAACCCGCCGTGATGCCAGCCCGGACCGCCGTGGCCCATGCCGGGACCACCTTGAGGTTGCGCGGCGAAGGCGGCTCCAAGACTGAGGGCAAGCGACGCAGCGGCAACGGCGAGAAAGCGTGATGTTTTTTTGGACATTACTGTGCTCCTTGATCAACTAGCCGACGATGCCGCCCGTCTCGAAAGTGGACCAGCGCGCATTCGGTAAGGCACAGCGTAGAGGGATCGAATGCGGGTCGTGTTACGCGTATGCTTTCGGAAGTTACGTGACATTACGTGCGCCTTTCGCGGTAACACCCCGTAACCCTTTCCACGGTGTCTGGGGCGGAAACGCATAGGGGCGCGCGTTACACTTCAAACCATGGCTACTCAAATACTTGTCGTCGATGACGACGTCGAACTGCGCGATCTGCTGCGCGACTATCTGGCCCGTCAAGGCATCGAAGTTTCGGTGCTGCACGACGCCAGTTCACTCGAGCGCCGCATCGAACGCGAACGGCCCGATCTGATCGTGCTCGACCTGATGATGCCCGGCGTGGACGGCCTCACGGCGCTGCGCAAGCTGCGCGCGTCGGGCGACGACATCCCCGTCATCATGCTGACGGCGCGCGCGGACGACGTGGACCGTATCGTCGGGCTGGAGCTTGGCGCAGACGATTACCTCGGCAAGCCGTTCAATCCGCGCGAACTGCTCGCGCGCGTGCAGGCAGTGCTGCGCCGCCGCAAGACGGTGCCGTCGGCGGCTGCGCCCGAACAGCGCGAGCCGTTTTCGTTCGGCCGCTTCACGCTCGATTTCCAGTCGCGCACGCTGCATCAGGAAGGCAAGCCGCTCACGCTGTCCGGCAGCGAATTCGCGCTCCTGAAGATCTTCGTCAATAACCCCATGCGCACGCTCACGCGTGAACGCCTGCTCGAACTGCTGCACGGTCCCGAATACGACGGCACCGACCGCGGCATCGACGTGCAGGTGTGGCGCCTGCGCCGCATTCTCGAAACCGATCCGTCCGTGCCGCGCTTCATTCAGACGGTGCGTGGGCGCGGATATGTGTTCGTGCCCGATGGCGAGCAACATGCGGCGTCCAATTGATTCATTGTTCGGGCGGCTAGCGCTGCTCGTCGTCTGTGTGTTGCTGGTGTCGCATTTCGCGTGGTACCTGCTGGTGCGCTTCGAGCGCAACCAGTCGCAGACGCGTTACGCCGTCGAAGAAGCGGTGTTCCTGGTTGACGCCGTGCGCGATCACGTCAGGCGCGAGCCCGATCAGCCGCTGCCGTCGCGCGTGCGTCTCGTCGATCCCGCCAGCGCGGATGTCCCGCCCGAAGTGCCCAATCTGCCCGCGCCGCTCGACCGTTTCGTCGACGACGTGCGCGACCGTCTGCCCACTTCGACCCAGGTGCGCGTCGGCACGCCCGGCAAGCCGCCTTCGCTGTGGGTACGCTCGGCGAGCGACCCGAGCTGGATCGTCGTGCCCGTGCAGCCGCTACGGCCACCGCGCTCGCTCGACCGGATGGTGCTGTGGCTCGGCATCATTTTCTCGGCCGGCGTGATGGCGGCGCTGTTCGCCGCGTGGCAGCTGCAGCAGCCGCTGCGCTCGCTCGCGCAGGCGGTCACGCGCTTCGGTCGCGGCATGCCCGTGCCGCCTGTGCGAGAGCGCGGCCCGCGTGAACTGCGTCAGCTCACACACGGCTTCAACCAGATGGTGCAGGAAGTCGCGCGCACCGAGCAGGATCGCGCGGTGATGCTGGCGGGTGTCGCGCATGATCTGAAGACGCCGCTTGCGCGTCTGCGGCTGCGTGCCGAAATGATGGACGACACCAAAATGCGCGATGGCGTGGTGCGCGACGTCGATTCGATGACGCATATCGTCGAGCAGTTTCTGGTGTTCGCGCATGACGGCGCGGACCGCAGCGAACCCGTCGACGTGGACGGGCAGTGCGAGCGCGTGGTGCGCAGCTATCGCGCGGTATCGGGCGGTGCGCCGACCGTGAAGACCGATCTGCGCGCGGGTGACGGCTTCAGGCTGCCCGCGGCGACGCTCGACCGTATCCTGTCCAATCTGCTCGACAACGCGCATGCCTATGGCGCGCCGCCCGTCGTCGTCGCGACGGCGCGCACGCCGCAAGGCTTCACGCTGACGGTCACGGACAATGGCAACGGCATTGCCGCGCAGGATCTGATCAATGCCAGCCGGCCGTTCGTGCGGCTCGATCCGGCGCGCGGCGGCAATGGCCACAGCGGCCTCGGGCTGGCCATCGTCGAGCGTCTGGTGCGGCGTGCGGGCGGCGAATGGCAGATCGGCAACAACGATACGGCCAACGGCGAGCGCGGCTTGCGCGTGCAGATGACCTTCCCGCTGGAAGCGGTGTCGCGCACGGCGGCAGCGTCGGAAAGCGTCTGGTGAGGGAGATGTGCCGCGCGCTTTTTCTGCGCGGCATGGAAGCATGAGGCTGGGGCGAACGTGAGACCTCGACTGCCCCGGCAAACCTCTCAATCAGGTATGTGAATCAGGCATGTAAATCAGGCAGTCCGCCCGCCTGATATCTGCTTACTCGGTGAACAGCGTGTTGAGCGCGGCGGCGGCTTCGCTGTCCACCGTGTTCCACGTTACCGTGTCGGCCTCGAAGATGTAGTGCGTCGTGTACTTGCCAAGACGCGCGAGAATTTCTTCCTGTATCACTTCGGGTGCCACGTCCAGCTTCAGATACCACGCGGTCGACGACAGGCGCGTCTGAAACGCGCCGTACTCTGCGAGCAGATGATCGAAAGCGTCAGCGTCCTGATCGCGGCAGACGATGACCAGATTTCCCTTCATGCGAACCTCCGGGGAGCGTAAAGCGGTGATCACAACTTTCGGATGAAAGTCGATGATACCTGCTTAAGCCCGATTTGCCCGGCGGCTTCGACAAGCATGATGGCTCGCGCATCGATGCGCACGACGCGATGCGCATCGTCAATCCTGCATGTGAGACAGAAACGCTTACCAGGCGTTGGCGGGCGCGCGCGTGGGCGGCGCAGTGTCGTCAGGGGGAACGGCTTCGCTGCGATCGCGGCCACCCTGTTTCGCGGCGTAGAGCGCCTGGTCGGCACGGCTGATGATGCGCTCAGGCAGGTCTTCCGCCGACAGCTCCGTAATGCCGATGCTCACACTCAAGCCCACCGATTGCGGCAGCTTGGCCGACGGCATCGCCTTCAGGCGCACGCGCAGGCGCTCGACCACTTCGAGGCCGGTGCCGAGCGGCGTGGCAGGCAGCAGAAGGCCGAACTCTTCGCCGCCCAGCCGGCCGATTGCGTCGCTGCCGCGCAGCTCGGTGCGGCAGGTATCGACGAAATGCTCGAGCGCGCGGTCGCCTGCGGCGTGACCGAAGCGGTCGTTGATCTGCTTGAAGTGGTCGAGGTCGGCGATGGCCATGCACAGCGGCTCGCCCGTCGCGCGCGCCCGGTCGATCTCATGTCGCAGCAGATCGAGGAAGTAGCGTCGCGACAGCGCGCCCGTCAGCGCATCGTGGCGCGCTTCCGCCGACAGCAGCGTATTGGCCGATTGCAACTGCTCGGCCAGCACACGCGTGGCGCGATGATGGCGCCGCTCGCGCAGATACGACACGGTGATCACCCATGCGAGCGCGACCGTGCCCGCCAGCGTCAGGAACACCAGCAGATGATCGCGCTTGTGATTGCGCATCAGCTCCGGCCACGCGACGAGTGGATCGACGAGATGGGCCGACAGGCCGGAGTTCAGGCCGCCGCGCGACTGATACAGCGTCGGGATCGGCTGGCCGGGCATGTCGTACAGCTGCTCGGCGATCGCCGTCGATACCCACGGCGCATCGCTGCGCACCTGGTTCTCAACGCGCCGGATCTGGATGACCGAAAATTTTTCGCGGTGATAGGTGCTCATGCGCTCGGCGGGACTCATCTGCATGACGCGCGAGTTCGGCATCGCCTGGCCTTCGAGCGCCGCGTTGTGCGCCATGATGACCACGCCGTTGTCGTCGGTGACGAAGGTGCCTGCGTGCGCGACCCAGTGCCGCAAGCGCGCGATGCCGACCTTGGCGACGATCGCGCCGACCAGCAGGCCATCGTCATACACGGGCGCCGAAATGAAAATGCCCGGCTCGCCGCTCATGCGGCCCACGCCGTACGCTTCGCCGAACGCGCCGAGCAGGGCGTTGGTCAGATAGCTGCGCGAGCGCATGTCCAGTCCGACGAACGAATGCTGGTTCTGCGCATTGCTCGCCGCGACGCACAGGCCGTTGGCGTTGACCAGCCAGATGATGTCGAGACCCGAGAAGCCCTGAGCATCGCGCAGGAAGGCATTGATGCCAGCCAGTTCGGGCGACTTCAGCAGGTCGTCGCGATGGGCGGGTTCCAGGTCGACGCCTGACGCGGCATAATTCTGCGAGTGCGTCAGGGCCTGCTGGATCACGCCGAGTTCGGCCATGGTGGCGGGAATCGCCCGCGACATGGCGAGGTCGCTCGCGATCACTTCGGCCATGTTGTAGACGATCGAGGCGGACATTTGCCGCTGCTGGCGCAGTGCGGCATCCAGTTCTTGCTGTACCATCCGGTCCGCGACCAGGCCGGATGCGAACCAGCATACGAGCACGACCAGTACGAAACTGGCCGGTCCCAATGCCTGGCGCAAGGTTGTCCTTTTCATCGACCCTCTGATCCGTCTGACTGATTCATGCAACAACGTCTCTCGTTGCTACGCGCCGGCGCTGGGCCGTTCCTGCCGATTGTCTCCGTGCGCCGCACGGACCCAGGATAATGCGCCGCGCCGCCGTCCTCGTCGCCGGCGGCCAGCAGGGTGTGCCGCATCCCGATTTTAACCGCCGCGCGGCCCAATGCCAGTCAGGATTTGCGCGTGCCACAGTCCCGTGTGGGGTATTAACGGCCTGTGGCGGGACTTTCTGAATAGCGGCGCAGGTTCGATGTGGCTCGCACGCGACGGTTCGAGCCAGGCACGCGTGAGTCGGCTGGTTGATGTATGCGGTCTGCTGCTTACAGTTCCATTCCTGGAACCATTCGGCGTGACAAATGCATGTCAACGGTTGTTTCTGTCACACAGGTTGTAGTAGTGTCGTGCCGTCCAAAATGAGGAAAGCTCGCTGGCCTGCTGGCGGCGGCCTGCGCAACACGATTGCGCCGGCCGTAAGTGCAGGCCCGCACGGGGCGCCGCGCGATGTATCCGTCGCCGGCCAATGCGTATTCAACGCCAACGATTTACCGCGCATTCGCGTTTTGCCATGCCTGATTTCCGCTTTCCGGATCGATCCTCGGACCGTCGCGCCGCCGCGAGCCCCGCGTGCCATGTCGGCGCGCGTGTAGCCACGACGGCTTGCGGACGCATCGCGTCGTGCCGCACAGGGAGGGCCATCTGATGGACCTGTTCAGCTTCACCCTCAATCGCACTGCCAATGCGTCGGCGTGGCGGGTGCTGCCCAATCGTTGGGATTTCATCGCGTTTCCGCTGATCATCTGTCTGATCGCGATGGCCGTGGTCGGCTTTCACGAGACCATGGCGCCGATCTCGACGCTGCAAAGCGAGCCGATCTCGCTCGATCCGGGCAAGCTGCCCGAATACGCGCTGCGCACCACCTTGCGTATGCTCGCGGCGATGGTCGCTTCGCTGGCGTTCACGCTCGTCTACGGCACGCTCGCCGCCAAGAGCCGCCGCGCGGGCCAGGTGCTGGTGCCGATCCTCGACATCCTGCAATCGGTGCCCGTGCTCGGCTATATCTCGTTCACGGTGACGTTCTTCCTCGCGCTGTTTCCGTCGCGCGTGCTGGGCGCCGAACTGGCCGCGATCTTCGCGATCTTCACGAGCCAGGCCTGGAACATGACCTTCAGCTTCTATCAGTCGCTGCGCACGGTGCCGCGCGATCTCGATGAAGTGTCGAAGGGTTTTCACCTCACGTCGTGGCAGCGCTTCTGGAAGCTCGAAGTGCCGTTCTCGATGCCGGGCCTCATCTGGAACATGATGATGTCGATGTCCGGCGGCTGGTTCTTCGTGGTCGCTTCCGAAGCCATTACCGTCGGCAATCACACCATCACGCTGCCGGGCGTCGGCTCGTATCTGTCGCAGGCCATCACCGAGCGCAACCTGCACGCGATCGGCTGGGTGATCCTGACCATGACCGTCGTGATTCTCGCGTACGACCAGTTCCTGTTCCGTCCGCTGGTGGCGTGGTCCGACAAGTTCCGCATGGAAAACACCAGTTCCGGCGATGCGCCGGAATCGTGGCTGCTCGACCTGATTCGCCGCACGCGGCTGATTCACCGTCTGCTCGTGCCGATCGGCTGGATGTTCGCGAAAGCGGCGCGCGTGCCGATCCGCTGGCCGAGCGTCGGGCCCGTGAAATTCTCGAAGCCGGCTGTGCTCAAGCAGTCCAGGGTGGGCGACATCGTCTGGGCGGTGATCGTCGTGGTGGTGACGGCGTTCGTCGTGTATCGCGTGGTGTCGTATGTGCGCACGGGTGTGACGCTTGAAGAAGTCGGCCATGTGTTCGTGCTCGGCCTCATCACGCTGTTGCGCGTGACGCTGCTGATCGCGCTGGCGTCCGTGGTGTGGCTGCCCATCGGCGTGCTGATCGGGCTGCGTCCCGCGCTCGCCGAGAAGGTTCAGCCCGTCGCGCAGTTCCTCGCCGCGTTCCCGGCGAACCTGCTGTTCCCGGTCTTCGTGATCGTGATCGTGAAGTTCAACCTGAACCCGGATATCTGGCTGTCGCCGCTGATCGTGCTCGGCACGCAGTGGTATATCCTGTTCAACGTGATTGCGGGCGCCAGCGCCTATCCGAACGACTACAAGGAAGCCGCGAAGAATTTCCGTATCCGCGGCTGGCAATGGTGGCGTCAGGCCATGCTGCCGGGCGTGTTCCCGTACTACGTGACGGGCGCGATCACGGCCTCGGGCGGCGCGTGGAACGCGAGCATCGTCGCGGAAGCCGTGCAGTGGGGCGACACCAAGCTCGCCGCTCACGGCCTCGGCGCGTATATCGCGCAGTACACGGCTGCTGGCGACTATCCGAAGATCATTCTGGGCATCGCGGTGATGTCCCTGTTCGTGTCCCTCTTCAATCGCGTGTTGTGGCGTCCGCTGTACGCTTACGCCGAAAGCCGTCTGCGGCTCGATTGAGATTCATTGAAGGCAAAACGCGATGCAAAATCCCAAAGCCGTTAGTGCTACGCCCATCCAGACGCCGCCGACGCCGCCGCGTCTCGGCGAAGAAATCCTGCGCGTCAAGGACGTGTGCCGTGGCTTCAACAAGACGCAGGGCGAACTGCTCGTCCTCGACGACGCCAATCTGTCGCTGCGTGAAGGCGAGATCGTTGGATTGCTGGGCCGTTCCGGCTCGGGCAAATCGACGCTGCTGCGCATCATCGCCGGGCTGATCGAACCGACGGATGGCGAAGTGACGTACCTCGGCAAGCCGCTCAAGGGGCCAGCTGAAGGCGTCGCGATGGTGTTTCAGACCTTCGCGCTGTTCCCGTGGCTGACCGTGCTTCAAAACGTGGAAGCCGGGCTGGAAGCGCTCGGCGTCGGCGCGCGCGAGCGCCGCGAGCGTGCGCTGGCCGCCATCGACCTGATCGGTCTCGACGGCTTCGAAAACGCCTATCCGCGCGAACTGTCGGGCGGCATGCGTCAGCGCGTGGGCTTTGCGCGCGCGCTGGTGGTCGATCCGACCTTGCTGCTGATGGACGAGCCGTTCTCCGCGCTCGACGTGCTGACGGCGGAAACGCTGCGTACCGATCTGCTCGATCTGTGGACGCAAGGCCGCATGCC
>NZ_QBUY01000126.1 GCF_003121405.1 Paraburkholderia sp. C35 | reverse complement strand
CCGCAGGCAAGTACAAGGGCTGGCGGTGTTTAGCGGCTTTCTTTTGCCTACTTTTCTTTGCCGCGGCAAAGAAAAGTGGGTGCTGCCCCGCACAGGGGCGACGCATGAAGCACCACTAACAAAACGCGGATGCCATCTCAAACCCAGGCAAACCAAACCAAACCAAACCAAACCAAACCCACACCAGCACCAAAAAAACTCAAACCACAGGCGTAGGAAAATAAACCCCAGCCCGCTGCGCAGCATTAGCAATATGCCTCTCGATAGCGAGCCCAGCAGCATGAGGATCGCGCGCCTTAAGCGCATCAAGAATCGCGCGATGTTCATGGTAAGTAGACAGCACCAGTTCCCGCCGATAAAACGGCATCCGCTGACTCTCCTTCATGATGTCAGCGCTGCTGCGCAAAATGGATTCAATCGCAGCATTGCCAGCGATCGCCACGATCCGCATATGGAAATCGAAGTCGAGCTGCGCAGCATCATCAAGCTCACCTTGCGTCAACGCGATCTGCAGCGCAGCAATATTCTCCTCGAACCACTCGACATCGTCATCGCCGATAGCCAGCGCCGCCATCCTCGCGACAAAACCCTCCAGCGCAAAGCGCATCTGATACGTATCGGGCAACGAAGACTGATCGGCAAACCGCCACGGATGCGCTGACGACGCCTTGGTCGATTGCACATACACACCCTTGCCGGGGCGAATCATCAGCATGCCGAGCGCTTCGAGCGTCGATAGCGCCTCACGCAGCGAAGCGCGGCTGATATCCATTTCCTCCGACAACTGCCGCTGCGCCGGCAACAAACTGCCGACGGGATAAAAGCCGCTTTCGATCCTCTCGCGGATCGTCGCGATAGCAGCGTCGGTGACGGTGTGCGGCACATTTTTCATGATGTCGGCGGCGGTTCGATGCGGTCTGACCAGCATTGTAGAACGCCTTTCGATACAACGCTCAACCCGCCGCATATGTGCGGACTTCGTGTGACAAGGCCGGTCAGACCAGTCCGGGTAAACACCGCCACGACAAATCTTGACCTCACTATATCGGCTTCCTACTATTCGCCATAACAAGACTGGTCGGACCAGTATGAACAGGTGATTCAGAACCCCATTTTGACCGGGAGAAAGCCGTGTTGAAGTTCTTCAATTCGCTGTTTGGCCGTGTGGTGATCGCTCTGGTAGCGGGCATCGTGCTCGGCGCGCTGTTTCCGCACTTCGCGCAGTCGCTGCGTCCGTTGGGCGATGGTTTTCTGAAGCTGATCAAGATGGTGATCGGGCCGATCGTGTTCTGTGTCGTGGTCAGCGGCATGGCGCACGCGGGCGATCTGAAGAAAGTGGGGCGAGTCGGCCTGAAGGCGGTCGTCTACTTTGAAATCATGACGACGATCGCGCTCGTGATCGGCGCTGTGCTCGCCTACGCAACGCGTCCGGGCGTCGGTATGAACATCGATCTGCATTCGCTCGATGCCGCCTCGCTCGCCACCTACACCGAGCACGCCAAGAGCCTGAAGGACACGGCGGGCTTCCTGCTGAAAATCATCCCCGATACGGCAATCGATGCGTTCGCGAAGGGCGACATCCTGCAGATTCTCGTGTTCTCCGTGCTGGTTGGCTCCGCGCTGTCGCTGCTCGGGCCGCGTGCGCAGCGCGTCAACGATCTGATCGACGAACTCTCGCAAGTGTTCTTCCGCGTGATGAGCTTCATCATCAAGCTCGCGCCGCTCGGCGTGCTGGGCGCGATCGCGTTCACGACAGGCACCTACGGCGTCGCGTCGCTCAAGCAGCTTGGCATGCTCGTGATCGTGTTCTACGCCAGCTGCTTCGTGTTCGTGGCAGTCGTGCTGGGTGTCGTGATGCGTCTCGCGGGCTTCAGCGTGTTCAAGCTGATCCGCTATCTGCGTGAAGAACTGTCGATCGTGCTCGGTACTGCTTCATCGGACGCCGTGCTGCCGCAGATCATGCGCAAGCTCGAATGGATGGGCGTGAAGGATTCGACAGTGGGTCTCGTCATTCCGACCGGCTACTCGTTCAACCTCGATGGCTTCTCGATCTATCTCACGCTCGCCGTCATCTTCATCGCGCAGGCCACCAACACGCCGCTGTCGATTCACGACCTGATCGTCGTCGTACTGGTGTCGCTGATCACGTCGAAGGGCGCGCACGGCATTCCCGGCTCGGCGATCGTGATTCTCGCCGCGACGCTTTCGGCCATTCCCGCGATTCCCGTACTCGGCCTCGTGCTGATCCTGCCTGTCGACTGGTTTGTCGGCATCGCCCGCGCATTGACGAATCTGATCGGCAACTGCGTCGCGACGGTGATCGTCGGCGTGTGGGAGAACGATATCGACAAGGCGCGTGCACACCGCGTGCTGAATCTCGACAGCGACTACCGCTTCGTGCCCGCCAGCGCAGAGCCGGATCACGACGCCGGCCACGTGAATCCGGCGCACGCCGTCTGATACCGCTTTCCGCCATCTGACCGACCACCTATGGCAAGCGCGGCGGACCTCGACGGTCCGCCGCCCATCTCCCTCAATCGACCGAAGACTGAACCGATCATGGCCAATCCGATTCTCGATCCGAACGCACCCGTTTTCACGCGCCGCTACATGAACCTCGCCGATCCGCGTCTGGGCGCGAAGGCGCTGTTCGCCAGCGACGAATTTTTCGCGCCGAAGGAACGCATGCTGGAACCGCAGCCGGCTGTTTTTATCCCCGGCAAATACGACGATCACGGCAAGTGGATGGACGGCTGGGAAACGCGCCGCAAGCGCACGACAGGCCACGACTACTGCGTGGTTCGGCTCGCGCGGCCGGGCGTGGTGCATGGCGTCGATCTCGATACCAGCCACTTCACGGGCAATTTCCCGCCGGCGGCGTCGATCGAAGCCTGCTATTCCAACGAAGACACACCCGCCGATAACGCCGACTGGCAAACCATCGTCCCCGCGACCACGCTGCAGGGCAATCAGCATCATTACGTCGATGTCAGCGATCCGCGCGCGTTCACGCATCTGCGCGTGAACCTGTATCCGGATGGTGGGCTGGCGCGTCTGCGCGTCTACGGTCAGCCGAAGCGCGACTGGGAGCGTGTCGAACGCGGCAGCCTGCTCGATCTGGCCGCCGTCGAAAACGGCGCGTATCTGGTCGCGGCGAACAACCAGCATTTCGGGCCGGCTTCGCAAATGCTGATGCCGGGACGCGGCGTGAACATGGGCGACGGCTGGGAAACGCGCCGCCGCCGCGAGCCGGGCAACGACTGGGCGATCGTCGCGCTGGCGCGGCCGGGCGTGATCCGCAAGGTCGAAGTGGATACGGCGCACTTCAAGGGCAATTTCCCCGACCGCTGCTCGCTGCAGGCGGCATCCGTCACAGGCGGCACCGACGATTCGCTCGTCACGCAGGCGATGTTCTGGCCGGTCCTGCTGCCCGAACAGAAGCTGCAAATGGACAACATCCACACCTTCAGCGCGGAACTCGCCGCGCTTGGACCGGTGACGCACGTGCGCTTCAACATCTACCCGGATGGCGGCGTGTCGCGGCTGCGTCTGTGGGGCGAGCTCGCTTAACGCACGACGCGCAAGGCACAGCACATACGAATGATGGAGACGGCCATGAACACCTTGCACATCGAGCGCCTGACACGCGAAGCGTTCGCCCCGTTCGGCGACGTGATCGAGCTGGACGGCGCGCGCCACTATCCGATCAACGAAGGCACGACCGAGCGCTATCACGATCTCGCCAGCGTCGATGTGACCACGCAGGGCGGCCGTCCGTTGATCAATGTGTTCCGAGCGCAACCACGTGCATGGCCGATCGACATCGCGATGATGGAGCGGCATCCGCTTGGCAGTCAGGCGTTCGTGCCGTTATCGGATGCGCCTTATCTGATCGTCGTCGCACCGGCTGGAGAACTCGATCCTTCACAGCTAAGAGCGTTCTCGACGCGCGGTTGGCAAGGCGTCAACTACGCGAAGGGCGTCTGGCATCATCCGTTGCTCGCGTTGGAGCGGGTGAGCGATTTTCTTGTCGTCGATCGCGGCGGAGAAAGGCCGAATTGCGATGAAGTGACCTTGCCGCAGACATGGCGGCTCGCGCGCGAGTCGCTGGAAACGGCGGCAGTTTGACGGCGCGTCAGAGGTAGATCGTAAGCAGAAGAAAGCAAAAGGCCCGGTCAGTGAATCTGACCGGGCCTTTCTGCGTCTTACTGGACAATCCGGTGTCGGCCACGCCCCTGCGAAGCCCCGGAAACCCGCGTCAATGCTTGCGATGCGGGCATTTATCCTTGGTGCACGCGCCGTACAGCGCGAGTGCGTGCTCCTGCAGCTTGAAGCCGCGTTCCTTGGCGATCGCCTGCTGGCGATTCTCGATTTCGGGGTCGAAAAATTCTTCGACGAGACCGCAATCGATACACACCAGATGGTCGTGGTGCGTCCCTTCGTTCAGCTCAAAAACGGCTTTACCCGACTCGAAGTTGCTGCGCGACAGAAGGCCCGCCTGCTCGAACTGCGTAAGCACGCGGTACACCGTGGCGAGGCCGATATCCAGCTCTTCATGCAGCAGATTGCGGTAGACATCTTCGGCGGTCAGATGGCGCACCGGGCTGTGCTGGAAGATTTCCAGAATCTTGAGGCGCGGTAGGGTCGCCTTGAGTCCGATATTTTTCAGATCGGTTGGATTGGTCATGGCAAGGGATCCCTAGAGTACAATGCAGGGTTCTAATAGTAATGTGAATTGCTGTTCAGGTCATCTTACACGGAAACACGCGCGGCTCGGGAAGCCCCGCACGGTGAGGGAAATGATTCCAAAAGCTCTTTTGATCAACCGGGGGACCCGCATGCGGCGTACCTTGATCGTCGCTGCGGCGGTAGCGGTTCTTGCTGGGTGTTCCACGTATGACAGCCTGACACAGCGTGTTGCGCAAAGCATCACGCCGTATCGGATTACGGTGGTTCAAGGCAACTTCGTGTCGAAGGAAGCCGCTGCGCAAATGCAGGTCGGCATGTCGCGCGCCCAGGTCAAGCAGGTTCTCGGCACGCCACTTCTGACCGATATGTTCCACGCGGACCGCTGGGACTACGTCTTCTATTTCAAGCGCGGCTCGACGGCTGTCGTGCAGCAGCGCGATTTCATCGTGAACTTCGCGGGTGACCGCGTGGCGAGCTGGTCGGGCGGCGAAGATCTGCCGTCCAACCTCGAACTGCTCGCCGAAATCGATGGCGATCGCCTGGGCAAGAAGGCCAAGCCGGCAACCGCTGTCGCCAGCGCGCCGGGCGAGGCGAGCGCCGCGGCTGCTGCAGCGGCGGCGCCCGCGCCTGTCACGGTGCCTGACACGGCTCGCTCGGCCACGTCGGACGCTGCGCAGGCAGGCAATCTGCCCGCCGTCGATCCGAACGCACAAGCCGCGCAGGCCGCGAACCGTCTGACCAACGCGGTGCAATCGCCCGCGGCGGGCGCAACGCCGTCGGTGCGCGCGAATACGCCGCAGTCGAATGGTGGCGTTCCGCAAAACGCGACGGAGCCGGGCCAGCCGCAATTCCGCTTCACGCGTCCGCCGCCTCCGCAGATGCAAGGCGTGCCGAGCGACAACCCGGTCGGCCCGACGGGCCCGGACAGCAGCAACGGGCAGTCGAAAGACGCGCCCGTCAAGTCGTCGCAGTCTTCCACGCAGACGGGCACGGGAACGGGCGGCTGATTCCGTTGTCCCTAACATGACGGGCGGCGAATCCGCCCGTCATGTGTCTTTCAGCGATGCTGCGCCGTTTCGTGGCGCCGCTCGCTTCGATTCTTTTACCGCCGGGCGGCGCGCTGCCAGTCAGTGCCGTGCGCAAGGCGCTGTTTGCTGGGCTACTCATGAAAATTGCCATCGCCGGCGCGTCGGGCCGCATGGGCCGGATGCTCATCGAAACCGTCCTCAACGATCCTGACGTCACGCTGTCGGGCGCGCTCGACCGCACGGGCGCACCGCAACTTGGTCAGGATGCTGGCGCGTTTCTGGGCAAACAGACGGGCGTGCTGATGTCCGACGACATCGACGCCGTGCTCGCGCAATCCGACTACCTGATCGATTTCACGCGCCCCGAAGGCACGCTCGCGCATATCGAAGCGGCGCTGCGCACGAACACGAAACTGGTGATCGGCACGACGGGTTTCGACGACGCGCAAAAGGCGCAGATTCGCGCGGCATCGGAAAAAATCGGCATCGTGTTTGCGTCGAACTTCAGCGTTGGCGTGAACGTGACGATGAAGCTGCTCGAATTCGCCGCGAAGCATTTCTCGCAGGGCTACGACATCGAGATCATCGAGGCGCATCACCGTCATAAGGTCGACGCGCCGTCGGGCACCGCGCTGACGATGGGCGAAGTGATCGCCAACGCGCTCGGCCGCAAGCTCGAAGATTGCGCCGTCTATGCGCGCGAAGGCGTGACGGGCGAACGCGATCCGTCCACCATCGGTTTTTCGGCGATTCGCGGTGGCGATATCGTCGGTGATCACACGGTGCTGTTCGCGGGAATCGGCGAGCGCATCGAGATCACGCACAAGTCGGCGAGCCGTCTGTCGTACGCGCAAGGCGCCGTGCGCTCAGTGCGCTTCCTCGAAGGCCACGCGAACGGCCTGTTCGACATGCAGGACGTACTCGGCTTGCGCTAGGCGCGGCCTGTCCCTGCTTTCACCTGCCGAGGCGTTGGCCGAGGCGACCAAAGAGGTCAGATGGCAAACACGGGCATCCTCCACTACCTGCAATCCAGCGACGCCATTACGCATGGCGTCGCCTATGTGCTGGCGGCGATGTCGGTGGCGAGCTGGTGTTTCCTGATCGTCAAAAGCTGGATGCTGAGCCGCGCGAAGCGGCAAGGGCCGCGCGCCGTCGCGCGGTTCTGGCAGGCGCCGACGCTCGCTGAAGGTGTCGCCGGGCTGCGTCTGGCGGATCGCGAGCGTATTTTTTTCCCGTTGGCTGAGGCTGCGTTGCAGGCGTCGGAAGTCGAGACGCCCGGTGCGCTGCTCGCGCGCGTCGAGCGCAGCGAGCGCGTGCTGCGGGCGCTGCGCCAGGCGCTGCATCGTTCGCAGCGGCGGCTCGAGTTCGGGCAGGTGCTGCTGGCGTCGGTGGGCAGCACGGCGCCGTTCGTCGGGTTGCTCGGCACCGTGTGGGGCATTTATCACGCGCTCGGCAGCATCGCGCAGAGCGGGCAGGCGATGATCGAAAACGTTGCCGGTCCGGTCGGCGAGGCGCTGATCATGACGGCGTTCGGTCTGGTCGTCGCGATTCCTGCGGTGCTTGCCTATAACGTGCTCGGACGGATGGTGCGGCAGGTATCGGAAGAACTCGACGGATTCGCGCACGATCTGCACGCCTACGTCTGCGCGCCCGACGATTCACGCGGCGACCTGTCCGACGACCCACGCGGCGGCGCGCGCGACGGCCACGCGAAGCGTGCGCCCGCGCAGACGCAGGCCTGACCGCTTCCGGAGGCGCGAACCATGGCATTCGGCGGACTCGACAGGCACAAAACGGCCGCGCCGATGGCGGACATCAACATGACGCCGCTGATCGACGTGATGTTGGTGCTGCTGGTGATTTTCATCATCACGGCGCCGCTGTTCACGCACGCGATCCGGCTCGATTTGCCGCGCGTCGCGTCTGCCGAGGCGCGCGAGACGCCGCAGACCATTACGCTTTCTATCGACGCAGCCGGCAAGCTCTACTGGAACGACAAGCCCATCACGCTCGCCCAGATGCGCGCGCAGTTCAACGAAGCGGGCAAGCAGAAGGATCAGCCCGAAATTCATCTGCGCGCCGAGCGCTCGACGCGCTACGAAGTGATCGCGCAGGTCATGGGCGCGGCGCAGCAGGCGGGTTTGGAGCGAATTGGCTTCGTGACCGAACCGCCAGCGGGCGAGGGCAAGGCGGGCCAGCCGGCTGCGCCTGCTGCTGCGTCGGCGGCCCAGTAAGCGAAGGCAAGGCAAAGCGGATCACAACGCATCACGGCGAATCAGCGCGCGCTGCACACGGCGACTCACGACGCACCGCCACCGGGGCCAAAAGCCCGCATTCGCCATCATTCGAAGCCAATCGGTGCGCAAAACGCGCCGCCCGCACTGAATCGCGCGCGGCGTGAACCCGGCCGAACGGTATAATCAGCCCTTTCCCCTTGACTCGAGGGGAACAGACCAGACTTTCATCAGCAGAGCACCGTGCGGTGCCGAAGCAATCAACAGCGGCACCGACTAGCGATCCCATCACACCATGCACGAAAAATACGTTCCCTCCGACGTCGAATCCGCCGCGCAAGGACAATGGCGCGCCACCGACGCGTACAAAACGACGGAAAAGGCCGACAAGCCCAAGTTCTATTGCGTTTCGATGCTGCCGTATCCGTCGGGCAAGCTGCACATGGGGCACGTACGCAACTACACGATCAACGACGTGATGTACCGCTATCTGCGGATGAACGGCTACAACACGCTGATGCCGATGGGCTGGGACGCGTTCGGCATGCCTGCCGAAAACGCGGCGATGGCCAACAACGTGCCGCCCGCGAAGTGGACGTACGACAACATCGCTTACATGAAGAAGCAGATGCAGTCGATGGGTCTTGCCATCGACTGGTCGCGTGAAGTCGCGACCTGCTCGCCCGATTACTACAAGTGGAACCAGTGGATCTTCCTGAAGATGCTGGAAGCGGGCATCGCGTACAAGAAGACGGGCACGGTGAACTGGGACCCGGTCGATCAAACCGTGCTCGCCAACGAGCAGGTGATCGACGGCCGCGGCTGGCGGTCGGGTGCGCTGGTCGAAAAGCGCGAAATCCCGATGTACTACATGCGAATCACGCAGTACGCGGATGAACTGCTGAACGATCTCGAAGGCCTCGGCTGGCCCGAGCGCGTGAAGATCATGCAGCAGAACTGGATCGGCAAGAGCTTCGGCGTGAACTTCGGTTTCCCCTACGAACTCGACGGCGAGCAGAAGCTGCTGCGCGTGTTCACCACGCGCGCCGACACGATCATGGGCGTCACGTTCTGCGCGGTTGCTGCTGAGCACCCGCTCGCCACGCGTCTCGCGCAAGGCAAGCCGGAACTGCAGGCGTTCATCGAAGAATGCAAGCAAGGCGGTGTCGCTGAAGCCGACATGGCGACGATGGAAAAGAAGGGCATGGCCACGGGCTTCTACGTCACGCATCCGCTGACGCAAGAGAAGGTCGAAGTCTGGGTCGGCAACTACGTGCTGATGAGCTACGGCGAAGGCGCCGTGATGGGCGTGCCCGCGCACGACGAGCGCGACTTCGCGTTCGTGAAGAAGTACGGCATTCCTGTGAAGCAGGTGGTCGCGGTCGAAGGCCAGACGTTTTCGACGGACGCATGGCAGGAATCGTACGGCGACAAGGAAAACGGCGTCCTGATCAACAGCGGCAAGTACGACGGCCTGAAGTACGCGGAAGCCGTCGATGCGATCGCTGCTGATCTGAAGGCGCTCGACCTCGGCGACAAGCAGGTCACGTGGCGTCTGCGCGACTGGGGTATTTCGCGCCAGCGCTACTGGGGCACGCCGATCCCGATCATCCACTGCCCGTCGTGCGGCGACGTGCCGGTGCCCGAGAAGGAGCTGCCCGTCGTGCTGCCCGAAGACCTCGTGCCGGACGGTACGGGTAACCCGCTCGCGAAGTCGGAAGCGTTCGTGAACTGCACGTGCCCGACCTGCGGCGCGGCGGCGAAGCGCGAAACCGACACGATGGACACTTTCGTCGATTCGTCCTGGTACTTCTATCGCTACGCAGCGCCGGACGCGAAGACGATGGTCGACGAGCGCACCGATTACTGGATGCCGATGGATCAATACATCGGCGGCATCGAGCACGCGATTCTGCACTTGCTGTACTCGCGCTTCTGGGCGAAGGTTTGCCGCGATCTGGGCATCGTGAAGTTCGGCGAGCCGGCCAAGAACCTGCTGACGCAGGGCATGGTGCTCAACGAAACGTACTACCGCGAAAACGACGCGGGCAAGAAGACCTGGTACAACCCGGCCGATGTCACCGTCACGCACGACGACAAGGGTCGCCCGGTCGGCGCGACGCTCAACGCGGACGGCCAGCCCGTCGTGCTGGGCGGCGTCGAAAAGATGTCGAAGTCGAAGAACAACGGCGTCGATCCGCAGGTGCTGATCGATCAGTACGGCGCGGATACGGCACGTCTGTTCACGATGTTCGCCGCACCGCCCGAGCAGCAGCTCGAGTGGTCGGGCGCGGGCGTGGAAGGCGCGAGCCGCTTCCTGCGTCGCGTGTGGGCGTTCGGTCAGGCGAATGAAACGGCGCTGCGCGAGCGCGCTGCATTCGACGCCGCCAAACTCGCCGATACCGAAAAGACGCTGCGCCGCGAAATCTACAGCGTGCTGAAACAGGCCGACTTCGACTATCAGCGTCTGCAGTACAACACGGTCGTGTCGGCGGCGATGAAGATGCTCAACGCGATCGAAAGCGCGAAGGGCGCGGGTGGCGCGGTGCTGCGCGAAACCTACGGCGTGCTGCTGCGCGTGCTGTACCCGGTCGTGCCTCACCTGACGTTCCAGTTGTGGGCTGAGCTTGGCTACGAAGCGGAGTTCGGCACGCTGCTCGACGCGCCGTGGCCGAAGGTCGACGAACAGGCCCTCGAGCAGAGCGAGATCGAACTCGTGCTGCAGGTGAACGGCAAGGTGCGTGGCGCCGTGACGGTCGCGAAGGACGCGTCGAAAGAATCGATCGAGGCTGCCGCGCTCGCGCATGAAATGTTCGCGAAGTTCAGCGAAGGCAAGCCGCCGAAGAAAGTGATCGTCGTGCCGGGCCGTCTCGTGAACGTCGTCGTCTGATAGATGCGCCGCCTTAACTGCGACCCAGGAGCCCATGTGACTCGCAGATCGTTTTTGACTCTGGCGTGCAGCGCGGCGCTGCTGTCCGCGTGCGGCTTCCAGCTGCGCGGGCAGCAGGACTACGCGTTCAAGCGCCTCGCCATCACGGGCGCGTCGGCGCCCGTCGCCGCGCGCCTGACGCGCATGGTGCAGGGCGGCAGCGACACCGTGATCGTGACGTCGCCCGTCAACGCCGACGCCATCCTGTCGATTTCCGAAGGACGCGGCAACAGCGTGCTGACGCTGAATTCGCTGGGCGTCGTCGAGGAATATGCGCTCGACTACTGGCTGAACTACAGCGTACGCGGCGCCGACGGTACGCTGTTGATCCCGCAAAGCGCGATCCACCTGAACCGCGCTATGACGTATAGCGACCAGTTCTCGCAAGCGAAAGCGTCCGAAGCCGACATCCTGTACGCCGACATGCAAAACGACGCCGTCGATCAGCTGATGCGCCGTCTGGCTGTGGTGCGTTCGCTGCATCCGGCGCCGGGTCAGGAAGTGCCGGGCGTCAATCCGCGCGCGCCGCTGCCGCCGCCGCCGCTTTGATCCACTGCATCGACCTGTTTCCACTCCCGCTTATCCGCCGCCATGCAACTGCGTCTTGACGCGCTCGAAGCGCATCTCGCAAAAGGTCTCGCCGGTCTGTACGTCGTGTACGGCGACGAGCATCTGCTCGCGCAGGAAGCGTGCGACCACATCCGTGCGTCGGCGCGTGCGGCCGGTTTCACGGACCGTACGGTGTTCACGGTGGAGCGCGGCTTCGACTGGAGTTCGCTGCTCGGCGCGAGCCAGTCGATGTCGCTGTTCGGCGATCGCCAACTGGTCGAATTGCGCATTCCGACGGGCAAGCCCGGCAAGGAAGGCGCCGATGCGCTGAAGGCGCTGGCAGCATCGGCGAATCCTGATGTGCTGACGCTCATCACGCTCCCGCGCCTCGATGCAGCGACGCAGAAGGCCGCGTGGTTCACCGCGTTGTCCGAAGCAGGCGTCGCGCTGAAAATCGATCCCGTCGAGCGTGCGCAGTTGCCGGGTTGGGTCGGTCAGCGTCTCGCGCAGCAAGGGCAGCGCGTGGCGCCGGGCGAAGAGGGCAAACGCGCGTTGCAGTTCATTGCGGAGCGCGTCGAAGGCAATCTGCTGGCCGCGCATCAGGAAATCCAGAAACTCGGGCTGCTGTATCCGTCGGGCGCGCTGTCGTTCGAACAGGTTCATGACGCCGTGCTAAACGTCGCGCGCTACGACGTGTTCAAGCTCAACGAAGCGATGCTGGCAGGCGACGTCGGCCGGTTGTCGCGGATGATCGACGGCTTGAAGGGCGAAGGCGAAGCGGCGGTGCTCGTGCTGTGGGCTGTCGTCGAAGAAATTCGGACGCTGCTGCGCATCAAGCGCGGCGTCGAGTCAGGCAAGCCGCTTGCCATACTGCTGCGCGAAAACCGCGTGTGGGGACCGCGTGAGCGGCTCGTCGGGCCGGCGTTGTCGCGTGTCACCGAGGCTTCGCTGGAAAAGGCGCTGGCGCTGGCTGCGAAGCTCGACCGGCAGGTCAAAGGATTGTCGGGCGGCACGCCCGGCAATCATCGTAATGATCCGCCGCCTGATCCATGGGCAGGGCTTTTCGAACTCGCGATGGCCGTTGCGGGCGCATCGACGTCGCAGGCACACGCCGCACCGCCGCGTGGCGCACCCTCGCGGCCCGCTCCAGCACGACCGGCGCCAATGCGCCGACCGTCGTAGGCTGTCGCACGCCGGACGGATCTGATCGCTGATCGCGGCAGTCACGCACACAAATCAGCGGAAAATCAGACCCTTCGCATCGGCCGCGCGGCAGCCTTTCCCAGCCTGTGACACGGCGCCGCTCGCCCGAGCAGACAACTGTCACACGTCATACAATCGTCGCAACGTTCCGCTTACAGAAATTGTCAGCCGCGCTTTGGATAAATCTGAAGCATTGAGCGGCACAACGGGAATCATCATGGATATCGACCAGTACATGACCGACCTCGGCCGCCGCGCGCGTCACGCATCGCGCGCGATGGCGCGGGCGTCGACAGCCGCGAAAAACGCCGCGCTCGAAGCCGTTGCAGTTGCAATCGAGCGCGAAACGGGCGCGCTGAAGGAAGCGAATGCGCGCGATCTGGCGCGCGCCCGCGACAAGGGCCACGATGCCGCGTTTATCGACCGGTTGACGCTGTCGGACAAGGCGCTGAAGACGATGGTCGAAGGTTTGCGGCAGGTGGCCGCGCTGCCTGATCCGATCGGTGAGATCAGCAATCTGAAGTTTCGTCCGAGCGGCATTCAGGTTGGGCAGATGCGCGTGCCGCTCGGCGTGATCGGCATCATCTACGAATCGCGCCCGAACGTGACGATCGACGCAGCGGCGCTGTGCCTCAAATCCGGCAACGCAACGATTCTGCGCGGCGGTTCCGAGGCGCTCGAATGCAACACGGCGCTCGCGAAGCTGATCGGCGAAGGGCTCGAAAAGGCCGGTTTGCCGCAGGAAGCGGTGCAAGTGGTCGCGACATCCGATCGCGCGGCCGTCGGCAAGCTGATCACGATGACCGAATACGTCGACGTGATCGTGCCGCGCGGCGGCAAGAGCCTGATCGCGCGTCTGATGGAAGAAGCGCGCGTGCCGATGATCAAGCATCTCGACGGCATCTGCCATGTGTACGTCGATGACCGCGCGGACATCGCAAAAGCGCTGACCGTGTGCGACAACGCGAAGACGCATCGCTACGGCACCTGCAACACGATGGAAACGTTGCTGGTCGCGCGCGGTATCGCGGCTGAAGTGCTGCCCGCGCTCGGCAAGCTGTATCGCGGCAAGGAAGTGGAACTGCGTGTCGACCCATCGGCGCGCAAGGTGCTCGAGGCAGCGGGCGTCGGTCCGCTCGTCGACGCAACCGAAGAAGACTGGCGCACCGAGTATCTGGCGCCCGTGCTGGCCGTCAAGGTTGTCGACGGAATGGATCAGGCGATCGAGCACATCAACGAATACGGCTCGCATCACACGGACGCGATCGTCACCGAAGACCACGACCGCGCGATGCGTTTCCTGCGCGAAGTGGATTCGGCGAGCGTGATGGTCAATGCATCGACGCGTTTTGCTGATGGCTTCGAATTCGGTCTCGGCGCGGAAATCGGCATTTCGAACGACAAGCTGCACGCGCGTGGTCCCGTGGGGCTGGACGGGCTGACGTCGATGAAATACGTCGTTCTGGGTCACGGCGAAGGCCGTCAATAAATCCGGCTGACAAAAAACAAGGACTGTCGATGCTGTGGATCAAGACGTTTCACATCGTTCTGGTGGCTTCATGGTTCGCGGGGTTGTTCTATCTGCCGCGAATCTACGTGAATCTCGCGATGGAGACCGATCCGAACGCCGTGAAGCGTCTTTTGCTGATGGCGCGCAAGCTGTTTCGCTTCATGACGTTCATCGCGGTGCCGGCGCTGGCGTGTGGACTGTGGTTGTGGCTTGCGGTCGGCATCGGCCAGGGACAAGGCTGGATTCACGCGAAGGTTGGCGTGGTCGTGCTGCTCATCATTTATCACGCGTATTGCGGCGTGCTGCTGCGCACGTTCGAGCGCGGTGAGAACAAGCGCTCGCACAAGTGGTATCGGATGTTCAATGAACTGCCCGTTCTGGGCATGTTAGCGGCTGTTGCGCTGGTGGTGATTAAACCGTTTTGATCTTTCTTCGGGGCTTCGGCCCCGTTGTCTTTTCTGCTCTCCGATTCCTCTGCAATTGCGCAGTCGACGAGCCGCTGAATCCGTAATGCATTGTGTCGGAGCAGCGCTCGTTGGGACTGACGCTTCTTGTCGTATCTCTATCTCCTTCGTTGATCTCTCCATAGATCTTGATCCGCTCGCGACGCGGCTCTCGGAAATGGTCAATGCTATTCCGAGGAAATGAGTAGGGCCGCTACTCGCGCGTCTTTTCGATGTATTTCTTTTCATCATGAACTATCTGTGCGACCGGATAAATCTTAGTTTTGCTTATGAAATTAGGAACTTCGAAAAGAAATTTATCCACTTATGCCTGATTCTTGGGCGTATCTGGATGGGGTGATCGATTTAAGAATAGTCCGATTCGCCGCGCTGTTGACGCTCAATAAAGTTCGACTCCTTGCGTCAGGGCGGCAGAGGATTCTGCCGTGACGCGCAATTCCACAATTTAATCGCTGTGCGATGTTGTGCCGGTTGGCGTCGGTGTTCGCTGCTTTTTGGTCATGCGTCGAGATCGTCTATAAACTTAGGATGGCAAATGAATAAGACTTATCGGTCAGTCTGGAACGAGTCGTTGGGGACTTGGGTTGCAGTGCAGGAAAATGCCAGAGGACGAACGAAAAAGTCCGCGCGCTCGGTGCTGATTCTCAGTGCAATCTCTTCGGCAGTGGGTTTGATGACGGCAATGCCAGCATGGGCATATTCGATTGCCAACAGCGGGTGCACGCCCGATGGTCCGGGCAGTGGCACATGGTCGAACGTTGCCGGGTGCTACACAGATGCAGGTGCAGATGGATCCTTGCTCAACCTCGGCGAAACTGTCATCGGTTCGTACGGCTATGTCCCCACCAACATTAGTTTCGGGACCATCTTCGGGTTTGCGGGGCAGGCAAACGCGATGTACGGCACGGCCTTGGGTGCGAACGGTGTCGTATCCAGTGGCGCACAGAACAGTGTGGCGCTAGGCGCGGGCTCGGTGGCTACAGATCCCAATACGGTGTCTGTGGGGCGGGTCGGGAACAATCCTCTTTACAACGTGCATACCGGCGACACTAGTACTGGACAAGACGCAGTGCCGATGAACCAGTCGCTTCTCGGCACCCTTAACCGCCGTGTCACCAATATGGCGGCCGGTATCAACGACACCGATGCTGTCAACGTATCGCAGCTCAAAGGCGTCACGAAGGCGCTGGGTGGCGGCGCGGGCGTGAACTCGGATGGTTCCGTCAAGGCCCCGACGTATGTGGTCCAGGGATCGAGTTTCAGTGACGTGGGTTCGGCACTGTCGAAGCTCGACACAGCGACGACGGCCAATTCGACGACCATTACGAATATTCAGAACACCGTCAACAACATCACCAATGGTGGTGTCACTGCCAAGTATTTCCACGCGAACTCCACACAGGCTGATTCGTTAGCAAGCGGCGCCAACTCGGTCGCGGCGGGCGACCGCGCGAACTCGATGGGCGGATCGTCGGTAGCCGTCGGCGATGGTGCGACGGCAGTTGGCGCCGCCAGCATCGCGAATGGCAATAACGCATCGAATACGGCGACAGCCAACAATTCGATGTCGATCGGCGGCGGGGCAATGGCCGGCGACAAGGCGATGGCACTGGGCAACGGTTCAACGGCAACGGGCCAGTGGTCCGTGGCGGCGGGTGCGAATTCGGCTGCGGCAGGCGCGCAAGCTTCAGCTTTCGGCAGCAGTGCGAATGCGAGCGGGACACAGGCAGTGGCGTTGGGCACGGGCGCAGCGGCGGCGGCAGCGAACTCGGTGGCATTGGGCGCGTACTCGACGACGACCGCGAACCTGGGCGCAGCAGGCTATAACCCGGGTACGAGCACGCTGTCGGGTGTTGCGTCGGCTGCCAATGGTGAAGTGTCGGTGGGCTCGGCCGCCCGGGAACGTCGCATCACCAATGTGGCTGCGGGTTCGGCCGCGACGGACGCGGTGAACGTGAGCCAGTTGCAATCAGAAGATGCGAAGGTCAATGCGGATGGCGCGGCGACGGCAGCTGCATTGGGCGGCGGCGCGAGCTACAACCCGGCGACGGGCAATATCAGTGCGCCGACGTACATCGCTGGCGGCACCACGTATAACAACGTGGCTGGCGCGATCACGAACCTCGATGGCCGCGTGACGAGCATCGGAAACAACGTCACGAACCTCAACAACCAGGTGACGAATATCGTCAATGGTGGTGGCATCAAGTACTTCCACGCTAATTCGACGGGCGCGGATTCGACGGCGGCGGGCGCGAACAGCGTTGCAGTGGGACCGGCAGCGACAGCTAGCGCGAGCACTGCGGTTGCGTTGGGCGCGAATTCGGTCGCGGATCGTGCCAATACGGTGTCGGTCGGTTCGTCGACGGCGCAGCGCCAGGTCGTGAACATGGCAGCCGGCACGGCTAACAATGACGCGGTGAACGTATCGCAATTGAAGGGCGTGACGGCTGCGCTTGGCGGCGGTGCGGCAATTAACGCGGATGGTTCGGTCAAAGCGCCGGTTTATAACGTTTATGGCAATACCTTCACGAACGTGGGCGATGCGCTGTCGAGTATTTCGAACGCCACGAACGGCATTTCCGACACGCTGAAGTACGTCAAGTTTGGCCCGACGTCCGCGGATGTCGCACAGGCGTCGGCCACGGATTCGCTCGCGATAGGCGGTGCGGCGTTCTCGACGGGCCAGGGTGCGGGTGCCATCGGTACCGCTGCGCGTGCAACGTATTCGAATTCGGTGGCCATCGGTTATGGTTCCTTCGCCACGGCTGCGAACACGTTTGCAGTGGGCGGTTCGGCGGCGTCGCAAACGCGTCGCATCGTCAACGTCGCTGACGGTATCAACGATAGCGACGCAGCAACCGTGGGCCAGGTGAATTCGGATATTCAGACGGCGATCAACAATCTGAAACTCAGTACGACGCAGACAAAGGCGACACTGCTGACGGCGATCGGTAGCGCCGCGTCGGCAACGGCTGCGAGCCCGGTGGCATTGGGTTCGGTGACAGCCGCGACGGAAGCCACGGATGCGGTCAACTACGCGCAGTGGAATGCGGCCATCGCGGCCGTACAGAACGCCGCGACAGGCAGCGATGCAATGCTGGCAGTCGATGGCGACCGCAACACCGAGGCCGCCAGTGTAAATGGCACACACGCGATGGCAATCGGCCCGAGCGCAAGCGCCACGGCCACGCAGGCGATCGCGTCGGGTTACAACGCTCAGGCGAGTGGCGACAGCGCGATTGCACTGGGCGCGAACGCGAAGGCAACGGCCGATCACGCCGTGGCCCTCGGGGACGGCTCGGTCGCAGATCGCGCGAACACGGTGTCGGTGGGCTCGGTGGGTAACGAACGCCAGATCACCAACGTCGCAGCGGGCACGCAGACGACGGACGCCGTCAACGTCGGTCAGCTGAACAGCTCGATTGCAGCCGCCATTGGTGACATGCCGGCGGGCATGACGGCCAAGGACTATACGGATCAGCAGATCCAGCAGGTCCAGGCCGGCGTCAACGACGTGGCGCGTAATGCCTACTCGGGCATCGCGGCGGCAACGGCGCTGACGATGATTCCCGACGTCGATCAGGGCAAGACGATCGCGGTCGGAATCGGCGGTGCGTCGTATCACGGTTATGCCGCATCCGCGCTGGGCATGTCGGCACGGATCACGCAGAACATCAAGGTGAAGGCTGGCGCGGGCATCAGCGCGCAGGGCACGACCTTTGGTATCGGCGGCGCCTATCAGTGGTAAGCAACGCGACGTAAGCGCAAGGGCGGCGCAGTAACGGCCGTCTGAGCGCGGGCTTCACGAATCGAACGCTTCAAAACGAAACGGGCTCCTTCGGGAGCCCGTTTTGCGTTTACGTCGGATTTTTGCAGTGCTTTCGAAGTATCTCTATTCCTGCGGGCCAATCCTGCGACGCGTAATCAGGTCCTTCGCCCCCGCCAGCTTTTCCGCCAGCTCCGGCCCACGCTGCAGCGCGACGCCGACCGCCAGAATGTCGCCGATCGCGAGATGAGAAGTGCGCGATGTCATCGGCGAAAAGATGTCGGTGTCTTCGTCGACGTTCGCGAACAGTCCAATCGATGCAATCCGCGCCAGCGGCGAATTGCCATGCGTGACGGCGATCACTTTCGCGCCTGCTGCGAGCGCGGACTTCGCCGCGTCGACGATGTCGCGCGTGCGGCCCGTGTTCGAGATCGCCACCACGACATCGCCTTTGCCCAACAGCGCCGCCGACATCAGGAACGTATGCGGATCCGAATAGGCGACGCTCGGCATCCCTAGCCGGAAGAATTTGTGCTGCATATCGAGCGCGGCGATCCCCGAGCCGCCCGCGCCGTAGAACTCAATGCGCTTAGCCTGCGCGAGCAGATCGATCGCGGCCGCCACGCTGTCGGTCGACAGATTGTTGCGCACCTGGATCAGCGCGCCGATGGTCCGGTCGAGCACCTTCGCCGCGACGCCGGGCGTCGGCTCGTCGGGGCGCACGTCGCGATACACGGCGGGCACTTCCGTTGCTATGCCTTGCGCAAGGCGGATCTTGAACTCGCGAAAGCCGGAAAAGCCGAGCGCGTGACAGAAACGCGCGATGGTCGGCTGACTGACGCCGGCGCGCGCGGCGACTTCCGTCATCGACAGGTCGAGCACTTCGCGCGGCGCTTCGATCACGTAGTCGGCGAGCTTGCGTTCGGAGGGGCGCATCTGGTCGCGCATCGCCTCCACCTGGGACAGCATCATCGGGAATCTCGCACTATGCTGAAGAATGCGTGGACTATAGCTGATAGACGAATCAAGTACAAAAACTACATATGTGCTCTAGGTGATTACCCTAAGGAATTGCGCTGAATCGCTGAACGCACCAATGGATAAAGGTTTGACGCGGATTCAGCAATAACGTCGATTCAGCAACTGCCACATTGTATGCTTGTAGTTTTTCTACTAATATCCCGGTTGTCGGCTTTTCAGGCCGTTTCCCGCGATACCAATCTGGCGTACAGCGCTCAAGTCAAGGCGCGCAGGCCAGCGACGAAGGAGCATCGATGGTTTCCCCGCATTCGCAACTGATGAAAGTCACGAAGCGCGTGATCGAGCGCAGCAAGCCGACACGCCACGCGTATCTGTCGCGCATCGACCAGGCGCAGGGCAAGTTCCCGGCGCGCGGCGCGCTGTCTTGCGCGAACCTCGCGCACGGCTTTGCCGGTATGGAGGGCAACGACAAGCTCGTCATCAAGCAGATCCGCCAACCGAATATCGGCATCGTCTCGTCGTACAACGAGATGCTCTCGGCGCACGCGCCGTACAAAGATTTTCCGGACATCATCAAGGCCGCCGCGCGCGAAAACGGCGGCGTCGCGCAGTTCGCGGGCGGCGTGCCTGCCATGTGCGATGGCATCACGCAGGGCAACGCGGGCATGGAACTGTCGCTGTTCTCGCGTGAAGTGATCGCGATGAGCACGGCCGTTGCGCTGACGCACAACATGTTCGACGCGGCGCTGTGCCTCGGCGTGTGCGACAAGATCGTGCCGGGCCTGCTGATCGGCGCGCTGCAGTTCGGCCATCTGCCGACCATCTTCGTGCCCGCCGGACCGATGACGAGCGGCATCACCAACGACGCCAAGGCGAAGGTGCGCCAGGAATTTGCCACGGGCCAATGCAATCGCGACGCGCTGCTCGAATCGGAAGCTGCCGCGTATCACAGCCACGGCACCTGCACGTTCTACGGCACGGCCAACAGCAACCAGATGCTGATGGAAATCATGGGTCTGCATCTGCCTGGTTCGGCTTTTGTGCACCCGCATACGCCGCTGCGCGATGCGCTGACGGCGCAAGCTGCGCGCCGCGTGCTCGATCTGACGGTGGATCGCGGCAACTACACGCCGATCGGTCATGTGATCGACGAGAAGGCGATCATCAACGGCATCGTCGGTTTGCTGGCAACGGGCGGCTCGACCAATCACACGCTGCACCTTGTGGCGATTGCGCGTGCTGCCGGCGTGATCATCGACTGGGACGATTTCGACACGCTGTCGGCTTCCGTGCCGCTGCTCGCGAAGGTTTATCCGAACGGCAAGGCCGACGTGAACCATTTCCACGCGGCAGGCGGCATGGCGTTCCTGACCCGCACGCTGCTCGAAGGCGGCTTGCTTCACGAAGATGTGAACACGGTTGTGGGCAAGGGTTTGTCGCGTTACGCAGAAGAGCCGAAACTGCTCGACGGCAAGCTCACGTGGGTGCCGGCTCCGAAGGAAAGCCACGACGCGGCTGTGCTGCGGCCCATCACCGAGCCGTTCCAGCCGGACGGCGGCCTGCGTCTGATGCAAGGCAAGCTCGGCCGTGGCGTGATCAAGATTTCGGCCGTCGCGAAGGACCATCGGATGGTGAAGGCGCCTGCGATCGTGTTCGATTCGCAGGAAGCCGTGCAGGAAGCATTCGATAACGGCGAGCTGAAGCGCGATTTCATCGCCGTCGTGCGTTTCCAGGGCGCGCGGGCAAATGGCATGCCTGAACTGCATCGTTTGACGCCGCTGCTCGGCGTGTTGCAGGATCAAGGTTTCCACGTCGCGCTGGTCACGGACGGACGCATGTCGGGTGCATCGGGCAAGGTGCCCGCGGTGATTCACGTGTCGCCGGAAGCGTTGCTGCAAGGTCCGCTCGGTAAGGTTCGCACGGGCGACATGCTCGTCATCGATGCAGAAGCGGGCGTGCTCGATGTGGAGATGGACGATGCCGAATGGGCAGCGCGTCCGATTGCCGTGTCGCAACATCAGGCAGAAAACGAAGTGGGCTTCGGCCGCGAGCTGTTCGGTGTGTTCCGCGCCGCGGCGGCGCCGGCAGAGCTGGGTGCATCGGTGTTCGGTCCGCTCGTCGGCGAAACGACACACGCGCCGGATCACGTGGTCCAGTCGGCCAGTGCGGTAGCGAGCGAAGCCAGCCACGCCATGCACAAGTAAGTGCAGAAACAAGTGCAGAAATAAGCGATAAAGGAGTCTCAAGATGACGTCGAAAACAGTCAGCGAAATCGTGCGCCTGGGTCCGGTGATCCCGGTCCTCGCATTCGATACCGTCGAACAGGGCGAACACGTTTCGCGCGCGCTGCACGCAGGCGGCGTGAAAGTGCTGGAAATCACGCTGCGCACGCCGGCAGGCATCGAGGCAATCCGTCGTGCGAGCCAGCTTGCCGAAGACATCGTCGTTGGCGTGGGCACGATCACGAAGCCCGAGCATTGCGAGCAGGCGAAGAAGGCGGGTGCGCAGTTCGGCGTGTCGCCGGGTCTGACGAAAGACATGCACAAGGCCGCGCAGGATGCCGGCTTGCCGCTGCTGCCCGGCGTGATGACGCCGAGCGACATCATCGTCGCGCTGGAACTCGGCTATGAAATCGTCAAGTTCTTCCCGGCACAGCAGGCAGGCGGCGTGCCGATGCTGCAGGCTTTCCACGGCCCGTTCCCGACGCTGAAGTTCTGCCCGACGGGCGGCATCACGGCGGAAAGCGCGCCGAACTTCCTCGCGCTGCCGAACGTGGTGTGCGTCGGCGGCTCGTGGCTGACGCCGAAAGCGGCGCTGGCCGCGCAGAACTGGGACGAAGTCACGCGTCTCGCGCGCGCTGCAAGCGAACTGGCAGCGCCGGCACACTGATCCACGACACGCGTTCTGGCGACGCGCTCAACGTGATCTCCGAAACCTCGCCGCTCTCGCCCGAACTGGGTAGGGCGGCGAGGTTTTTTTTATTTTTGCGCGGGTTCTTTCCAAGCGCGGGCAACGTCAACAAACAGTAAAATTCAGCGTCCGCGAAAGTGCCCGGAGAGAAGGCACTTTCTGCATCCGGAAGCGGGCGAGGTGCAGCAGCACTTTGCAATTCGAACCAACAAAGCAAAGGAGGAGCTTCATGGAAGCTGTCCACGGCAGCATGCTGCTGATTTACGCCGTGATCGCCATTGCAGTGCTGATCCTGATGATCACGCGCTTCAAGGTGTATCCGTTCCTCGTCCTGATTATCGTGTCGTTGCTGCTGGGTCTTGCCGTCGGCATGCCGGCGGGCACGATCGTGAAGTCGTTCGAAACGGGCAACGGCAATACGCTCGGTCACATTGCAATCGTCGTCGGTCTCGGCACGATGCTCGGCAAGATGATGGCCGAATCGGGCGGCGCCGAGCGCATCGCCACCACGTTGATCAGCTGGTTTGGTGAGAAGAATATTCACTGGGCGATGATGTGCGTGGCGATCATCGTGGGTTTGCCGGTGTTCTTCGAAGTCGGCTTCGTGCTGCTGATTCCCATCGCGTTCAACGTCGCCAAGCGCACGGGCAAGTCGCTGCTGCTGATCGGCTTGCCGATGGTCGCGGGTCTGTCGGTCGTGCACGGTCTGATTCCGCCGCACCCGGCCGCGTTGCTGGCTGTGCAGGCATATCACGCTGACATTGGCCGGACGATTGCGTACGGGCTCATGGTTGGCATTCCGACGGCGATTGTCGCGGGTCCGCTGTTTGCGTTGCTGATCCATCGCCATATCAAGCTTGCCGAGAACAATCCGCTCGCCGCGCAGTTCGTCGATTCTGGCGAGCAGGGCAAGCGCGATCTGCCTGGCTTCGGCATCACGCTGTTCACGATTCTGCTGCCGGTGATCCTGATGCTGATCGGCAGCTGGGCGGATCTCGTGTTCGCGCCGAAGACGATGGCGAACGATCTGCTGAAATTCATCGGCACGTCTGATGTCGCGTTGCTGATCGCCGTGCTCGTCAGCTTCTGGACGTTTGGCGCGAGCCGCGGTTTCAATCGCGAGCAGATTCAGAAGTTCTGCGGCGAGTGTCTGGCGCCGATCGCGGGGATTACGCTGATCGTCGGCGCGGGCGGTGGTTTTGGCCGCGGGCTGATGGATAGCGGCATCTCGAAGCAGATCGTCGAAACGGCGACGTCGGCGCATCTGTCGCCACTGTTGCTGGGCTGGTTCGTTGCCGCGCTGATTCGTCTGGCGACGGGTTCCGCGACGGTCGCGATGACGACGGCATGCGGCATCGTCGCGCCGATTGCGCAGGCAAGCGGCGTGCAGGTGAAGCCGGAACTGCTGGTGCTGGCGACGGGTTCGGGATCGCTGATTTTCTCGCACGTCAACGACGGCGGATTCTGGCTGATCAAGGAGTACTTCGGAATGACGGTGGGGCAGACGTTCAAGACGTGGTCGCTCTGCGAAACCATTATTTCGCTGATGGGTTTGGGTTTGACCTTCGCGTTGGCGGCGGTCCTGTAAGGAGTTTCAGATGATTTTGATCGCGATGGGTGTGTCGGGCGCCGGCAAGACCCGCATTGGCGAAATGCTGGCAGAGCGGCTCAAGTGCACGTTCACTGACGGTGATGCGTTTCATAGCGCGGCCAACAAGGAAAAGATGCACAACGGCATTCCGTTGACGGATGACGACCGCTGGCCGTGGCTCAGGACGATTCGCGTGGCGATCGAAGAGAAGCAGCGGGCGCATGAAGATGCTGTCTTTACCTGTTCGTCGTTGAAGCGGTCTTATCGGGATGTGCTTCGTGCAGGCGATAGGGATGTTTGTTTTGTTTATCTGAAGGGATCGAGGGAAGTGTTGCAGTCGCGGCTGCAAACCCGGACCGGGCATTTCTTTGATCCTTCGTTGTTGCAGAGTCAGCTTGATACGCTGGAAGAGCCGGGTGAGGATGAGGCGATTACTGTGAGTATTGAGCTTACGCCTGAGCAGATTGTTGAAGAGACGCTTGTTGCGCTTCGCGCGAGGTAGGTTTTGGTTTCGCGTTTGCTTTTGCTGGCATCCGCTTGATGTTAGTGGTTTGCTAGTGTTGCCCCTGTGCGGGGCGGCACCTACTTTTCTTTGCCGCCGCAAAGAAAAGTAGGCAAAAGAAAGCGGGCTAACACCACCCACTCCGGTC
>NZ_QBUY01000125.1 GCF_003121405.1 Paraburkholderia sp. C35 | reverse complement strand
ACGGTGTGTAGGTTGTCGCGCATTCTGCGTCGGCGATCCTACAAGACACACCGACCTTGCTTTTCAGTCCGGAGTGAAGCGCATAAGGCGCGACAGCCGACACACCGTTTGCCACCTGGGCGGCCTGGGCCGAACTGGTAAGGCTCGCTGTGACGCGGGTGTTTGAAGAGGGTGATGCGCTCATAAAGAGCGCTGGCAGCGGGCATCAAGAAGAGTGATGCCGCATGACGGATAGGACCGGTGGGGGGCCCGCAGGCAACTACAAGAACTGGCGGTGTTCAGCGGCTTTCTTTTGCCTACTTTTCTTTGCCGCGGCAAAGAAAAGTAGGTGCTGCCCCGCACAGGGGCGACGCATGAAGTACCAACACCAAACCGCGAATGCCACCGCAAAAAAACACCACCGCTTGCGCAGCAAAAAAAAACACAACAATCAAACAACCACAGCGCTCATCGCTTCTTCCGTCAACCACTGCGACTCACGCAAATCCTGCTCATTGAGGTTAAGCCCATCCCCACCACGATCGACGACGACGAAATCCGTCACTTCACCTAGCGCGAGAAGCGGATGATGCCAAACACCCTTGGCATAGTTCACCCCCTGCCAGCCACTCGTCACGAACGCGCGAATCTTCGACTCATCCAGCTCGCCGCCAGGCGCCACAACAACCAGATACGGCTTGTCGTTCAACGGAATAAACGCCTGCGATCCCAGTGGATGCCGCTCCATCATCTTGATCTCGAACGGCAGCACGCGCGGCTGCCCACGAAACAGATTGACCAGCGTGCGTCCGCCTTCGTCGGTGACATCCACGTTCGCGAGATCGTGATAGCGGATCGTCGTGCCGAGATTGATCGGGATCTGCTTCGCGCCTTCCAGTTCGATCACGTCGCCGAACGGCGCGAACGCTTCGCGTGTCAGCGGTTCGATAGCGAGCGTCTTCATGATGCGAGCGTGCCCCACAGACGCAGACGCGATACGCCACCGTCCGGAATGATGTTGAAGCGGATATGCGTCACCGGGCCGAGCGCAGCGATTTCGCTTTCATAGAAGTGCTGCTTGTCCATCTGCAGCTTCTGTTCTCCCAGCAGCACAGGCCAGAACATCGCCTGCGTGACCAGCGAGCTATCTGTGCCGCCCGTCACATACGCAGCCTGGATCGAGCAGCGGTCCGGATAGTTGCCCTTGAAGTGCGCCGTATCGACTTCGATCTTCTTGATGACGCCCGGCTGCGCAAGTGCAACGATCGCCCAGTCATTGCCCGGCTCGCGGCGGCGGCGCGTTTCCCAGCCATCACCCATGTTGACGCCGCGACCCGGCATCAGCAACGTCGAAGCTGCACCAAAGTGCTGGTTGTTTGCGCCAACCAGATATGCACCGTTTTCCATCGCGGCGAGATCGAACAGATCGGTGCGGCTCGCGCCTGCCCAGTCGACCTGCGGCTGGCCATACACACGCAGACGCGCAATGCCGCCGTCCGGATAGATGTTCACGCGCAGGTGCGTATAGGCATTCGTGTCGCCCACTTCGAGGTAGTGGTGGCTGTTGCCTTGCAATGTCGTTGAAGGCACGATCTCGGTCCATTGCGTCGACTGGTTCGGTGCGCCATCCACCACGCGTGCTGCTTCCACCGACGCCGCCGGCGGGAAGTTGCCCGTGAAGTGGCTCGTATCGAGATCGAGGCCCTTGATCACGCCCGGACGCGCGAGCTTGACGACGCACCAGTCGTAGCCCGTCGTGCGCTTGCGGCGCGTTTCCCAGCCGTCCATCCACTTGCCGTGCTCGTCGTACTTGCCCGGAATGAAAACGGCCGGCTCCGGATTCAGCATGCGGTCTTTCGGCGCGAAGAAATCGTCGCTGGATTCGAGCGCCTGCGCGCCAAGACGCGGGTCCGCGAGGTTCACGAAACGGCGCGTGAATTCGGGTGCATTGGGATCGAGAATCGGGAGTGCCATTGTTGTCTTCCTTGCTGTCTGGTTGTTGCTGTGTGAGTGCGTGTCGCTACCACGACGATCAGGCGATGCAGCCTGCCATCAGGCGCTGATCAGATCGTCGAGACGGAAACGCGCGATACGGTAGATCTGGTCGAGGCTTGCGCGCAGTTCATCGGCACGGCTGTGGTTCACGCGTGCTTCGAAGTTCGCGATGATGCCGTGCCGGTCATAGCCACGCACAGCGAGAATGAACGGGAAGCCGAACTTCTCGCGATACGCTGCATTAAGTTGCATTAGTTTGTCGAACTCTTCCTGCGTGCACAGGTTGAGACCTGCACCACTTTGCTCGCGGGTCGATTCGGCTGTCAGTTCACCGCGCACGGCCGCCTTGCCTGCCAGTTCCGGGTGAGCATTGATGAGTGCAAGCTGCTTCGCTTCGCCGGCCGTTTCGACGGCATTCGACATCGTCTTGTGCAACGCGTCGATGCTCGCATACGGACGCTGCGCGGCCGCTACCTCGGCGACCCACGGCGAATGCTCGAAGATGCCCGACAGCGCTGCGACGAACGCGTCGGCCGAGATGCTGTTCAGTTGGTCCAGTGTGTATTGCATCGCCTTCATGCCGCAGCCCCGCGGTTATCCTGTTGTTGGTAGGGATGATGCTCGCGCCAGTGACGCGCGATGTCGACGCGCCGCGTGACCCACACGCGCTCATGCTTCTCGATGTGATCGAGGAAACGTTGCAGCGCACGGAAGCGACCCGGACGGCCAAGCAAGCGGCAGTGCATGCCGATCGACAGCATCTTCGGTGCTTCATCGCCCTCTTCGTACAGGACGTCGAATGCATCGCGCAGATACGTGAAGAAATGGTCCGCCGTGTTGAAGCCTTGCGGCGTGGCGAAACGCATATCGTTGGGGTCGAGCGTGTACGGCAGGATCAGTTGCGGCACTTTAGTGCCACCCGTCGTTTCCACGTTCATCCAGAACGGCAGGTCGTCGCCGTAGTTGTCGGAGTCGTACAGGAAACCGCCGTATTCGGCCACGAGGCGCCGCGTGTTGGGACTGTCGCGGCCCGTATACCATCCGAGCGGCCGCTGGCCCGTCACACGTTCGATCGCTTCCATGCCGAGGCGCATATGCTCGGCCTCGCGCTCTGCCGGCATGTCCTGATAGTGAATCCAGCGGTAGCCGTGGCACGCGATCTCATGCCCCAGTTCGACGAAAGCGCGCGCCAGTTCCGGATGTCGCTCGATTGCCATGCCGACGCCGAACACCGTCAGCGGCAACTTGCGCTTTTCGAACTCGCGCAGGATGCGCCACACGCCCGCGCGCGAGCCGTATTCGTAGATCGACTCCATGCTCATGTGACGCGACGGATACGATGCCGCGCCGACGATTTCCGACAGGAATTGCTCCGAGCCAGGATCGCCATGCAGCACGCAATTCTCGCCGCCTTCTTCGTAGTTGAGAACGAACTGGACGGCGACGCGGGCGCGTCCGGGCCAGTTTGCCTGCACGGGATGGCGGCCGTAGCCGATCAGATCGCGCGGATAGTTCGGATCGAGTGACATGATGTGAATGGCGCAGCGGTTGACGTGAGCGTTGACAGGTACACGCCGGCGGCGTCGTGAAAGCGGCAAAACGCGCTACGGCAAGGCCGGCAGGGTTGAACCAGTGTAGCGAAAACGCCCGGATGCGCCCATACATCCGGGCAGATAGTGCATGTCAGACTGAGTGTATGTGCGGTGCAATATCAGCGGCGGGGTCGGCGCGCAGTGCATTTGCGTTTACCCGTAGCAGCGCCTCACCGGCACTTTGATGCACAGCGGGTGCAGCGGCTGGCTGCTCGCCCGTCGGGCTGAAGCGTGCAAACTCGCCGTCGTAACGCTTGGCCAGCGGGCGCGCGTAGTCGCCGCGCTTGGCTGTCGCGAGCCGCAGCGAAACGAGCGCCTCGACCCACTTCACCGCTGCCGTCACACCTTCGACGACAGGTGCGCCCAGTGCATCCTCGATTTCCCGGCACAGCTCGGCCATTCCTGCGCAACCGAGCACGATGGCGTCCGAACCATCCTCGTCGAGTGCACGGCGGCACTCGTCGAGAATGATGCGTCGCGCCGACGAACCGGGCTGATCGAGTTCGAGCACCGCGACATCCGTGGCGCGCACATTGCGGCAGAAGCGCTTCATCCCGTAGCGCTCGGCCAGATGCCAGGCCATGCCGCAGGTGCGCGACAGCGTGGTCACCACCGAGAAGCCCGGCGCCAGCACGCTCGCCGCATGCATCGCCGCCTCTGCAATGCCGATCACCGGGCCGCGCGCCAGTTCACGTGCGGCATACAGGCCGGGATCGCCGAAACATGCAATCACGTAACCATCGAAGCCTTCGCGCTCGCCCGCTTCGATTTCGGCGAGCAGGCCCGGCGTGGCGAGCGCCTCGTCGTAATACCCTTCGCTCGACGGCGGCCCCATTGTCGGGCTCACCGCCACCAGCTCCGTTCCCGGCGCCACGACGTCGCGCGCACAACGGCCCATGGCTTCCGTCATCCGTTGCGTCGTGTTCGGGTTGATCAGTTTGATACGCATGTCGACTCCAATTACATCGCTATGAACTTTTATGCACCGCGCGGCAGCTTGCGCGCCAGCACGCTGTAGAACACTGCACCCAGACCTGCACCGATGAACCACGAGAAGTTAGCGAAGCCATTCAACGACGGCGCCATCACGCAGATCACCGCAATCACGGCAGCCGGCAACAACGCGCCAACAGCACGATAGTTCACGCCATTGTGATACCAGTACTTGCCCTTTTCCGAGACTGTGTACAGATCGTCGAGCACGATCTTCTGACGCTTCACAAGGAAGAAATCGACGATCAGGATGCCATACAAAGGTCCGATGAAGCTGCCGAGCACATCCAGCGTGTAGTGGATCACAGCCGGGTTGTTGAACAGGTTCCACGGCGTGATGAAAATCGATGCCACTGCAGCCAGCATACCGCCTGCACGCCAGCTGATGAGCTTCGGTGCAACGTTCGAGAAATCGAATGCAGGTGAAACAAAGTTCGCAACGATGTTGATGCCGATAGTCGCGATCGTGAACGTCAGTGCACCGAGAATCACGGCCGTCGGATAGTCGATGCGGCCAACCGTTTCGACAGGATCGGTGATCAGTTCACCGAACACGGGCAGCGTGGCCGCCGTCGTGACAACCGTCACCAGCGAGAACGCGAGGAAGTTGACGGGCAGACCCCAGAAATTGCCGCGCTTGACGCTGCGGAAACTCTTGCCGTAGCGCGAGAAGTCGCCGAAGTTGAGCATCGGGCCGGAGAAGTACGACACCACCAGCGAGATCGCCGTGATCATCACCGGGATCACTTCCATGCCGTGATACTTCACGCCGCCCAGGTTGATGCCGATGTTCTGCCAGCCTGCACGCCAGATCATGTAGCCGGCGAGAATGAACATCACCACGTACACGGCAGGACCGGCGAAGTCGATGAACTTCTTGATCGTCTCCATGCCGTTCCAGAACACGAGTGCCTGCAGCACCCACAGCAGCATGAAGCCAGCCCAGCCGACTGTCGACAGGCCCATGAAGCCGTGATGATGCACATCGGCATAAGGCAGCAGTTGCGGCATGAACTTGAGTACCACGATCACGAGCGCGCTAGATGCAAGATAAGTCTGGATGCCATACCAGGCTACGGCGATCAGCCCGCGAATCACGGCAGGTACATTGGCGCCCAACACACCGAAGGTCGCGCGGCAGGCGACGGGATACGGCACGCCGTTCTGCTGGCTCGGCTTCGCGATCATGTTGCACAGCACGTTGACGAACGTGATGCCCACCAGCAGCGCGATCAGCACCTGCCAGCTGGTCAGCCCGAGCGCGAAGAGACTCCCCGCGAACACGTAGCCGCCGACGCTGTGCACGTCCGACATCCAGAACGCGAAAATGTTATAGGCGCCCCACGTCTGATGCTTCAACGGTGCGAGGTCTTCGTTGTACAGGCGTTCGCTGTAGCCTGCGGGCAGCGCGTGTGCGTCCTGTCCGCTGCTGTCGTAATCGGGGATTGCCGAACTATCGGATGCTGCACTGAACTGAGCCATGGATTCCTCCTAAGATGGGAACGCCGACGGGAATCGACGAACATTGCATCGTGTATGCCAGGCCTACGGTCAGTTCACGCTGTGACTGACGCGTATGCACTTTGCTTACAGGTTGCCGCGGGTGTCTCCGTACTTACGTACTTGTTGTGATGACCTGGCTGGCTTTCCGCGAATGCCTGCCGGGCTTCGCCGTGTGGGCGCGGATGCCTGATGGGCGTCCCTCGCCTGACGGTCTTTCGGTCTCGATACCTGGCCGGGTGCGGCCGATACCGGATGGTGTCTCCGTCGACCTTTAGGTCGACTTTCTGGTCAATCGCCGTTCACTTCAGTGCAGCGCGCACCGCCAGCGAGCGCGGGCGTGCGTCAGGCATGCACTTCGGTAAACGTCAGCCGGCTGCGGCTTTTGCCGCGCGCGTGCCGAATACTTCATGCAGATCGGTCCCACCGCTCGCCGGCCGATCCAGCATCTTCAACTCCACACTCTGCAGGTGACGCGACATCAACGCGCCTGCCGTCTTTGCATCGCCGGCATCGAGCGCGGCGAGAATCGCTTCATGGTCTTCGAACGAACATGGGCTGCGGCCCAGCGATTCGTACAGCGCCGAAATCAACGTCGAGCGCGCGACCAGGCCACCGAGGCAATCGCACAGCACCGTGTTGCCCGTCAGCGTTGCCAGCTCGGTATGAAACTCGCCCGACAGCCGGATCCACGCCGGAAAATCGCGCGATTCGAATGCCTTGCGCTCCCGCGCGATCATGCCGCCGATGTTCTTCAAACGACGCGAGCCCTGGCTCGCGCAAATCTTGTCGACGACGGCCAGCTCGATGATCCGGCGCATCTCGAACACTTCATGCACTTCCTGCAGCGACGGGCTTGCGACAAACGCGCCGCGGTTCGGCTCGAGATCGACGAGGCGATCCGTGGCCAGCAGCGCCAGCGCCTGACGAATCGGACCGCGCTTGACGCCGAACACTTCGCACAACTGGGCTTCCGTCAATTTCGCGCCAGGCGCAAGCCGATGCTCGAGGATCGCGGCGCGGATGCGCTCGGCGATCGCTTCGGGTTTCGTGCTGCTCGCAGTGGCGTTGAGTGTCTCTGACATGATTGGCGTGCTGTTATGTAGTCCATCTTAGAATGGACATAAAAATTGTCAACAATTTTGACGGCCGATTTTCGACAATTTGAGTTTGGACTGACATGCTCAAAAAGTATCGAAAGACGCCGTGTGGATTGCTGGATAAGGGTTTGGGCGTATCGCTGGAGAGCTACCCACGATCGCCCTGTCGGCTATTTTGTCAACAAAAGCGGGCGTTGCGGTGACGGATCGCAAGTTGCGGATGCAGGATCTAACAGACAGTTAGTTGCGTTGATGACATTAAACTAAGGCGAGTCGCCTCGCCTTCTTCCATGCACACCAGGGAACGCAATCGTCAGTCGAGCACGGGATGCCCCGACACCGTCAGCTTGAACCCATGTGCGCCCGCCACGAGATGCGCGGCGGCGCCGACGGGCAGCGTCACCATGTCGGGAATGTGCCCGAACTGCAGCCCCGTCACGATGGGAATGCCGATCACCGACCTCACCTGCTCGACCATCGCGCGCAGATCGTAGCCGTTGTCGTAGTCGAAAGGCTTGCTGCCCGTGAAATCGCCGAGCACCAGCGCCTGCTGCCTCTCGAGAATGCCCGCCAGATGCAACTGATAGATCAGCCGCTCGATGCGGAACGGCTGCTCGTTCACGTCCTCGACGAACAGGATGCCGCCTTCGACGGGTGGCATGTAGGGCGAGCCGACTAGCGACGCGAGCACCGCCAGATTGCCGCCCCACAGCGTGCCCGACACATCGACACTCTGTGCCTGCGGCGCCGCTCCCGTCACCGTGAAGGTTTCAGAGGTCAGCGCATTCCAGAAGTGCTTCATCGTGAAATCGCTGACGTTTTCCGCGCCGAAATCGACGGCGAGCATCGGGCCGCCGAAGGTCTTCACGTTCGCCTGCGACAGCAGCGCGAGCTGCAGTGCCGTGAAATCGCTATGTCCGCAAAAAGCGATGGGTTGATCGCTCAGACGGCGGTGCAGCCCCTGATAGTCGAGTCCATGCAGGATCCGCACTGCGCCATAGCCGCCGCGCACCGCGAGCACGATGTCCGGCAATTCGCGCGACGGGTCGGCAAGCTGATTGATCTCGGCAGCGCGCTCGCCATCCGTGCCGGCGAAGCGCTGATAACGTCGCTGCGTCGCATTGACGTTATCGACGTGATGCCCTTGCGCGCGCAAGCGCTTCAACGCCAGATGAATGGCATTCGGATCGTGCGGATAGCCCGACGGGGCGATCAGTTCGATGGTGCGATGCTTGGCCATGTGGGTGGCAAGTCAGAGGGTCGGTGGGATGTCCGGATTTGCGGCAGAGGCAGCCGGATCGGGTGTGTTCTGCGGCGAGGCACCGGCAGCCGCACGCGCTTCACGCGCGGCGCGGCGGCGCTCGGCAAAAAACGACCGCAACGCCGCGCCGCACTCGTCTTCGAGCACGCCGCCCGTGACAGTCGTATGGTGGTTCAGTTGCGGATTCGCGAAGGCATCGACCACGCTGCCGCATGCGCCCGTCTTCGGGTCGCGCGCACCGAACACGACGCGCGCAATACGTGCGTGCATGATCGCGCCCGCGCACATCAGGCACGGCTCGAGCGTCACGTAGAGTTCGCAGCCGGGCAAGCGGTAATTTTCGAGCTTTTGCGCAGCAGCGCGCAGCGCCGCCATTTCGGCATGCGCGGAAGGATCGTGACCGCCGATGGGATGATTGAAGCCCTTCGCGATCACTTCATCGCCGTGAACCAGCACCGCGCCAACGGGGACTTCGCCGGCGGCGCGCGCTTCATCGGCGGCGGCCTGCGCGAGCGCCATGAAGCGCAGATCACGCTCGGAAACGGGGACGGGTTCTTGTGCGGCGGACAGAGGCGTGTCGGCGACCGCAAGCGGCCCATCGACATCCGCGCCAGACGAAGCAGATGAATCTTCCGACGAATCGGACCCAGCGGACGGCAAGACGACGGGATCGACGCCGGCGTTCACGCGGGCCCCGCGTCGGCGGCCTGTGCGTCGGCGGCGCGCTCCGACAGGCGTTCCGCGATGCGGCGGCAGTATTCGCGCGGCATGACAAGCGGCCCGCCACGCAGAGATTCGATTGCCATATCGAGCGCCAGCATTTTCGCCTGCAGGTGGCAGCGCGTAGCGCGGTCGCTGACGGCGTCCAGCTCGTTCTGCAGGTCGCGCAGCGCCCGCAACTGTTCGACGGCGGGCGGCACGAAGCCCGCATTCTTCAGAATGCGATTCGCGACTCGAACTTCCTCGGGCACCAGTGTGTCGTCATCGAGAGCCTGCGGTGCGCCGGCTCCCGGCAAATCATCGAACTCGCCACGCGCGGCCGCGGCGGCGATCCGTTGTTCGACAAGTGCATCAAGCAATTTCATTTGCAAATCCACTACGTTGCGGCTCGGTCATTTTATCAGGACACTGCGAAATGGATTTGTCAGACGCCTAGAGGACACACCCAGGTTTAGGATTAGTCGTATGGGATAGCGTTTTCGGCCCAGATATGGTTGAAGATTTTCCGCGCGTCAGCCGCTTCATCATGTCATATCGAAATTTCTCCCCGGCGATCATCTCAATCCAGCCGAAACGCGGCAGCCGAAGCGTGAATGCACGTCGGCTGCATCGTGTTTCGCTTCAACGGGGCGCACGCGTCATCTGGTTCGCGAAAGCGTTTATCACGGGTGTCGTTCTGTCACTCGCGTTGTCCGGCTGCGGTGTGTTCTGCAACATCGGCGGCGGCAGCGGCGGGATCGGTGGCAATTGCGGCATCGGCACCGGCTTTCGCTTCTGATCTCATCCTCTGCGTTTCTTCTCGTCTGTTCTCTGCCTGCGCGTCCACGCTTCTCCAGGCGTTTTTATCCGATGCGCAATTTACACACTGTTACGCAGGCCGCGCGTCAATAACGATGCGCGTTTCCCTATACTCGACGCCGTCCACAGCTGGTGGCGCCACGACAATCACGCAACATGAACCACTCCCGTTTTGCTCGCCCTCTCGTTCGTACGACGCTGATCGCGCTCTGCGTCACGCTGCCGCTCGCCGGCTGCGTCGTGCCCGGCAATGCGCCGTACGCGTCGGGCTACGGCTCGGCCTACGCAACGCAACCGGCCTATGCGCAACCGGCACAACCGGTGTACGCGCAGCCCGGCTATGCACAGGCGCCGCAGTATCAGCAGCCTTATCAGCAGCCGTACGCGCAACAGCCGCAGTACCAGCAGCAACCCGCCGACGATCAATCCGACTGGCAGCACAATCAGGCTTACCAGCAACCGCAGCAGCCGCAGCAGCCACAAGCGGGCTACGGTTACGGCGAACAATACGGCGTGGTTTCGGCGATCCAGCCGCTCGCGAATCCCAACGCGGTCACGGCAGGCGGTGTCGCGGGCACGGTGCTCGGCGCGGTGGTGGGCGGCGTGATCGGCAACCAGTTCGGACATGGTCACGGACGTGACGCGGCGACAGCCATCGGCGTGCTAGGCGGCGCGGTTGCGGGCAATCAGCTGGGTCAGCAGGCAGGCGCGTCGTCGCCAGGTGGTTACCGTATTTCGGTGCAGTTGAACGACGGCTCGATGCGCGCATTCGACGGCGGCACACCCGGCGATCTGCATCCCGGCGATCGCGTGCATATCGCAGGGAATCGGCTGGACCGCTACTGAGCCACGCATTCGATGCGCGCGCTCGATACGACCATCACGCAGGTGCTGCGACGCGCCTCACTCCGATTCAACCGCTCTCCCCGGCTCATAAAACATCGCAAATAGTTCGGACTGCGAGCCGACGCCCAGCTTCGCGTAGATATGCTTCTTGTGCGCGCGCACGGTTTCGAACGAAATCGACAGCTTCTACGCAATCGCACGCGACGAAAAACCGCTCAACGACAGCATCGCCACTTCGATCTCCCGCGCCGTCAACGCACCACGCCCGCTCTTGCCGGTCAGCATGCCAAAACGCGCGTGCAGATCCGCCTCATCGCTTTCCGCTGCACGCGGCGCTTCTTCGACGACGAACTTCTCGAAACGCAAGCGCTGCTGCATCAACGCCAGCACCCACGGCGAATAGAGCGTCAGCAACGCGATCTCGCGTTCGTCGTAACGACTGGTTTTACCGAGCGAAAAGCCCATCGTATGATCGCGGTCGATCATCACGTTGAAATGCACTTCGTCGCCGACGATGTTCTTCTTGAAGTACCGCTGGTAGTACTCGGTCATGCGGAAATTGTCCGGCGCGACATCGGCGAGCGTGTAAAAGCCCGACGCCTGCGTTTCGAACGCAGCGAGATAGAACGGGTCGAGCTGATACAGCGCCGCCAGATAATCCTGAAACATCAGGTCGATCTTGCCGTCGGGCAGCGCCTGTTCCGCCAGCACGAGCGGCGGCGCATCGCGATGAAATCGCAGCGCCACCCAGCTGTCGAAGCCGACATGCCGTTCGAGCACGCGCGTGAGGCGCGCCCAGAAATGCGGACCATCGAGGGCATCGATGGCCGAACCGATCTCCCGGTGAAAAGCGAGATCTCGCCATTCGAAGTCCATCGTGTCCTCCGGTGAGGGTAACCCTCGTGGGTAATTTCAAGACAAAAATAATACCCTGATAATCGGCCTCAATTCGAGGAATGGCGGCGCACGCACTATTCTGCGCGGCGCAAGAATCGCACGACGCGCGGATAAGTGGCATACCAATACGCCGTTGAAAGGCATCTGGAAGGAGGCAATATCATGCAGGTAGAACTGGCACAACTGACGCTGCCCGACAGCGACGTCGCGCACAACACGCGCAAGGTCGTCGAGACGATCCAGCGCGCAGACACGGCAGGCGGCACGAAGCTGATCGTGTTTCCCGAAACCACGCTGTCCGGCTTTCCGACGCGCGAAAACGTCGCGGAGGTCGCGCAGACGCTCGATGGCCCGGCGCTCACCGCCGTGCGCGACGCGGCGCGTGACAAGGGCGTGGCCGTGGCCGTCGGGCTTGCAGAACGCGACGGCGGTCAGTTCTACAACACCACCGTGCTGGTCGACGAGCGTGGCGAGATCGCGCTGCGGTATCGCAAGACGCACCTGTGGGCATCGGATGTCGGCGTATTCACGCCCGGCGACCGTTTCGAAACCTGCATGTGGAACGGCCTGACGGTGGGCCTGCTGAGCTGCTACGACATCGAATTTCCCGAATCGGCGCGTGCCGTGGCCGCGCTCGACGCCGATCTGCTGATCGTCACCAACGGCAATATGGACCCGTTCGGTCCCGTGCATCGCCGGGCGATCCAGGCGCGCGCAATGGAAAACCAGATGTTCGCGCTGATGGTGAACCGCTGCGGCACCGGCGACGACAACCTGAGCTTCCCCGGCCTCTCCGCGCTGATCGATCCGTTCGGCGAAACGGTGCTCGAAGTGGGCGGCGACGAAACGGTGACGAAGGCCACCATCGATTTCAAGCGACTGGAAGTCAGCCGTGAGCACTACAACTATCTGCATGACGCGCGCGTGCCGCTTGGCCTCGTGCCTGTCGAACAGTCGAATGGCCATCGCGCGCTGATGATCGAAGCGCGCCGCCGCCGCACCGACTGACCGTTTTCAGCAGTCTGCAACGGACGTACCGCACGGGGCCAACGCGCCACGTGCGCGCGCTCTCACGTCCAACGTTATGTCGGTCGAAATGCCAGTCATAAGGCATCCATACGATATCCATATCGGCCTTTCCAGTTGGCCGGGCTTTAGGAGAAATCATGCAAGCGTCGTCATCTCATGAACCGTCGCACCTGAAGCGCACGCTCGGCTTGCCGTCCGTGCTGCTGTTCGGCCTCGCCTATATGGCGCCGCTGATCGTCTACGGCACCTACGGCGTGCTCGCCAAAGCCAGCGACGACACCGCCGCCCTCGCCTATCTGCTCGCACTGATCGCGATCGCTTTCACGGCGCTGAGCTACGGCAAGCTCGCGCGGCTTTATCCCGTCGCCGGATCGGCGTACACGTACACGCGCAAGACGTTCAACGCGCATCTGGGTTTCCTGATCGGCTGGGCGACGCTGCTCGACTACTTCTTCCTGCCGATGGTGATCTGGCTGATCGGCGCCGCGTATCTGAATGCCGCGTTTCCGCATGTACCATCGTGGATCTGGATCGTCGCGTTTATCGTATTGACGAGCGGACTGAATATCGTCGGGATCGAACTGGCGGCGCGCTTCAATATCGTGCTGATGGTCGTGCAACTGGCGATCGTCGCGATGTTCGTCGCACTGTGCTGGCACTATGCATCGGCAGCGGCGGGCCCGGGCGGCATCGCGATGGCGGAGCCCTTCTTCAAGTCCCACGTTCCGCTTGGCGCGACGATGGCGGGTGCTGCAATTGCCGCGTACTCGTACCTCGGCTTCGACGCCGTGTCGACGCTGACGGAAGAAACCATCGATCCGAAGAAGAACATGCCGCGCGCCATCCTGCTGATCGCGCTGATCGGCGGCGCGATCTTCGTGATCGCCTCGTACACGATGCAGCTGGCGCATCCCGGCGTCGAATTCAAGGACACGGATTCGGCCGCGTTCGAAGTGGCGAAGATGATCGGCGGCGCTAGTTTCGTGACCGTGTTCCTCGCGGGCCTGATCCTCGCGCAGTTCGCTTCGGGCATCTCGGCACAGGCAAGCGTCGGCCGGCTGCTGTACGCGATGGGCCGCGATGAAATCCTGCCGAAGCGCTTCATTGGCTATATCCATCCGCGCTTCAAGACGCCGGCGATCAACATCGCGATTGCGGGCATCGTCGGGCTGATCGCGCTGAAGCTTGATGTGGCCACCTCGACGTCGTTCATCAACTTCGGTGCGTTCCTCGCGTTCACGGCCGTGAATCTGTGCGTGATTCGCCTGTATCTGTCGGGTAATCACGGCGATCGCAAGATTGGCGTGCTGGGCGGGCTGGTGTTTCCGCTGATCGGCGCGGTCTCCGATATCTGGCTGCTCGCGAGCCTTGAAAAGACGGCGCTCGTGCTGGGCGCGGTGTGGTTCGTGCTGGGTATCGTGTACCTGTGCTGGATCACGCGCCTGTTCCGCCAGGCGCCGCCTGAAGTGGCAATCTGATCGGCATGCTGGAGACGCGGTCTGCCGTGGCGGATCGCGGTCTTTCCGGTGAACGCGGCGCATTGTGTGCGCCGCGTTTTTTTATGTCCGTGCCGGCGCGCGTCACCGCCCTGTACGGCTTAAGAAATTGGACAAAGCCAGGACAGGCGCGGCGCCTGGCCTGCTATCCCGCTTGTCAGCATCGGCGCGGCGCGTAGAATACTGTACACATATACAGTATCGCCACCCGCCATGGAACTGCTCAAAAAGCTCGAAATACTCGCCGATGCCGCCAAGTACGATGCATCGTGTGCGAGCAGCGGCGCGCCAAAGCGCAGTTCACGCGGCACGGAGGGGCTGGGCGCGAGCACGGGTTCCGGCATCTGCCACAGCTTCACGCCGGATGGACGCTGCGTCTCGCTGCTGAAAATCCTGCTGACCAACTTCTGCCTGTACGACTGCCAGTATTGCGTGAACCGCCGCACGAGCAATGTGCCGCGTGCACGCTTCACGCCTGAAGAAGTGGTCAACCTCACGCTCGATTTCTACCGTCGCAACTACATCGACGGGTTGTTTCTCAGTTCCGGCGTGATCCAGTCGTCGAATTACACGATGGAGCAACTGGTGCGCGTCGCGCAGTCGTTGCGCGAGGACCATCTGTTTCGCGGTTATATCCATCTGAAGACCATTCCCGATGCCGATCCGCAACTGATCGCGCAAGCGGGCCGTTATGCGGATCGTCTGAGCGTCAACATCGAATTGCCGACGGAAATCAGCCTCGAACGGCTCGCGCCCGAAAAAAGCGCGCGCACGATCCGCCTCGCGATGGGTTCGATCCGCCTTGCCCGCGACGAAGCGGACAGCGACGCGAAGGCGCCGCGCTTTTCGCCAGCGGGACAAAGCACGCAGATGATCGTCGGTGCAGACGACACCAGCGACAGCACCATCCTGCAGACGGCCGAAACGCTGTACGGCTCGTACCAGCTCAAGCGCGTCTATTACTCGGCGTGCAGTCCGATTCCCGACAGTCCGACGGCACTGCCCGCGCAGGCGCCGCCACTGCTGCGCGAGCATCGCCTGTATCAGGCGGATTTTCTGCTGCGCGGCTATGGCTTTCGCGTCGACGAACTGTTCGATCAACCCGGCAATCTCGCGCTCGATATCGATCCGAAGCTCGCGTGGGCCTTGAGCCATCGCGACAGTTTTCCCGTCGATCTGAACCGCGCCAACGCGCGCATGATCGCGCGCGTGCCGGGCATCGGCATGCGCAATGCGAAGCGTCTGGTCGAATTGCGGCGCTCGCGGCGAATCCGCTATCAGGATCTCGTGCAGTTGCGATGCGCGATGAGCAAGACGCGGCCATTCGTCGTGACCGCCGACTATCGCCCTGCGCAGGCCGACATGTCGACGCAACGCTTGCGCCACGCGTTGACGCCGCCGCCCGTGCAATTGTCGCTGCTTTGACGCCGGGTGCGCGCATGCAAGTGATCGCCATCGACGATTCCTACGCTGCGTGGCGTGAAGCCGCGCTGGGCGCGCTCGCAAGCGGAATCGCACCGGAACAGATCGACTGGCGTGTCGACGGCTGCGACGCCCGTTCGGCCACGCCCGCGCTGTTCGACGATCACGCGTCCTTACCGCTTGCTGCTTCGGCGGCAGCCAAAGTCCGCATTTCCCGCGATCTCGCCGAATTGCTGAAGGACGCGGCGCTGTATCGCGATACGGCGCGCTGGGCGTTTCTGTATCGCGTGCTGTGGCGCTGGCACGGCGGTGACCGATCGGTGGCTTCGCCCGCGGATACCGACGGCGCGCGCCTCTACAAGATGGCGAAAGCCGTGCGGCGCGCGAAGCACGACATGATCGCCTATGTGCGTTTCCGGCTGCGCGAGCCAGGCAATGACGCACCCGCACCCGATCTGCCCGAATACATCGCGTGGTACGAACCGGAGCACGATGTGCTCGCATGGTCGGCCGAGCATTTCGCACGGCGCATGGGTCGCTCGACGTGGCTGATCTCGACACCCGACAGCGCCGCGTGGTGGAACGGCACCGCATTGCGTCTCGAACGCCGCACGGCCTTGCCTCACGATCGCGGTTATCCCGACGCCGACGAAGCCGAGGCGCTCTGGCTCGCCTACTACCGCCGCACGTTCAATCCGGCTCGCCTGAACGAAACAGCGCTCGAGCAGCACATGCCCGTGCGCTTCTGGAAAGGCTTGCCCGAAGGCCGCCTCATTCCGTCGATGATCAGCGAGGCGAAAAGCGGCGCGCAGCGGGTTGCGCAGGCGCGCGTTGTCGGTGTGCTGGGCGGCAAGAGCGTGCCCGTCGATGCACAAAGCGCGCAGCCTGTACGCCAGCAGCCGACCACGCTCGATGCCTGCCGCCGCTGCGAGTTGTGGCGCCACGCGACGCAGGCTGTCGACGGCATCGGTCCTCTTGACGCGCGCATCATGCTGATCGGCGAGCAACCCGGCGATCAGGAAGATCTGGCGGGCAGGCCGTTCGTCGGACCTGCGGGGCAACTGTTGGACATTGCGATCGAACGCGCGGGTTTGCGGCGTGACAGCCTGTATAGGACCAACGCGGTCAAACACTTCAAATGGATGCTGCGTGGCAAGCGGCGTCTGCACAAAACCGCGGCGCAACAGGAGATCGATGCGTGCGGCTACTGGCTGGAGCGCGAGCTGGCGCATGTGAAGCCGAGTGTTGTCGTGACGTTGGGCGCGACCGCGTTGAGTGCGCTGCTGCGTGAGAAGGTCAGCTTGCGCGAGTGGATCGACACGCCGCTCGATGTCGATGGCATGCAGGTGATCGCGACCTATCACCCTTCTTTCGCGCTACGGCAGGACAACGATGATGCGCGTGAGCGGGTGCTCGATGCGATCACATCTGCGCTTGCGCGGGCGCGTGTGCTTGCAGATACCGGGGAGGAACGGCAGCACGTAGCGAGCTAGCTTCACGCGCTTATATGCGACAGAGGCCAAACGCCCACGACCGCTATCTCAAAATTCGTCTGATTCCTATGTTGTCCACTGCTCCGCGTCCCTATCCTGAATACATCAACAGGACGCCACGCAGCACGACACAGACAGCGCCTGTTACCACCTTCACCGACAGGAGCGCGTCATGTTTGCCTACTTCCTTCTCAGCCAGATCAGCCAATGGCTTCGTTTCATCGACAAGCCGCGTTGCGGCGCGTTTCTCGCGGCAACGGTTGATATCGAGGAACTGAACGAAAAGGCCCGACGGTACGATCGATAAGCTGACCTGCCGACGCATCAGACGAAAAAAAGCCCGCATACGCGGGCTTTTTTGCATGCTACGGCTGGTGTGCTGCGATCACTCCCACTCGATCGTCGCCGGCGGCTTGCCCGAAATATCGTACACAACCCGATTGATACCGCGCACTTCATTGATGATCCGGTTCGACACGTGGCCGAGCAGGTCATGCGGCAGATGCGCCCAGTGCGCCGTCATGAAGTCCAGCGTCTGCACCGCGCGCAGCGCGACGACATACTCATAGGTACGCCCATCGCCCATCACGCCGACGCTCTTCACCGGCAGGAACACCGCAAACGCCTGGCTGGTCAGGTCGTACCACGACTTGTCCGTATCCTTGTCGATAAACGTGCGCAGCGTTTCGATAAAAATCGCGTCCGCGCGACGCAGCAGGTCTGCATACTCGCGCTTCACTTCGCCGAGAATCCGCACGCCAAGGCCCGGACCCGGGAACGGATGGCGATAGACCATCGAAGGCGGCAAACCGAGCTTCACACCCAGTTCGCGCACTTCATCCTTGAACAGTTCGCGCAGCGGCTCGAGCAGCTTCAGATTCAACGTTTCCGGCAGACCGCCGACATTGTGGTGGCTCTTGATCGTATGCGCGGCCTTCTTGCCCTTGCCCGCCGATTCGATCACGTCCGGATAGATCGTGCCTTGCGCGAGCCACTTCGCGTCCGTCAGCTTGCCCGCTTCCGTCTGGAACACTTCGACGAACTCCGCGCCGATGATCTTGCGCTTCGCTTCGGGAGCGGTCACGCCCTTGAGCTTCGACATGAACGCTTCGCTGGCGTCGACGTGGATCACCTTCACACCGAGGTTGTCGGCGAACATCGACATCACCTGCTCGGCTTCATTCAGACGCAGCAGACCGTGATCGACGAACACGCAGGTCAGCTGATCGCCGATCGCGCGATGCAGCAGCGCCGCCGCCACCGACGAATCCACGCCGCCCGACAGACCAAGCATCACATGCTCATTGCCGCCCTGCTTGCGGATATTTTCGATAGCTTCGTCGATGTAGTTGCCCATTTCCCAGTCGGGCTTCGCGTCGCAGATCTTCAGCACGAAGCGTTCGAGCATCGCGCGGCCCTGCACCGTGTGCGTGACTTCCGGGTGCCATTGCACGCCGTAGAAGTGGCGCGCTTCGTCGGCCATCGCCGCGACCGGGCACGATTCCGTCGATGCCATCAGCTTGAAGCCTTCGGGCATTTCCAGCACCTTGTCGCCGTGGCTCATCCATACCTTCAGCATGCCGTGGCCTTCGGCCGTCGCGAAGTCCTGGATGCCGTCGAGGAAGCTCGTGTGATTGCGTGCACGCACTTCCGCGTAGCCGAATTCGCGCATATGGCCGGTGTCGACCTTGCCGCCGAGTTGCTCGGCCATCGTCTGCATGCCGTAGCAGATGCCCAGCACGGGCACGCCCGCTTCGAACACCGCTTGCGGCGCGCGCGGCGTGTCGCTCTCGGTCACCGAGTTCGGGCCGCCCGACAGGATGATGCCCTTCGGCTTGAATTCACGGATGAACTCGTCGCTGACGTCGTGCGGATGGATTTCCGACAGCACGTGCGCCTCGCGGATACGACGTGCGATCAGTTGGGTGACTTGCGAACCGAAGTCGAGAATCAGGATCTTGTCATGCATGGCAGCGGACGGAATCTAAAAAGAACGGATAGGGAAAGCCGCTCGATCGCGCTGCGACCAGACGGCGTTGTATGTAAAGCGGATTGGCTTGCGCGGTAACGGCGGCCTGAGCGGCGCATCGCTGCGTGCCGTGATCGACTGAAAAGCTCGATAAAAGACCTGCGCGCAGACGGATTCCAGTTGTTTCGGCTAAGGGCGTGAGCTTGCGCGGGTCAGCCATGAAACGGTGGCCGGGGCTTCGCTTCGGCGGCGGCCCGTGCATCGGCTTCGTTACGCTCGGCTGCAGCGCGTTCGCGCGCGGCGGCGTCCTCGTGTAGCTCGGCGCGGCGCTCGTGCGCGAGTGCGTCTTCCTGCGCTGCGGCAGCGGCTTCCGGCATCGTCGCACGCGGCGGCTGTGCCGTCAGGCCCGGCGCGACGGGATGCCCCGTCGCAGGACTCACCGGCGTGGCGCGCAGCGACGGCTCCACATGCGGCCCGCTGGTGGCGGGATACACGACACCGGGACGCGCTACGTCACGTTCACGCTCGGCCTTGCGGGCCTCGTTCTCGGCGGCACGCGTTGCAACGCGATCCGTACGCTCGACGGCGGCCGCAGCCGCCAGCCGATCGCGCCGTTTGACCGCGCCTGCGAGCCTCACACCACCCAGACCGATCACCAGCAGCACGACAGCCACCAGCACCGCCACCAGCTGGCCGAAGCCGGTCAGCTGCGGCATATGCAGCCCGACCAGCCACACCAGCATCAGCACGCCCGTCAGCCAGTTCACGTGACCAACGACTTTCGCCGTCGTCGCCGTCATCGCGCCGTCTATCGACGCGTGCAGCGCGAGCCACGCCAGGCCGATCAGCGCAATGCCCAGACCTTGCCCGACCAGCACAGGGTCCGTCTGCACCAGCTGCAGCGCGTCGTACAGCGATTTCCATGGCGTGAGCAGGAACAGCAGCCCGAACGCCAGCAACAACAGAGCATCGATGATCAGTACGGCACGCAGCAGCGGCTTCATAGGCAATTAGTCCACGTGGTAGTTGGGGGCTTCCTTCGTGATCTGCACATCGTGCACGTGCGATTCGCGCATGCCCGCGGCCGTGATTTCGACGAACGACGCCTTGTCGTGCAGTTCGTCGATCGTACGGCATCCGCAGTAGCCCATCGACGCGCGCACGCCGCCGATCAGCTGGAACAGGATCGCACCGACCGAACCCTTGTACGCGACACGGCCTTCGATGCCTTCCGGCACGAGTTTGTCGATGTTCGCGGAGTTGTCCTGGAAGTAGCGGTCAGCCGCGCCGTCCTTCATCGCGCCGACGGAACCCATGCCGCGGTACGACTTGTACTGGCGACCCTGGTACAGGAACACGTCGCCAGGCGATTCTTCCGTGCCGGCGAACATGCTGCCCATCATCACGGCATTCGCGCCCGCTGCCAGCGCCTTGCTGACGTCGCCCGAGAAGCGCACGCCGCCGTCTGCGATCACGGGCACGCCCGTACCCTTGAGCGCATCCGACACATTGGCGATAGCCGAAATCTGCGGCACGCCCACGCCTGCCACGATACGCGTCGTGCAGATCGAGCCGGGGCCGATACCGACCTTCACGCCGTCCGCGCCGTACTCGACGAGCGCCTTGGCTGCGTCGGCCGTCGCGATGTTGCCGCCGATCACTTCGACGTGCGGGAAGTTCTTCTTGACCCACTGGACGCGCTCCAGCACGCCCTTGCTGTGGCCGTGCGCCGTATCGACGACGATCACGTCGACGCCCGCCTGCACCAGCAGTTCGACGCGCTCTTCGTTATCCGCGCCGACGCCGACGGCCGCGCCCGCGCGCAGCTTGCCATGCTCGTCCTTACAGGCATCCGGGTGTTCCGTCTGCTTGGTGATGTCCTTCACTGTCATCAGGCCGCGCAGTTCGAACGCGTCGTTGACGACCAGCACGCGCTCGAGGCGGTGGCTGTGCATCAGCGCCTTCGCTTCGGCGAGCGGCGTGCCTTCCTTGACCGTGACGAGGCGCTCGCGCGGCGTCATGATGCTGCGCACCGGCTCATCCAGACGCGTTTCGAAGCGCAGGTCGCGGTTCGTGACGATGCCGATCAGCTGCGCGCCCTCGACGACCGGAAAACCCGAAATGCCATGCTGGCGCGACAGGGCGATCACATCGCGCACCTTCATTTGCGGCGGAATCGTGATCGGATCGCGCACGACGCCCGACTCGAAGCGCTTGACCTTCGCGACTTCGCGAGCCTGCTCGGCCGGCGTGAGATTCTTGTGGATGATGCCGACGCCACCCATTTGCGCCATCGCAATGGCAAGGCGAGCTTCGGTGACGGTGTCCATGGCGGCGGACACGAGCGGCATGTTCAGGGAAATGTTGCGGGTCAGCCGGGTTTTCAGGCTGGTGTCGCGCGGCAGAACGTCGGAGAAAGCCGGGACGAGGAGCACGTCATCGAACGTGAGTGCTTTTTGGATCAGACGCATGGCAAATCCTATGGGCGCAAAAGCGGATTATACGCGATACCGCCCGGTTTTCGCTGCGCGAACAGTCAGTTAGCGAAATTCTTCAATGTTTTTTCGCGTCGAACGACCGTCTGATTTCGCTTCTGCGTTCGGCTCGCGTTCGTACGGGTTTCGTATTCGTATTCGAACGTTCGCGCGTCCGGGCGTGCTTTTTCCAGCATAGACGACACGCGGCAAAGTGCAGGATTGAACAAGACGCGGACCCGCCCGAACCGCTATGCTTCGCGCACTTTTCAGTTTTCGATCGGGGCAAGACAATGCAGCGCGGCTTGGTGTACGGGATGTTGGCGGGGGCGTTATGGGGCATGGTGTTTCTGGTGCCGCGGCTGCTGCCCGATTTTTCGCCCGTGCTGCTGAGCGCCGGCCGCTATGTGATGTATGGCGTCGTGTCGCTGGTGGCGGCGCTGCCTTCCGCGCGATCGCTGCTGCGCCGGCTCACCCGCGAGGATCTGAACGCGCTCGTCAGGCTCGCGCTGGCGGGCAACCTGCTCTATTACCTGCTGTTGACGGGCGCCGTGCATCTGGTGGGGATCGCGCCGTCGTCGCTGATCGTCGGTGTGCTGCCTGTCACGGTGACATTGCTAGGACGGCGCGATCACGGCGCCGTACCGCTCGCGCGGCTGGCGTGGCCGCTCGCGCTGGTGATTGCAGGCATCGCGTGTATCAACGTGGACGTATTCGGCAGCGCGGGCGAAACCTCGGGAACCATCGCGACCAAACTGATCGGCCTCGCCTGCGCAGTGGGCGCACTGGCCTGCTGGACGTGGTTCGCCGTCGAAAACGCGCGCTATCTGCAGCGTCACACTCACTTCAGCGGCAATGAATGGTCCGTGCTGTGGGGCGTGGTGACGGGGCTGCTGGGCGCGCTGCTGTGGCTCGGCGTGGCCGTGCTGCCGGCATCTGCCGTCGATACGTCGCATATCGACGCCCGCTGGCATCTGTTCTGGCTGCTCAATCTGGGGCTGGCGATCGGCGCGTCGTGGCTTGGCAATGGCTTGTGGAACGCGGCGTCCAAGCGGCTGCCGCTCACGTTGTCGGGGCAGCTGATCGTGTTCGAGACGCTGTTCGCGCTGCTCTACGCGTTCATCTACGATCACCGGATGCCGCGTCCGCTCGAGCTGGCCGCGATCGTGCTGCTGGTCGCGGGCGTGAGCTGGTCGGTGCGCCAGCACGCGGACGATGATTCGGACCGCACGTCGCTCGAAGATAAGGCTCAGGCCGCCGTCCACTAGGCTGAGCGAGGCGTCAGGAAGGCGCCGTGGATGCTGGCTGAAACAGAAAGCGGCGCACCGTGCAGCACGGTGCGCCGTTTGTCATTTGGCGGATGCGGTTCGCTCGTCGGCGCTCAGGATGTCAGCGTGAATCCTTGGGCAGCCACTTCCGCCCTTCGATCGAACCCGCGCTGCGCGACTTCTCGACGCGCCGCTGGCGCGCGAGCTTCGGATCGACGATCAGCGGCCGGTAGATCTCCACGCGATCACGGTCGGCCAGCATCGTATCGAGCGGCTTGAGTTTGCCGAACACGCCCGTCTTCTGCTGCGCCAGGTCGATCTCCGGGTGCGGCGCGAGGATGCCGCTCGCGTCGATGGCCTGCCCGAGCGTCGCGCCTTGCGGCAATTGCAGTTCGATGAGCGTCTGCTCGCGCGGCAGCGCATAGCAGACCTCGATGGTCAGATTGCCGCTCATGACTTGCCGTAGCGCTGGTCGGCGCGTTTCACGAACGATTCGACGAAGGTGTTCGCAATGTGGCTGAACACCGGCCCGATGATTTTCTCCAGCAGAATGTTCGTGAACTCGTAGTGGAGCGCGAATTCGATCTTGCAGGCGTCGGCGCGCAGCGGCGTGAAGCGCCAGTAGCCGGTGAACTTCTTGAACGGGCCGTCGGCGAAATGCATGTCGATGCGCGTGGGCCGTTCCTGCGTGTTGTGGGTCGCGAAGTGCTGCTTGATGCCCTTGAAGTTGATGTCGATCTTCGCTTCCATCAGGTTTTCCTCCTGACGGCGGATCTCGACGCCGCCACACCACGGGAGGAAATTGGGGTAATCGGCGACATCGGTGACGAGGTCGAACATCTGTTCCGCCGAATGGCGTATCAACACGGTTTTCTGGACATCTGCCATAAATTGAACGGCGCGTGGCAACAGGGATTAAGAAATAGCGAACGCGTGACAACTGAATGACACCGCGGCGGGTTTTCGGCGCCCCGCTTTGCTAAAATCGTGATTTTAAACGAGTTGGCCAGTTTCCATTCATGAGCATCATCGACAACAGAAAAGCGTTCTTCGATTATTCCGTCGAAGAGCGTTACGAGGCGGGGCTCGTGCTGGAGGGCTGGGAAGTCAAGGCGCTCCGCGCCGGGCGTGGCCAGATCAAGGAAGGCTACGTCGTCATCAAGAACGCGGAGCTGTTTCTGATCGGTACGCACATCAGCCCGTTGCCCGAGGCTTCGAAGTTCGCCAATCTGGATCCCGTGCGCACGCGCAAGCTGCTTTTGCACGCTGAGGAAATCAGCAAGCTGATCGGCAAGGTCGAGCAGCGTGGGTATACGCTCGTGCCGCTCAATTTCCATTACAAGAATGGTCGCGTGAAGTGTGAGATCGGGCTTGCCAAGGGTAAGAAGTTGCACGACAAGCGTGAGACTGAGAAGAAGCGGGATTGGGAGAGAGAGCGGGCACGGCTTATGAAGTCGTAGGGGTTGCTTGTAGGTGGTGGGGATTGGGTTCGGGTTGGCTTCTGCTTTCGCTGGCATCCGCTCGATGTTATTGGTTTGCTAGCGTTGCCCCTGTGCGGGGCGGCACCTACTTTTCTTTGCCGCGGCAAAGAAAAGTAGGCAAAAGAAAGCCGCTGAACACCACCCACTACGGTCCTTGCCTGCGGGTCCCCAACTGGTCCTATCCTTCACACGGCATCACTCTTTTTGATGCCCGCTGCCCACGCTTCGAATGAGCGCATCACCCGCTTCATGCTCCGGCTTCACGGCAAGTTGTACCGGTTAATCCACGGCCGCCCAGGTGGCAAACGGTGTGTCGGCTGTCGCGGCGTATGCGCATCACTCCGGACTGAAAAGCAAAGG
>NZ_QBUY01000124.1 GCF_003121405.1 Paraburkholderia sp. C35 | reverse complement strand
GTCCCTGCGCTGGCGACCTGATAAATCAGATTGCCCAAGTCCTTGCCCAAGAGTTCCGCGTTCGCATCACCTCCAACACCCTTCTGGTCTTTGCCGATTGTTCCGCCATAGCCACCGGACAGCCCAACCGACGATGCGTCATAGGCCGCATGATTCTCGATATCACTGTGCGTCAGTGTCGCGGTAGTCAGGCTGTTCACACCGTCCTGCACGGCCTTGTCAGTACTAGCAATCACCGCCCCCTTCAGGTCCGTGTTGCCCGTCACGTTAATCTGGAACCCGCCGTCGCCCGCCTTGATGCCCGCCTTGATGCCCGACTGTTCGCCAACGCTTGCGTAGTCGCTATTCATCTTCTGCTGGTTGAAGTTCGCCGACGCGCTGGACGCTCCGTAGCAGATGGGCGGTACGCACACACTCACCGACACGCCACCACTCGTTTGCTTCGAATCGTAGTGGCTGACGTCCTGCAGGCTCTCGATGTTGAGATTACCCTCGACATTCGCGATAACCTGCTGACCATCTGCCACCGCACCCCTCAGATTGGTATCACCACCCGATTGCAGCGTAAGCGTATTGCCCGCAGTCACATGAGTATTGGTCCAAGTCGTGTCGCTGCCGTTGCCGTGGCCCTTGGTGCCCGACACGCCAACCTGAAAGGAAATACCATTTAATTTGCCGGGCGCCCGCGTCCAATACGTCTCGTCATATGCGCTATCGCGAGGGCTTAGCGGCGCTGCCTGGCAGCTTCAGTGTGACTTGCGGAGGCGCGCCAATAGGTCCGCCGCGCGCGCGAGCAATCGCTGCCACCAGCGAGCGTGGCTAGGATTGTGAGCCTCCGATTTACGGCGGATTCTCGTGCGGCCTTTGTCTTCAACAATGCCCATCATGCGAACTCCTTGATCAATGCCGTCGGCGCCATACGGTCACTGTACCGGCAGACCGCCACACCCCGATCGTACTACTCAGCGCGCTTGTTCAGATCCCGAGTCCGATTCTTTGCAGGTCTGACGCATCAGCGTAAAGTACGCAGCGCCAGGACAGTTCACCCAATCCCATGTCGACTAACAACAGCACTCTCTTCGGACAGTACGCCGCGACCATCGAGGCACTCGACCTTTCCCGGATCAAGGTGCCCGCACAAATACCTCGATCGATGTGCCTTGACGAAGAAGGCGAACTACGTTGCGACTATATTCCGTTTGACTACGTCAATCCGGATGCGCGCCTCGTGGTGGTTGGCATCACGCCCGGATTCACCCAGTGGGTCAATGCTATAAGGGAGGCGCAGATCCAGATACGCGGGGGTGCGCCGGCGACCACCGCGCTTCGCGCCGCCAAACAGACAGGCGCCTTTAGCGGCGCGATGCGCCCTAATCTTGTATCACTGCTCGACCATATCGGTATTGCGCAATGGCTCGGAATCTCGAGCTGCGACGCGCTGTTCAAAAGTGGCGCGCACCTGATCCAGACGACTTCGATCCTGCGACATCCGGTGTTTGTTGACCAGGCCAACTATTCAGGCGCGCCGTCCATGATCCGGACGCCCTTGCTCCAGCGCCAGATTGAAGCTCACTTTGTCGAAGAAGCGCGGTTGCTTTGTCACGCGGTCTTCGTACCGTTGGGCCCGAAGGTCAGCGAAGGCCTCGATTGGCTCGTCCAGCGTGGCATCCTCCCTGGCGAACGCGTTCTGGATGGATTGCCGCATCCATCAGGCGCCAACGCCGAGCGGATAGCATATTTTCCTGGCCGCAAGCCGCGCGAAGCGCTGTCGATGAAGACCGACGCGACGAAACTCGATGCGAGCCTCGCTCACCTGAGAGCGCAAGTGCACGCTTTGCGATAGACCCCGCGCGCATACGCTTACCCGCGCCGCATGAACAGCGATACTTCCGTCCTCTTACGACCGCACCAGATGACCGACAACCCGATACGGCCCGTCACCGAAGACGAATTGAAACGCATCCCGGCGAGCGTCTACGGGCGTGAGTCGTGGAGCACGTGGCGCCGCGCGCTCAACCGCCCCACTCCGGCTGTACGGGCTCGCATGACTGCATGGATTCATTTGGATCGCATGCTGGAATCTATACGGCATGAGGCCAAGTTCAGCCTGCCGGGAACGCGAAAACCGGGCATCTTCTACGATTCGAGCGTCTTCGTCGACTTCATGGACGAGTATGGCGACGGCCCGTTCACACTCGACGGTATAGTCGCGCAAGGTGCCATCGGTCGGGCGTCGCGACGCTCCAGTCCGGCCGGCAAACTTGCGATCCATCGGACCGTGCCTCGTTTTTCATTCGATATCCGCGACGTTGACGCGATTGGTCACAGCCAAAGCGATCAGACCGTGTTCCCAACAATTCGCTCATTCGGGTACGACTATCTGACGTTCATGCGCGAATCGATCGACACGGATGGATTGATCCGGATGCTGGACCATCGTGAGATACGAATCCTTGGTCGGGAACCGACCGACTCCGTTGGCATGCGTCTATGGGACGGACGGCTCTTTCTTCGCAATGGTGGCGGCTCACATCACTTCGCTGGCGCCGCGTACATTGCGGCGGCGAACGGCGTCTGCGTTGCCCTCACGTCGCAGTTGAACATCACCGAGTTCAACGAGCCAGTGATTGAATGGTTGCTCGAAGGCTTCGCGATTTTTGTGGTGCCCCGACATCTCTCCGCGAAACTCGTCAAGGCAACCGTACAGATCACCGGCGTCTGTTATGCGAGGGACCTACCAGAAGCCATCGCCCGGGACGAGACATTGATCTTCCTGCCCAAGACCAGTGCCAATGCAAGCCTGGTCATCGACGCGTTGAACAAAGCGGGGCTAGCCGACGCCGCGCCTTGGCTGGCCGCCTGCCTAGCTGATCAGCGCGAGAATCGTGCGCTGCTTGCAGAGCGCTTTCCCGGCTTGAAAGCACAACAACCGTGAGGACCAATCGAGTGCGTCGAGATAAATCGCTCCAACTCACGAGCCTCCTGCGCGGCGCGATCGGCGCCTGCTGGCTGATCGCATCGTCGTCAGTCCTCGCTCAGACCTCACCGACGCGGCTTTATGAGGGCACAGCCGGTGGCCGCCCGATCGAATTGATCACGGTGGCAAATAGCCGTGAAAGCATAAGCGGCTATGTGTTCGAGAAGAGCACTGGGCAGCTATCAGAACTCGAGGAAAGCCCTCACCTGCCCGGCGCCACGGCGATCATCGACGTCCTGGACAAACCCGGCACGATACCCGTCGCGGCGATTTCATTTCATCCGTTCAAGGTGACAGACGCAGCGCTGTCCGGTGACTGGATCGAACTGCGAACCCGTTCCAAGCAGCCTGTTGATCTCCGCCAGACGGTTGTCTTTGACCCGGATAGCAGCGAAGCTGTCGACGGAACGATTCTTCAGGTGAGCGGTGACGCACCCTTCGTCTTTCGGGTTCATGCACACCGCGCAAAGGGTGAATATGGTGCGATCGCGGATCGCATCGACATCTATGATCGAGCGACCGGCAGACTTGTCCAACAGATTGACCACCTCATCCTGAGTTTCGCTGGCGTCAAAACACTCACGTTTGCCGACTTCAACGGCGATAGGCAGATGGATTTCAGCGCGTCGCGCATGGCCGTCGACAAAAACGGTAACCGCTCCACCGGCGTGCATATGTACTACCTGTTTCTGGACGGACGCTTTCAGAACTTCGCCGCGCTCGACGAACTTGAGAGTAGCGGGGCCGTGACTTTCCCGGCATCTGGGCAGGTCGAAATGCGGCCGGAGATAAAGGTCGACTACTCACGGCGCGTGGAGACATGGAATCGCTACCGGTTTACCGCGCCAGACAAACTCCAGTTCATTGACAGCCAGGAGCGCCCGTTCTCATGAAGAAAATCGGATGTCTGTTAATGGTGCCGGTCGCAGCCGTTTCGATGCGCGCTGAAGCTTCCCTCGCGTATTACACCGGGACCATCGGCAAACAGCGGGTTTCAGTGTTTGTCGATCTTGAACAGCCGCGCATAAGCGGCATTTACTTTTACGACCGACACCGCACCCCGATCCGGCTGAAGCCGGCTATCACCCATAGCTCTGATGTGAGCCTCGACGAACTGGACAGCGACGGCATTCCCGTTGCGCGGGTGCACTTCGGAATCGACGGTCAGTCTTCGGTGGGCACGTGGACCGATTATCGTACTGGCAAACAGCTGCCGATAACACTTACGCGAGTTGCAGGGGACGAGCACGAATCGTACAGCGCGCCCGTTCTTCAGGCGGCATCCACTGCCCACTTCTACTTCGTGATTCCCTCTCTCGCAACGGGTCGCGTCACTGCGATCGAGGTACGTGACAAGCGCACTGGCGCGCTCGCCCAGACGCTTACGCCACCTCAACCTCTGTGCCCGCAAGGTTTCGACACCGTGAGCATCGCTTCAGGCGGCAATCCGACCGTGATCGCTGTCAAATCGTCAAGCTCATATTGCCCGGGCGCGACGTTTCAGCTGGCCACGCCTGACGATCTGCTGCCCGTCAACGGGGTGACCGAAGCAAAGTAGTCGCGCGGAATCGCGCGTGTGGTTTTCACGCGCAACCTGTCCGGTCACACCTCACCGTCGGCGGGCAGCTTTATCGCTTCCGCGATCAGTCGGTCAACCCGGTCCTGTGCAGCGGATATCAGATGCGGGCACGTCCATCCGGTCTTCCGGACCTTATCCCTTAAGGAATCGCTGCAGAAAATACGCGAGGTGGCGCCGTCCTGATTCGCGGCCGCGGCGGCGCGTAGCAGTTTCGGCAGGTTGACCTGCCCCATGCGCACGGCGCCAATCAGCCGCTCGTATCCTTCAATGCCTGGAACGAACACGTTCGACAGAGGCAACGTCGCTCGGCCTCATCATCCGGGTATCCGCGCCGCTCAGCGGGTATGAGCCGCTGAGCGCCTGGCCGCCGCCGATGTATAGCTCGCGGCTTGTCACGACCAAAAGGAAATCCTGCGGCTTCCAAAAAAACAAATGGCCTCAAGAGGCCATTTGTTTTACCGCCAAAGCCGGAAGACGTTACTGCGGCTGGATATTTGCAGCCTGCTTGCCCTTCGGGCCCTGCTTCACTTCGAACGACACCTTCTGGTTCTCCTGGAGCGACTTGAAACCGCTCGACTGGATTTCCGAGAAGTGTGCGAACAGATCTTCCCCGCCGCCGTCCGGCGTGATAACGCCAAAACCCTTGGCGTCATTGACCCACTTAACAATCCCTGTTGCCATTTGCTGAAGTCCTGATTTGATGTTGCACGTCAACGGCGCTATGCCCGACGCGGACTGCTCTTTTATCATGACTTCGGCCCCGCTCAAAATCACGAATGTTGCACACCGAACACGCTCGGCATAGTGCGATCGTACTGATCGCCGGACGACGGCCGAAGCACGCCTTCTGCGATGTCGGTCGAGTTCTACCAGCTTGCGCGACGATACAAGCCAAGCTGATTCACCCGAAAGAGTCTTGCCGGACGCTGCGCACCGCCCTGAAACTCATCCGTTGCGATGATGACGCCCGCTTCGTCAACCGCTTCGCCCGCCTTCACATCCCCCACCTTCAGCCCCACCCGGGTGCGAAATGTGCCGCGCGACACGCTTCCGCCAAAAATCTGTTCGTAGGTGCGCTGTAACTGTGTGAGCGTAAATTGTTCAGGCATCAGCCAGCAAGGCAGCGTGGAATAGCTGGACTTGTTCCGCACGCGCGTGACTGCATCTGCCACCTGTTCGTTGTGGTCGAAGGCAAGGTCTGGCAGCGCATCAACCTCATAGAAGGAAAGCACCTGCGCGCACTCTGCAACGAGTTCCTCGTACGGCACGAGTGCGACGTGTGAGACCGCCACCGTAAATCCGCGCGTCGGGTCGCGCCGCCGCCCCGAAAACGTCCTGCCCTGCTCCAGATATCGTGGCCGCAGACCTGCCTTCTCTCGCAAAACGCGAAACGCCGTGTCTTCGATGTCCTCTTCGGCCATGTCATCCACGTGAACGTAGCCACCGATCAGCGCGGCCTTCCCGGCTTCGGGCTCTTTCGGGCGTATGTGTGTAGCGACATGCAGTGCCCCGTCGATAAGAGTCAGCAGCACCACGTCGACGCTCACATCGGGTTTGTCGAACTTTCTGGTCACTTTCCGCTCCTTCGAATCACTGTCGAAAAAATTTTACCACACATAGTTGTGTTTCACGACTAAGTAAGATTATACTTGCGTCACATTAGTCGTAAATACCGACTAAGCAATAAGGCAACGAGACCATGATCCAGATTACTGCCCTATCCCGCGCCGCCGGCACCCAGCCGGTCGAACTGAAGACCCTGAGGTTCCCTGGCGGCGAGATGCACGTCACCGTCGCCTCGAATGTGCTCGCAGATGAACTGCAGATTGCCGCCCATCTGCCCGATTCGGACGCCGTCATGACGCTGCTGATGGTCACGGATGCGTTGCGTCGCGCCTACATGGGCGCGCCGATGGCGCTCGTGATGCCCTACGTCCCGTATGCACGCCAAGACCGTGTGGCGAACATCGGCGAAGCACTGAGCGCCAAGGTGTTCTGTGACCTCATCAACGCACAGCGGTATAGCCGCGTGACTATCCAGGATCCTCACAGCGACGTCGTCGCGGCGCTGCTCGACCGCGTGGTGATCGACGATCCGCTGCCGGCGCTCCGGCGCGCACTCGAAAAGGCCGGCACACGCCCCGCGTTGGTCGCACCGGATGCTGGTGCACGCAAACGCGTCCTGAAGCTTGCGAAGCAACTCGAACTCGATGTGGTCTTCGCGGACAAGATGCGCGATACGCGCACCGGCGCGATCACGGGCACGCAGGTTCAGGGCGATCTTCCCGACACCCCACTGCTCGTCGTCGATGACATCTGCGATGGCGGCCGGACGTTCACGGAACTGGCCGATGCGCTGCGCGAGCGTCAGATCGCCCAGGGCATCGACCGCGAGCTTTATCTGTACGTCACACATGGGATCTTCAGCAAAGGGCTCGACCCGCTTCTGGCCCGCTTTGCTGCTGTTTTTGCCCGGAACAACTGGACCCGCGACCCGCGCTGCGTGCTGGTCTGAACACGAACAACGCCTGGAGAACCACGATGAACGCACCCGCTGCCCTTGTCCCGTCCGAAATGAACAGTCTCGTTCCGTTCAACCTCGCGGACTTCTACAAGACAGGCCATCCGTCGATGTATCCGCAAGCAACGTCGAAGCTGATCGCCAACCTTACGCCGCGTTCGGCCAAATACGCGCCGGTCCTGCCTCAGCTGTTCGACGGGAAGGTCGTCGTCTTCGGTCTGCAAGGCTTCATCAAGGAGTTCTTCATCGACGTGTTCAACAGGGAATTCTTCGGTGCGAAGACGAAGGCGTCCGCGGTGCGCAAGTACAAGCGTCGCATGGACAACGCGCTCGGCAGGGACGCCGTCCCGACGGACAAGCTCGAAGCTCTGCATGAACTGGGCTACCTGCCGCTCGAGATTCGTGCGCTGCCCGAGGGCTCGCGGGTGAACATCAAGGTACCGCCGTACATTTTCATCAGCACGCTCGACGATTTCCCGTGGGTAGCGACCTACTTCGAGACGATCGTCAGCTGCGAGAACTGGAAGCCTTCGACGGTGGCCACCATCGCTTTCGAATTCCGCAAGCTGCTGACCTACTTCGCCAGGATGACGGGATCGCCCGAGGATTTCGTCGATGTGCAAGGCCACGACTTCTCAATGCGTGGCATGAGCGGCGTGCATGACGCCATGCGTTGCGGCGCGGGCCACGACCTGTCGTTCGTGGGCACCGATACGATTCCGTCCATCGACTATCTCGAGGACTACTACGGCGCCGACTCGGACAGGGAACTCGTCGGTTGCTCGATTCCGGCGACCGAGCACAGCGTGATGACACTGCGCATTCTGCTGACGCTCAAGCACATCGCGGACGATCCGGCGAATGCAGGCAAGAACGAAAAGGCCCTGCGCCGTATTGCGGAACGCGAAGTGATTCGCGAGCTGGTGTCGCGTGACTATCCGTCCGGCATGATCTCCATCGTCGCCGATAGCTTCGACTACTGGAACACGATTACCGTCGTGGCACGGGAGCTGAAAGACGTGATTCTCGCGCGCCAGCCCAATGAACTGGGCTTGTGCAAGGTAGTGTTCCGCCCCGACTCGGGCGACCCTGTAAAAATCCTCACGGGCTACTTCCCGGAAGAACTGGTCTGCGATGCGCGCGGTTATCCGATCGCCGCTGAAGATGGCATGTACACCGTCAATGACGGCAGCGGCACGCGCATCATGGAATGCGAGCGCAAGGGCTCGGTCGAATGCCTCTGGGACATTTTCGGCGGCACGACGACGGACAAGGGCTTCAGGGTTCTCGACAGCCACGTCGGCCTGATCTACGGCGACTCAATCAGTCTGCCGCGGGCACGCGACATCTTCCTGCGCCTCGTGCGCAAGGGGTTCGCGTCGTGTAACGTTGTGCTCGGCATCGGCTCGTATACGTACAACATGCTCTCGCGTGACACTTTCGGCTGGGCGATGAAAGCCATCTACGCGGTAGTCGGCGACGAACGGGTCGCCATCTACAAGGATCCGGCGACCGACGACGGCACCAAGAAGTCTGCGAAGGGCCTCCTGCGTGTCGAGAAGGAAGGCAACGACTATGTGTTATATGAAGAGCAAACGCTCGATCAGTTTGAAGGCGGCGAGCTCATTCCCGTGTTCCGCAACGGCGAACTGCTCGTCGAGACGACGCTAGCTGAGATGCGCGCACGCCTGCGCGCCTCGTGGACGTGTCCGGAGCTGGGTTCGATAGACTGGGCGGGCTAACAAAGCGGGGGGCGAACGTCGGTGCCCGACGTGAAACAACAACGCACCCTGTCGGATGATTGAAAATCGACCCACAGGAAAACATCGAACGAAAAAATGGCAATGTGTGGCCGGACTTTTGATCGCCATGGCGGCGGGCGCTATTTCCGTAGCGCACGCAGACACGCAAAGTGACCGAAATGCAAAGGCGCCTTCGGGCTCGGGCGCGAACGGCACGGCGAAGTCTGCTGTCGGCAAGAAAGCCGCCGATCAGCTGCAACAGCCAGATGGTTTGGGCACCACTCTTCCTGACGGCTTTACCACAAAGTCCGCGATCGCATAGGTCGCACCAAAGGAGAACACTGCTGCAATGCCGGGGCCCTGCACACGATACCAGGCCACGGAAGAGTCCGCATAGTAAACGGAACGGTGTCGTTGCGGACTCAATGAGGATCCTTTTCCGGTAACCATCCTTCTTCGATTCGCTGGATAAGCAACGTATCATTCCAGGCGCCTCGTATTGGCAACTTCCTCTGCTCGTCGGAGATTTCACCAACCGGCCATTCCTTCTCGCCATCCCATAGCCACCAGGTCTCGACCTTGCCCGTGTCGGGATCCACAACACCAGCCCGAAAAACCGGTGGACTTTTCGCGTGCTCCGGGATTGCGCAGTTCTTCACCTTGCGCACAAGCTCACGCTTGAGTGCTGCGCCTACTGGAAAAAAAACCCAAAAATTCGTTTCGCGTTCGACGAGTGTTTCCCATGGAGGTACCTCTGACGGGTACGTCCCCGGAAGTACGCGAATCAGTGACCCCATTAGCGGCATCTTTCCAACGTACTGAAAGTATGCTTCGCCTTTTGAGGTCGTGATAGCAAACACGTCACCTGTTTTGACCATTACTTAAATCCCGGATCGCCGATCGACGTCAAGATATTCGCCCCTCTCGACAGCGCGCTGGCGTAGATCGGGTTGCTTGTGGCAATGCTGTAGATCTTGTTAAGCAATGATCCCCCGTTCTTTCCGAGCCCATTAAATTCGATTAGCACTTGTTCACCGATCGAAGCTCATCTGCTCGCCCAAGTCCGATGCGCTGTGATCAATGGCGACCTTGTTGAACGACTTGCGAGATACGAGCCACCAAAGAAACCGTTGTCGCGCGAAGTTGTCGAGTTACTCGAGCAATTCGGACTCGCATCCGAGCTACAACACCAAGGCTTTTAACGCTCCCTCGCGTTCGCGCTTTGCCGCTCCACTGCTACATCCGGGTGTTGACAGAATTAGTACGGTCTGCGGCAGCCAAGCGTTGCCCCGCCGTTCGCTGCGCGGATCACTTCAAACCGTGGCAACCGTATCACCCAGTTGTTGTCGGGACCAACGTAGCGGTCCATTTCCCGTGCGTAGACGATCGTTGGCTGCCAGCGTGGAATCTCCTTGCTGGTGATCTTGACGACCTCGTTGGTCGTGGCATTTAATAGCCACGCGATTGTCCGCACGCCCAGGACGTTCTCGTCGTAGTTAATGATCCACCAGTCGCCATGGCCACGCTCGACGTGAATGCCACTCGCTTGGGCGGACATCGGTTTTCGCTTCCTTACGGCGCTATCGATCTCGAGGGATGACGCATACGGTCGCGTCATGGCGCTGTCAATTTCCGTCGGCAACGGAGAGTTCGACCGCCCGATCGAGCTTCGCCGCAGCGTCCGGTGCGCGGCGAAACTTGCGCTCGGCAGGACGCACGTTGGGATCAGATACGAGCAGCCCCTGAGCCGTCAGATTGAGCAGGAAGTTGTGCACAGTGCCTGCGAGCCGAGTGTAGCCGTTGGTGGAAGCATATTCGTTGCGTTCCTGCCGGTCTCCGAGCACCGCATGTAGCCAGCCGGCTGCCTCCAGCGACGTGAAGTCTCGTTCCTTATGGGCGAACTTCGACCACAACGGAAGCTGCCATGCCCATCCGTGACTCTTGATGCCCGAAGGCCGCGGCCCTGCGACGACCTGGTAGAAGTGCTGTGGCATCCATTCGAGCGGGAGCCCCGTCAGGGCGCCACAAACAGCGAGACGCTGGATCTCAGTGAGGGAAGCAAACCACGCGATGTTGTCCGCTTCCGTGCGTTTCTGGGTCCGGCGTTGCCGCAGGAGGGTTTCGGCCCAACTCAGCTGACGCTCGGCCTCCTGCAGTTTCCGGAAAGGCTTTGACCTTTGAACGGTCGGAACTGTACTGGGTCGCGCGGGCACGAAAGCGCTAGCGTGCCATTGCATATCCTGCTCGAAGTTGAACTGCGCGGATCGCGTACCCGAGCGCTGCAGCCAATGCCAGCGATGCAGTTGCCCGACGGCCCGTGCCATTTCCGTCGCATTCACACATTCGGCGTCGAGGTCCGAAATATCGAACTCAACCCACGACAGATGGGTAGTGGCGATGTCGTCACGTTTTTCCGCGTCGACGGCATGGCGGAAATACACTTCGACCGCGAGATGGTCGCAGTTGCTCTCGACCTGTCCTTCCGGAGCAACGAGCCAGACGTCGGGCCGCAGCCGCGCACCCATCGTCTTTTCCAGCGAAGCCTCGCGGATCTGCATGCGCGCCGCCGGATACTCCAGTTTCTTCGAGTAATCGCGCCCTCGCACGTTTGCGCCAACGTACGTGGTATACGAGGGCAGATCCACGTGCGGCTGCCTTGCAATGAATTCCTGTGCGAAGCGATGAACAAGGCTCATCACGCTCGGCGTGCAGTTATTTGAAGTGTGCGAAAAATGCCGTCGTACGACCGGGCCCCACCGTGCGAGCACCGTCCCCAGGCATTCCGGACATACGCAGCGCGCGGCCGCGCCGTGTTCGTCCTCAGTGAGGTCGTCCACATGCACAAGGCGATTATCCCGCAGGCCGTATGGCATTGAGACTTCAGGCATGGCGAAACGGAAGGCAAAAAAGACGGGGCGGCCGGCAATTCTATCGGACAGGAAGCCAGACTCCCGCCCAGCGGGTATCTACGCCACAATGCCGCGCGGCCAGGTTGTGGTCTCGCCCGGCCATGACGCGAACTATTTTTGTATCATTTGTCACGGACTACCTCTTGCTGAAATCAATCGCCGATTCATCCAACCATGGCGGGACACGAATTTCAGGATGCTTTCCGTCGCTATGCCGCCAAGTCAGGTCCGCGACCAGAAAGTCCAGCCAAGCCGGTTCCAAGCGCAGTTCACCAGCCTTTGGGGCTGGCTGCTGATGACGGTCCCCGAGCCAAGCCATGATGCGTTCGCGGACGGCGCGTGGATCACCGAAGAAGTCTTTGAATATTTCCACTTTTTCTCCACCTGTGTCTGGATTCAGCTTCCCGTTCTGCTTGTCGTCGAGCAGCGCCTTAAACGCACCGGCGAAATCCTCACGGATATGCAACTGCCCACACGCTTCCGGGAAAGCTTCATTCGTCAACATATCGCACAACTTCCTACATCCTTCCTCAGTCAATTCGTTATAAAGCGCTTTCGATAGTCCCTCGGCGTTTTTCGCCTTGTCTATCACTTCCACAACGGGTAGATACGCCACCAAAGACATAGGTTCGGGCAGCAATTGCGGGCGCGGCTTGCCGCTGACTACATGCACCGGATCGAGATCCACAACCACCAACGCTTGATCGGCTGGCGACAGAGCCCCCTTGCAGTCCGCCTGCAGAATGCCCTTGCTCCAGCCGTGATACGGGGTCAACAGACGTACAACACCGGCGTGTTCAGGTTTCACACCACTAACAGAACCAATGCCAATGAAACAGCTACCGCCAACGCTGATTTTCTTGTTAGCCGCATTACAAAACACCGTAGCTGTGCCCGACGCCAAAACACTGGCTTGACCGGCGTGCCAATAGTCATTGCTCCTGCTTGTGAAAGCTGGAACCAGCAACACGGACCGCCGCTCACGTTGCCGTTGCGCGAACGTCAGTAATTCACCAAGTGCGATAACGTCATTTTCGACAATCTCTTTGGCTTCGGAGGGATTTCCGCCAAACAGTTGCAAAATCTTGGCCAACTCTTGCTGCAACGGAGGCCGGTTGGCTGGGCTAGTCAGCATGAACAACTCAGAGCAAATGAGCTCCATGCAGTAACGCAGCTTCTGAGGACCATGGACCAAGGCTTGGACCAGCGGGATTAGTTGGTCAGCAGACCATTCACCTTTCTTTGCGCGACCTCGGATGCGGCGCAATTCCTCCCCCACTCTCTCTTCGGTGTATAGAGGCTGCAACTTATCGGTATTCGGCCGGAACAGTTCATGGGCTGCCACGGCACGGTACTTCTTGCCGCGCTGCAACTCAATAACCCCCTTATCCCCGTCCAAACCAAGCGGCACTTCAAGAGTTTTGTCGGGCTTCCACAGCAGGGTCAACTTTTCCTTCAAATGATCGCCGCCGTCGGTTGCCTCGAAATGCCGATAGGTACCCGCGAGCACAGCCAACCCGGGGTGATTCGAAAGCTGCGTCTTCAACCACTCCAGTGTATCCGGCCGAGTTGATACTTCGGGCAAGACCAACAATTCAACCCTCAGGTCTCGGCAGGCCTTCAGCACCTGGCTCAATAGCACCCGGCGTCGATGCTCTGGCCAGGAGATGACTTTCCTGTCGGACTGCCATCGAAATTCAGAATGGCGCTGAGCCGCTTTGCTCACGTCCTTAACGTCGCCATTCTGCAATTCGGAGCGGAGTCCATCTTGCGATGAATTGGCTAAAGGCAAGCCACCTAGGCCAGCTTCGGCCATCGGGTGAGCATAGCTTTCGTCCACCCGGTACTGAAACAGCGCGACGCGAAAGTGGGAGCTGATACGTTCCTCTTGGTCGTGGTTCATCTCGCCTCCGAAGCGACTTCTCCACGACTCACTTTGCCATTCATTCAACCGTTCGAGCTTGAGCAAGGCTGCGGCTTTTTCGGCCGACATGTCTCTTTGCTCCCCTTCTGCGGGCTGTTCGTCAACGACATCCGGCTGTAGATTCGGTGGCTCTTCTCCAGTATGGTCAGCGGCTATATTTTGATACGTTATCGAATCGTCCGGCGTACCTTGTGTTAGTGAGGCTGCTGTGCCGACTTCAACGTGATCAGTCACAGCAGGTCGATGCCGAACTAACACGCCCGTTTCAACCATGCCGGTCCCATCCAGTTGAGATGGCAGCCATTTTCCCAGCTTGATATCTAGTGTGTGTAAGGCCAGCAGACCATCGTCAGCGATACGGCGCGTTTCGGTCCAGACCTTGAGCACGCGACTGCCCTTCTGAGGGCGATGCTCTTCCACCGAGTTTGCATACAGGCTGGTGTACTGCGGCCTACTCATTTGCCAACCGGCCCCCGTAGCATCCGTGAACTCGTCGGTGTCGCGGCTACGACCAAACGTTCTGCCATAAACACACACTACGCGCATACCTCGCTCGCGATCGAGAGCGCATAGCGCTTCAGGCAACGCCTGTATCAAACTCTCGCACTGTTGCAGCGTGAATCTCGGCAGGGCGTCGAAGGGCCAAGGCTCTTCCGCCAAGTCAGCATCATCTGCGCGAGCAGACTTGGTCTCCCAAACGCTGAGTGCCACAAATAGCTCTCGCAACGAACGTAGATTGAAGGCCTGTGCAAAGCTGGCATCGAGCAAGCCAATCATGGCTAGCATCCATTGCCATGGGCTTGCCTTGCAAAGTGTGGGCCAATCGCCATCGAATAGCGTCTTGCGTATGGCCCGGTAATCACCCTGCGGATCCAAACGAGCTATGTCGGGAATCTCCCAATCAGCCGGCAGGTTCAGGCTCTCGCTCATTCGGCGCGAGCCCAAATCCGCGGCATAGCCCCAGAGCGCCGCCACGATACCGCGGAGGCCAATGCCTACGGTCGCTAGCGCCAGCGCCATACGTAGCGATGACGCCGGGGCTTCGCCCTCATCCTTGGTCGGAACAGGATACAGAGCGCGATATAAGGCTAACATCAGAGCTGCTTCGGGGCGCAAGGGTGTCGCTTGGCCGGTTGGGCGCTGCAATTTTAGTCCCGCCATGGCCCACAATGGCAACCGAGCCAACACGTCTGGGAACGCTCGATGAAGTGTGTGCCGCAAGTCATCGCTGTTGCGCATACTCATCCGCAAGGCCATGGCTCTGCTTTCGGCCTCCATCAGAATGACATGCCGCACCTGTTCGTCCAAGCCTAGGCCGGCAGGAAAGTCTTGCAACAATTTCAGTGCTCGAATTACCGTCCCGGGCAACGACGAGTCTATGTCTCTTGTTGCATCAATTTTTGCTGACGATAGATAGCTTCCCTGCAACTTGCGCAACTGCTGGCGCAGCACATAGTTCTCCAGCACCTGCTTGGCATGTGCTTCGTCGTCAGATTCCTCAATATCGTCGAGTAGTTCGTCGCGCTCACCAGTCTCACCCGCCATGTCTGCGGCCACGCGCAGCACATCAGCGACAGCCCAACCCACACGCCACATTTCTGCACCGTCCAGCGGCACGTTTTCCGATTGCACCCGCTCATCAAGGTCGTGATACCACGCGCTCACGCCCAGCAGATTGCGCGGAACTGGATCGGCCAAAAGATGAAGCGTCGCGCTCTCTCCCGCGCCTTCTTGAAACAATTGAGGCCGGAAAGGAACATAGGCAATTCGTTCGTCGCCGTCCCTTTTCCATCGATGCATCGCCAGAAGAGCCAGGAACAGGCGCGCCGCCAAATGAGTCTTGGGTTCAGCGTGTGTTGCTCCAGAGACCTGAAATTCGTCCCACAGCTGAGGAACCACGCTCATGCCACGGCGAATCGTGGAGGCATTGAGTTCGATCAACTTGAAGTGAACCTGCTTTGTCTCAGCAGCATTCGACGGCCCTGCATGCAGAGCGGTTTGCACGAAGTGAGACACCACTTCATGTCCATCGGGGGCTTCATCGCGGAGGAAGCAACGGTACAGAAACCTGCCATCAGCTCCGAGGGTTGCATCGATCTCGTATATCGATTCGGCCTTTTGATTCAGAACAGGCAGGTGCGGAATCAGGCGCCGCGTCTGATCGTCCCCTACGTCCGAAAGGAGATTTCGAAATTTGGACAACGCGGTCAGACGTTCATCGCGTCGCGCGCTTCTAACGACAAAGTCGATGGCAAGACCAACCTCTGCTCCGCCCGTGGGCTCTCCGCTCTGCCCCATCAGTTGGCCAACGACAGCGGCAGCGAGCGCCAGTCCATCGCGTTGCACGGGTATGCGGCCCTTAAGTGCAGCCAATGGATCATCATCACTCGACGTATTGAACAGTACCGTTCCCGCCAGACACAACCATTCGATAGCCGTCAGCTCACGGTAGCCTTGTGGCGCTAAGACCGGTGGCGCCGGCTCCTCGCCCACCAGTCGCCAAGCTTTACGCGCCACTAGCCACGTCCGGCGCTTTATGTGATCGCTGTTCGAGGCAGGTCTCACACCCTCAAAGAAGCCTGGCTTGTAGACTAAGCGAGCCAGAGCAACGCGATCGGTCCGCCTCTTATCGCGCTCATTCAGGAACTGCCCGTTCAATTGCCACGGATTGGGATCGAGCAATTTATCTAGCCCTTCAACCGCAAACAGAGTGTCGTAGCCGCGCTCTTTGAAGGCTAAAGCCCAAGCGTGACCGTCACAAACCGCATTCCACTGGCTCCAAAAACAGGTCCACGCAGCCTCGGGGGTGACTGGACGATCCATGATAGCAACAAGCCACCATAGCCAGCGAGCACATAGGCCTAAATCACTAACCCTCAGATCGGGCGCGCTTATCGCCGCCTTCACCTGATCAATAATTTCCTCAGGCCGATCCATCAGAGCTGGATGTCGCAGCATCTGCAGGGCGCACTGGCGATCCACCTTGGGCAGGTCGTCACCTAGGCTCCAATCAGACTCGCCATCACCCACAATGGGGGGCTCCCAGGCCGGCACGGACGCTGCCAGTCCCCGCCCGTCGTTAAGCTGGCGCATCACCTGGGACGGCGTGCCTGAGCGCACACGTTCACCCTTGTGGATCAAGGAAATCGAATGCTCGGCGGCCTTGGCGTGCAGCACTTCGCGCAGTTCCATCAACAGTGCCTCGCTGTCTGCGAACAGCACTACATCGTCAACATAGCGCGCGTAACCAGCGCGTGGGCGTCGCTTGCCATCGGCGTCAGGTTCTTGCATACGAGTACGGCGGATGAACTTTCGTGCCGCATCGTCCACCGGAAACAGGGCAATGGTACCAATGTAGGCTGACAGCACCGGTCCCTGGGGAATGCCAGTCACTTCTTCGCTGCGCCGGGTTCTCATGGCAATCTCGGGATCGTGATACTCGTGACCGAAGATCAGCCCGGTTATCAGTCGCTCCAGCGCCCCATCAAGTTCCGACGAGTCGGGAGTCAGACCGAACATCCCGATGAAGCCCTCTGGGTTGTGATTGCGCAGTGCCGAAGACAGCGGCTTCAGAAGCTCTTCCCTCACCACGTAACGCTGGATCGAGTCGTAGTAGCGCTTGGCGTCTAGACGCATCACATGTACGCGTGGACCAATGGCATGGCACTGGCGCATCAGACTAGCCATGAAATCACGCCAGCATTGGCCGAAAGGCCGAAACATGCCTTGATCCGAGGGGGTCTTGTCGCCCTCCAAAACATCCATGTCTATCTGATAGCCAAAGCTCATGGTTTCGGGCTCATCCCACTCGAAATCCGGCTCGTTGAGGGCCTCATACATCCCGGTAACCACAACCTCCTGTCGGGATGCATACCAACGCACTGCTGGGATACACGCCGAAAATGATTGGCCACTTGCACTCAGGCGATCATGCCGATTCGTCAACAGCTCATTGAGGAAGATCTGCTGTGCATGCAGATCGGCTGGGTGGGGCATTACCTTGCGACGTGGGTCATCAAGCACATCCTTGTTAGCTGTCAGCTTGCGTGGGAGATTCACTGCGTCGAAAGGCGCAGCTTGATACCACGACTCTTTCTGAATAGTGGCTCTTAAGCGAGCCAGAGCTGTCTCGTCAAACAGGTACTCATTGCTATTCAAAATTTGCCAAGCACCTTCATCACACGGAAGTTCGCCGCGGCGTGCACCGTGGTATGCGAGCCTTCGGGCCAAGGCCGCACGCGGAAGTTCCTCGTTCAAGTAGAGACCACGCTCAATGGGACGTCTGACGCTGACGGATCCATGCAAGACCGCCTGCAATTGTTGGGCCCATGGGGTTGGACTGTCTTTTAGCCGCGTCGACGGCAGATCAGTAAATCGGTGACCGTAAAGGCGCTTGACTGCCATGGCAGCTCTGAACAGCGCCCGTTCGCGAACCGTCGCGGCTAGCCGATTCCAGCGAAGTGCGTCGAGCTCGGAAGCGTCTTGACTTCCAAGCTCTGCCGCAACTAGCACTCCCTCGGCGGGCAATTCGAAGCGCTGTAACCAAGCAGTTGCTTGCTCAGGGGACGCAAAGCCGCGCAAGCAGGTGTCAGGATCTTTGCCCAGTGCCGGTTCAATGCGCCAAGGCAAGCCCACCCAGCGCAAGTCCACACCTTGTAGGTCAAGCAGTCGGCGCACCAAGCGATTGGCACCACCGAAACCGGCTGAGTCGCTATCTAGAAAGACGCTGTAAACCAGCTCGCCTTTTCCAGTCGTGTTCTCGGCCAACACCTTCAGTAGTTCAAGTTGGCCATTGCTCAGACTGAGGCCCATCAGCGCCACGGCAGGCTGACCCAGAGACTGCATTCGCAGCGCATCAAGAAAGCCTTCAACCAGATAAAGCTTGGCCGGTTGGTCGTGCTTCAATGCCTGATCGATAGCCTTAAAGGCATCAGTCGCATTGAACAGGTGATTGCTCTTTTCGAAGCCCGACGTGAGCAAGTACTTCGCTACCCCTTCCGGAGGTACATTCTGTAGCGCACGGCCCGCAAAGCCGACTACTTTGGGTTGTTTGACATCGGCGCTACTTATAGGGATTACGACGCGGCCATCGTGGAAGCAGTCTCGATATTGGTCGAGCAAATCCAGCTTCCACTGTTCGGTCGAAGATAGGGAGCGCAAGCGCTTGATCAGTCCTAGACTCTCTAGTCCTTCGATCAGTGCGGTTCGCTCGCGCACGTTTTCACTCAGCAACGCCTCCACCAAAAAACCACGCGAAATGCAACGCAGCCCCTTTCCGTATAGAAGCCCGGCATCGAATTCGCGTTCGGCGCACCATTCCTTGAACCGTTCAGCGTCGTGCTTGGCATCAAAGATGCTCAGCGCGAAGTCCAGTGCAATTTGGCTGAGAGTTCTGCGTTCGCTCTGCCCAGCGGACGAACGCTGCGGGGGAGTGAGACCGAATTGCTGACTTAGCCATCTCACTGCTGGCAGGAATTCAAGCCCCTCAACTTGCTTGACTAGGTCGATGGCAGTACCATGGGCACCACAAGCAAAACAGTGAAAATGCGCAGGAGAAGCGCCGTCTGCCCGATATAGATTTAGTGAAGGCCGGGAGTCTTGATGAAACGGACAAAGCGCCCGGGTCTGTGACCCGTATCGCTCGGTTTCGATTCCAAGCCTCCTGATCACGTCCTCCAACGAAACCTTGGTCAGTACTTCACTGATATCGTATCGATCCACTTATTCCCTCGAATTTTCTTTTTTAACCCGCTTGAAAAGCTTATCAAGTCTTCTGAATGCGTCTAGGACGGGACGCCTCAGTATGCCCCCTTCGGCATTGTACTGTGCGGAGATTGCAGCCAATGATTTCAGGTGTTTGGCCAATGGCGTTGGCTGACTACAGTCGGCCTCTAGTAGCCGCTCAGATTTTATCTTTCAACGACAGTTTTTGGCCGATTCTGTATGCAAAAAAATCTTGTCTTTTCGGCGTCGATGAATTTTCTCCGGACCGCTCAGCCGTGAACTTCGGCGAAGATGCCAGTTCGAACGATGGCCGCTGAGCAAACTATAGCGACCCTTTGCCAGCGACAAGCCCAATGACCGCTATGGCCGAACTTCGGTTATTACTTAAGGCACTTGCACGACGCATCAGTTGGTGACAGGCGATCAGCTGTCAGATTTTGGCGATTCGTCTTTCCTGTGTTGAAGCCCGGATCTCGCGGCTTCGATTGACTGTTGCAACTTCGCTTGTAGCTGCTCTCGTGGCGATAGCACGGTAAGATACTCTGCGACATAGATACCACTTTTATCGAGCTTGAGTAGCTCGATCCGCTCCTGCTTCTTGCCCGCACATAGGATGCTCCCAAGCAGAGGTTCCTCGTCTGGCTCCTGCTCATGTTTAGCAAGCCAGCGCAGGTAAATTTCCATCTGGCTTTTTTATTCGGCTTTACGTTAAGGCATATCGTTAGATGACCATCAACGGGCGGAAATCCGCAACGCCGTTCGCATTCGTTACCACGTCCAATATTTCGTCCGCCCTGATTTCCCCGTTCAGGAAGCGTGAGATGGCATAAAACAAATCTACCGACGAGACAAGGGAAACACCAAACTGTTGCGCTCTCTCGATTACGTTTTTGGGGAATACTGGCCTGTCATTCGTGTTCCGCTCATTCGGTGGGAGGTCTCGCCATGCGTTTCCGAATAGAATACCTTTCCCTGCCGCCCCTTCGTCTTCTTCGTACTTCAGAACGTAGTCTTGGACCTGCCGAAGATGAGCAAGTGAGACGCTTTTAGCAACGCCCTTGCACTCTGCCAAAAAAACAGCGCCGCGCCATTCCATTACGAACTCCTCTTGCGAGTATCTTGCAGGCTTGATAGTTGCACCTAAAAGGTCGAGACATTCAGCAACTAAATCCTCCAACTCGAAACTCGACACATATAGCAGGCGCTTGTAGCGCTCCACCCTCGCTTTTTCGGATAGTTGTTGCTCGACCTGGCTTTCTAGTTCGGCTATCTCTTGGAGTAGTTCCGCTATGCGTCTGTTAATTGGTATTACGGATGACATGGGGATCGAAGACAGCCAATCAGGTGCGCCCTCAGATTGCGGTTTGCCGAGGATATCAACTAGCGCGGTCGAGACTATTGACCGCGGTTCCTCAGTGGGGAAATGCGGTAGAACAGTGATCGAGCCTGGCCATTCGTGCCGGCCGCCGTGCGTCTCGCTAAAGTACGTGAATTTCGCGGCCAAGACCCCACCCGCCCGGTTCTGCGCGTATGGCTCATATTCAAACTGTATCGGAGCCATGCCCTGTGACAACACCATTGACAGCGACTGCGCGATTTGGTGAGGATGTACCCGATAAACGCAATCCCACGCTTTGAGCCGAGCTAGCAGGTTCTTAAATTCGGCGCTGTGAATCTCTACAGTGTCGCCGCGCTGTGCCAGTGATATGAGTGGCACGGGACACCACAACCATTGTCCATGGCTCTCACCAGCAAGCGGTGGCGCACCGAGTACATATATTTCCCCGTTTGACGCCAAAAACTGAGCGAATATTCGCTGCATCTGAAAGAGCGCTTCCCCTCCGATGCTATTAATTGCGGCCTCATCCAAACTCGGAAGAAACAGAACAACAATGTGATAATCAAGAACGTTTACCGCCTGCAAATTTGCCCACGTAACCGATGTCACATGATCGTGGCGTAGTGACCCGACGACCAGCGTTTTTATTTGTTTCATTTCAACTGTTGTGGATGAGTAGGGAGAGGGGTCTACGTCCGGCTCATTGAGGTCCCGCTTAATAAGTCTTCGTGCCCAAGCCAGCATGGTCTTTGTAGAGTTTTAACGCCTCCACGCGAACGCGAGGCGCCGTTGTAACATTGCGGCCTCAGCGCTGAAGGGCCTTCTTATATCTTACGGCCTTTCCAGCGCTTTCAGTACAGACTTCGCCTACAGGTCGACTAACGCCCCGGCACGTTATGGCGCTAGTCGAACGATTCTCAGGTCCAACAGGTCAGTCATGGTGTACGCTTGCCCGCTCGCGCGCAGAGTCAATCAGGTGTCGGACTTCGTCAAGTAGAGAGGAAGGCGTAAGTTCGCTCATGCTTTCAAATTTAAGTGTGTTTGCCGCGTTAAAACCATCCACAAGGCAACCCCTCGCGTCTCCCGATATATCAGCAAAGCATGGGTTCGACTGGTGGGTAGCGTGATTGTCTCCGCGCTGCGAAGACAATCACGCTACCCACCCCTACTCACCCGATCCATTCTCTGCGGGAACGTGCCCGCTATTTTCTATTATGTCTGGCGCCGTTTCTTACGCTGCGCCGCGGAAGTGCTGGGCGGCGCGCCTGCGTAGGCTACCTTGCGCGACGGCGCTGGTTTTCGTATCACCCGGGGTGATGGCGGCCTCGCTGTGGATGACTCGGCGCGAACGGGTCGCACCTCACGGGTATCGGCCTCATGCCGTGCTGCCAACTGTTGCTGTAGCGTTGCGTTCGTCGCCTCAGCGGCTTCGAGCCGCCCCTCCAGCATCCCCGCGCGATGGCGAGCGTCACCGAGCTGCTCCTGCAGTGCCTCGGCCGCGCGGCGAAGTTCTGACTCGCGCCGGTCGGCCCGCTTTGTGGCTTCGTCGACTTCCTTCTGCAGCTTCGCGGCGGCGCCCCTTTCGCGATCTACCTCAAGCAGCGCGCGCTTCTCCGTGGCGCGCAGGCGTTCCTCGGCCCGCTCCGCTGTTTCGCGCAGTTTCTCCAGGTTCCGCGAAAACCCCTCCCGCACCTTCTCCAGTTCGCGATCGCGCGCCGCCGCTTCGGCCCTCAGCCGACTAATCTCGCCGTCGAGCGCCTGCCGCGCGGCGTGCCCCTCCGCCTGCGCTTTTTCCAGCTCACGGACCTCGACTTGGGCGGCCAGCAGCGCCGCGGTGCGCTGCTCGAGCGCGGTTTCCGTGCGTTCCAGTTCGGCGCGCGCGGCCGTGACGCGCTGGTCGGACTCCGTGCGCCGTGCTTCCACCTCCGCCCGCAGCGCGTCGAGTTCGGCCTGCGCCGAGGCGGTCGCGCGCGTCCACAGCGTCGCGACGAGCTCGCCGGCCGCGGCGCCGAGATCGGCCGGCAGGTCCGGGTGCTCGATGCGCACGCGGCTCTTCTCGCGCAGTTCGGCCCAGAACTCGCCGAGCACGGCCGCGGGCGTGCCCATGCTGCCGCGCTTCACGAGCTGATAGAGGCGGTTCGCGGTCGGCGCCTGCCCGAAGCGGAAAAACAGCAGCGCGCAGACCTCGCGGTACAGCGCGCGCGTGTTCGGAAACTCGGCCTTCAGCCGGTCGATCTCGGCGGCGAGGCGGGTGTCATCGGGGAGAACGTCGTTCATGGGTGCTGACATGCAGATTGATACGTTAATAATACAACGTAATACGATTAATATATAACTATCAGAGAGTCATAGTTTGACATTACTGCCATAATGTCGAAATAATGAGGAAACTGTCGTGATCCGTCGCGTGACCGCCGCGTCCGGCGCTTGCGCCTCCCGAAAAAGCTCACCGTCATGCCGGAACCGCCCTCCCACGCCGTCGTCACGCTGCACCCTGCCCCGCTGGAAACGCTCGCGATTCCCGCCGCGCTCGACGGCCACGCGGGCACCAACCGTGCAACCGGCGGCGTCGCGCAGATCGCCGCGAGCAACGACCTCGACGCGATCCGCGCCTGGCTCGCACGCTTTGGCGACAAACAGACCACCTTCGACAGCTACCGCAAGGAGGCTGAACGACTGCTGCTGTGGTCGCTGGTGCAACTGGGCAAGCCCCTGTCGTCACTCACGCATGAAGACTGCCTGCGCTACCAGCACTTCCTGGCCGATCCGCAACCCGCCGCCACGTGGGTCGCCAACGCAGGAGCAGGGGGCGGGCGCAAACATGCGCGGCCCGACCCGCGCTGGCGACCCTTCTACGGGCCGCTTTCACCCGCCAGCATCCGTCAGGCGACAGTGATCCTGAACGCGCTGTTTTCGTGGCTCGTGCAGGCCGGCTATCTGGCGGGCAATCCACTCGCGCTCTCGCGCCAGCGCACCCGCAAGGTTGCGCCACGCATCACCCGCTATCTCGATCCCGACCTGTGGCAGACGGTCAAGGACAGCATCACGTCGATGCCCCAGGACAGCCCGCGCGCCCGCGCGCACTATCACCGCGCGCGATGGCTGTTCACGCTGCTGTATCTGGGTGGCCTTCGGATCGCGGAGGTAGGCGGCAACAAGATGGGCCAGTTCTTTGTGCGACGCGATCGAGACGGCACGATGCGCTGGTGGCTGACGGTGCACGGCAAAGGCGACAAGGATCGACTGGTGCCGGCGACGCGCGATCTGATGACGGAGCTGTCGCGCTACCGGCAGTCCGTGGGGATGCCGGCCCTGCCCTCGCCCAGTGAGGCCACGCCACTCATTCTGCCGATAGGAAGCACCGCGGATAGCATCGCCGATGGAACTGACGCGCTGGCGCTGGAACGCGCAAGCGGTACGACGCGTTACGCAAGGCACCTCCCGTCAAACCGGCCGCTCACGCGCGCAGCCATCCACACGATCGTGAAGGATGTGTTCGCGCGCGCGGCGGAACGGTTGCGCGAACAGGGAGATGAAGACGCTGTGCGCGCCGACCTGCTTGAAAAAGCGTCGGCGCACTGGCTGCGTCACAGCGCCGGCTCTCATATGGCCGATCATCAGGTCGATCTGCGGCACGTACGGGACAACTTCGGGCATGCATCGCTGACGACCACCAGCATCTATCTGCACGCGGAAGAGGATCGCCGGCATCAGGAAACTGATGAGAAGCACCGGATTGACTGGTGACACTCACGTTCGGTCCTCAAATCGGTTTCGCAATTCACACGGTATATGCAAGAATTTCCATAACATCCCGACAAGTCTTGCTTTAGATCATGGAAGCCATCGACCGAGCCTGTGTGAGAACTCATTTTTTGGCGCTGAACGCCGAGTCTCGGTTCAGCCGGATCAAGTTTGGTAGGTCCAGCTTACGCTAATCGAGTCTCGCGAGCGCAGCGAAGCCCCCCGGGCCTTAGCTTCCAGCCATTTTCATGGCCTTCATCGTTCCCGCGACACCGAGTATGTTGATGACCCGCTTCAGGTTGTAGGCCAATACCTGAAGGCTCATTTCCGT
>NZ_QBUY01000123.1 GCF_003121405.1 Paraburkholderia sp. C35 | reverse complement strand
ATGGTTGCAATAGGTTGCCTTCTACAATTCTGAGAGCTATGCGCCGATCAAAACCGAACGTTGGGAAGCCCGGCAAGCGCGGATGTTCATAATCGAAATGAATCCTCGAGTGGCAGATCTCGGGAGGTGTGACTGGCTGAAACGGGTCGCAAGTACTCATCCGAATGCAGCGAGAGCGGACGTTCACAGTCGCAGTGATGGGAATGGCAAGGAGCAACCCAACACAGTCTTACCGGAGCCGACGCGTGAATGTCCGATTCGGCCGACTTCCTCGCTCGGTGGTACGTAGAAAAATAGCGATGCGTCGTGAAGCGCGGATCGGTCGTATCGTGGAATGATTCCTTCGAGCAATCGCTGCGCTGCACGGCGCAGGTTCCCTGTCGTCATGACGGACGTGCAGGTCAGAATCTCCACGTGCGTAAGCGACAGGGTTTGAGGCGTGGCAACGCCTCGGTTCCTGCTTGCCGCATCCAGATCCATCTTGCGACTCCTGTTCAGGTTTCGTCGGCCAATCTTACCCACACACATCCGGCTCCAGAGCAGCAGGGCGATCTCACTTGCACTGAGGGGACTGATAACGCTTGTGCATCAATCGTGACAAATATGCGATATTGCGGAAACAGCGGGGCCTGCGAGAAAGCTTGGGGCAAGCCGCACAGGGGGCCCTTACTCCTGACAGGATGAGACACAGGACGTCTTCAATGATACGAAACGCTCTTACCAGAAACACGGAGGATGGCTCGTGGGCGTCAATTTCGACCTGAATGACTTGCAGGCCTTCCGGGCGGTCGTGGAACTCGGCAGCTTTCGCAAGGCCGCCGAGGCCGTCAACATCTCCCAGCCGGCACTGAGCCGCCGCATCGACAAGCTCGAAGAGGCGCTTGGCGTGCGGCTTTTCGATCGTACGACGCGCAGCGTGTCATTGACCACGATCGGTCGCGTCTTCGCACCCAGCGCCGAGCAACTGCTCGACGATCTCGACGTTGCTCTGCTCGGCATCCGCGACGTGTCGTCGAGCCGCCTGGGGCACGTGACAATCGCCTGCGTGCCGTCGGTCGCCTACTACTTTCTGCCGAACGTGGTCGCGAGCTATCACCGCCGCTTTCCACGCATCCGGGTCAAGCTGCTCGACAGCAGCGCCAATGAAGTGCTTGGCTCCGTCATCAGCGGCGAAGCGGACTTCGGCGTGAGCTTTCTCGGAAGCCAGGAGTCCGAGGTCGAATTCAAGGTCCTGCTGCAGGAGCGCTTCGTTGTTGCGTGCCGGCGCGACCATCCGCTGGCGCGCAAAAAGCGCGTCACCTGGAACGAACTTTACGAGCACGAATACGTGTCCGTCGACAAGACTTCTGGCAATCGCCTGCTGCTCGATCAGGCGCTTTCCGCCGTGTCGGTTCGTGCGCCAAGCGTGGTCGAGACGCGGCATGTGACGACGATGCTCGGTCTGATCGAGGCGGGGCTCGGTGTCGCCGCGGTACCTTCGATGGCGATGCCCGGGCGCGAGCATCATGTGCTCACGAGCGTGCCGCTGGTCGATCCCGTGGTGAAACGGCGAGTGGGAATCGTGACGCGGCGCGGCCGGTCACTCACGCCAGCCGCGCAGCAGTTCTACGATACGATCATGGCGATGAAGCGTGGGGACATGGGGACGAGTGAGTCCGAGGCCGGCGACGTCGGCAGGAAGACCAACACCAGAAGGAAAACCGCATCGTGACCTTCACATGGCCGCTCCGGCTGCTTTATGTGCAGGTCTTGCTGGGCATGGTGCTTGGCGTGATGCTCGGCCACTTCTGGCCGCAAGCGGGTGCGCAACTCAAGCCTCTGAGCGACGCATTCGTCGGGTTGGTACGGATGATGATCGCGCCTGTCGTCTTCTGCACGATCGTCTCGGGCATCACGTCGCTCGCAGACGGGACGACCGTTGGGCGTACCATCCTGAAGGCACTGGCACTCTTCTATGTTCTGACTGCTCTTGCGCTGGCGCTCGGCCTCGCGACCGCCTGGGTGCTGCGCCCCGGTGCGGGCATGCATATCGACGTGCATCATCTGGGCACGAGTGTTCTATCACCCTATCTCAAGCACTCTCAGCCGCACGGCCTGGTGGAATTTGCGCTTGGCGTGATCCCTGACACGATGCCAGGCGCCTTCGATACAGGCGAGGTGCTGCCTGTCCTCCTGCTCTCGCTGCTTTTCGCCTTCGCGCTGAACGCTCATCCGGGTGCAGGAAAACCGATGCTGGCGTTCATCGAAAGCATTGCGCACGTGCTCTTCCGCATCCTCGCGATGATCATGCGGCTCGCGCCATTCGGCGCGTTCGGCGCGATGGCGTTTACCGTGGGGCGCTTCGGCATCCGTTCGGTCGGTTCGCTCGGCATGCTGATGGTGTCGTTCTACGTGGCGTGCGCGTTGTTCGTCGTGCTGGTGCTGGCGCCGCTCGCGCGGCTTCATGGCTTTGCGTTGTGGCGATTGCTGCGCTACCTGCGCGAGGAACTGGTGATCGTGCTCGCGACCTCGTCGACTGAACCGGTCCTTCCGCGCCTGATCGTAAAACTCGAGGCACTAGGTTGCGACAGGGGAATCGTCGGACTCGTGCTGCCCGCAGGTTATTCCTTCAATCTCGACGGCACCGCGATCTATCTGACGCTTGCCTCGGTGTTCATCGCGCAGGCGTGCGATGTACCGCTTTCCGGTGCGCAGATCGCGATCTTGCTCGCGGTCATGCTGCTCACGTCCAAGGGTGCGGCTGGCGTGTCCGGCAGCGGGCTCGTGGCGCTCGTCGCGACCTTGACGGTGATTCCCGATCTGCCCGTTGCTGGGGTGGCGCTGCTGGTCGGCATCGACCGGTTCATGTCGGAGGCGCGTGCGTTGACGAGTGTGATCAGCAACGCATGCGCGGTGATCTTCGTTTCGATGTGGGAGGGCGCGTGCGACCGGCCGCGTCTCTCGGTGATGTTGCGCGCGCCCGTGCCGCCTGACGTCGACGACCCTGCGACGGATGCTTCGGGCTGAGACCGGAAAGTGGCACGCGGCGCGCTTTCCGTCTCTCGAGTCAATGCGACGTGACGGAATCGAGGCCAGTCGATGTCACTTCGGGCTGTGCTTCAGGCGACGCGAGATAATCGAGCAGGGCTTTCGCTTCCTTCGGGTGTTGTGCGCCAACCGGGATGCCGGCGGCGTAGCGCGTAACGGATTGCAGGGACTCGGGAATCTTGCCGACGAAGGCCGCGCCTTGTACCGGCAACAACTCGCTGACCTGCTGGAAGCCGACTTCATAGTCGCCGTTGGCCACCACTGACGCGACGGGAATGCGCGGAATCATCTTCGCTTTCGGCCCGACCTGCTCCTCGATGCCGAGCCGTTTGAACAGTTCGCGCTCGATATAGACGCCGCTCGCGCTGTCAGAGTAGGCGATCGACTTCGCGTGCAGCAGGGTTTGTTTAAGTCCCTCGATCGAGCCGATGTCGGGTTTCTGCGCGCCGTCACGCACGACCATGCCGATCCGCGAATCCGCGAGTTCGACCCGCGATCCGGGGATGACCTTTCCTTGCTTGATGAGATCGTCAAGTGCGTAGCCGACCATGATCACGACATCTGCGGGCTCGCCGCGTTCGAGGCGATTGGGTATCGCTTCAGGTGACTTGCCCATCGACGGACCGAGTGTGGTGTCGAGCGTATTGCCCGTCGCCGACGCGAACCGGGGGCCGAGCAGCTTGTACGCAGCGGTAAAGCCGCCGGAACTCATGACGTGCAGGTCGGCGGCCTGTACGTTCGCTGTCAGGGCTGAGAGCGCGATGAGTGCTGCGCCGGAAAGCTTGCCAAGAAGGTTTTTCATGGATCAGGGTCGTTCGGGTACGTAGGGAAGTGGAAGTGAGCTATCAGGCGTCTCACTGCGCGGCATTCAGCGCCACCGCGCGGCGGCGGTAGAGCGCGAGCGTGGCGCAAAGCGCGCACACGGCGGCGAAGCTCATCCAGATCCCGGGTGCGGCCTTGTCGCCGGTCATATGAATCAGCGCGGTCGCGATAGCGGGCGTGAAGCCGCCGAATACCGCCGTAGCGAGACTATAGGCGAGCGAGAACCCGGCGACACGCACCTCGACAGGCATTACCTCGGTCAGCGCGACGACCATCGCGCCGTTGTACATGCCGTACATGAACGAAAGCCACAGCAGCACGAGCAGCATATTGACGAAGCTCGGTGCGTGAGCAAGAAAGGACAGCGCCGGATATGCGGTCGCGATGGCGAGTGTGGTCATGCCGAGCATGAGCGGGCGGCGGCCGATCCGGTCCGAAAGTGCGCCGCCGATCGGCAGCCACACGAAATTCGATACGCCGATGCACAGCGTCACAAGCAGGCTGTCCGCCGTGCTCAGATGCAGAACCGTCTTGCCGAAGGTCGGCGCATAGACCGTGATGAGATAGAAGCTCGTGGTGGTCATCGCGACCAGCATCACGCCGGCGAGCACGACGCCCCAGTTCCGCGCCAGCGTGCGGAAGACTTCCTTCATCGTCGGGCGGTGTTTGCGGGCCTTGAATTCCTGCGTTTCTTCCAGATTTCGACGCAACATGAAGATGAACGGCACGATCATGCAGCCGACGAAGAACGGCACGCGCCATCCCCAGGCGGCGATGGTCGACGAATCGAGCGACTGGTTGAGTGCGAAGCCGAGGCCCGCGGCTACCACGATGGCCACCTGCTGGCTGGCCGATTGCCAGCTGGTGAAGAAGCCCTTGCGGCCGGGCGAGGCCATCTCGGCCAGATAGACCGACACGCCGCCCAGTTCCGCGCCAGCGGAGAAGCCTTGCAACAGGCGCCCGAGCAGCACGAGCGCGGGCGCCAGCAGGCCGATCGTGGCATAGCCCGGCACGAATGCGATCAGGATCGTGCCGCTTGCCATGATGGACAGCGTGATGATGAGCCCCTTGCGGCGGCCCACATCGTCGATATAGGCGCCGAGGATGATGGCGCCGAGCGGGCGCATCAGGAATCCCGCGCCGAAGACCGCGAAGGTCATCATCAGCGAGGCGAATTCACTCGCGGCGGGAAAGAACACGTTGGCAATCTGCGTGGCGTAGAAGCCGAACAGGAAGAAGTCGAACTGCTCCAGGAAATTCCCGGCCGTGACGCGGAGAACCGCGGCAGCCTTCGATTGTCCTGTTGATAGGGTAGGGGATGAGGGGTGCATCAAGTGTCTCCTGAATCCTTGAAATGCGCGGAGCGCCCGCGGATTGTCGTTTTGCGAATGTTCGCCCGGATCGCCTAAAACAATAAGTGCAATTTTCAAAACGATTGATGCGCGATAGTTATCAATCGATAAGACCCGGTACTGCGCCGCCTCGGTGTCCATTCCGGGGCCCGAAGCGGCTGCGATGACGGCGACGTGGTCAGGCCACGAAGCGACACTGCGACGCGGCAGTGCGGGTATCCATATTCCGGCCGCGGTTAAGGTGATCGTCGATCTCCGCAGCGCAGCCGAGCATGCGTGGATAGAGGAAGATCGTGAACGCTGCCGTTTCGAGATCCGACTCGCTGAACTCCCCGCGCCGCAACGGCTGCCACAACATCCTCAGCAGCAGCGCAGCGATCACGGCATCGACATTCACGCAGTACACGTTGCGCGATACGCCCGCATCGAACTGCGCCTGCACCAGTGCGCGATAGAAGGCGTGGAACGCGTTGTACTCGCCGCGCGTCTCATGGAGGTTCGCGATGAACACCTCACGCGGGTCGTGGTTGACCGGCTTGTCCTTGAAAACCGGGTGATTCACGCCGGGCAGTTTGGCGATGTCGAGGCTTCCCGCGTGCTTTTGCCGGGCCTTGTACTGCGCATACTGCTCGACGGAGCGACGTGCGAGCGCTTCGAGATCGATGCCGTGATGCGGGTCGGAAGGATCATCGAGTTCGCTTTCGCGAAACGCCTCGTTGAGAAACGCGATGCCTTCGTAACCGTTGCCGCCGTGCGTATAGCCGGTGTGCGTGAGAAAGCCCACCAGGGCCTTGTTCAGTTGCACGCGTTCCGGGCTTTCGGGACCGTCGGCGGACACCGCGCCCTTCGCGCCCTGCGCCGAGATCGCACCCGGCCCGTTCGTCAGCAGCAGGCCGACCAGCGTCCTGAACGCAAAGAGGTCGTCGCTGGATGGCTTCAGGTTGAGCAGCGCCGCGAACGCGATCTCGGTGAGCGAGCGCTCGCCAAGCAGTTCCGCATTGGAAAAGCCGCAGAAGGCTTCGGGGCTGTGGCGTGACGCGTCAGCGGACGCGCCGATCAGCGTGCCAAAGAGCTTGATCCACCATGGCAGACTCTCTGCCGTCAGCCGCGAAACGCGTTTGCGCATGAGCGGGCCCCACGCAAGCGCTGTCGTGATCGCGGCGAGCACGGCGTCCGCGCTCGGGTAACGCTCCTGATGTGTGAGCCAGCGAATGAACGGCGAACTCACGCCGCGCGCGGCAAGGCCGGCGATCATCGCGTCCGCCTTGGCGTCGCGCTCGCAGGCAAAGCAAACGGCACTGCCCGCTGTGTCGATGACACTGACATCGAAGCTTTCATCGAATGCGTCCACCAGTCCGCCTGCCGCGAACCGATCGATCATGAGCCGCGCCGCCTCGCGCGCCGCGTGCTGGCGATTCGGCCCGATGATCGCCGCCGCCGCCGCGAGCACCGCATTGGGCGCGTTGCCCGCTTCGCGCGCCGCTTGCGCCGCCGCCAGTTCGGGCGTGCCGTGCAGGTTCACCGCCGCGCAGACGGCCACGTTGACGAGCTTCTCGTCGTTGGTCCCGCCGAACTCGTGCAACAGCGCGAGACAGACATTCGCCTCGAACGAGTGCGTAGCGGCTTCCAGCATCGATGCGCCGTGCAGGCTGCTGACCTGTGTCTTCGCGTCCAGCTGCGCCGCGCCCGAGGCGTCCTTCAGCGGCTGTCGCGGCGGGATCGCGCCGATCTGGGCGTTGACCCGCGCGACCTGCTCGTCGTAGGGCGCGACCGCTTTCACGACCGGCAACGCGAGCTCATCGGGTAATGCGAGCCCCTGATCCGAGCCGAACCACGGCTTGAGGGCCAGGCTGCCTTCGGGTTCGAAGTCGGGCATCGTCGCGTTCGCGCGCATCACCGCCGTGAGGGCGGCGGGTATATGCGCGATGTTCGTGACGACTGCGCCCCTGGCCGAACAGCAGGGATCATCGGGCGTGAAGAGCCGTTCGACGCCGAACTTCTCCATGAACCAGCGCTCTTTCGCGAGCGCATCGTCGGAGCCGCCCGCCATCGCGCCCGCATGACCGACCGCACGCGTGAGCCGGCTTTTCCAGCGGCCCACCAAACAGGCGACCACAGGCTTCGTGAAGGCCGCGTCGGCCTCGTAGTATCCGCCTGGCTCGCAATACAGCACGGCGGCCTTGCTGCGCGCGTCGTTGGCAAGGGCGAACGCGAACTCCGGCGCCGCATAGTGGATGTAGACGTCCTTGCCGCTGGAAATGACCGTCGAGGTACCCCAGCCGCTCATGCGCAGATACTGCGCGATCGTCGTGCTAAAGCCGCCCGAATTCGAAAAGATCGCGATCGATCCCTGGCGCAGGGTCGCGCCCGGATCATCACCGCCGAGCGCGCCGCCGATGCGCACGCGCTGCCACGAATCCGCAACGCCCAGTCCGTTCGCGCCGAAGATGTCGATGCCCGCCTGCTGGCCCATCGCGCGAATCTCGCGGGCATCGTGCACGGCGATTTTCTCCGTGATGATGAAGATCTTGCGCAGGTCCGGATTGACGCGGATCAGTTCGGCGACGCCATCGCGCGCCGCCGACGGCGGCAGGTAGACGACACCGCAGTTGAAGCGGTGCCCGGCTTCGAGACCTTCGCGGACGTTGTTGTACACGGGGATGTCGCCGGCGGGCGTCCCGAGCACTTGCCCGCCTTTGCCGGGCGCCGTGCCGAACACGACATTCGCCCCCGAAAACGCGTGGCTCACCGGCGTCACGTCCGACGATTCACCGCCGAGAATGTTGAGCACGCACACGCGGTCATCGCGTGTGGCAATCTGCGCCAGCGAGTGGATGCCAACGAAGTATTTGAAATGGCTGCTGCCTTGCTTGTGCATGTCGATCTCCTCACGCCTTTTCCGTTTGCGACTGAGCCTCGCGTGCGCCGATGCGTGCCGCGATCTGCGCGCGTCCGCCCGCTTGCATCCAGGCATCGGCTTTGCGCGCGTACTGGATCACTTCGCTGATGTCGGAATCGAAGCCGAACAGGCGGTAGGGCAGGCCTAGCGAATCGCAGGTGTCGCGCAGCGCGGACATGCCGCGCACCAGATTCGGTCCGCCGCGACCGAGAACGACATAAAGCGGTGTTGGGCCGTGCTCGCTGAAGTGCTCACGCAGTGCGTCAGCCATCGCGCGGAGCGGTTCGTAGATGTCGGTGTTATTCGACTTGCCGCCAATGATGAACAGCACGTTCGACTGTCTGAGCCAGTGCCTGAAGCAGATGCGTGCCACTTCCTTCATCTTTTCGTAAGGAGGATTGCCGCCGAAGTCCGACGAGATAATGGCCGCGTCGCCCAGCATCTCGGTCACCCGCGAATTAGCGCCACCGCCGAAGGTGGGCGCGAGGATCGTGCCGTGCTCGTTGATCACGTAGACATCGCTTTGTCCCTGATGCGTGCGCAACTGGTTGATCTCCTGCTCGAAGTCCGAGTAGTCGGCGGCGAACAGATGCGCGGGCAGGCCGAGCCGCGAGAAACGCGGGTCGTCACGATCGAAACCGCATTTGAAGTCGCAGGCCACGGGTGTGAGACGGCCCTTTTTGTCCTCTCGCATGCGAATCGGGTTGAGCTCGAGCGTGGTCATGCCGAAGTCGTGGTACAGCTCCCAGAGCTTCGGCAACTGCTGCACGAGCGGTGAGATGATCTCGCGCGGCGCACCGATCTCGCTCAGCGCATTCGCGACGACGAACGCTTTCAGGCCGGTCAACGCATCGAACGGCACCATTGCGACGTGCTTCGGATCGACTTCCTCGATATCCATGCCGCCCTTGTGTGAGAGCGTCATCATCGGCGCGCGAAAGCGCGTGGAGTCGGAGATCGAGAAATAGACCTCGTGCCGGGCCGGCACGCCCGCTTCGAATGTCACACCATTTGCTTTCGCCCTCACATGGCCGACGACGTGCTCGGCGAAATAGAGCCGTTCCTTTTCCACCAGTGCCGTCTTGAGATCGGTGGCGCGGCCGAGCAGTCCCGCCTTGCCCTTTTTGCCGACGCCGCCCTTGAATACCGGCTTGATGAACACCTGGCCGTGGCGGTCGATCAGCGATTTGATTTCTTCCTCGGTCGCGCCCGGACCCAGCACTTCGCTGGCTGGAAATCCGACGAATTGCAGCAGGCGTGCGCCGTGCAACATTCCGGTGATCTGCATATGTGTCTCCTGAATTTTCAAGGCAATGGCGAATGAAGCAAGTACTGGGAGTTCATCCAGATCACTGCGGCAGGCGCGGCATGCACCGCTGCCGGGCACACGCTCGGAAGCGGCGGCAGTAATCACGTAGCGAGGTGTTGTTATGCGAGATGCGCGTCGGTGACGGGTGGCAGCGCCCATGAGCGGGCTCGCGCTGGGATGCGGCGAAACGCAGCTCGCGATTCGCGCCTGTCTCCGATACGTTCTTCTGTGAATGCGTTTATGCTCGTCTTGAGCATTGATATTTGCTCAAGACGTCCGAAACGATAAGTGCGATTTTTGGAAGGATTGATGCGCGTAGATTATCAATGCGGGATGGACTGCCGGATTCGACCAACTACAGTGATCCGTCGTCAATGTCGGCTTTTGGACTACGCGAATCTTTGCTAGTTGACGGGCTTGATGACGATTTTCCCGTCGACGCGATGAGCCATCAGGTCTTGCGCGTGAATCGCTGGTCGTGGCGATCAGCGCATCGGGCGCGACGTCCGGCGCATCTTCAACGGCGCGTTTATCCTCGACGAAGGGCTGACAAAAGAGAGCACCGAACAGGCTATCGAACGCGGTGAAGGCGATGCTGCAGCACTCGCACGTCATTTTGTCGCCAACCCCGATCTGTTCGGGCGATTCCGGCACGACGCAACGCTGAATACCGTCAATCCCGAAACCATCTATACCGACGATGAAGCCGGGTACAACGATTATCCGCTGCTCGACGAAGCGGTAGAAGCCGCAGCCGGGTAAGCGGCTTCCCTGATCGTGGAATGCATATGACACAGCCGCATATGCATTCCACGATTTTCAATTGCACAGCGCTGCAGCAAGCGGCGCATACCTGTGCGCTTTCACTGAAAAGCAAAGCATAAAAAAGCGTTTGTCTTCGCCGTGCTGGTCAGCATTAAATATCAGGCTCGCATTCGCGAGGCGCACCTGGTTTCTGCGGCCTGTTCCCGTCGGAGAACACGGCGTGCGCATCACGGCTCCGTAGCGGAGCGATCTCTTTTCATCGCTAACATGGAGCTGAAGTGTCCGATATCGCTTCCTCACGCCATAGCCCTGCTACCGCGGTGCGCACGCGTTCAGGGCTGTCGACAGCGTCGTCGTATCGATGGCTTTCGTGGCTCGTGCCTGCCCTCGTTATCGTGCTCTGGGAAACCGCAGCGCGCGTCGGCTTCATCACGCCACAAGTGTTGCCCGCGCCGAGCAGCGTGCTCGCGACCGCATTCGATCTCGCCCGCAGCGGCGAACTGTTTGTTCACCTGGGCGTGTCGCTGCTGCGTGCCATCGCCGGCTTCCTGATTGGTGGGACGATCGGGCTTGCACTCGGAATTCTGGTCGGCTTCTCGCCGCTCGCACAGGCGCTGCTCGACCGCTCGATCCAGATGGTGCGCGCCATTCCGTTTCTTGCCATGCTGCCGCTCGTCATCGTCTGGTTCGGCGTTGGCGAGGCCGCGACAATTTTCCTCGTCGCACTTGCGGTGCTGTTCCCCATCTACATCAACACAATGCTCGGCATTCGCCAGATCGACCCGAAGCTGATGGAACTCGCCAAGGTGATCGGACTCGACTGGACGGCCGTGGTTCGGCGCATCATCCTGCCCGGGGCAATGCCCTCCATCCTGACAGGCGTGCGCTACGCGCTCGCGCATGCGTGGCTTGCGCTGGTGATTGCCGAAACGCTCGCGACCACCAAAGGCATCGGCTTTCTCGCGATGGACGCTCGCGAATTCCTGCAAACCAATGTGATTCTGCTGACCATGATCATCTACGCGATTATCGGCGTCGTGGCCGACGCACTGGTTCGTTCTCTCGAAGCGCGCTTCCTGTCGTGGCACGCGAATTACGCCAAAGGAGTGCATCAATGACCGCCAGTCTCACGCTCTCCCGTGATGCCACCGGCGTGCCGTCCGCCGCCAGGCGCGCGGCGCAGTTTCCGCTGGCCGTCTCGGTGCGGGGCCTGCAACGGCGCTACGGCGAACGCGTTGTCATCGATGCGCTTGACCTTGACATCCACAAAGGCGAATTCGTCGCGCTGCTGGGTGAAAGCGGATGCGGCAAGACCACGCTGCTGCGCGCACTGGCAGGACTCGATCAACCCGACGAAGGACAGATCCGCGCGCCCGAGCGGCCTTCCGTGGTGTTTCAGGAGCATCGTCTGCTGCCTTGGGCGACCTTGTGGGAAAACGTCGCACTCGGCCATGAAACGACCGTAGGCCGCAGCGGCGCCGCACACGCGCTGGCTGAAGTGGGTCTCTCCGGCCGCGAGAACGACTGGCCGCGCAACCTGTCGGGCGGCCAGGCGCACCGCGTCGCGCTGGCGCGCGCGCTGGTCCGCGACCCCGCGCTGCTGCTGCTCGACGAACCGTTCGCCGCACTCGACGCGCTCACGCGCATCAAGATGCACGGTCTGGTCAAGGAGCTCGTGGCTCGCCATCAGCCTGGCGTGCTGATCGTCACGCATGACGTCGATGAAGCGCTCACACTCGCAGACCGCATTCTTGTGATGCGCGCGGGGCGCATCGCAGCTTCGTTCCAGCCTGAACACCACACGTTTGATGCATTGCGATCCGCCCTGCTCGAAGAGCTGGGCGTGCATGCTCACTGACTGCTTTCCAGCATCACATCGAGGACCATCAAAGAATGAACGATCACTCATCCGGCCGCCGCCAGGTTTTGCGCGCGGCGGGCGGACTGCTGGCCGGTCTCGCCGTGGGCGGCGCATTGCCCGCTCACGCAGCCGAACCACGCAAGCTCACGCGCAACACGGACACGGTGCGTATCGGCTGGGGCTACGGCAGCCTGCCCGACATCGCCAGGCAACGCGGCGCGTTCGAAAAGACGCTCGCTGCAAAAAACATCAAGGTCGAATGGATTGGACCGTTTCCGAACCATGCACCGTCGATTCAGGCCGTGGTCGGCAACAGCGCGGACTTCGGTTTCTGGGGTTCGACGACGCCTGCGCTCGCCGCCATGCTGGCAGGCTCGCCCATCGTCTTCACCGCCTTTGATGTCTATTCGCCGCGCTCGACAGCCATCATCGTGAAGAAATCGAGCGGCATCAATTCGGTTTCGGATCTGGTGGGGCGCAAGGTTGCCGTCAACCGTTCGGGACTCGGCGAGTTCCTGCTCATTGCGGCGCTCGAGAAGAACCGTATCGATCGCGACAAGGTACAGTTCGTCTATCTGAATCCACCCGACGCCGCGCCCGCTTTCGCGCAAGGCAAGGTCGACGCATGGTCGATGTGGTCGCCCGCGGTGGATATTTCACGCTATTCGAACGACGCGAAAGACATCTTCAACGAAGGACGCGATCTGGAGTTTCTGATCGACTACAGTTCGCTGGTCACGCGCCGTAAATTCGCCGAAGAGAACTCCGAACTGGTTCGCGCGGTGATCGATGCGTACTACGTAGAGGGTGCATGGCAGTCGGCGCATCCCACCGAAACGGAGCAACTGGTACAGCGCGAGGCGAAGTACCCGGATCAGGTGCGCGACTATCTGGCGAGTCTCAAACGCGTCAACCAGTTCCACGAACCGGACGATGCCGCATTCATCGCGCAGTTGCAGCGCGCCGCCGACTGGCTTGCCGAACGCAAGATCATCAACTCGCGAATCAAGGTCGCGGACTACAGCGTGAAAGTTTGATGAAGCCGACCTGCAAGGAGAGACACGCGCATGTCTGACTCCGATCCAACCATCGTCGATATCGGGCAAGCGAAACTGGTGTCACCGCTGTCCGCCGCACACGGCTTCAAGGACATCATCGCTCACATCGCGGCGACTGCGGTGGAGCGTGAACTCAATCATCGATTGCCCTATGAGGAAATCGCGGCGCTGAAGGCTTCAGGTTTCGGCGCGCTGCGTCTGCACGCTGACGATGGAGGGCGTGGCCTCGCCTTGAGCGAGCTTCTCACGGTGGCCCGCGATATCGCCGCAGCGGATTCGAATGATGCACACGCATTTCGCAACCATCTGTGGCAAGTCGAAGCGGCGCTCAGGCGGCAGGATCATCCGTTCCATGCGCGCGTGCTTGCGCTGACCAGAGAGAATAAAACCATCGGACTCAGTTTCACCGAATCCGATGTGCCAGCCGCAGGCGCGCGGCCAACCCGCGTGCTCACCCGGCTCGAATGGGACGACCCGCGTCAGTGCTATGTCGGCTCCGGTGACAAGGTCTATGCAACAGGTAATCTGTATAACGACGCCTTTGCCGGCACAGCAATCGAGAGTCGCGAGGGCCGCACCGTCCAGTATCTATTCGAACGTGGCGAAGGTGTCAGCGACGATGACGACTGGCAAGGATTCGGTCAACGCCTGACGGGCTCCGGCACCGCACGGTTTCGCAACGTGACTGTGCCTGCCGCGCACGTTTATCCGCCGGACCCTGCGCGTGCCGATGGCACGTCGCCGTGGGGATACACCTTCCATCAGGTGTATCTGACCAATTGCATTGCGGGCATCGCGCGACGCGTAGCACTGGATGCCGTGGAGGTGCTGCGCGCACGCAAGCGCAACTTCTATCACGGCACCGCCACACAACCCGCCGAAGAGCCTGTGCTGCAAGCGTTGCTGGGACGTGTCCGCGCTTACGCCGCGAGCATTGAAGCGACAGCGGGTCGCGCCATCGGCGCACTGCAACGCGCATGGGATGTGCATGGCACGAGCGACGAGTATGAAGCGACGCTGACCGCGACGTTCGCGGCATCGGAAGCCAAGGTGGTGATCGACGATCTCGCGCCTCAGCTTGCGAGCTGGCTGATCGATCTCGGTTCAGGCTCGGTGGTCTCGCGCGTCGGTGCGCTGGACCGGCACTGGCGCAATATCAAGGTGATTGCCTCGCACAATCCGCGGCTCTACAAGGAGCGCCTGCTAGGACAGAATCTGCTGAACGGGCAGCTCCCGCCCACGGGCGCGTTCTTCTGATTGCGATAACGATCATGGGCAGGCCACGTCGCAACGTGGCCTGCTGTCGTCCATATCGAAGTTCAGGCAGACAACAGCCGGCGCACGCGTGGCGCCACCTCTTGCGCGAAAATGCGCATGTCGGCTTCGAAAGGCTGAAACTGCAGCATGAACAGTTCGATACCCGCACGATGGAACGCTGCAATGCGCTGCGCAACCGTGTCGTAATCGCCGACAAGCCCTGCCGCTGTACCACCGTTCGAACCGACGCGCGGCGACTGCGCGAAGGTCTGGATCATCACGACATTGGGATCGGTATTCGCCTTTTGCCGCTCGCGCAACGGCTTGTCGAGCGCGGCCAGCGCGAACAGATTCGCGAGGTGCGCATCGGCTTCGGCCTGCGTTGGCCGCGCAATCACGAATGCCGACAAGCCGAAGCGCAACGGTGCTTGCCCGGCTCGCCGCGCGCGTGACGCTACGTCGTCGATCAGGCGCGCTACATCGTCGTGTGGCTGGCCGTTGATGAACCACACGTCGCCGTGCGCCGCGACCAGCGAACGGGCAGGCTCAGACTCGCCGCCCACATAGATGCGCGGACGGGCGCGGAACGGGTCAGCGGGCCGCAGTGCGTAGTCGTCGATGCGGAAATGATCGCCGTGGTGATTGAGCGTTTCGCCCTGCAGCAACGCGGCCACCACCTGGATCCATTCACGGCTATAGGCGTACCGTTCGTCGTGTTCGGGAAAGCCAATGCCCGCGCGTTCCAGCTCGGGACGATTCCATGCGTTCACCAGATTGATCGCAAAGCGCCCGCCGCTGATGTGCTCGATCTGCTGCGCCATCTTGGCCAGCACGACAGGATGGTAGAGATACGGCTTGATCGCCGCGATGATCTCGATGCGCGAGGTGAGCGCCGCCAGTGCAGCCGATGCCGTCCAGGCTTCGAGTTGATCGAGAGCCGGATCGTGCGGGTTGATCGTATGCTGGGCCACCAGCACCGAATCGTAATCGAGCCGCTCGGCCTCCAGCACGAGCGCCTTGTTGCGCGCCCATGAAGCGTCGTACGGTTCGTCGGGGTCCTGCAGGGCGGCACGGCTGCCATGCACGAGTGCCCATATGCCGAAACGGGGGAGTGAAGGTGTTGCCATCGGTGTCTGTGCTGTCGGGGGATGGATAGGATTGACTGCGTGCGTGTCTCGGCCTGCGTGAGCCCTGCGCCTGGCTCATGTGTCCAGGCGGCCCACCTCAGCCTTGCGCCTGAACTCCGTCCGATGACGCCTGATGGCGATGACTCCGGCTCTGGGGGAGAGCGAGTCCGACCCCAACGCCCATCAGAAAGCGGGCGACGCCCAGCGCCCACGCGTCAGACACAAGACCGGCAGCAATCGCGATCACGATGCGAGCATTGCCGCCTTTGGCTGCACCCGCATTGACAATGCGCCATATCTGCTGCGCAGAACGCATCACGGTTTGGGCCAGAGACGCCGGTTGTGTGGAACCGTCCAGGTCAGGGAACGGAATAGCGATGGTAGACATGTTGAGCGTCACGCCAGAAGTCGAAGATTCCTGCATGCTAGCGGTGTCGTTCACGACTGTTAAACGACGAATTCGTATATGCAAAGCGCAATGCGTGCCGATGCGGACTCGCTCATGCAGAACCCCTCAATGGCACCAAACGCATCCGCGTAAGAGCCAATTGAGTTCGAGTCATACTGATCATTCAGCCGATTGGGCAAACGGAACCACAGCTCTGGAACCGGACTTGAAAGCAACGCGTTCGCGCGGTCAACGGACAGATACTTGTCGCGCTTTTTGAGTGTAGTAAACATGGTCGATAGGATCGTGACTTGTTGCTGAGTTTCCGCGGTGTTTTGCAAGCCGAATTGTGGTGAGAGAGCAGATCTCATGTCATCGCTTCTGAAGTTGATTTTCGATCGTCGCCGGCGGCGACACCTTCGCAGAAGGCAGGGGGCGATCGACTGTCAGGCGCATCTAGTGAATGGCACTCGAACGGCAATTCCGCCTTGAAAACGGCAGTTCCCGGCACACTGCGTCGACGGTTTGCTTCGGGTCGACTTCAAAGGTTCGCTGCTGCTGGACATCGCGCGGTCAACCGCGAGCTTCGAACTGCCGGGGCCGGCGGTCATAAACGGTCGCTCGCAGTTGAGGCACAAACGACCGCTTGCCTGATCAGACCCGTCGGTCAACGTATGAAAGGGTACGGATCGCCGGAAGACCCGTATAGCGAGAATTTTTGGAGGCCATTGCGAATCGCCTCGGCCGCGCTCGACTGATTACGCAGATAGGAGAGTTGGTGCAAATTCGGACGAGAGACATTCTTCGACGAAAGCGGCGAACTGACGCGCCTTGCTGCTGGCCATACGCCCGGTCGGATAAAGTGCGGAAAGTGCGATACCCGGCAGGTTCCAGTCATCCATGACAGCAACGACAACCCCGGACTTCAGTTCCGGGGCGAACGCCCACTCGGATGCAACCGCAAGCCCTATATCAGAGAAAACCGCGGCGCGGAGTCCCTCCGTTGCGGATATCTTGACGCGACTCTGGAGTTTGATCGACTGTTCTACCGTGTCCCGTCGAAAGGTCCAGTCCTCGCCACTATTGATGTCGCGCGTATAGACTACCGCGTGATGCTTCAGCAGGTCTGCGGGCATCGATGGCACACCGCATCGCTCAAAGTAGGCTGGCGTAGCGAGCACCCGCCGTCGTGCCTGGCCAATGCGACGTGCTGTCATATTGGAGTCGGCCAGATCGCCCATCCGTAACGCCAGATCGACGCCTTCTTCAACCAGGTCGATGTTTCGATCGTCAAGTACGAGTTCGACGTCCAGGTCGGGATTCCGGTTCAGAAAACTGGGCAACTTCGGGACGATGTGAAGCCTAGCGAAGCAGACTGCTGCCGACACGCGGAGTTTGCCTGTCAGACCGGCAGCGGTGCCTCGTGCAGCAAGCACAGCAGCGCCCGATTCCTCAACTGCACGCTTTGCCCGCGTATAGAAATTCTGGCCTGCCTCGGTCGGAGTCAATGAGCGCGTCGAACGCAGCAGCAATTTTACCCCGAGCCACTCCTCCAGCTGCGCCACGGCCTTCGACACAGCGGGTTGGCCGACGTCGAAATGTCTCGCCGCCGCTGAAAACGAGCCTGTGTCGACAACACGGATATAGATTTCGAATGCTGCAAGGCGGTCCATCGGGATTCTCCTGAACGACGCAAGGCTACCGGCGCACGGCCTGTTTGGGCTCATCCACAAACTGTCTGGTGTGTTGTCGGATGTGCCGATAGCGTACCTCACATGTCCGCCGGCGTCCGGTCGGACTGCCAAACTGGCAAGCCTCACGCATTCGTGAGGCGCGTGGCCCGTGGTGCAACGTCTCAATGTCTGCTCCAGTCTCCCCGGCCAACGAACGGCGGCCGCAGGAAATATCAGCTTGCATCAGGTCGCGCCAAGGCGCCCGGAGACAACGAAGGATAGTGTGTAAATCGTCATCTGACATGGAGGCCTGTCAAAGGCGGCGCTTCGGGACGCCAGCTATTCGAGGTCGTGGCGTCTGAGACTGACATTCGCCCCTGCGATTTATCCCGCCACGGAATAGGCCCTATGCAAATACGGCCTCTTATCTATCCGCATAGAAATAACTACAGTCCGAAACACCGAAGCAGCCTTCACAACGCACCCTTCATCACGTCGCTGGGGGAAACGCCATGGCTCACCTGTTCACTCCAAAGCAAGTCGGCGCTTTTGTGCTTTCACATCGAGTCGTGCTTGCGCCGATGACCCGGCTGCGCACCATTTTGCCGGACGAAATTCCGAGCCCGATGATGGCCGACTTCTACGGGCAGCGCGCATCCGAAGGTGGTCTCGTGCTGATTGAAGGCGTGAGTATTTCCAGAGTCGCGCGCTCATACCTGGGTGCGGCGAGCTTCTTTCATGACGGTCAGATGGAAGGCTGGAAAGCGATCGCCGACGCGGTGCATGCGAAGGGCGGCTATGTTTTCATGCAGCTGATTCACGGCGGACGTCAAAGTCATGTTGAGATGACGGGCGGCGTCGATCCTGTGGCGCCTTCCGTCGTTCCATTCGAGGGCGTGGCGCTCACGAAGGACGGCTTCGTACCTGTGTCGCCTCACCGCGCGCTCGGTCTGGAAGAAATACCTGACATCATCGAGGAGTTTCGCGCTGCTGCGCAGCGCGCCAAAGACGCGGGATTCGATGGTGTTGAACTTCACGGCGCGAACGGCTATCTGGTTGATCAGTTCATCCAGGACGGTACCAACACGCGCACGGATGCCTATGGCGGTCCGATCGAAAACCGCGTGCGTTTTCTGCGCGAAGCAGTCGAAGCCCTGATTTCCGTCTTCGGTGCGGATCGTGTTGGGGTACGCATTTCGCCTTCGGGCGAGTGGGGTGGCATTTCCGACAGCGATCCCGAAGCGACGTTCAGTCACGTCGCACAGGTGCTGGACTCTTACAGGATCGCCTATATGCACGTGATTGAACCACGCATCAAAGGCGACGATACGCTGCACGAAGGTCACCCTCCCGTTGCGGTGAAGTACCTGCGACCCTATTTCTCAGGGCCGATCATTGCTGCAGGCGGCTTCGACGGCGACAGTGCGGAGGCCGTCGTTGCCTCGGGCGATGCCGACCTTGTTGCGTTTGGTCGATACTTCAGCTCGAACCCCGATTTGCCGTATCGGCTCAAACACAAGCTTCCGCTGACTCCGTATGTGCGGGCAGCCTTCTGGGGTGGTACCGAACGGCACTACTCCGACTTCCCGACCTACGTCGACACTCAGAAAGAATAGCCCGCACACCACTTTTTCTTCACTCAAGAGATAGCCATGCCTCGCATTATTCAGTTTTCCCGCGCGGGTAGCCCCGACGTTCTCGAATTCGTCGACGCTCCCGTCAGTGCGCCACTCGCTAACGAAGTCCGCATCAAGGTAAAGGCGATCGGCATCAACCGCGCAGAATCGATGTGGCGGCGTGATGACTACATCGAACCCGTTACGTTTCCAGCAGGACTGGGGTACGAAGCGGCCGGTATCGTCGATGCTGTCGGACCGGGCGTCGAAGGGATCGCCGTTGGTGACGAGGTCAACGTCATTCCATCGTTTTCGTTTAATCAATACGGAACATACGGGGAAGTCATCATTGTTCCCGAGCATGCCGTTGTCGCGCATCCGAAGTCGTTGTCGTATACGCAAGCCGCGTCCATCTGGATGATGTTCATCACGGCATATAGCGCGCTGATCGAAGACGCCAGGGTGACGAAGGGCGATTTCGTCGTGGTGCCTGCTGCTTCGAGTAGCGTGGGTCTGGCCGCGATCCAGATCGCCAACTATGCGGGCGCGACGCCCATCGCGTTGACGCGTACGGCTGAGAAACGTCAGGCCTTGCTGGATGCCGGCGCAGCTCACGTTGTCGTCACGAACGAAACGAACTTTGTTGCAGAGATCCTGCGCATCACCGGTGGTAACGGTGCTCGCGTCGTCTTCGATCCGGTAGGTGGCCCGAACTTCGCCAGACTGATCTCGGTGCTGGCATTCCAGGGCATTGCGTTAATCTATGGTGCGCTTGCGCAAGGTCCGACGGAGATACCCGTTCTGCCGATGATTGCCAAACTGCAAACCATCCGGGCCCACAACCTGTGGGTAACCACCGGCGACCCAGTACGGCAAAAGGCTGCCGTCGAGTTTATCCTCAAGGGAATCGAGCAGGGCAAGCTCAAACCGGTCATCGATCGCGAGTTCAAATTCGATGAGATGGTCGAGGTACATTGATACCTCGAACAGAATGGCCAGTTCGGCAAGATCGTAGTGAGCATCTGACACGTCTCACTGCTGCGCGCCACCGAGTTGGTGCGTGCCGTAGTTCATGACGGTGGCGAAGCGGCGAGATGCCTTGAGGTAAGCTCGCATTGCTTCGCTTGCCCGCAGACCGCGTACAGCGTACAGCGTTCGCTCACGCCAGATCGCGACCTGTCGGCGAGGTTGTACACATCCCTCCTTGTAAGCCCGTCAATCCGATCTGTCTCGCTAATAAAAGCCCTGCACCTGTCGATGCGTTTGCATTAGCGACGCGTGCTCTATCCACACATCCTGCACTGTCACTTCGCCCCGATCTGGAATAAAGCCTATCCGCGCACGGGTCTATTTCGGGCGGGCACGCGCAGATACATTCGACTCGAAACCGGGTGCACGACATTTCGTCTGGCGCTCAAGCATTTATCGAGGATTCCGATCATGTCTACCCAACTTCCTGTATGTGAGATCGACGCGGGTGTGCAGACTGCACCCGCTGGCTCGTTACCTGTTGCCGGTCTGCTCGCGCTGGCGATGACCGGCTTTATCGCCATTCTTACCGAGACTCTGCCAGCAGGACTGTTGCCCGAAATCAGTCACGGGCTCAATGTGCCGGAGTCATGGGCCGGTCAGATGGTCACCCTGTACGCGCTGGGCTCCGTCGCGGCCGCGATACCGGTGACGGCAGCGACGCGCGCATGGTCGAGACGAACCGTATTGTTACTCGCTATCGCGCTGTTCTTCGTGTTCAACACGGTCACGGCATTGTCGTCGTGGTACTGGCTCACACTTGCGGCGCGGTTCATGGCGGGTGTGGCGGCGGGCGTCACGTGGGGTCTCGTACCGGGCTATTCACGCCGTATGGTTGCCGTGCATCTGCAAGGCCGCGCGATGGCAATTGCGCTCGTCGGCACGCCCATCGCCCTTGCGCTCGGTGTGCCCGCCGGAACATGGCTGGGAGAGTGGCTCGGCTGGCGTACAGCGTTTGGTGTGATGTCGGCGTTGACTATCGTGCTGGTGTTCTGGGTTATGTGGAAGGCGCCGAAGCTTGCCGGACAACAGGACGGAGCGGGGCGAAGTGTCGTCGACGTGTTCCGGACGCCGGGCGTTCGCCCCGTGCTGTTCGTCATCCTCGCGTGGATGTTGGCCCACAACATCCTTTACACCTATATCGCGCCGTTCCTCGTGCGCGCTCATATGACACAGCGCGTCGATGCCGTGCTGCTGGTTTTCGGCTTGGCCGCAATCGCAGGGATCTGGGTCACGGGCGCTCTGATCGACCGCTGGCTTCGCGCACTCGTGCTGGCGAGTCTCGGGGTGTTCGCGCTTGCGTCGGCGGCGCTCGCACTCGATGGAACATTGCCGTGGGTGGTGTACTTCGCTGTCGCAGCGTGGGGCTTGACCTTTGGCGGCGCAGCGACGCTGCTCCAGACGGCATCGGCCGATTCGGCGGGCGAAGGCGCCGACACCGCGCAATCGATGATCGTCACTGTCTGGAATGGCGCGATCGCAGGCGGCGGTCTGATCGGCGGCATCCTGCTGGACACCAGCGGCGTAGGTGCCATGGCGTGGGTATTACTGGCGCTCGTGCTGATTGGACTCGTCGTTGCCTGGCACTCGTCGCGGCACGCGTTCCGCCCAGGTCATCGTGCGTCCACCTGAATCCCTTACGTTCATTTTTTCATCGTGATGGTGTCGCGGATGCCTTCACGTCTGGAGTCGATCATGCCTCTCGCTCTGCTTGCACTGACCATCGGTGCCTTCGCCATCGGAACAACCGAATTCCTTATCGTCGGGCTGATACCGACGCTCTCTGCTGATCTGTCGGTATCCCTGCCGTCGGCGGGTTTGCTGGTCACCTTCTACGCATTGGGTGTAGCAGTGGGCGCGCCGGTGCTCACCGCCTTGACAGGCCGCGTGCCGCGCAAAACGTTGCTGATCTCGCTGATGGCATTATTCACGTTCGCGAATCTGCTCGCGTGGCAGTCACCGGGCTACGCAACGCTTATTCTCGCGCGCGTGCTGAGCGGCTTTGCACACGGTGTCTTTTTCTCTGTCGGCTCGATCATCGCCACGAGCGTGGTACCTAAAGAGAAAGCGGGCAGCGCCATTGCGACGATGTTCAGCGGGCTTACCGTCGCGTTCGTGACGGGGGTTCCGCTTGGCACGCTCATCGGTCAACACTTTGGATGGCGGGCAACCTTTCTTGTCGTCGCGGCCTTTGGCCTCGTCGCCATGATGGGCACGCTGCTGTTCGTGCCGGGCAACATCGCGCATACACCGCCCGCGTCGATCCGGCGGCAAGCGGAGTTATTTTTGAAGCCACGGCTGTTGCTGGTGTTTGCGATGACGGCCGTCGGTTACGGTGGTTCCTTGATTGCGTTCACCTATCTTGCGCCGATTCTCGAACAGATTTCCGGTTTCAGTCCACCTGTCGTCGGCATGGTTCTGCTGCTCTACGGCGTGTCGGTGGCCTTTGGAAACATGGCGGGTGGGAGACTGGCCGATTCGCTCGGCCCCGTTACTGCGCTCAAGCTGATCTTTGCCCTGCTGGCGGGCGTGCTGCTGCTCCTCGATATCACGGCGACCAGTAAAACGCTTGTCCTGATCGTCGTGCTCGGTTGGGGCGCCGTCGCCTTCGGCAACGTGCCGGCGTTGCAGATCTATGTCGTGAGGCAGGCCGAGCGCTTCGCACCGCACTCGATCCATATCGCCTCCGGGATGAATATCGCTGCGTTCAATCTGGGCGTAGCGGGCGGAGCGTGGACGGGCGGCGCCATCGTCAGCCACATGGGGCTCATGAGCACACCCTGGATCGCATCTGTCGTCGTGCTGGGCGCGCTCATGCTGACATGGCACAGCGGGCGAATCGATCGTCGGGATGCGCGTGTCGCTATCGCAGAGGACCAAAGGCGACGTTGATGACAAATGCGGCGCATCGTGCTGACTTATCCCGATACGGAATAGACCTCATCCCGATCGATGCCTATTTCCGGCGCCGCGGATTCTCTACATTGGATCCCAACGCATCGCGTGAAGCATCTCTCTCCGAGGTGCTCAACCCAACTCTCAAAGGAAATATCATGACCAGGCTCTTCACTTCCAGAAAGGTCGGTGCATACGACCTCAATCACCGAGTCGTACTCGCTCCGATGACTCGCCTGCGCACCATTCAACCGGACGATATTCCGAGCCCGATGATGGCGGAGTTCTACGGTCAGCGTGCATCGGAAGGCGGCCTCGTCATCATCGAAGCAGCGAGCATCTCCCGGCAGGCGCGGTCGTACCTCGGCGCAGCGAGCATCTTCCACGACGGTCAGGACGCGGGCTGGAAGGCTATCGCCGACGCAGTGCACGCCAGGGGCGGCCGTGCGTTCCTGCAATTGATTCATGGTGGACGTCAGAGCCACGTCGAAGTCAACGATGGCGGTGATCCCGTGGCACCCTCGGTCGTGCCGTTCGAGGGCGTCGCGCTGACCGCCGACGGCTTTGTGCCTGTGTCGCCGCATCGTGCGCTGGAGACCGGGGAGATTGCTGGCATCGTCGAAGACTTCCGCCAGGCTGCCGAACGTGCAAAGAAGGCGGGCTTTGACGGCGTCGAGTTGCACGGCGCTAACGGTTATCTCGTCGATCAGTTCATTCAGGACGGCACGAACCGGCGCACGGATGAATATGGCGGTCCGATCGAAAACCGCGTGCGCTTTCTGCGCGAAGCACTCGAAGCCCTGATTTCCGTGTTCGGAGCGGATCGCGTCGGCGTGCGCATTTCGCCATCGGGCGAGTGGGGCGGTGTGTCCGATAGCAACCCCGAAGCGACGTTCAGCCATGTAGCACAGGTGCTGAACGAGTACGGCATTGCTTACCTCCACGTCATCGAACCGCGCATCAAAGGTGACGACACGTTGCATCACGGCCACCCCGTCGTTGCGGCTGCCTATCTGCGTCCGCACTTCTCAGGTCCGATCATCGCCGCAGGCGGGTTTGATCGTGAGAGCGCAATTGAGGTCGTCAATTCGGGCGTGGCAGATCTGGTCGCCTTCGGACGCCATTTCTCGTCGAATCCGGACCTTCCTTATCGCCTTGCACACGATCTGCCACTCACGCCGTACGTGCGTGCCGCGTTCTGGGGAGGAAGCGAGGAGAACTACTCGGACTTTCCGACATACGAAGCTCAGCAGGCGGCGAATGGCACTGTGCAAGACGAGGAAAGTGCAGAGGCAGTTTAACCGCGTCCACCTGCGCGGGCGGGATCGAGTCTGACAGAAAAAATCGGCCGCACTCGTCACGGTTGTGATGAGTATGGCCGGTTTCCAGGAGATAGATCGATCATGAGGAAAGAGCTGGTGGTACCAGACATGGATACGGATGCAGCGGCTGAGCTCGCGATGGCCCGTGCGTCGGCCACCGTAACCAATGCGTTACGTGCGGGTGCCCGTGCGCCGACGTTCGCATTGCACGACAAGCTGGGCAACAAGGTTATGCTGGATCAGCTTCTTCGCTCGGGTCCGGTTGTACTCAACTTTCTGCGCGGTTCATGGTGCTCATTTGGTGAAGAGAATCTTGCGCGATTCTCGGCGATTCACGGACGCATTGCTTTAGCGGGAGCAAAGGCTGTTGTCCTAGCTCCGCCGGACGCATCGAGCCATCGACGATCTGACCGGTTACCCGTTCCCGAACTCGTCGATACGGATCTTCGGGTCGCACGAGCTTTCGGCGTGACCTTCGATCTGCCCGAGGAACTACGCCGTCGTTATATCGATCTTGGCTACGCACCACCCAGAAGACGACAGTCAGCAGCGTTTCCCGTTCCCGTGCCCGCGACATATCTTCTCGACGAGGACGGTATTGTCGTCTTTGCACATGTCGATTTCGACTATCGAAACGGAATGGATGGCGAGTCCTTGTTAAAGGCGCTGGATGCGCTTCAAGCACGACGTGAAGCGCGCGATCGCAATCGAGGACGTCTTGCCGTATTGAAGGTCGTGACGAAATCCTTGTAATTTCGCACTGTATTTGCGAGCAAGAGCAGCAAACGGGCCGATGCATTAGCTAAGGAATCTCTGCAAAAGTCCTGGCATTGACGCGAGCGTGCACTATCCTGGGATGAGGCGAATTCAAGGAGTGGCACGA
>NZ_QBUY01000122.1 GCF_003121405.1 Paraburkholderia sp. C35 | reverse complement strand
GCGGTGTTAGCCCGCTTTCTTTTGCCTACTTTTCTTTGCGGCGGCAAAGAAAAGTAGGTGCTGCCCCGCACAGGGGCAACGCATGAAGCACCAACACCGAATCGCGGATGCCAGCGAAAAAGCAAGCCGCAGATCTAACAGCAAAAGCTAAAAAACTAAAAAGCTAAAAACAAAAAAACCGAACCCTTACAACATCCCAGTCGCGTGATACATACTCACAGACTTAATCCGCTGAAGCGCACTCCCATGCCGCTCAGAAAGCCGATCCATCCCATTCCGCGCCTGCGCGGAAATCCCAGCATCAATCTTCTGGATCATCCGGATCTTGTCCAACGCCTCGGGCGTTTGCTCAGGCTTCAGCGACATCAGCAGCGGCGAGCGCTCCTCGACGATCGCCGACGCGCGCGGCCAATCCTGTTGCGAAACCGCCTCTTCGAGAGCGCGGGTCAGATCGAGTGCGCGTGTCAGCGAATCATTCATCGTCAGTTCCATCAGGCAGGGTCTAGTGCCGCATTACTTCGAGTTCAGCGAGCCCGACAGGCCGCCACCACCGAACAGCTGGTTCAGGTAAGCCGTGTTGTTCTGCATCGTCGTCATCAGCGTGTTCAGCGCTGAGAACTGCGCGTTGTACTGGTCGGTCAGCGTGCTCTGATAGTTCGTGAGCTGCGTGGCCTGATCCGACAGGTTGCTCAAGTCGGTGTTCAGGTTCGCCGTGCGCTGGTCGATCGTGCCGCTCGTTTGCGTGTACGTGTTGATGAACGAATTCAGCGTCGTGCCAATGCCGTTCGTCGAGTTGAACACGGCCGCAACCGCCGAGCTGTTGCTCGTCAGCGCGTTCTGCAGCGTGGTCGCATCAACCGACAACGTACCGTCGTGCTGCAGGTCAATACCAATCGACGAAAGACTGATCGTCTTGCCGCCAACCGTAATGCCGCCTGCAATCAGGCTGCCCAGACCGTTGGTGATGGTGTTCGTCATCGAGTCGCCGAGCAGCGCGCCCGCCTGCGAACCCGTAGCCTGCGTCGAATCCCACGTGAGGCCGGTTTCCGTCGTGATGTAGTTGTTGTACGCGGTGACGAAGTCGTTGATCGCTTTCGTCGAGGCCGTCGTATCGTTGGTGATCGAGATCGTCTGCGTGCTGTTGGCCGACGCGCCCGAAATGTCGATGTTCACGCCCGTGAGAGCCGACGTGATGGTGTTGCTCGCGCTCGTGATCGCGTTGCCGTCGAGCGAGAACTGCGCGTCCTTGCCCGCGGAAACCTGCGTGAAGCTGGCCGTGTTCAGGCTCGAGTCGAGACCTGCGCCTGCCGACACCGACACCGTGTTGGCCGCGCCCGTTTGCGTCGAGGTCAACACCAGATGCTGGCCGTCCGCGGCCGTGATCACGGCTGCCGAGACGCCCGGATTGTTGTTAGCCGTGTTGATCGCACTGGCGATGCTCGCCAGCGTATCCGTCGACGACACGTTGATCTGCATCGAGTTGCTGCCGACGCCGACCGTCAGCGTGCCGCTGCCGAGGCTCGCGCCCGACGCGTACGCCTGCGAGGAAATCTTGTTGGCCGTCGCGATGTTCGTCACCGCGAGCGTGTAGTTACCCGCCACCGCGCCGCCATTGGTCGCGACGGTTGCGTTGACACCCGTGCCCGTACCCGTCACAGCGACTGCGAGCTGGCTGAGTGCCGTGCCGTCCGACAGACCGCTCAGTGCCGTCTGCAGCGACGAGAGCGCCGATTTGATCTTGCCGATTGCAGACAGTTCGGCGTTGTCCGAATTCGACTGATTGGTGATCTGCGCCGATTGAGCCGCCGTTTTCGCCGTCACGAGCGCCGACACCAGCGAGTTGACATCCAGGGACGACTTGGTCGAGCCGCTGATAATAGACTGTGCCGCCTGCTGTAGCAGGGAGGTAATGTCTGTTGATGAAGACGCTGTCGACGTGGTGGTCATGCGGGTGCTCCGATGGGCGAAACGGGATGCCGTCTGTTCGTGGCTTGTAAATGCATGATGGGAGGCAAGCCTCCCAACCATGCTATCCATCTGCGTACCGAAGCCGGGCGCGAGCCGCGGCTTCGGGGCGCGGCGCCGTGCTGCGCGCCGCTAGTCGTCACTCTTACTGGAGGAGCTTCAGAACTTGCTGCGGCATCGAGTTCGCTTGCGCCAGAACCGAGATACCAGCTTGTTGCAGAACCTGAGCCTTCGACAGGTTCGCCGTTTCCGTCGCGAAGTCTGCGTCGGTGATCTGCGAACGTGCTGCGCTCATGTTCGTTGCTTGCGTGTTCGTCGTCGAGATAGCTGCCGAGAACGTGTTTTGCGTTGCGCCGAGCGTTGCCTGGAACGTATTGACGCTCGTCAGGACGCTGTCGATCGTGCTCATTGCTGCTTGCGCGCCCGATGCCGTCGAAACCGACACGCCGCTCACGCCGAGGCTGCCCGCATCCCACTTTTGCGAACCGAAGTTTGCCGTGATCTGCTGGCCGTTGAACGCGCCGATCTGGAAGTTCACCGAACCGATACCGTTCAGGACGGACTGGCCGTTGAACGTCGTTTGTTGTGCAACGCGGGTGATTTCCGTCAGACGGGTCGACACTTCCGACTGGAGGTTAGCCAGTGCGTTCGAGTCGAGCGAGCCGTCGCCTGCTTCCACTGCCAGCTGGCGAATACGTTGCAGGTTGTCAACGATCGATTGCAGCGCGCCGTTCGTGGTTTGCACCATCGAGATGCCGTTGTTGGCGTTAGCTGCACCTTGCGTCAGGGCGTTGATCGATGCCGTTTGCGACGTCGAGATCGCCAGACCTGCCGCGTCGTCAGCAGCGGAGTTCACACGCTTGCCCGACGACAGGCGGTTGATCGCCTGCGACAGTGCGCTTTGCGAACCCGACAGGTTGTTCTGCGCGGTCAGCGAAGCGATGTTGGTGTTGATGTTCAGCATTTTGCGTCCTCGTTTTTAAAACGCCTCGGAATGAAGAGGCTGTTTTGGCTTGGCGCCGCGCTTTACTGTGTGCATTGCGTCGCCGCCTGTCCTGGTTGACGGCGTGCCCGAAAGAAAACTTTAGGGGAGATTACGGGAAATTTAGGGGCGCATGCCGTCAGAAAGCTCCCGCCAGGCTGTCTGTGACGAATGTCAAGAGAGCGTATTCTTGGTGGCCCGCCACCTTGCTCGAGGGATGTCATGCAGACACGCAATCTCGGCACGTCGCAGATTCAGGTCTCGCCGCTGATGTTCGGCGGCAACGTGTTCGGCTGGACGGCCGACGAAGCGACGTCGTTCTCGATCCTCGACGCATTCGCCGATGCCGGCCTGAATTTCATCGATACGGCAGACGTGTATTCCGCGTGGGTGCCGGGCAATCACGGCGGCGAATCGGAAACGATCATCGGCAAGTGGTTCGCGAAGTCGGGCAAGCGCGACCGGATTGTGCTGTCGACCAAGGTCGGCATGCTGGGAAGCCGCAAGGGCTTGTCGGCGGGCAATATCCGCGCGGCAGTCGAAGATTCGCTGCGGCGCCTGCAGACGGACTACATCGACCTGTATTTCTCGCATCTCGACGACGAAGGCACGCCACTCGCCGAGACGCTCGGCGCGTATCAGCAGTTGATCGAAGCGGGCAAGGTGCGCGTGATCGGCGCATCGAACTACGGCGGCGCGCGCCTGCAGGAAGCGCTGCAGATCGCGCGGGACAATGGCCTGCCGCAATATCAGGTGATCCAGCCGGAATACAATCTGTACGATCGTGCAGAGTACGAAGCCGATCTCGAACCCGTCGCGCTGGCCGGGCGGCTCGGCGTGGTGTGCTACTACAGCCTCGCGAGCGGCTTCCTGTCGGGCAAGTACCGTTCACGCGAGGATTTGTCGAAAAGCACGCGCGGCGGCAGGGTGGAGAAGTATCTGAACGAACGCGGTTTCGCGATTCTCGACGCACTCGAAGAAGTGTCGGCACGGCACAACAGCACACCCGCAGCGGTGGCGCTCGCATGGCTGATCGCGCGGCCCAGCATCACGGCGCCGATCGCCAGCGCAACATCCGTCAAACAGCTGGAAAGCCTTGTCGCTGCAGTGCATCTGACGCTAACGGACGCTGATATACGTGCGCTGAACGACGCAAGTGCCTGATCGTAAACGCCAAAAGGCTGGCTGGACGGGTTATTTCCTGATATGATCGGGAGTGAATTGAGATCTTTGCTGGTTTCGTCATTGGTTACTGGTGGCGAAATATTAGCTAGGCGCGGCGCCGCAACGTGCGCTGCCCGCGTTTCGCGGTGAACTCCCACCTCTCTTTTCCGGCCTCCGTGGCCGCGTTGCCTCTCGTTTCATTTGTGCTTTGCCAGATCTGGAACGACCGGAGGGCCGGCGCGTGAGTGGGCTTACCGCCACGCCATTAACCGTATCAAGCGTATTTAGGAATTACATGACGACGATTCTTCTGAAGGAAAACGAGCCGTTCGAAGTGGCAATCCGCCGCTTCCGCCGCGCAATCGAAAAGAATGGCCTGATCGCAGAACTGCGTGAGCGCCAATCGTACGAAAAGCCGACGACGGCACGTAAGCGCAAGAAGGCAGCTGCAGTGAAGCGCCTGCACAAGCGCCTGCGCAGCCAGATGCTGCCGAAGAAGCTGCACTAAGCAGGCTTCAAAGGCACGCGAAAGCACGCCAAACGGCGGTGTGAGCTTCGAAAGAAGCCACACCGCCGTTTTTCGTTGGGTCGCTGAAAACTGGATGCCCTCAGGCGCTAAAACGGGCGAATGCTCGTGCGCCCTGGCGTTTCGCGTGTGTGAGATTCAGGCGGCCGAGCGGACCCGTTCGTCGGAAAGAACGAACTGGCGGGCGATCGAGCGCAAGCGGTCGCGCCATTCCCAGGTGCCGAAAACGTCGTGGACGTTTTGCAGGCAACTCAAGAGTTCGACTGTGGCAGCGTCGTAAATATTCAGGCGGGAGCGCAGCAGCGCTTTCTTCAGCGCGGCAACGCCGACATCCATATACATCGGTACATCGGAAGACGTCTTGCCGATATAGCGAACAGGGATGCCTTCCATCGCCGTCATGTAATCGCGTGGATGGATAAAGCTGCCGACCGGACAGCCGCCGCAATAGCCGCGGTAGGCGCCGCCGCCACGCGGCAGCAGCGCCGCGCGGCCCTGGCCGAACAGATGTTCGACTGCCCGGTCGAAAATTTCCTGATGTGTCAGGAAGTTATGGTTTTTCATGCTGGTCTCCCCCCGCGCACTGCGCAGCGGTCATTCATTTCCGGTGCAATAAACACAGTATCCCGTGACGCGTTTGTCTTCGATGCGGCGACCAGAGCGTCAAACACCGCTCAATTCACCGTTTGCAACGCGCGTCATGCACCAGCGATAGCTTCGACGCCCGGATGACATCCCCGTCCGGAAGTGCGTCGATCGACATCGCATGCATCAGTTATAACGAGCGGAACGCGTAAAAGGTCAGCCCTTGTGTGGGCTAGCGCTCATTGCCGTGCGCGTGCCGGTTGGCCGTCTCGTCAAGTCATGTTCGGAGCCTTGCTGGAGGCGGGTTCCGCCGTGATGCTGCGCAACACGGCGCGCGCCAGCGAGCCGCGCGCGACTATCCAGGTGTTGCAAGCGCGCGACATGCAGTCGCCATCCCCAGCGATCATGTCGATCGCTTCACTTCGCGCTCTTCTTACGGCCTTTTTTTCCGAGGGATGCGCAGCGCGAATAGCACAGGCAATCCGTCTGGTGATCGTTCACCATGCCGACGGCCTGCATGAACGCGTAGCAGATCGTTGTGCCGACAAATTTGCAGCCGTACGATTGGAGCGCCTTGCTGAGCGCATCCGACACATCCGTCGATGCGGGCGCGTGCTGGTAGCTCGTCCAGGCGTTCTGGATCGGCGTGTTATCGACGAATGACCACACGAAATCGGCTAACGAACCGTGCTCCGCCTGAATCTGCCTGACCGCTTTCGCATTGAGAACCGTCGACTCGATCTTGCCGCGATGGCGCACGATGCACTCGTCGAGCACCAGCGCGTCGATTTTTTGCGGCGAATAGCGGGCGACCTTGTCGATGTCGAAGTTCGAGAACGCGCGCCGGTAACCGTCGCGCTTGTTCAGGATCGTCGACCACGACAGTCCGGCCTGCGCGCCTTCGAGTATCAGCATCTCGAACAGATGCTGGTCATCCCGCGAAGGCACGCCCCATTCGGTGTCGTGATAATGTGCGAGCGCTTCGCTCGTCGTCGCCCAGTTGCATCGCTGCTCCGCCACGTTCAGGCTCCTGCTTGGTTGGTTGATCGCCCGCCGACCGGGCCACGCCAGCATAGCGGAACGGGTTGCTGCCGCAACCTGGCCATCCGGCTAATTGTCGCGGGCGGCGGGAGCTGCCACGCTATGCAGTAATCCATCAATGAGCAAATCGATGAATCAAGATCTCTATCTGGTTGGTGTCGACGGCGGCGGTACAGGCACGCGCGTCGTGCTGGCAAACGCCGAAGGGAAAGAACTCGCGCAAGGCACGGCGGGGCCGTCGGGGCTCGCGCTGGGTGTTGAGCGCGCGTGGGAGTCGATTCTCGCCGCCAGCGCGCAGGCTTGCGAGCGCGCCGGCGTCGCGGCTGACTGGCCGCGCTTCGTATTCGGCTGCGGGCTGGCGGGCGTCAACACCCGGGAGTGGCTGGCGGCGTTTCGCGCGAAGTCGCCATCGCTTGCAGGGCTTGCGATCGAAAGCGACGCCTATTCGACCTTGCTCGGCGCGCACGGCGGCGAGCCGGGCGTGATCGTCGCGCTGGGAACGGGCAGCGTCGCGGCCGTGCTTGATCGTGAAGGCCAAAGCCGCATGGTTGCTGGATACGGCTATCCGTCTGCCGACGAGGCCGGCGGCGCGTGGCTCGGCCTTCGAGCCATCGTGCACGCGCAACAGGCGCTCGACGGCCGGGTTCCCGCCGATGAACTCTCGCAGGCGTTGATCGATCATGTCGGCGCAACCGATCGTGACAGCCTCGTGGTCTGGCTGTGCGACGCGAACCAGACCGCCTACGCGAGTCTCGCGCCCGTCGTCGTCGCGAACCGGACGCATCCGTTTGCAGCGCGTCTGCTGCAGGAAGCCGGTCGGGAAATCGCCAAGATGATCGCCGCGCTCGATCCGTCCGGTACCTTGCCTGTTGCGCTGTGCGGCGGGCTCGGCAAGCCGTTGAGCGAGTACGTGCCCGAGCCGTATCGCGAGCGTCTGCGTGCTCCGCTGTCGGATTCGGCACACGGCGCGTTGCAGATGGCTCAACGGGAAGCTGCGCGGATTCGCGGCGGCGCATGACGGGCAGAGCGGCGGGCGCCGCCGATGTGGCGAGCGCCTCCGCGCACAGAAGACGGCTCGCTCGCCGGGAGGCGATAAAATGGAGCTTTCCGCCGTCGCCTGCCGCCTACCCATGTACAAAGTCATCGCCAGTGATCTGGATGGAACGCTGCTGAACAGCAACCATCAGGTTGACCCCTTCACGATCAGCACCGTGCGAGCGCTCGAAGCGCAAGGTCAGCACATCGTGATCGCGACGGGCCGCCACTATTGCGACGTCGCGGGCATTCGCGATGTGCTGGGCATCCGGCCGTATCTGATCACGTCGAACGGTGCACGCGTGCATTCGCCTGACGACGAAATGATCTTCGCCGGCGATCTTCAGCCAGATATGGTCCAGCAACTGGTGAAGCCGGAAATTGTGGGCGAGCATGGTCGCGTGATCGTCAATCTGTTTGCAGACCGCGAATGGCTGATCGATCGCGATGCGCCCGAGCTGTTGCGCTATCACCAGGATTCCGGCTTTACGTACAACGTGACCGACCTGCAGAAGCATGACGGTACGGATATCGCCAAGGCGCTGTATATCGGCGATCCCAAAGATCTCGCCGTCATCTCGGCCAATCTCGAACGCACGTTTGGCGACGCGCTGTATGTCACGTATTCGCTGCCGGACTGTCTCGAGGTGATGACGGCGAACGTATCGAAGGGGCGTGCGTTGCAGTTCGTGCTCGACCGTCTGGGCGTTCCGGCGGCGAAGTGCGTTGCGTTCGGCGACAACATGAACGACATCGATATGCTCGAAACGGCGGGCCATCCGTTCATGATGAACAACGCCAATCCCGATCTCATCAAGCGTCTGCCGAATGTGCCGCGTATCGGCAATAACTTCGAAGCGGGCGTCGCGCATCATTTGCGCAAGCTGTTCGAACTCGATGACGAGTACACGGCGTAAGCGCGAAAAACAGCGCCTCAAATGAAAATGGCGCGCTCCCTTGAGGGAGACGCGCCAGATCGCTAGCGCAGTAGACGGCGGCGCTCCAAAGCTAGATCAAAGCCAGATCACGCCGCGATTGTCCGCACGTTAGTCGCGATAACCGCCGCCCCGGTGGTTGTCATTCCAGCGGTTGCCATCATTACCATAGCCGCGGTTGCCGTGATCCCAGCGGCCCCGATCCCAGCCGTGATCGCGTCGGTAGCCGTCATAGCGGTGGTCGCCCCAGTAACGGTTGCCGTAGTACACCGGTTGCGGCACGGGCGCGGCGTAGACGGGCGCAGGCGTCCCGAGCGACAGACCGATGCTCAGATTCGTATGCGCCTGTGCGACACCGCATGCGCCAGCGGCCAGACCAACTGCGACGAGCATGTGAGTGACGATGCGCTTCATTGTGCTTCTCCTGTAGATGCGGCGTGTTCGCCGTACAGGTTCAATCTACGCGTCGACGGTGGCTGTGACTGCGACAGGATGTTACGAAGTGAAAGCGTGCAATGCCGATGCCTCATGCAAAAGGCGGCTGCCGCTCAACGCTTTATCGGCAAGGTTTCGCCGCTTTCCCGCCAAAGCCCGCATTGCACCGGGCCGCAACGCATGTGGCTTTCAAAATCCCAGTAGATCGCTTTAACGGCGATGAATACGAGCGTAATTCAGCCTTACATTTGAACCATTTGTTAATAGCGGAATTGCGCGGCGGAAAAGAAAAACGGGGCGCCTAAGCGCCCCGTTGTCATCCTGGCCGGACAGCCTGCGATCAGGCCGTCACGCGCACGCGCTCGGACTGCTCGACATGTCGCTCGCCCGCAACCAGCGGATAGACGATACCGGCGATCACAGCGCCGAGGATCGGCGCGACCCAGAACAGCCACAACTGATCGACTGCCGCACCGCCGACGAACATGGCCGGACCCGTCGAGCGCGCCGGGTTCACCGACGTGTTGGTCACGGGAATCGAGATCAGATGGATCAGCGTGAGGCACAGGCCGATGGCGATCGGTGCGAAGCCTGCGGGCGCGCGCTTGTCGGTCGCGCCGAGAATCACGAACAGGAAGAAGGCCGTCATGACCGTTTCGCAGACGAAGGCGGCGGGCAGCGCGTAGTGGCCCGGCGAGCGTTCGCCATAACCGTTGCTCGCGAAACCGTTGGCGACCAGATGAAAGTCCGGATTGCCCGACGCGATGACGGACAGCACATAGGCACCGAGCACGGCGCCGAGCACCTGCGCGACGACATACGGCAGGACGTCGCGCGCCGGGAAGCGGCCGGCGACCGTCAGACCGACCGTCACGGCGGGGTTCAGATGGCAACCTGAGATATGCCCGATGGCATACGCCATGGTCAGCACGGTCAGGCCGAAGGCGAGCGACACGCCAACGAAGCCGATACCGAGACCGTGAACGGGCCCGGCGAAGTTTGCCGCAAGGACAGCGCTGCCGCAGCCGCCGAGCACGAGCCAAAAGGTGCCGAATAGCTCCGCCGCCAGGCGTTTGGAGAGGTTCATCGTGTGTAATCCTAATAAGTACGTGGGATTCAAGAGCGAGAGCGCACGCGCCACCCAGCACTTGGGAGCGCAAATTTTAAGCAACGTTGCACAAATCGACTGTCAAGATTTGTCATTCACGAACGGGGAATTATTTCGTGATATTGACCCATCCGATTGAACGGTTCGTTGATCTTTAATAAATACTCAGACGAAAACTTTCGATAGCGCGGTATTAGCCGCCATTGCTAATTTCTTTAGCATTGGCTAATCTCCGTGCTAACCACTTTTAGAAAAAGAGGGGAGCCCAAATGTCACAATATGCAGATCTCAAGGCGCAGATTGCCCGCTTGCAGGCCGAAGCGGACGAAGCACGACGGAGTGAAGTTGGCAATGTGATTGCCGAAATCCGCCAGAAAATCGCCGAATACGGCCTTAGCGCGCATGACCTCGGCTTTGCCGAGGCCGCTCGCCGCGGACGCCCGCCCAAGAAGGCGCCGCTGCCTGCGAAGTATCAGGATCCAAAGTCGGGAAATACATGGAGCGGCCGGGGAAAGCCGCCCAAGTGGATTGCGGGCAAGAACCGCGAACGCTTTCTGATCGGCACGGCGTAATTAGTCAAACGCCGAAAGCCGGTTGAAGGTGATGGTGTGGAATGTGCCGTTTAACACTTTCGTTTAATGCGCGGTAAGGCGTCTGAAGCACGGGGTCGCTTCATTCGGTAAAAACGCATTGCGGCGCATTGGAGAAAGCGCTTCCATTACCGGTCCAGTTCCGAACGCTGCAATAGAAAAAGCCGCCTGGGGAGGCGGCTTTTTCGTGTGAGCGAATGGAATAACTGTCTTTGAATGACCGCGCAAACGTTCAAGTGAACAAATTACGCGATATTCAGCTTATCGGCAGACTTGACCTGCCGCAGACAATCAGCCCACTGCCACCCGGCGCAGCATCGGACGCCGCGTCGCTTCGAGCAGCGCGCTATAGCTGTCGACATAGTTCTGCGCCATGATCTTCGAGCTGAAACGGCGCTCGAACTGCGAGCGGATTTCCGTACGCGACAGATCGTCGATGCGTTGCAGCGCTGCGACGGCACCTTGCACGTCCTCGCAGATGAAACCCGTCACGCCGTGATCGATCACTTCCGGCACCGAGCCGCGGTTGAACGCGATCACGGGCGTGCCGCACGCCATCGATTCGATCATCACGAGACCAAACGGCTCCGACCAGTCGATCGGGAACAGCAGCGCCTTCGCACCCGACAGGAACTCGGGCTTCTGCGCTTCGTTGATTTCGCCGATGAACTCGACATGCGCTTGCGACAGCAGCGGCTCGATCTGCGTCTTGAAATATTCCTGGTCGACCTTGTCCACCTTGGCGGCGATCTTCAGCGGCAAACCGCTTTGTGCAGCGATCTTGATAGCTGTATCGACGCGCTTTTCCGGACAGATGCGGCCGAGGAACGCGAGGTATTCGGGCTTCTTGTGCGTCTGCGGCGTCAGCAGCTGATCCGGCAGACCGTGATAGATCGTGTTGAGCCAGTTCGCCTGTTGTAGCGGCAGGCGTTGCGAATCCGAGATCGAGATCACGGGCGCTTCGCTGAACGTATCGAACACCGGTTGAAGTTCCGGCAGGTCGAGGCGGCCGTGCAGCGTCGTCACGAACGGCGTGTCCAGCGTCGAAAACAGTGGGAACGGCAGATAGTCGAGGTGGAAGTGCAGCACGTCGAACTCATGCGCGATCTTGCGCACGCTCTCCAGCAGCACCATGTGCGGCGCAAGGGCATCGCGGACCGTCGGGTCCAGACGCAGCGCGCGAGGCCATGCCGCTTCGAGTTTCGCGGACGTCACCGAATCGCCGCTCGCGAACAGCGTCACATCGTGACCCAGATCGACCAGCGCTTCGGTCAGATACGACACGACGCGTTCTGTGCCGCCATAGAGTTTCGGTGGGACCGCTTCGTACAACGGTGCGATTTGTGCGATTCGCATGCGTGATCTCCTTATGCAGAGGGCTTCGCGCTGCGGTGCCTTGCGTGTGGCGTAATCCGCGGAAGCCTGTCGGACGGTTGGGCGCGATGTGCCGCCGCCCCGGCAGGAAGCCCGATGGGGTTATCCCTAGGTCTCATTATCGGGATCGCCAGCGCCAATTCGAGCTATTTTTCAAACACTTAATGTTGTTACAGCGCGAAACATGATGCGTAACAAGTGCCCGATTGCTGCCGGAATGCTCGCAGGCATGGGCATCCGGACAATATCCGTCGCACTTCGCCCGGATTGACGCAGCATGCTGCGAGCTTGATTCGTCTTATCAAATGGTGCGCCGCCGAACATATCCTGCGAAATTCGCTTGGAATCAGGCCGAATATGAGCGCATAATCCGCTTCCCAATCCTTTCACGCGTGTCATCGCGTGTAAGCAGTCGGCGGATTTCTACGCGCCGTTTCTCTGCAAAATCCCCTGTCGCGAAAATTTGTAGGAAAAACTCCTACAGAAATCCTGGATTTATCCGTCAACCAGTCTGGGTGTATGTCCGATTTTCTTGGGCCGCCCCTTTAGCGAAAATGCACGCTAACCATAAGCGTGCCGTTCGTGGTTTTTTTTAACGCGAGCGAGCAAACGTTTTACGACGGCCTGACCAGCCAGATTCGAATCGGGGGATTCAATGAGCACCCAAAGTGACATGCTCAATGAAATTAGGGAAGTGAACTTGTCCTATCTGCTGCTCGCCCAGCGTCTGCTGCGCGAGGACAAGCCAATGGGCATGTTCCGCATGGGCATCTCGGAGCAACTCGCCGACGTGCTCGCCAACCTGTCGCTCGCACAGACAGTCAAGCTGGCCTCATCCAACCAGGTGCTGTGCCGCTTCCGCTTCGACGATCACCAGATCCTCTCGTCGCTGGCCGACAAAGGCAAATCGACGGCCGTTGCCCAGGCGCACTCCGCCATCCTGATGGCGGGCCAGCCCGTCGAACAGATCGGCTGAGACTGACGCGGGCGGTCAGGCGCAATCGCGCCGGGACAGACGCAACCATACGCGCGCCGGCAACGGCGCTTTAATCGTTTTTGCCTGCCGGTCACGCCGGTGGGGAGCGACAACGGACGCGGGAAGCGAGGCGGATGGCACAGAAAAGCGTGGTGCTCGAAGTCAGGGAAATCACCCTGGCGATTGAACTGATCGAACTCGGCGCGCGTCTGCAGCTGCTCGAAGCCGAGACGACGCTGTCGCGCGACCGGCTGATCAAGCTGTACAAGGAAGTGAAGGGCGTATCGCCGCCCAAGGGCATGCTGCCGTTTTCGACCGACTGGTTCATGACGTGGCAGCCGAACATTCACTCGTCGCTGTTCTACAACATCTACCGGTTCATGTCGGGGCTGGGCGGTTGCGAGACCATCCAGTCGACCGTCAAGTCATACCGGCTCTATCTCGAACACGTGCGCATGCACCACGACGAGCCGGCGCTCAGCCTGACGCGCGCGTGGACGCTGGTGCGTTTCTTCGATTCCGGCATGCTGCAGATGACATCCTGCACGCGCTGCCGCGGGCAATTTGTCGCACACGCGCATGATCCGCAGCATGGCTTCGTATGCGGTTTGTGTGCGCCGCCGTCGCGTGCTGGTAAGACCCGGAAAGCCGCCGACGCGCGCTGCGAAGCGCTTCAGGCCGAGGCTCGGGCAGGCGCTCACGCAGCCCTCGCCGCACCGTTCGAAGAAGTCCTCGAAGCCTTGCCAGAAGCCGTTGCCACGTCCGCCTGACGGGCCGCCCGCGCGCCCGCCGCGCGGGCTTCGGCGGCGGTGCGCCGCCACTCTGGTTAACACCCCCCTCATCCCGAGCGCATAACGTCAAAGTTTTCCGATTGCATGCCGTAAACCTGAATAACGACGGTCTCCCGTCGCTTTTTGTGAGGGCTCGGCAGTGCTGATTTTCGTGGGAACACTCGTTACGCTGTTGTCCGTCTTCGGCGGCTATGCGCTGGAGGGCGGCCACCTGGGCGCGCTCATGCAGCCCGTCGAAGTGCTGATGATCGCGGGCGCGGGTCTCGGTGCGTTCATTCTCGGCAACGGGATGAAGACCATCAAGGCTACGTTGCGCGTGATTCCGACGCTGTTCAAAGGCGCCAAGTACAACAAGGACGTTTACATGGAGCTGATGGCGCTCCTCTACGTCCTGCTGGCGAAGGCGCGCAAGGAGGGCACGCTCACGCTCGAAGCGGATATCGATGATCCGCAGAAGAGCCCGATCTTCACGCAGTATCCGAAGATTCTTGCTGATCACCACATCGTCGAATTCCTGACGGACTATCTGCGCCTGATGGTTGGCGGCAACATGAATGCGTTCGAAATCGAAAGTCTGATGGACGAAGAAATCGAAACGCATCACCACGAAGGCGAAGCTCCGGCACACGCGCTGATGAAGGTCGGCGACGCGATGCCCGCGTTCGGTATCGTGGCCGCCGTGATGGGCGTGGTGCACACCATGGCTTCCGCCGACAAGCCGCCTGCAGTGCTGGGCGAAATGATCGCGCAGGCACTGGTCGGTACGTTCCTCGGCATTCTGCTGTCGTACGGTCTGATCGGCCCGCTCGCGAGCGTCGCCGAACAGCGCGTGACGGAATCGACCAAGATGTTCCAGTGCATCAAGGTGACGATTCTCGCCAGCCTGAACGGTTATGCGCCGGCCATCGCCGTCGAATTCGGCCGCAAGGTGCTGTTCTCGACCGAGCGTCCGTCGTTCGCCGAGCTCGAAGAGCACGTGCGCCGCGTGAAGGCCAAATAAGGAACGCGGGCGATGAGCAAGGACAAAGACCGCGCAATCGTTGTCAAGCGCGCAGCGCCGAAGAAGGGCGGCCATCACGGCGGCGCGTGGAAGCTCGCGTATGCGGACTTCATGACGGCAATGATGGCGTTCTTCCTGCTGATGTGGCTGTTGAGCTCCGCCTCGACAGTGCAGCTGAAGGGCATCGCCGATTACTTCAACCAGCCGCTGAAGATCACGCTGTGGGGCGGTGACCGCAGCGCGGTCGATTCGAGCCAGATTCCCGGCGGCGGCCGCGACATTTCGACGGACAAGGACGGCATCACGCGTCAGTCGGACGGTTCGACCAATCGCGCCGAGCACACGGCCGCACGCGCCGACGATCAGGCGTTGCAGCAGTTGCAGGGCGCTGTCGAACGCCGCGAGCAGGTGCGTCTGCATGACCTGCAGGTCAAGCTGATGGCCGCGATCGAGGCGAACCCGGTGCTGCGCCAGTTCAAGCAGCAGATCCGCATCGACTCGACGCTGCAGGGCCTGCGCATCGAAATCGTCGATACGCAGAAGCGTCCGATGTTCGCCACCGCGCAAGCCATCGTGCAGCCGTACATGCACGACATCCTGCAGGCAATCGGCAATACGCTGAACGACGTGCCGAATCGCATCGTCGTGCAGGGTCACACCGACGCCGTGCCGTACGCAGGCGGCGAAAAGGGTTACAGCAACTGGGAACTGTCGGCGGACCGCGCGAACGCGTCGCGTCGCGAGCTGATCGCGGGCGGCATGGACGAGGCGAAGGTGCTGCGCGTGCTCGGTCTCGCATCGACGCAGAACCTGAACAAGGCCGATCCGCTCGACCCCGAAAATCGCCGCATCAGCATCATCGTGCTGAACAAGCGCTCGGAAGACGCGCTGATGCAGGACGACACGTCGTCGACCACGTTGTCGAACGATGCGGCCGGCACGAACAAGCCGCTGCTGCAAAAGATTACCCAGCCGCCCGCTGCCGTTCCCCAGACGCCGCCCGCGAAAGCGCCGCACGCGATGGAGAAGAGCACGACGGACACCAGCGCAATCGCGCAGGGCACGGCTGAAGCAGCGGACAAAAGCGCGGCGCCTGCAACGGCGACGCAATGACAGTTAGCGGATAGCGGATGCGCCCAACCAGGCGCTACCGCGATCCATCGTGAGCGCAGTGAGGATTGAATGATCAGGCACATTCTGGCAATCGACGATTCGGCATCGATGCGGCAAATTCTTGCCGCGACGCTGACGGGTGCCGGCTATGAGGTGACGCTCGCGGCCGACGGCAACGAAGGCCTCGAGAACGCACTGGCGATGTCGTTCGATCTCGTGCTGACCGATCAGCATATGCCCGGCCGCACCGGTCTCGATCTGATCACCGCACTGCGCGGCAACCCCGCTTACCGCACCACGCCGATCCTGGTCCTGACGACCGAATCCGGCGAGCCGTTCAAGGCAGCGGCGCGCGACGCGGGCGCCACGGGATGGATCGAAAAGCCGCTCGACCCCGACATGCTGACCGAACTGGTCGCGGCGCTCGCCTGAGCGCAGCGGACAGCCGACAGCAACCGAAACATGGAAGCGGCATAGCAGCCAGGACTCTCGCGGTGACACACGCATGACACTCGACATCACTCAGTTCTACCAGACGTTCTTCGACGAAGCGGACGAACTGCTCGCGCAGATGGAGCAGTTGCTCCTGAACCTGGACGTCGGCCATCCCGATCCCGAGGATCTCGCCGCCATCTTCCGCGCAGCGCATTCGATCAAGGGCGGCGCGGCGACCTTTGGCTTCACGGCGCTGACCGAGACGACGCACATTCTCGAATCGCTGCTGGACCGCGCGCGCAACAACGAAATCGTGCTGCGCAAGGACATGATCGACACGTTCCTCGAAACCAAGGACGTGCTCTCAGGCCAGCTCGCCGACTATCGCGCGAGCGCCGAGCCGGATGCGGCCATCGCGGCCGCGATCTGCGCGAAGCTCGAACGGCTTCATAAGGAAAGCAGTGGCCAGGCTGCCGCAGCGGCACCGGCCGAAGCGCCCGTTGCCGCGCAAGGGCAGACGCCGGAACACGTAGTCGAACAGGCAGCACAGGCAGTACAGGCCGCGGGCGAATGGGCAGGCAACGAACCGGCACAGACCGGCGCTGCTGCATCCGACGCGGCTGCAGGACCCCATCTGAAAATTACGCTACGGGGCGTGGGGGAAAAGGACCAGGAACTGCTCACCGAAGAGTTGGGCAACCTGGGCCGAGTAGTCGGACAGGTGAAGGCAGGCGGTGACATTACGCTGTGGCTGGAATCGGATGTGTCGTCTGACGATATCGTCGCTGTGTGCTGTTTCGTGATCGACGAAAGTCAGATCGTGATCGGCCGCGGCGCAGCGCCGGCAAGCGGTGCGGAACAGGGTGTGCCTGGAGCATCCGAAGCCGCGCAAACCGAGCCGGCGAATGCGGGGGGCATGGCAAGCGGCGGCGCGGGGGCGCCGGCCGCTGTCGTGCAGCCTGCTGTTGCTCATGCTGCTGCACCGGCGCCTGCCGCCGTTGCACAACCCGCGGTCGCGCAACCGGCTTCGCTGCCGGCTGAACCCGCAATCGTTACACCCGCTGCAGCGGCGCCGCAGGAGGCCAGCGCAGCCGCGCCCGCCGCTGCGCCGAAGGCCGCGCCTGCATCCGCCGAAGGCGATCGCAAGGCACGTCCGGCAGCGGCCGCGAATGCAGGCGAAGGCAGCTCAATCCGCGTGGGCGTCGAAAAGGTCGACCAGCTGATCAACCTGGTCGGCGAACTGGTGATCACGCAGGCCATGCTTGCCGAAACCACCAGCACCTTCGACCCGGCGCTGCACGACCGCCTGTTCAACGGCATGGCGCAACTGGAGCGCAACGCGCGCGATCTCCAGGAAGCCGTCATGTCGATCCGCATGATGCCGATGGATTACGTCTTCAGCCGCTTCCCGCGTCTGGTGCGCGATCTGGCGGCGAAGCTCGGCAAGCAGGTCGAACTCGTCACCTTCGGTCAGGCGACCGAACTCGACAAGAGCCTGATCGAACGCATCATCGATCCGCTGACTCACCTCGTGCGCAACAGTCTCGACCACGGCATCGAAACGGTCGAGGCGCGCAAGGCGGCGGGCAAGGATTCGACGGGTCAGCTGGTGCTCTCCGCTGCGCATCACGGCGGCAACATCGTGATCGAAGTCAGCGACGACGGCGCGGGCCTGCGCCGCGACAAGATTCTCGCGAAGGCGGCCAAGCAGGGCATGACCGTCAGCGACACGATGACGGACGAAGAAGTCTGGAACCTGATCTTCCTGCCGGGCTTCTCGACGGCGGAACAGGTCACGGACGTGTCGGGCCGCGGCGTCGGCATGGACGTGGTGAAGCGGAACATCCAGTCGATGGGTGGTCACGTCGAAATCACGTCGCACGCCGGCAAGGGCAGCACGACGCGCATCGTATTGCCGCTCACGCTGGCCATTCTGGATGGCATGTCGGTGAAGGTCGGCAGCGAGATTTTCATTCTGCCGCTGAACTTCGTGATGGAGTCGCTGCAACCGCAAGCCGACGACATCTACACCGTCGCGGCCGGCGAACGCGTCGTGCGGGTGCGTGGCGAATATCTGCCGCTCGTCGCGCTGCACGAAGTGTTCTCCGTCGACGAAGCGCGCACCGATCCGACGCAAGGCATCGTCACCATCATGCAGACGGAAGGACGGCGCTTCGCGATGCTGATCGACGAACTGGTCGGCCAGCAGCAGGTGGTGGTGAAGAACCTCGAAACGAATTACCGCAAGGTACACGGCATTTCCGCTGCGACCATTCTCGGCGACGGCAGCGTCGCGCTGATCGTGGACGTGGCGGCACTGAATCGCGAGTCGCGTGCGTCGCATGGTGCGGCGATGGCGCTCGCCTGAAACTGAAACTCAACTCATCCCAACCGTTTTGGGGGCTAACGTGGCAGAAGTCCAATCCATCAATTCGAACGGCGTAGCCGGTTCGATCGGCCGCCGCGACGCGCAAGCCGACGCGAGCGGTCAGGAATTCCTGATCTTCACGCTCGGCGCCGAAGAGTACGGCATCGACATCCTGAAGGTGCAGGAAATCCGCGGCTACGACAGCGTGACACGCATCGCGAACGCGCCCGAGTTCATCAAGGGCGTGATCAACCTGCGCGGCATCATCGTGCCGATCGTCGATATGCGCATCAAGTTTCACCTTGGGCGAGTCGAGTACGACCATCAGACGGTCGTGATCATCCTGAACGTGGCGGGCCGCGTGGTCGGTATGGTCGTGGACGGCGTGTCGGACGTGCTGACGCTGGCTACCGATCAGATCATGCCCGCGCCTGAGTTCGGCGCGACGCTGACGGCGGAATATTTGACGGGCCTCGGCACCGTCGATGGCCGCATGCTGATCCTGATGGACATCGAAAAGCTGATGACCAGCCGGGAAATGGCGCTGACGGAAACGCTGGGTAAGTAAGGCGCGCAGGCTTGGCGTGAGGTTGGAGCTGGCGATGGATAAGCAGCGCCGATCGACTCGCCAAGGGGTTGGAGTAAGCGCTAAAGCGCTAACTCCAACCGACTAGGCATGGGATCAGAGTAAGCGCTGAAGCGCTAACTCTGATCGACACAGGGAGTACAACAAATGCTGAGCAGATGGTCGATCCGCACGACGCTGACACTCGTCGGGATCATTCTCGTAGCGCTGACGGTGATCGTCGGGGCGCTCGGGCTCACCGCACTGAGCCGTTCGGGCGATGCACTCGACAGCATGGCGCACGGCGATCTCGTCGCGATCCGCACGCTGAACGACTCGTCTTCGTTTCTGCTGCGCTCGCGTGTGTCGCTCGACCGCGTCAACGCGCTGATCGCGGCAGGCGAGATCGAGCAGTCGAAGCAGGTGCTCGACCGCGCGGCCGAACTGCTCGGTAAATCGAATGAAAACTGGCAGGCGTTTCTCAACACGCCGAAGAACGGCATCGATCAGTCGCTGGTGGACGCGGTGGTCGCGAAGCGCGCGACGCTGCTCAACGACGGCGTGAACCCCGAGTTCACGGCGCTGCGTGCCAGCGATCTGTCCGGCTATCACGCGATCGCCGACACGAAGATCAGCCCGATGTTCGTCGACTACGACAACGCCGCGTCGCCTGTCGTGAAGGCACTGCAGGCGCACGCCGAACAGCAGCAGGACGACACCGCCGCGCAAATGAGCGTGCTGCGCGCGGCGATCATCGCTGTGATCGCGGTGGCGCTGGTGCTGGTGGTGGCGATCCGGTTCGCACTGCGCGGCATGATCGTGCAACCGCTCGACAACGCCGTGGCCTGCTTCGAGCGCATTGCAAAGGGCGACCTGTCGCAGCAGCTGGACACGACGGGCAGCAATGAAATCGGCCGTCTGTTCAAGGCTGTCAAGACGATGCAGGAAAGCCTGTCGGGCATGATCCGCTCGGTGCATACGAGCGTCGAATCGATCGACACCGGCGCGCGCGAAATCGCCATGGGCAATACCGATCTGTCGCAACGCACGGAACAGCAGGCGGCATCGCTGCAGGAAACGGCGTCGAGCATGGAACAGCTGACGGGCACCGTGAAGCAGAACGCCGATAACGCGCGCCAGGCGAGCCAGCTTGCCGTGAACGCGTCGGACATCGCGACGCGCGGCGGCGAAGTGGTAAGCCAGGTCGTGAGCACGATGCAGGACATCGCGACCAGCTCGAACAAGGTCGTCGACATCATCAGCGTGATCGAAGGCATTGCGTTCCAGACCAACATCCTCGCACTGAACGCAGCCGTCGAAGCGGCGCGCGCAGGCGAGCAGGGCCGCGGTTTCGCAGTGGTCGCAGGCGAAGTGCGCAGCCTCGCGCAACGCAGCGCGAGCGCGGCGAAGGAAATCAAGGAACTGATCGGCGATTCCGCCGACAAGGTGCAAAGCGGCTCGGCGCTGGTTGGCCGCGCGGGCACGACGATGGACGAGATCGTGCAGGCCGTGCGCCGCGTGACGGACATCATGGGCGAGATCAGCGCGGCATCGGAAGAACAGTCGGGCGGCATCGAACAGGTCAATCGCGCCGTCGTGCAGATGGACGAAGTGACGCAGCAGAACGCGGCACTCGTCGAGGAAGCGGCAGCCGCCGCGGCATCGCTCGAAGAGCAGACCCGCTCGCTGCAGACGGTGATCGGACAGTGGCGCGTAAGCGGCGCGCAGCAGCAGGCCGCGAAGCCGACAGCCAGCACCGCGAAAACGCGCGTGCAGGCAGCTGTCGCACACGCAGCGAAGCCGGTGCATGCACAGCCTGTCGTTGCGAAGGCCGAAGCCGCTTCGCCCGCACGCGTCGAACCGGCGGTGAAGCGGGCGAGCGTCGCAGCAGCCGAAGTCGCGCCGCGTCAGACGGCCGTGGCCGCGTCGTCGGACGCCGACTGGGAAACGTTTTGAGCGGTAGATGGCAATGTGGACTCCCAGCACATCGTCCCGTGATGGACGTTTCAACGCGGCGCGCCGTGAATCGGCGCACGCGACGTGCTGTGAGTTCGCATCGGAAGCAGGCAGCGGGAATCTGAACATGGTGCGCGTGGCAGGCTCGACGCAGCCGCGTGCAGCGCAGTGGAAGCAGGCAGGACAGCAGGGCAGAACAGAAGGCCGCGGCGCTGGCGACAGCGCGTGCAACATCGCAGGCATTAGCGGCATTGGCAGGATCGACGGGCGGTGCGGCGCTCCTTATGGCAGACGGAAGACATCATGATGGCAACGCGCGCGCAAACACGCCCTGAGCGGGCAGAGCCGGGAAGATCCGGCGAGCAGGCACGCGACTTCGAGTTCACCTCGGCGGATTTCGCCCGCATTCGTGAACTGATTCATCGCAGCGCAGGCATTTCCCTGTCGGATCACAAGCGCGACATGGCGTACAGCCGTCTCGCGCGACGCCTCCGGGCACGCGGGCTGGACTCGTTCCGCCAGTATCTCGACGCGCTCGAGGCGGACAACGATCCCGCCGAGTGGGAAGCCTTCACCAACGCGCTGACGACCAACCTCACTGCGTTTTTCCGCGAGGCGCATCACTTTCCGATCCTCGCCGACTTCGTCAAGCGGCGTCAGGCGCCTGTCTCGGTATGGTGCTCGGCGGCATCGACAGGTGAGGAGCCGTATTCGATCGCGATGACGCTGATCGAAGCACTCGGCGATCAGGCCGCGCGCCAGGCCACCGTGCTCGCCACCGACATCGACACGCAGGTGCTCGCCAAAGGCGAGGCGGGCACGTATCAGTTCGATCAGGTCAAGCATCTGTCGCCGGAGCGGCTCAAGCGCTTCTTCCTGAAGGGCACCGGCGCGCATGCGGGCATGGTGAAGGTGCGCCCCGAAGTGCGCGCGATGATCCGCTTCGAGCAGCTGAACCTGACCGACCGCGACTACCGGCTGAGCACGCAGTTCGACGCGATTTTCTGCCGCAACGTGATGATCTACTTCGACAAGCCGACGCAAGGGCAGGTGCTGTCGCGCTTCGAACCGCTGGTGAAGCCGGGCGGCCTGCTGTTCGCCGGGCATTCGGAGAACTTCACCTATGTCACGCAGGCGTTCCGACTGCGCGGCCAGACGGGCTATGAACTGACGCGCGATGGCGGCGCCGGCGCGGCTGGCCGCACGTCGCAACGTGCAACGAGCGGGGTGCCAGCATGAGCAGCACCCTGCCGATCGCAACCAACCTGTATTTCGACAATCACTTCCAGAAGCCTGGCGTGAAGCTGCTGCCGAACGAGTTCTACACGACGCACGAAGACATGGTGCTCGTCACCGTGCTCGGCTCGTGCGTGGCGGCGTGCATCCAGGATCGCACGGCGGGCATCGGTGGCATGAATCACTTCATGCTGCCCGACGACGGCGCCGACGTCGCGCAGGCCGCATCCGACTCGATGCGCTACGGCGCGTACGCGATGGAAGTGCTGATCAATGAACTGATCAAGGCGGGCGGACGCCGCGAGCGTTTCGAGGCCAAGGTGTTCGGCGGCGCGGCCGTGCTGGCGGGCATGACGACCATGAACATCGGCGACCGCAACTCCGAGTTCGTGCGTCGCTATCTCGCGCTCGAAAAGATCCGCATCGTCGCTGAAGACCTGGAAGGCAAGCATCCACGCAAGGTTGCGTTCATGCCGCGTACCGGTCAGGTGATGGTCAAGAAGCTGCGTCTTCAGCAGGAAGAAGGGGTGGCGGAACGCGAACAGGCGCTCGCCCGGCAAACGGCCGAAGAGCGCGCCGAACGGCTCGCGAAAGCGCGTGCGCGGGTCGAACTGTTTTCCGCGCCGGCTGCCGGCAAGCCGCGCATCGAGCTATTCGGTGCAAGCGGCGCAGCGGGTGCCAACCCGGCTTCGGGCAATGGCACGGGCGCAGCGCGTCCGGCCGGCGCGAAGCCACGTATCGAATTATTCGGCGCCACTGCGCGCCCGATCCAATCCAATAACGCCAGGACAGTAGAGGAGGCGTGAACGCTGTGCAAAAGATCAAGGTATTGTGCGTCGACGATTCGGCGTTGATTCGTAGCCTGATGACGGAAATCATCAACTCGCAACCCGACATGACGGTCGTCGCCACGGCGCCGGACCCGCTCGTCGCGCGCGATCTCATCAAGCAACACAACCCGGACGTGCTGACACTCGACGTCGAAATGCCGCGCATGGACGGCCTCGACTTCCTCGAGAAGCTGATGCGTCTGCGGCCGATGCCTGTCGTGATGGTGTCGTCGCTGACGGAGCGCGGTTCGGAAATCACGCTGCGCGCACTCGAACTCGGTGCCGTCGATTTCGTGACCAAGCCGAAGGTCGGTATCCGCGACGGCATGCTCGACTACTCGGAAAAGCTCGCCGACAAGATCCGCGCGGCTGCCCGCGCACGCGTGCGTCAGGCCGCGCCCGTGCATCATGCGGCTGCGAGCGCCGGTCACGCCGCTGCGGCGGCGCCCGCCCCAACGCATGCGCCGCTGTTCAACAATCCGCTCGTATCGACGGAAAAGCTGATCATCGTCGGCGCGTCGACGGGCGGCACGGAAGCGATCCGCGAAGTGCTCGTGCCGCTGCCGCCCGATGCGCCCGCTGTGCTCATCGCGCAACACATGCCGCCCGGATTCACAAAATCTTTCGCACAACGCCTTAATGGTTTGTGCCGGATTACCGTTAAAGAGGCTGAGCACGGCGAACGCGTGCTGCCGGGACATGCGTATATCGCGCCCGGCCACGCTCACCTGTTGCTTGCACGTAGCGGGGCCAACTATATTGCGCATCTGTCAGACGACCCGCCGGTCAACCGGCATCGTCCGTCTGTCGATGTGTTGTTCCGCTCGGCGGCGCAGCACGCGGGGAAGAACGCTGTCGGCGTGATTCTCACGGGCATGGGCCGCGACGGCGCAGCGGGACTGCTGGACATGCGCAAAGCCGGCGCGTACACGCTCGCGCAGGACGAAGCGAGCTGCATCGTGTTCGGCATGCCGCGCGAGGCAATAGCAATGGGCGCAGCGGACGAAATTGCGTCGCTGTCTGAAATGAGCCGACGCGTGATGGCGCGCCTGGCAGCAATGGGCGATCGCGTTCAACGCGTATGATGCGAGCCTCGGCGCAAATTTGAGATAAAGCCGTAGACCACCGCACATCTGGATTGGGGAAAAGGAACAGGAAATGGATAAGGGAATGAAGATTCTGGTTGTGGACGATTTTCCGACGATGCGCCGGATCGTTCGCAACTTGCTGAAGGAACTGGGTTACTCGAACGTCGACGAAGCGGAAGACGGCGCGGCGGGTCTGGCGCGCCTGCGCAGCGGCGCGTATGACTTCGTGATTTCGGACTGGAACATGCCGAACCTCGACGGTCTGGCGATGCTGAAGGAAATCCGCGCCGACGCTTCGCTGACGCATCTGCCCGTGCTGATGGTGACGGCGGAATCGAAGAAGGAAAACATCATTGCGGCGGCACAGGCTGGCGCAAGCGGCTACGTGGTGAAGCCGTTCACGGCTGCGACGCTCGACGAGAAGCTCAACAAGATTCTCGAGAAGATGGCAAAAACCGGGAGCTGATGTGAACCCACCCATCAACGAGGAGGGCGTGCGGGAAGACGGCGCTGACCTCGCGACCGACCGCATTCTGGCGCGCATCGGACAGTTGACGCGCACGCTGCGCGATTCGATGCGCGAGCTGGGGATCGACAAGCACGTCGAGCGCGCGGCGGAGGCGGTGCCGGACGCCCGCGACCGTCTGAAGTACATCGCGACGATGACCGAGCAGGCTGCCGAGCGTGTGTTATCGGCGATTGAAGTTGCGAAGCCGATGCAGGAGCAGTTGCAGAAGGACGCGGCGGAACTCGATGCGCGCTGGGAGCAGTGGTATGCGGCGCCTATCGAGCGCGAGGAAGTGCGTGCGTTGATGAACGACACGCGCACGTTCCTGCGCGGCGTGCCCGAGGTCACGACGGCGACCAACGCGCAGATGCTCGAAATCATGATGGCGCAGGATTTCCAGGATCTGACGGGGCAGGTGATCAAGAAGATCACGGAAGTTGTCTATCTGATCGAGCAGCAGCTGCTCGGGGTGCTGATCGATAATATTGCCGCTGAGCGGCGCGAGCAGTTTGCGGCTACTGCTGCGGCGCTCGTGGCTGAGGCTGAAGTTATTTCGCCTACTGGCAGTCCTGAAAGCCTGCTTAACGGGCCGCAGATTAATCCTGAAGGCAAGGCCGATGTTGTGCAGGATCAGGGGCAGGTTGATGATCTGTTAGCCAGTTTGGGGTTTTGATTTTTTTTCCCTGCGGTGGATTGAACCAGCGCTGGCATCCGCGGTTTGGTATTGGTACTTCATGCGTCGCCCCTGTGCGGGGCGGCACCTACTTTTCTTTGCCGCGGCAAAGAAAAGTAGGCAAAAGAAAGCCGCTGAACACCGCCAGTTCTTGTAGTTGCCTGCGGGTCCCCCACCGTTCTTATCCTTCACACGGCATCACTTTTTTTGATGCCCGCTGCCAGCGCTCTTTAAGGGCGCATCACCCTCTTCAAGCACCCGCGTCACAGCAGGCCTTACCAGTTCGGCCCAGGCCGCCCAGGTGGCAAACGGTGTGTCGGTTATCGCGCCTTATACGCATCACTCCGG
>NZ_QBUY01000121.1 GCF_003121405.1 Paraburkholderia sp. C35 | reverse complement strand
ATGGTTGGTTTCGTCGTGGGGTTGGGGTACTCGAACCCCTACCTCTCGCCGTTCGAAGAGTTCCAGCGTTACAAGACGCACCCGGAAATCCGCAAGTTCCTCGAAGGCGGCAAGCGTGTGTCATATGGCGCGCGCGCGATTACGGCAGGCGGCCTGATGTCGCTGCCGAAGCTCGTTTTCCCAGGCGGCGCACTGGTCGGCGACGACGCGGGCTTCCTGAACGCTTCGCGGATCAAAGGCTCACACGCGGCCATCAAGACTGGCATGCTCGCCGCCGACGCCGCGTTCGACGCCGTGCAAGCGGGCCGCCATAACGACGAACTGGCCGCCTATCCGGAGTCGTTCAAGACTTCGTGGCTGCACACCGAACTCTATCGCGCACGCAACTTCAAGCAGTGGATGAGCAAGGGCCTGTACCTCGGCACGCTGATGGTCGGCATCGAGCAGAAGCTGATGGGCGGCAATGTGCCGTGGACGCTGCACCACCAGCATTGGGATCACGAGATGCTGAAGCCCGCGTCGCAGTGCAAGCCGAGCGAGTATCCGAAGCCGGACGGCAAGCTGACGTTCGACCGTTTGTCTTCGGTGTTCATTTCGAATACGAACCACGAAGAGAATCAACCGGCGCACCTGACGCTCAAAGATCCGACGGTGCCAGTAAAGGTGAACCTGCAGACCTACGCAGGTCCGGAAAGCCGCTACTGCCCCGCCGCTGTCTACGAGTTCGTGAAGAACGATGACGGCAGCGAACGCCTCGTGATCAACGCGCAGAACTGCGTGCACTGCAAGACGTGCGATATCAAGGATCCGACGCAGAACATCGTGTGGGTCACGCCCGAAGGCGGCGGCGGTCCGAACTATCCGAACATGTGATGCACGTCACGCATGGCCATTAAAAAACGCCGCTCGAATGAGCGGCGTTTTTGTATCAGCGTTTTTGTTGTCACACGCGGACCTACGCCGCCAGCGCTTCCAGCCGCGCGCGCACGCGTTCGAGCACGGGCGCCCACGCACCCACCGACGGCTGCCGGAACAGTTCGACCGTCTGATACCACGGCGTGCGCTCCGTCTCCTCACCCCAGAACCACGCCGAAACGTGATCGAGCATCAGCCAGGTCGGCACCCCGAGTGCGCCAGCCAGATGTGCGGGACCGCTGTCGATCGTGATGAGCACGTCGAGGTTGGCGAGTAGCGCAGCCACGTCGTCGAAGCCCGCCGTAAACTGCGGCGTCAGATCGGCGATATCGATGCCTTGCGAGCGCCATTGCCCGACCGTCTGCTCGCGCCCCGGCGAAATGGCGAAGAACGTTACGCCGGACACGTTCAGCATCTGCGCGATCTCATTGGCGGGAATCGAGCGGCGCCGGTCCCGGATATGACCGGGATTGCCGTTCCACACCAGACCGATCTTTTTGTTTCCCGCTGCCGTAACCGCCTCCACGCGATCACGCCACGCCGCGACGCGCGCCGGATCGGCGCTCAGATAGGCGCGCCCCCAAACGGAAGGGTCATTGATGCCAAGACGCAGCGGCAGGCTCATCAGGCCGCAGTGATAATCGGGCTTCGTGTCGAGGCTGGTTTCGATCGTGATGCTCTCGGGCAGCATGCGTTCGAACAGATGCTGCATCGGCCCCGCATAACCGAAGATCACCCTGCCGCCTTCCTGTTGCGCACGTTCGGCGAGCAGCGGCAGAAAACGCACCGACCACAGGCAGTCGCCGTTGCCCTGTTCGCCATAGACGACCAGCGTCTTGCCCGCCAGCGATTCGCCGCGCCAGTTGGGGCTGATAGCGGCCAGCGCAGACCTTGCGGCGTTCGAATCGTGATCGAAGGCAATACGTGCTTCGTAGTCGAGCCAGCCTTGCGCGTAACGCCCTGCGCGCATTTCCAGCTCAGACAGATCGAATAGCGCGTGCGCGTTGTTCGGCGTCAGTTCCAGCACGCGACGCAGCAGTGCTTCCGCTTCGCCGAAACGGCCCTGTTCCTTGATGCACAACGCCAGCTTGTGCAGGACCACGTGATTGCCGGGCGCCGCGCGCGCCGCTTCCTGCAAAAGGCGCTGCGCTTCGGCGAAATCGTCGCGCTCCTGCACGGCAGCCGCACGCCAGACGAGCGCGTTCGCATCGTTGGCGTCGCGTGCCAGAAGAAGTTCTGTCGATGATTCGACGAGCGTCCAGTCACGCAGGATGAACGCCGTCTGCGCGATGTCGTGCAACAGCCGCGAATCGCAGTTCGCATCGAGCCGATACGCGCGCACCAGTGCATCGACGGCCTCGCGCAGGCGTGCACCGTCGCCATGCGCGGATTGCAGCAGCGCCTGGCCGAGCATCAGCCAGTCGCTGGCCACGGCATCGGGCAAGGCCGTCCGTGCGCGCAGCGCCGCCAATGGATCGGCGCTGACAGGATTGTTATCGTTCATATTGACCGCCCCATCGGTAACCGGCGAGTCTGCCCGAAGGCATACGGCGTTACGGCGCGCTGGCAGCGATCTTCGGCGTATCGACGGCAACGTCGCCGCATTGCGCGCGGTGCCGCAGCGCGTGGTCGATCAGCACCAGCGCGAGCATGGCCTCGGCGATCGGCGTTGCGCGTATGCCGACGCACGGATCGTGACGCCCGAAGGTCTCGACGACAGCGGGCTGGCCGTTCTTGTCGATCGAGCGGCGCGGCGTACGGATGCTCGACGTCGGCTTGATCGCAATCGATACCGTGACGTCCTGCCCCGTCGAAATGCCGCCCAGCACACCGCCGGCATGATTGCCGACAAAGCCTTCCGGTGTCAGTTCATCGCCATGCACGGAGCCGCGCTGACGCACGCTTTCGAAGCCCGCGCCGATCTCGACGCCCTTCACTGCGTTGATGCCCATCATGGCGTGCGCGATGTCGGCGTCCAGCCGGTCGAACAGCGGCTCGCCGAGACCCACGGGCACGCCCGACGCCACCACGTTGATGCGCGCGCCGATCGAATCGCCGTCCTTGCGCAGCGCGTCCATATATTCTTCGAGCTGCGGCACGATCGCGGCATTCGGCACGAAGAACGGGTTCTCGCGCACGTATTGCCAGTCGACGAACGGCACGTCGATCTCACCGAGCGCTGCCATATAGCCGCGCACTTCCGTGCCGAACTTCTCACGCAGCCACTTCTTCGCCACGGCACCTGCCGCGACCGTGGGTGCAGTCAGACGCGCGGACGAACGTCCACCGCCGCGATAGTCGCGAATGCCGTACTTCTGCCAGTAGGTGTAGTCAGCGTGGCCCGGACGGAAGGTATCGGCGATATTGCCGTAGTCCTTGCTGCGCTGATCGGTATTGCGGATCAGCAGCGCGATGGGCGCGCCCGTCGTCTTGCCCTCGAACACACCCGACAGGATCTCGACCTTGTCTTCTTCCTGACGCTGCGTCACATGACGCGACGTGCCGGGACGACGCCGGTCGAGTTCGAACTGGATGTCGGCTTCCGCGAGCGACATGCCCGGCGGGCAGCCGTCGATCACACAGCCGATAGCCGGGCCATGCGATTCGCCGAAAGTCGTGACGGTGAAGAGCGTACCGAGGGTATTGCCGGACATGAGCGTCGTCCAAAGAAATGCGGGGAGAACGCTATTATGCCAGCCCGGCCGCGCTGGCGTGACGCGTCGCGGCCCGGCCGGTGGTCATAGGACAAATGGACGAGGCGGCGCGTGCCCGCAGTGTCACTTCCGCGCGCCGCGCAATTCCGTCACGATCTGCTGAAGCCGCTCAGGCGTCGCTTCGGCGGGTTCGAGCGGCTCGCCGACGGCCAGCGTCAGGCGGCTCATCACGCCCTTCTGGATCGGCCGAGGAAAGCGCGTGTCGGTGTTGCGTGACCAGAAACTGCCCCACAGGCCGCGCAGCGCCATCGGCACGACGGGCGCCGGCTTACGCTTCAGAATCTCAGTCACGCCGTGGCGGAACGGATTCATATCTCCCGTCTTCGTCAGCTTACCTTCGGGGAAAATGCAGACAAGCTCGCCTTCGTCGAGCGCTTTTGCGCAAGCGTCATAAGCGCGCTTAAGCAATTCGGCATCTTCATGCGCAGGCGCGATCGGAATCGCCTTAGCGTGTCTGAACAGCCAACCGACAAACGGCGTACGGAAAATACGATGATCCATCACGAAGCGGATCGGACGCGGGCTTTCCGCCATGATGACGATGGCGTCCACATAGCTGACGTGATTGCACACCAGCACGGCCGCGCCTTCATCGGGAATGCGCTCGGCATGCACGAGGCGGATGCGATAGAACGTGTGCACCATCAACCACGCGACGAAACGCAGCAGAAACTCGGGCACGAGCGAGTAGATGTAGACGGCGACGACCACGTTGAGCAGCGCCGTCACGAGGAACAGCCCCGGAATGCCGACACCCGCCGAGGTCAGCGCGACAGCCATCAGCGCCGACACGATCATGAACAGCGAGTTGAGGATATTGTTCGCCGCGATGATCCGCGCGCGATGGCTCGGCTGGCTGCGGCTCTGGATCAGCGCGTAGAGCGGCACGCTGTAGAAGCCGCCGAACATGGCCAGCAGGAACAGATCGGCAAGCACACGCCAGTGCGCGGGCACCGCCATGAATTCACCCACCGACAGCAGATGCGCCGCGCCCGGCAGCGAATGGCTGGCGAAGAACAGATCGATCGCGAACACGCTGATGCCGATCGCCCCCAGCGGCACGAGGCCGATCTCGATGCGTTTCTTCGACAGTCGCTCGCACAGCAGCGAACCCGTGCCGATGCCGATCGAAAATGTAGCGAGCAACACGGTCACGACATCGGGATTGGCGGACAACACCTCTTTCGCGAATCGGAAAAACGACGAGAGAAACGTCGCGCCGACAAACCACAGCCAGGAGATGCCTAGCAGGCTTAGGAACACCGTCCGGTTCTGATGCGCGAGTTTCAGATTCCGCCAGGTTTCGCTGACGGGATTCCAGTTGATCCGCAAGTCCGGTTGAGACGGCGTCGACGGTGGTACGAAGCCCGATACCCATCGCCCGATCAACGCAATCGCCACGCAACTGATCGCAAGAATCACGGCGCCATGCGCTTCCGAGCCTGCCGCCGCGCCGCCCAGAATCGTGCCGATCAGAATCGCGACGAACGTGCCCATCTCGACCATGCCGTTGCCGCCGACCAGTTCCGACTTTTCCAGATGCTGCGGCAGATACGCGTACTTGACGGGGCCGAACACGGTGGAATGCACGCACATCAGGAACGTGCACAGATACAGCAGCACGGCGTTGTGCAGCCAGAAGCCCGCGCCGCCGACCAGCATCACGCCGATTTCGAAGGTCTTGACGAAGCGCGTAAGCATCGCCTTGTCGAACTTGTCGGCGATCTGACCTGACGTAGCCGAGAACAGGACAAACGGCAGAATGAAGATCGCGGAAATCAGAAAGGCTGCCCTTTCCGGATTGACACCCGAGAAACGCGCCGCCTGATACGTGACAAGCGACGTGAAGCCGATCTTGAACACGTTGTCGTTCATCGCGCCGAGAAACTGCGTCCAGAAGAACGGCGCGAACCGGCGCTCGCGCAACAGGCGGAACTGCGAGCCGTGCTCGTGCGCGCCTCGCTTGGCGGGTTGGGCAGTAGACAACGGACGATCGCTCATGGAGTAGTTGATATAAGGCTGATTTCGCCCGGCTTCAAAGCCGAATGACTGGATTAGCGGATTGGCGGATCGACGGATTGGCGGGCGCAAAAAAAGCGCACGCTAAACGCGCGCGCTTCGAGGATAGTGCAGTCATGCGACAGCGGCATGCCGGCAAGCCCCGCAGCCAGAGCCGTGATCGAGCCGCGCAGCCCCGGCGCCCCGCTCAACGCGACGGCTGCTCCTGCTGCGGCTCGTCTTCAGCCGGCCAGTCGCGGATATAAGCCTTCAGCATACGGTTCTCGAAACCCTGCTCTTCGACCACGGCCTTCGCCACGTCGTAGAACGAAATCACGCCCATCAGCTTGCGGCTTTCCATCACGGGCAGATAGCGCACGTGATGCTCGAGCATCATGCGGCGCACTTCGTTGACGTCCGTTTCTGGCGTGCAGGTGAGCGGATGGTCGTCCATGACCTTGCGGATCGTGCTGCCGCCGACGCTGCCGCCGTTCTTGCTCAGCACGAGGATGATCTCGCGGAACGTCAGCATGCCGACGAGATCGCCGTATTCCATCACCACCAGCGAGCCGATGTCGTGCTCGGCCATCGTGATGACGGCTTCATTGAGCGGGCTGTCGGGCGTGACCGTGAACAGGGTGTTGCCCTTGAGCTTGAGAATGTCGCTGACGCGCATGATTTGTCTCCTGTCGACGAGCGTCGGCGCTCTGGCGCCCCACTCTGGATCCCATGCAAGCTGGTTGCGGATGAAGCCTTCTAAAGCACGAAAAAAGCACAAAAAGGCATGACTGACTTTCGATCCTAGCGGAAAGACCTGCAAAAAGGAAGCACACAGCCGCCGCCGACAGCGCGCCAGCGAACGTCCGCCAGGCGGTGCCCGCAAGCCTTTGGCACTGCGGCGCCGGCCCCGCCGGAAGGCCGCGCGGCACGCTTTCATCCGGGCGATAACGGAGTGGTCGGCACGCAGCGCGATGATACGATGACCTCCACTCTTACCTTCGCCGGGCCGCCGAGGCCTGGCCGTCCACGATGTCCGCCAACCGTTTCGACACGCTTGCGCTGCATGCGGGCGCCGCGCCCGACCCCACGACAGGCGCGCGCGCCACGCCGATCTACCAGACCACCTCGTTCACGTTCCGCGACTCCGACCACGCCGCCGCACTCTTCAATATGGAGCGCGCGGGCCACGTCTACTCACGCATCTCGAACCCCACTGTAGCCGTGTTCGAAGAGCGCGTCGCCGCGCTCGAAAACGGTGCGGGCGCGATCGGCACGGCGAGCGGCCAGGCCGCGCTGCATCTCGCCATCGCGACGCTGATGGGCGCAGGCTCGCACATCGTCGCGTCGGGCGCGCTGTACGGCGGCTCGCACAACCTGCTCAACTACACGCTGCGCCGCTTCGGCATCGAAACGACCTTCGTGAAACCGGGCGACCTCGACGCGTGGCGCGCCGCGCTGCGCCCGAACACGAAACTGCTATTCGGTGAGACGCTCGGCAATCCCGGCCTCGACGTGCTCGACATCGCCTCAGTCGCGCAGATCGCGCACGATCACCGCGTGCCGCTGCTGGTCGATTCGACCTTCACGACACCGTATCTGCTCAAGCCGTTCGACCACGGCGCCGATTTCGTCTATCACTCGGCCACCAAATTCCTCGGCGGCCACGGCACGACGATAGGCGGCGTGCTGGTGGACGGCGGCACCTTCGATTTCGACGCATCGGGCCGCTTCCCCGAATTCACCGAGCCGTACGAGGGCTTCCACGGCATGGTATTCGCCGAGGAAAGCACCGTCGCGCCGTTCCTGCTGCGCGCCCGCCGCGAAGGTCTGCGCGACTTCGGCGCGTGCCTGCACCCGCAGGCGGCGTGGCAACTGCTGCAGGGCATCGAAACGCTGCCGCTGCGCATGGAGCGCCATGTCGCGAACACGCGCAAGGTGGTCGAATTTTTGGCCGCTCACGCCGCCGTCGATTCGGTCGCCTATCCCGAACTGCCGCCGCACCCGGACCACGCACTCGCCCAGCGCCTGTTGCCGCGCGGCGCAGGCGCCGTGTTCAGCTTCAACCTGCGCGGCGACCGCGCTGCAGGACGTGCGTTCATCGAAGCCCTGTCGCTCTTTTCGCATCTGGCCAATGTCGGCGACGCGCGCTCGCTGGTGATTCATCCCGCATCGACGACGCACTTCCGCATGGACGCCGCCGCGCTCGCCGCGGCGGGTATCGCGGAAGGCACGATCCGGCTGTCGATCGGCCTCGAAGATGCCAACGATCTGATCGACGATCTCAAGCGCGCACTCAAGGCTGCTCAGAAATCCGCGGGCGCTGCCGTACAACCGCAACGAGCGGCCGCGAAACCCGCCGATCCGGCACGCAAGGAGTCCGCATGATCGTCGATGTCAACGGCAAACCGGCCTACGTCTACACGGGCGGCAAGGCATTCGACCCCGCCCTGCCCACCGCCGTGTTTATTCACGGCGCCGAACACGATCACAGCGTCTGGGCGTTGCAGACCCGCTATTTCGCGCATCACGGCTTCGGCGTGCTGGCTGTCGATCTGCCCGGTCATCACCGCAGTGCCGGACCCGCGCTGACCCGCATCGACGCGATGGCCGACTGGCTTGCCGCGTTGCTCGACGCCGTAGGCGTGACGCGCGCGTTCGTCACCGGACACAGCATGGGATCGCTCATCGCACTCGACTTCGCGGCGCGCTACCCGGCGCGTGCGACGCATCTCGCCTTGCTGGCGACCGCCGTGCCGATGGCCGTTTCCGACACGCTGCTCGACGCCGCCCGCGAGCGCGAGCCGGAAGCGATCGACATGGTCAACCAGTGGTCGCATTCGACGCTCGCCGCCAAACCGTCCTGCCCCGCGCCCGGCTTCTGGCTGCATGGCATGAACCAGCGTCTGATGGAACGTGTTTCGGCCGCAGGCGAGCCGCAACTCTTTCACACCGACTTCAGCGCCTGCAACGCTTACACGGATGGCCTCGCGCGCGCCGCGCAGGTGACTTGCCCGACGCGTCTGATCGTCGGCAAACGCGAAATGATGACGCCGCCGCGCGCCGCCAAAGCACTCGCGGACGCACTGCGCAACGCCAACGTTTCCGTCGATACGATCACGCTCGACGCCGGTCATGCGCTGATGTCCGAGCAGCCTGACGCGACGCTCGACGCGCTCTACACTTTCGCCAGAGCACATGCTCCAGGCCGTTCACAGGACTCACATTAACCGCCCCGAATCGCGCGCGCCATATGCCGAACGGCCAGGTTGCGCGCGCCTGCCGATAGCAGCACAATGAATCCATGCCTGACCCGTTTCGGCCCGCGCCAGGGCGTCGACACAGGCAGGCAACGGAGGCAGATCATGAGCCATCAGACTACGCACGACGAACACTTCGCCAGCTTCGCTGAGTTCTATCCGTACTATCTGACCGAGCATCGCAACGCGGTGTCGCGGCGGCTGCATTTCATCGGATCGCTGGGTGTGATCGGCTTTATCGCGATGGCGCTCGCGACGGGCGACTGGCTGTGGCTGCCGGCAGCCGTCGTATGTGGCTATGGCTTCGCGTGGATTGGTCACTTCTTCTTCGAGAAGAACAAGCCGGCCACGTTCCGGCATCCCATCTACAGCCTGATGGGCGACTGGGTGATGTTCAAGGACATCTGCACCGGGCGCATTTCGCTTTAGCGGCGACGCGCTCGCGCGTATCTGTTCAAGCCGTCTGCTGAGGCAACGCAGCCGCACCGTCTGCCCCTGCATGATCCAGTTGCGCGGCGCCACGCGCAGAAGCCCGCGCCGCCAGCAAAGTCGCGAGACTCACCTTGAGCGCGTCGTTATCGAGCGCGGCGAGCAGCGTTGCGCTGTCCACGTGCGTCGAATCGAGATTGAGCTGATACGCCAGTTCGGCGCGGTCCACCACGAACAGGTTGAAAAGCCGCTCCACCGTGATCTGATTCGGATTCGCGAGCAGCAGGAATCGCGGACGCTGGCCGTCCTCGTTCAGCTGCACGATCCAGTCGATCGCTTCGAGGTGTTGAAGCAGGCGCACCGTCGTTTCCATGTCACGGCGCAACGCGCGCGCGAGTTCGGGCACCGTGAAGCCGCGTGAGCCCGCGTCGCGCGCATCGACCAGACGTGCCAGCAGTTCGAGTGAATCGAGCAGATCGCTGCCCGGAAAATCCCGCCGATGGAACTGCCCCGTGCGGATCGCGGGCAGCGCTGAGGCAATCATCGCGCCCGCCAGCGTGATGAACCAGCTGAGGTACATCCACAGCAGAAAGAGCGGTACCACGGCGAATGCGCCGTACACCGCCGTATACGTTGGAATGCGCCGGATATAGAAGCCGAAGCCTCGCTTGGCCAGCTCGAACGCAATGGCCGCCGTCACACCGCCGACGATGGCATCGCGCCATTCCACGCGGCAGTTCGGCACGAACACGTACATCAGCGTGAAGGCCAGCACCGTCAACGGCAACGCCGCGCCCGCCAGCGCCCATTCGATCAACGGCGTAATGCGTTGCGCCGCCGTGTAGCTCATCGACTGCGTGAACAGATAAGAGGAAATCGACAGGCTCACGCCGATCAGGATCGGCCCGAGCGTGAGGATCGACCAGTAGACCAGCACGCGCTGCGCGAAAGGCCGCGCCTTGCGCACGCGCCAGATCACGTTGAAGGCGGATTCGATGGTCATCATCGTCATCACCGACGTGACGAACAGGATGATCATGCCGACGGTAGTCAGCCCTTTCGCTTTCGACGCGAACTGGTTCAGATACTTGAAGATCTGGCTGCTGACCTGATCGGGCATCAGGTGATCGGCGAGAAAGGTCTGCAGCGAGACCTGGAACTGCGCAAAGATCGGGAACGCGGTAAACAGCGCGAACGCGACCGTGGCGAGCGGCACCAGCGAGAGCATCGTCGTGAACGTGAGACTGCCCGCTACCTGCGGCACGCGATCCTCGCCGCTGCGTTTCGCGGCAAATTCCGCGAGACGCTTGAGCGCGTCGAGATCGACTCGCAATCTGGACAACAAACCGGCCTCCTTGCCTTCAGTGCACGCGCCGGCATCGAATGCGCCGACAATCTCGCGGCACCGCCAGCGAACCCACCCCTATAATACCCGTTCACTGCCCATGCCTATGAAAGACATACTCGTGCTTTACTACAGCCGGCACGGTGCCACGCGCGAACTCGCGCTGGCCATCGCGCACGGCGTCGACAGCGTTCCCGGCATGCAGGCGCGCGTGCGCACGGTGCCGCCCGTCTCGACGGTCTGCGAAGCCACGCAGCCCGACATCCCCGCCGAAGGCCCGCCCTACGCGGAACTGCGCGATCTCGAAGAGTGCGCCGGCCTCGCGCTCGGTTCGCCCACCCGCTTCGGCAACATGGCCGCGCCACTCAAGTACTTCCTCGACGGCACTACGCCGCAGTGGCTGGCGGGCGCGCTCGCAGGCAAGCCGGCGTGCGTATTCACGTCCACAGGCAGTCTGCACGGCGGCCAGGAATCGACACTGCTGTCGATGATGCTGCCGCTTCTGCATCACGGCATGCTGATCCTCGGCATTCCCTACACCGAAAGCACGCTCACGACCACGCTAACAGGCGGCACGCCCTACGGCGCGTCGCACTTCGCGCGCGCCGATTCGGCCGGCCACGGCATTTCCGCCGACGAGAAAACCCTCGCCGTCGCGCTCGGCGCACGGATCGCGCGGACGGCGGCTTCGATGAGCGAGCGTCCATGAACACGGCGCGCAACGCAGCGTCCCATGACGGCGCGCCGGGCAACCGCGCTGCCGCGACGGGCGCGCTGCTTGCGCTCGTTCTGCTGATCGTGCTGTGTGTCGCGTGGGAATGGTGGCTCGCGCCGCTGCGCGCGGGCGGCTCGCTGCTCGTGCTCAAGGCGCTGCCGCTGCTGCTCGCACTGCCGGGCGTCTGGCGCAAGCGGCTTTACACGCTGCAGTGGGCGGCGATGCTGAGCCTGCTGTACCTGATGGAAGGCATCGTGCGCGGCATGTCCGATCGCGGCCTGAGCGCGCAGCTCGGATGGTGCGAGGTCGCGCTCTCGGGGGTGTTCTTCGTTTGCGCGCTGGTGTATGGCGCGCCGTTCAAGCGAGCGGCGAAGCAGAAGGCGCGCCGCGAATACGAACCGGCCAGCGGCTCCGCCTGACGATCACGTGCAGCGCAGTCACAGCCCTGGCAGCGCTGCCGGATGGAAATCAGCAGCGACAGTCAGCGTCGCATGACGCACAAGACGAACACAACCCGACCCGCTCCGACCGACCATCATGAATGCCGCTGCTTCATCGAGTTTCATCGCCGCATGCGCTGACGCCATCGGCGCCGCCCACGTGCTCACCGACACACACGACACCGCGCCCTATCTGACCGACTGGCGACGCCGCTACACGGGCAGCGCCTGCGCCGTGCTGTGCCCGTCGACGGCGGAAGAAGTCGCCGCGCTCGTGCGGCTCGCGAACGAATATCGTGTTGCGATCGTGCCTCAGGGCGGCAACACGGGCCTCGTGGGCGGCGCGACGCCCGACAGCAGCAGCGCGCAAGCCGTGCTTAGCCTGAAGCGCCTGAACCGCGTGCGCGACGTCGATCCGCACAACAACACGATCACCGTCGAAGCCGGCGTCATACTCGCCGACGTGCAGGCACGCGCCGAAGCGGCCGAACGCCTGTTTCCGCTGAGTCTCGCCGCCGAAGGCAGTTGCACGATCGGCGGCAATCTCTCGACCACCGCAGGCGGCACGGGCGTGCTGCGCTATGGCAATACGCGCGAACTGTGTCTCGGACTGGAAGTGGTGACGCCGCAAGGCGAACTGTGGGACGGCTTGCGCGGGCTGCGCAAGGACAACACCGGCTACGATCTGCGCGATCTGTTTATCGGCGCGGAAGGCACGCTCGGCATCATCACGGCCGCCGTGATGAAACTGCATCCGCGACCCGTCGTGCGGGTGACCGCGCTCGCTGCGCTGCCCTCCCCGCACGCCGCGCTGGATTTTCTGGCGCTCGCGCAACGTCACGCCGGGCCGCTTCTGACCGGCTTCGAACTGATGTCGGATTTCTGCCTGCGTCTCGTGAACCGGCACTATCCGCAGATGCGTTATCCGTTTGCCGAACCGCACGCGCAGATCGTGCTGCTCGAACTGTCGGACAGTGAAAGCGAAGAACACGCGCGCGGCCTGTTCGAAAGGATGATGGAGGCGGCGCTCGAAGACGGCGTGGTCGAAGATGCCGTGGTCGCGGAAAATCTCGCGCAATCGAAAGCATTCTGGAACCTGCGCGAGCACATTCCGCTCGCGCAGGCCGAAGAAGGGTTGAATATCAAGCACGATATCGCCGTGCCGATTTCGCGCATTGGTCACTTCATCGAAGAAACCGACGCGGCGATTGCGCAGGCCGTGCCCGGCGCGCGCATGGTCACCTTCGGCCATCTCGGCGACGGCAATCTGCACTACAACGTACAGGCACCCGAAGGCGTCGATGCAAAGCAGTTTCTGACGCAATATCAGAGCACGATGAATCAGATCGTCTACGACAGCGTGCACCGGCACCGCGGCAGTATCAGCGCGGAGCACGGCATCGGTCAGTTGAAGATCGACGAAGCCGCGCATTACAAGGCAGACGTCGAAGTGCGTCTGATGAAAACCTTGAAAGCCGCCTTCGATCCACTGAATCTGATGAATCCCGGCAAGGTGCTACGCTAGCAGCATCGGAATCGACGAGAGGCGCTCATGAAAATTCGCGTGCTGTCCGATCTGCATCTGGAAAACGACGCGCCCGAGATCATTCCGCATGCGGACGCCGATCTCGTCGTGCTGGCGGGCGACATCCATAACCACGCCGAAGGTCTGCGCTGGGCCGCGGAAACCTTCGACGGCGCGGTGCCTGTCGTCTACGTGCCGGGGAATCACGAGTACTACGACGGAGAGTTCGGCGCGCTGGAAACGGCGATGCACGACGCCGCGACGAGCGTCGACAACGTCTACTTTCTCAACAACGCGGCACTCGTCGATCCGGACGGAAAGTGGCGCGTGCTGGGCACGACGCTGTGGACCGACTTCGATCTGTATGGCGAGGATGAAGAATCGCGCGCGGCATCGATTGCAGCCGCCGAGCGCGTGATGCTCGACTTTCGCGGGCTGATTCAGGTGACGTGGACAGCCGGCAACGACGCGTTCAGCGAGGGCGCGCTGCCGGACAACACGCCGCGCGATCTGACACCCGCCGATACGCTCGCGCTTCACCGCCACGCACGCGCGTGGCTCGAAGCGGAACTGGCGAAACCGTTCGCGGGCAAGACGATCGTCGTGACGCACCACGCGCCGCATCGGCGCAGTCTTGCCGAGCGCTACGCGGACGATCTCGTCTCGGCGGGCTTCGTGAACCATCTGCCGTCGCTGGTGCGCGCGCCTGTCGCACTGTGGGTGCATGGCCACACGCACACGGCATTCGACTACGTGGAAAACGGCACGCGCGTGGTGTGCAACCCGCGCGGCTATCTCGACCGGCGCACGCGCGCGCTCGAAAACGCCGCGTTCACGTGGGACAAAGTGGTCGAGATCTGACGACGCTTACCTGTCCTGCTGGCGCCGCTGCGGCCGCTCGACACGAATCGGCACCAGACGCGGTTGCGGCCGCAAGCGTTTGAGCAGATCGCGCGATGCGGCGATGCCAATCAGTCCGACCATGACGGCGACGCCGATCGTGAGCAGATGCGTATCCATGTTGTCCTCTTCGATTCCAGATGTGCTTGCGTGCCGACAGATCCCGGCCTTCACGACACGTTAGCAAACCCGATGCTGCGAGGAAGTAAGCAAGTGTTGCGGCGCGGCAGCGGGATGTAACAGTCGGTCAAAACCTTTCCACACATATCGCGCCGTGCAGCGGCTATTTCAAGTGCGCGCGAACTGGCGCAATTCGGCCTGATCGGTGGCGAGCGTCGACGGCAGTTCGTCGCGCAGGAATTCGACCCACGTACGGATCTTCGCATCCAGATACTGACGCGACGGATACAGCGCGTACACGTTCATTTCAGACGAAATGTACTCGGGCAGAATCCACACGAGTTCGCCGCTGCGCAGGCCCGCAATGGCCGAGTAGATGGGCAGCACGGCCACGCCCATGCCTTCGCGCACGCCCACGGCCATCGCTTCGGCTACGTTGATCTGGAACGTCGACGCGCCAAGATGCAGCGTTTCCTGACCGTTCGGGCCGTCGAAGGTCCATTCGTCGGCGGGCATCACGGGCGTGATCATCTGCAGGCAGGTGTGGCCGCGCAAATCCGACAGCGTCTGCGGTACGCCATTGCGCTCCAGATACTCCGGCGAGGCCACCACGATGCTGAACGCGCTGCCGAGGCGCTGCGAGACCAGCCCTGAATCGGGCAGACTGCCCGCGAGCACGACGGCGACGTCATAGCCTTCATCGAGCAGATCGGGCATGCGCTGCGCGAGCGTCAGTTCCACATGCACATCGGGATAACGCTGCTGATAGCGGCCCACGGCCGGCACGACGTAGTGCTGGCCGAAGCTGGTCATCGCGTGGATTTTCAGTTTGCCGGACGGGCGCGCGTGGGCGTCGCTGGCTTCGGCTTCAGCCTGATCGACGTAGGCGAGAATCTGCTCGCAGCGCTGCAGATAGCGCTCGCCCGCTTCCGTCAGCGCGATGCGGCGCGTGGTGCGATTCAAGAGACGCGTGCGCAGATGCGCTTCGAGATCGGACACGGCGCGCGACGCGTAGGCCGTGGTCGTATTCAGATGCTGGGCCGCGCCCGTAAAGCTGCCCGCTTCGACGACACGGACAAATACGCGCATGTTCTGAAGCGTATCCATGGTTTACATCCAATCTTTCTGTATGGGAAGGATTGTTGCACGATTTGGAAAGACGATTATCTCATTCTCCGTAAGTATGCGTTACATCCTTACGGGTTATTCGCTAATTGATCGAAAAATATAATTCTCCTCAAGAATCTTTTGTCTTTTGGGGAGCAAAACGTGCAGTTTCCGGTACGAAAAGGGATCGCCGCACTGTCGGTTCTTACGATCTCGTTGATAATCGGCGGCTGTGCGAGCACGGGACACATCGCGCCCCAATCGACCAGCACCGAACCCGCCTCGCTCGATGTCGGCGCCGCGATCCGCGCAGCGAACATCGACGCGCAATGGCCCGCTGCCGACTGGTGGCGCGCCTACAACGATCCGCAACTGAACGCGTGGATCGAGCAGGCACAGGAAGGCAGTCCGACGCTCGCGGCTGCGCAGGCGCGCGTGCGCGAGGCGCAGTCGGTGGCGGGCATCGCGAAGTCGGCGCTGCTGCCGCAGGTGAACGGCAACATGCAGATCCAGCGCAAGCAGTGGCCGGACAACGTGGTCTACGGTCCGGGCGAACTGGCCGGACAGCAGTCGTGGAACAACACCTCCGACCTTGGCCTGTCGTATCACCTCGACTTGTGGGGCAAGGACAAGAACGCCGCCGAAGAAGCACTCGACCTCGCCCACGCGCGCGCCGCCGATTACCGCGCCGCGCAGCTCGAATTGCAGTCGAACATCGTGCGCGCCTATATAGAGATGTCGCTGAACTACGCGCTGCTCGACATCGCGAAACAGACGCTCGATCAGCAGGAACAGGTTGCCGCGCTTGCGAATCGACGCCTCAAGGGCGGTATCGGCACGCAGCTCGAAGTCGCGCAGGCAGAGGCGCCGCTGCCCGAATACGAACGCCAGATCGACGCGATCGAAGAAGAGATTGCGCTCGGCCGCAACCAGATTGCCGCACTCGCCGGCAAGGGTCCCGGCGCGGGCGATTCGATCACCCGTCCGCAACTCGCGCTGTCCGGCTTCGCCGGCCTGCCGACGACAATGCCCGCCGAGCTGATCGGCCATCGCCCCGATATCGTCGCGGCGCGCTGGACGGTCGCTGCGCAGGCGCGCGGCATCGACGTCGCGAAGGCGGACTTCTATCCGAATATCGATCTGCTCGCGTCGGTTGGCGGCTATGCGGCGATGGGACCGCTGTTCAGCTTCCTGAAATCGCAGTCGGGCGGCTGGACGGCGGGTCCTGCCCTGTCGCTGCCTATCTTCACGGGTGGGCGGCTGCGCTCGCAACTCGGCGCGGCATCGGCGGGCTATGACGTGGCTGTCGAGCAATACAATCAGTCGATTGTCGATGCGCTGAAGGAAATCGCCGATCAGGTTGTGCGGATGCGTTCGCTCGATACGCAGCTGAAGGATGCGCAGCGCTCCGTCGCGACCGCGAACAAGAGTTATCAACTGGCGCGCGAAGGTTATCGTCGAGGTCTGACGGATTACGTGAACGTGCTGATCGCGCAGACGCAGTTGCTACGCGCGCAGGAAGGTGTCGCGAAGGTGCAGGCTGGACAACTGCAGGCGCATGCGACGCTCGTGACGGCTCTGGGCGGCGGCGTAATCGATCCCGCCGATGGTCCGTCACAGAAAGACGTGCTGCCGGCGCATGGCAAAGGCAAGAAAACCGACGACACAGCTTCGTCGGACAAGGCAGCCGCCAGTGCATCGACAGGCGCATCGACCGGCACGCCGGCGGTCCACTAACGGAAGCGCCGCGATGTCCTCGAACCCTTCCACCACCCGCACGCTAACGACACCCAGCGCGCTCTACACCGCGTTCGTCGACTGGGCGCGCACGGATGGCCGCACGTGGATCTATCTCTTCAAGGCGCTTGCCGCGTGCTTTCTCGCACTCGGCGTGGCGATGAAACTCGACCTGCCGCAGCCGCGCACCGCGATGACGACCGTCTTCATCGTGATGCAGCCGCAAAGCGGCATGGTGTTCGCAAAGAGCTTCTACCGGATCTGCGGCACGCTGATCGGACTCGTCGTGATGATGACGCTGATCAGCCTGTTCTCGCAGCAGCCCGAGCTGTTCATCATCTCGACGGCGATCTGGGTCGGCATCTGCACGGCAGGCGCCGCGCGCAACCGCAATTTCCGCTCGTATGGCTTCGTGCTCGCGGGCTACACGGCGGCGCTGATCGGCATTCCCGCCGCGCAGCATCCCGATGGCGCGTTCATGTCGGCCCTCACGCGCGTGGCTGAGATCGTGGTAGGTATTCTGTGCTCGGGTTTCGTCAGCGCGCTGGTGTTTCCGCAGCACGCGGGCGAGCAGATGCGCAGCACCGTGCGCGCGCGCTTCTCGTCGTTCGTCGATTATCTGTGCGCGGCGCTGTCGGGCAACCTCGATCGGGCGCGCATCGAGGCGACCAATGCGAAGTTTGTCGCCGATATCGTCGGCTACGAGGCGGTGCGCAGTGTCGCCGTGTTCGAAAGCCCGGATGCGCGCATGCGCAATGGCCGGCTGTCGCGACTGAACAGCGAGTTCATGACGGCATCGACGCGCTTTCACGCGCTGCATCAGTTGATGAACCGTCTGCGCGCGTCGGGAACAGCGGGCGCGACGGCCGCCGTCGCAGCGATCGAGCCGTATTTCCGCGAGATCGCGCCGCTGCTGAGCAAATCGGGCGAACCGGTGCTGACGGCCGCCGATGCCGCGCACGCCGCTGCCCAGCTCGAAACATTCAAAACCGGATTACCGGACCGCATGCGCGCGAGCCGCGCCGCGATCGAACGCGATGCCGACGTGCCGTTGCTCGACTTCGACACGGGCGCGGAACTGCTCTATCGCTTCGTCGACGATCTGCATGCGTACGCGGCGACCTATGCATCGCTGGCTGTCGCCACGCATGAGCGCGAGCGCTGGGTCGCGCGCTACGAGCCGAAGACGAATGGCATCGCGGCGGGCGTCGCCGGTTTGCGCGCGGCAATCGTGATGTCGCTGCTGGGTGCGTTCTGGATCGCGACGGCGTGGCCGAGCGGCTCGACGCTCACGCTGAACGCGGCCGCAGTCTGCGCGCTCGCGTCGTCGTCGCCGACGCCCACGCGCACGGCGTTCCAGATGGCGGCGGGCACGATCCTGTCGTCGACGCTGGCGATGGTGCTCACGTTCGGCATCTATCCGCATATCGACGGCTTTCCGTTGCTGTGCGCCGCGCTCACGCCGTTCCTCGCGCTCGGCGTGTGGATGACGACGCGCCCGAAGCTGGCAGGCTATGGCGTGGGCTACTGCATCTTCTTCTGCTTTCTCGCCGGCCCGGACAACGTGATTCATTACGATCCGAGCAGCTTCATCAACGACGCGATTGCGCTCGCGCTGTCGATGCTGGTCGTGTCGATCGCGTTCGCCGTGTTGCTGCCGCCGTCGACGCCGTGGCTGCGCAACCGGCTACTCGCCGATCTGCGCGCGCAGGTGGTGCTGGCGTGTCGTGGACGCATCGGCCGCTTGTGGCGTCTGCGCACGCGCTTCGAAAGCGGTGCGCGCGATCTGATGCATCAGATCAACGCGCTGGCCGCGAGCGAGCCGGACGTGAAACGCGACACGATGCGCTGGATGTTCGCCGTGCTGGAGATCGGCAACGCCGTGATCGATTTGCGCAGCGAGGTCGACGCGCTGCCGCGCGACGCACGCTACGCGTCGTCGATGCCTTGGCGCGTGAGCCTGCGCACGACCTGCTTTGCCGTGAGTCAGCTGTTTGCGCGCCCTCGCGACGAACGGCTCGACCGCGCGCTGGCCGCGACGGCTGATTCGATCGCCGCCGTCCAGCAGATGCTGTCGACCTTCACGCCACCGCGCGACGAGCGTCATCAGCTGCAACGTATCTTGAGTCATCTGCATTTCATCCGCAGCGCGCTGCTCGATCCGCAATCGCCGCTGGGGCAACCCGGCGATGCAGACGAAGCGAACAGCGACACGCCACAAGGAGTTCGCCATGCCACGTGAGATTGCCGTTCTCGACGCGTATGTGCCTGCCATCGTGCTGCTGTTCGTCGCGGGCGCCGCGATGACCTGGCTGCTCGACCGGGCGATAGCCTGGACAGGGCTGTATCGCGTCGTGTGGCACCCGGCCCTGTTCCGCGCAAGTCTGCTGGTGTGTGTGTGCGGCGTGCTGGGCCTCGCCGTTTATCGTTGATCAGAGTCGAATCATGACAATCAGAAACATCATTGGGTTTATCGCGACGGCCATCGTGTTCGTCGTTGCGATCTTGATCGGGCGTGCACTGTGGGTGCACTACATGGACGAGCCGTGGACGCGCGATGGGCGCGTACGCGCCGAAGTCGTGAACATTGCGCCCGATGTCTCCGGCGCGGTGGTCGAACTGCCGGTGCGCGACAACCAGTTCGTGCACAAGGGCGATCTGTTGATGCAGATCGATCCGTCGCACTATCAGATCGCTGTCGAGCAGGCGCAGGCGGCCGTGGCCGCGCGCAAGGCCGAACTGCAGATGCGGCGCGACGATGCGCAGCGTCGCGCGGATATGGACAGCCTCGTCGTATCGAAGGAAAACCGCGAGAACGCGACGCATACGGCGTCGGCTGCCGAGGCGCAGTATCAGCAGGCGCTGGCCGCGCTCGATGCGGCGAAGCTGAATCTGGAGCGCACGCGGGTGGTGGCGCCCGTCGATGGTTATGTCACTAACCTGAATGTGTATCGCGGCGATTATGCGATTGCCGGGTCAGCCAAGCTGGCGGTCGTCGATAGCAATTCGTTCTGGGTGTATGGGTACTTCGAGGAGACCAAGCTGCCGCATGTGCGCGTTGGCGACAAGGCCGATATCCGCCTGATGAGCGGCGGCACGCTGAAGGGACACGTCGAGAGTATTTCTCGCGGTATCTATGATCGTGATAATCCGCAGAGCCGCGAACTGCTGGCTGATGTGAATCCGACTTTCAACTGGGTGAGGCTGGCGCAGCGCGTGCCTGTGCGGGTGAAGATCGATTCTGTGCCTGAGGGTGTGCTGCTGTCGGCAGGGACGACGTGTACGGTGGTGGTGACGCCGGCGTTGTGATTGCGGTTGTTGCTAGCGCTGAGTCATGAACCCGTCGCGAAATGCCTGCACTTGGGCTTCCAGTGTGTCGGCATAGCCGTCGTCGAAGGAGGCCGACGCCGCGCGTGCCAGTAGATCTCGCATGAGCACCTGGCAGGTGCGTTCGTTCTCGAGCAGCGAACCAATTTTTGCTCGCGTTGCGGGCAAGGCAAGATTCCTGGCATCGCGGCCAAGAAGCGCACAGGATGCGATCGAGTCGTCAAACGCATAGGCTTCCATCAGATCGACCGCATCCGTCCACATCCGTTCCTCGTTACCCGCCCATAGATAGCTTCGCAGGATAAGCAAGAGATCAGAGGCGTCCTTGTTTTCCTGTTGGCGGCGCTCTTCCCACGCAATCAGCTTCAGCAGCGTCAGCGCCGGCAGCGAAACGACTGGCACAATCGTGCCCGCCTCGAGTTCCACCTCGGATGCCGAGTTCACAGCCTCTTTAAAGCCGAGCACGCTCAGGACGACCTCACCCCTGGGTGGCCACGCGATTTGCCCCTCTGGCACTTCGATGTCGCCAAACGGCACGAGATCGAGCGGAATGGTCATGCGCGTATCAGCGTGATCGAACAGCAAACGTTGAGGTGCCTTGTCATCGCGCCGAAGGCTTTGCGTGTTCACCAGCTCATCGATCAGCGCCTCATACGATTCCCAGTTGATGGCGCAAACGGCAACATCGACATCACGCGTCGCGCGCTCCGCGCGAATGTCGTAGACATGCCAAAGGACGATATCGCGGGCAGTCGCGCCGGCCACGACGAAAGGCGTGCCCAGACGCCTCGCGGCATGACTGACCCGTTCGAGGAGCGCCGCCGTCGCGGGATGGAGAGGACGCGCAGCGCTGACGCTAAGCATGAAAATTTTCGATATAGCGCTCGTAGATGCCCTTTGCAATCGACAGGTTGCGGCTATCTCCCGACGCAATGAGATCGGCGTAAACGAGCAATGGATGAACAACGGGAAGTGTCGTGGATGTATCCCAGCCGTAGTCGACAGGTTCGCGCCAGAAGGATGCAAGCACTTCCACATCTCCGTCGGCGGACGGACGCAAACGTGCCGCTTTCAGAAATTCCGCGCCCAGGTTTCGATGTGCGTAGATCGTCACCCGCACTGCTTTGAGCTCCTGGGTAACAAGATCGGCGGCGGCTTCGCCGCTCAATCGCGTGTCGAATCTGGAAAAATCAAAGGTGCGCCACCAGTCGGGCGACGTGGCGCTGTATCCCGGCAATGTCAGCTTGGGCTTGAGGCGAGTCGGATAGAGGCTGACCCATTCGTCGACATACTTTTGCCAGTCCGGGAAAATTCGTTGCCCGTTCTTACGCGCGGCGAGCAGACCACGCGCCAGCAGATCATCGATCACCTGATTGACCGTGCTCAAGGCTGCGCCCGACATCTCTGCGATCTTTCGATAGGGTTCGCTCGCAAGCCCCTGTTGGGTGGCGAGCGCGAACATGACCTGGAGACCTTTGCCCGTCGTCGAGCGTGCAGTAGAGGTGGCCGCCGCAGAAGGCACGCGCGGGCGGCCGACGATCATGATCGTCGCCTCCGGTTCGCGGATGAATACATTGCCTGCTACGTCGAGAAAGGGAATGCCCAGCTCGATCAGTTGTGCTGCCATGCCCGGGTCGACGTAGGGCCTCACCATCATGAGCGGACGACCGTCGACACGAACAGACTTCAGTCTGTTTGATGAAGCCAGCAGAGTACCGATGCTGCTCGCACGAGATTCCACACGGACGGGCATTGACAGTTTCTTGCCGTCGATGTCGAAGCGGATCACGGCGTCGGCCTCGCTGTCCGATCCGGAAGCCGAGACTGTCCTGGCGGTGTAAATTCGCGTCGATATCTGGAAGGCGGCGCACGCGCCGGCCAGAATTTGCTGCTCAGTTATCGACGATGCGCCAATCCGGGAACTCATCCAGCACCTTTTGTACGATTTTCAAACAGTGTACGAGAAAATCGTACAGAGTCAAGAAATCGTACAAAACGTATCTAGTTTATTGAAAATAATGAATTTTTATAAATAACTGCACGATACTTTCTATGCGTACGAAAAAATCATACATCGTGATTTTTCCGCACATCGACTTCCAGTCACCGTAACGAAAACTTCGCCACCGCAGCCTTCAGCGCCTGAGCCTGATCATCCAGCGCGCGGGCAGCCGCCGTCGCCTGCTCGACCAGCGCGGCATTCTGCTGCGTCCCCGCATCCATCTGCGACACGGCCAGATTGATCTCTTCGATCCCGGAACTCTGTTCGGCGGAAGCCGCCGAAATCTCTCCCATGATGTCCGTCACGCGCTTCACGGCCTTCACGACTTCGTCCATGGTCTGTCCGGCGTCCTGAGCGAGTTGCGAGCCGTTGCTCGCGCGTTCGACAGACGCGCTGATCAACCCCTTGATCTCCTTCGCCGCCGACGCGCTACGCTGCGCCAGATTGCGCACCTCGCCCGCGACCACGGAGAATCCGCGGCCTTCTTCACCGGCACGCGCCGCTTCGACTGCAGCGTTCAACGCGAGAATGTTCGTCTGGAACGCAATCCCTTCGATCACGCCAATGATGTCGCCAATGTTCTTCGCGCTGTCGTTGATCTGGCCCATCGTCGCGACCACGCGGCCCACCACGTCGCCGCCCTTCTCCGCGATCGCCGATGCATTGTCGGCCAGCGTGCGCGCCTGCTTCGCGTTATCCGCGTTCTGACGCACGGTCGAGGTCAGTTCTTCCATGCTGCTCGCCGTGCGTTCGAGCGCCATCGCCTGCTGCTCGGTACGCTGCGACAGATCGAGATTGCCCATCGAAATCTCACCCGACGCCGCCGCAATCGCCTCGGCGCTCGCCGCGATATGCGATACCGTCGACGACAAACCGTTCTGCATGTCGCGCAGCGCCGACAGCATGCTGCCGTTGTCGCGCTTGCCCAGCGTGATGTCGTTCGACAGATCGCCCGCCGCGATACGGCTCGCGATTTCCTTCGCGTACACCGGCTCGCCGCCAAGCTGCCGCGCGAGACGCCGCACGACCCACTCGCTGATCACGAACGCGAGCACGATCAGCCCGCCCGTCATCACAGCCATCATCACGAACGAGGATTGATAGATAAACGACGATGCGTCGATGGTCGCCTTCGCGGCCGTGCCGCGCTGCGCGACCAGTTCGTCGACCAGCTTTTCGAGCTTGCCCGTCTCGACCAGCAGCGACACGTCCATCGTGCCGACCTGCCAGTTCATCTGCGACAGGTCGAGCGGCTGCGCCTTCACGAGCGTCACGAAGTCGCGCAAATGACCGCTCCACACGCCGATCGCGGCGGCGAACTTCTTCTGCTGCGCGGCGGCGTCGGTGGAATCGGCGTATTGCTGGAGCGTGTTGAGTTCCGTCGACAGACCCGTCAGGCCCTTGTCGATGTCGGCGCCGAGCTCGTCGCGTTCCTTCGCGGTGGTCGCCGTCAACAGCATCTTCTGGGCGCGGCTCGCGCGCAGCAGATAGCCGCGCGCTTCCTCGGCCGCCCGGCTGGCAATGTGGCCCTGCTCGTAGATGGAGCGCATCTGGCCGTTCATACGACTGATCTGCGCGAGCGAAAACACGCCGATCGCCAGCGTCCCCGCCAGCAATACCGCAAAGGCGAACCGCAAAGTCGTCTTCACCGACCAGCCGCGCGTACCGCCGCCCGCTGCCCGTTTGCCCGAATGTGCCGGCCCTCCGGCCGATTCGCCATCCGGCATGAACCCCGCGCCCGGCTGGTTACCCAGCGAAACTGCTTTCATCGTTATCGTCCCCGCTTGTCGTGCTGCCGGACTGGTCTGTTCCGGCATTGCTGCTTTTCTCTCCGGGATGACGGCATCGCCGGCGATATTCTTGAGGCCGTCTGTCGGGCTATCGTCCCGGTCCTGCGCGTGCAGCCTCGTGGGCCGCGCGCCGCGTCGGATTTATACCGTGTCCAAAATTCGCCGGGCGCGTTTTCCCAGCATTTGCGAGATGGCGTTTCACTCTAATTTGCCTGGCAGCGCGCCATCACGGTGCCGCCCTTGGTGCTTCTCGCACAAAAAACAGGCAATACCGGTGGCCGAATCAGGCAATGGATGTCTGATTCGCGACAAAACTTGGCCGGACAATTAGTGGGAGACACACTACACTTCAACAAACGCTAAAAACACCTGCTACCGCTGTCGGACAGCCCCCCGGCCGCCAGCGTCGGCATCCGAGTCACCTTCTCAAGACCGACCTTCATGGAAACCAGCCTCGACAAAGGCGCCCTGGCTGGCGCCGCTGCATCAGGTTCTGCCCCGGCCACTCCTGCCGCCGCCAAGCCTCAAGCGAAAACCGTCTACTCGATTCTCAGCGCGATCAGCTTTGCGCATCTGATGAACGACATGATCCAGTCGTTGATCCTGGCGATCTATCCGATGCTGAAGGCGAACTTTTCGCTGTCATTCGGGCAGATTGGCCTGATCACGCTGACGTATCAGATCACGGCGTCGTTGCTGCAGCCGGTGGTTGGGCTTTACACGGACAAGCATCCGAAGCCGTACTCGCTGCCGGTCGGCATGGGCTTCACGCTGTCGGGTCTGCTGCTGATGTCGGTGGCGCCGAGCTTCGGCGTGCTGCTGGTCGCGGCGGCACTGGTCGGTTGTGGCTCGTCGGTTTTCCATCCGGAATCGTCGCGGGTGGCGCGCATGGCGTCGGGTGGCAAGCACGGCCTCGCGCAGTCGCTGTTTCAGGTGGGCGGCAATGCCGGTTCGTCGCTCGGGCCGCTGCTCGCGGCGCTGATCGTGATTCCGCATGGCCAGCGCAGCATTGCGTGGTTCTCGGCGGCAGCGCTGGTCGGCATTCTGGTGCTGACGCACATCAGCCGCTGGTACAAGCATCATCCTGCGACGAAGAAGGCGCGTACCGGCCAGGTCGCGCATCCGACGCTGTCGCGCGGCAAGGTTGCGTTCGCGATGAGCATTCTCGTGTTGCTGGTGTTCTCGAAGTACTTCTATCTGACGAGTATCAACAGCTACTTCACGTTCTATCTGATCGACAAGTTCCATCTGCCCGTGCAGGCCGCTCAGGTGCATCTGTTCGTGTTTCTTGCCGCGGTGGCGGCGGGCACGGTGATCGGTGGGCCGGTGGGTGCCCGGATTGGCCGCAAGTATGTGATCTGGGTGTCGATTCTTGGCGTCGCGCCGTTCACGCTGTTGCTGCCTTACGCGAACCTGTTCTGGACGGGCGTGCTGACGATCATTATCGGCATCGTGCTGGCTTCCGCGTTCTCGGCGATTCTCGTTTATGCGCAGGAGTTGATTCCTGGCAAGGTCGGGATGGTGGCTGGGTTGTTCTTCGGTTTTGCCTTTGGGCTTGGTGGGATTGGTGCTGCCGTGCTCGGGCAGTTGGCTGATGCTACCAGCATCGCTTATGTCTATAAGGTTTGTTCGTTCTTGCCGTTGCTGGGGATTCTTACTGTGTTTCTGCCGGATATTGAAGGGAAGCACGTTAAGGCGTAGTGGTTTTTTGGGTTTTTTGCCTTTCGGCGGGTGGGCTTGTGGTCGCCGTTTGTGGCTTTGGTTTTGGTTTCGTATTTCGCTTTTGCTGTCGCTGGCATCCGCGATTTGCTAGTGGTACTTCATGCGTCGCCCCTGTGCGGGGCAGCACCTACTTTTCTTTGCCGCGGCAAAGAAAAGTAGGCAAAAGAAAGCCGCTGAAC
>NZ_QBUY01000120.1 GCF_003121405.1 Paraburkholderia sp. C35 | reverse complement strand
CGGCTTTCTTTTGCCTACTTTTCTTTGCCGCGGCAAAGAAAAGTAGGTGCCGCCCCGCACAGGGGCGACGCATGAAGCACCAACACGAAAACGCGGATGCCAGCGACAGCAAAAGCAAAACCCAAACCCCAACACCCCTGTTGGTCAATTCTCCTCATTTCACCCCAAAACACCACAAATCCAGAATAAAATACAAACCTTTTCCCGCCTCAACTCCGGATGGAAACCCCCGTCGTTCTGCTCGTTCTGTTATCCGCCATGCTCCACGCCAGCTGGAACGCTTTCCTCCGGCTAGCAGAAGACCGCATCTGGCTGCTCGGCATGATGTCGATCCCCTACATCATCGTCAGCACGATCGGCGTCATCGCGTTACCTCTGCCAGAGCCGGCCGCGTGGCCATACATAGCCGCCTCGGTCGTGCTCGAGTTCGCCTACTGTCTCGCGCTGGTGCGCGCCTACCGCAGCGGCGACTTCGGCCAGATCTACCCCATCGCGCGCGGCCTCTCGCCGATGCTCGTGTTCGCCGGCGCACTCGTCTTCGCGCACGAAACCCTCAAGCCGCTCGCCGCGACCGGCGTCGCGATGGTCTCGATCGGCATCATGTCGCTCGCGTTCCGCCGCAATATGCGCTTCTCCGGCGAAAGCGTTCCCTATGCGCTGCTCACAGGCCTGTTTATCTCGGCTTACTCCGTCGTCGATGGAATCGGCGCGCGCGTCGCAGGCAACAGCATGAGCTACATCATGTGGGTCTACCTGCTGTGGAATGTGCCGCAGTTTCTGCTCGTGTGGCACTGGCGCGGCGGCGCCAAAGGCCTCTTCACGTCGCGCGAAACGATGGCCAAAGGCATGCTGTCCGGTGTGATCGCGCTCAGCGCGTACTGCCTCATCATCGAGGCCTATCGCTATCTGCCCATCGCGATGGTGTCGGCGCTGCGCGAACTCAGTTCGATCTTCGCCGTGCTGATCGGCTTCTCGTTCATGCATGAAAAACTCACCGCGCGTCGCGTGTTTGCCTGCACGCTCGTGACGCTCGGTGCCGTGCTCATTCGGCTCTAGGCGTCACGCCGCTGTCATCACGCGAACAGCGGCAAGGTCGAATCGATGGCGTCGGCCAGCGTATTGAAAGCCGGCGCGATCTCTTCGTCGGGCACGCACGCATAGCCAATCAGCAAACCCGACTGCGCACGCGACGGCTCCGCGTAATACCCCGACAAGGGCCGCACCACGATGTTGCGTTCCAGCGCCGCCGCAGCGACGGCGCGGTCGTCCGTGCCGTCGGGAAGTTGCATCACCAGATGCAAGCCCGCGTCGCCGCCGACAGCCGGCAACGCGTCGCCATAACGCTGCGCAGCGGCATCGAGCAGTGTCGTGCGACGCTGCCCGTACAGCGTGCGCATCTTGCGGATGTGCGACGTGAAATGCCCCTCCGCGATGAACTCCGCCAGCATCGCCTGCTGCAAGAGTTGCCCCTCGCGATACAGCTCCGCGCTGGCCGTGGCAAAGCTCTCGGCGAGCGCCTCGGGTACCACCAGATAGCCGATCCGCAGCCCCGGAAACAGCGTCTTGCCAAAGCTGCCGACATAAATCACCTGCCCCGCCGTATCCAGCCCCTGCAGCGACGCCAGCGGACGGCTGCCGTAGCGGTATTCGCTGTCGTAATCATCCTCGATGATCCAGCACTGGTTCTGCCGCGCATATTCGAGCAGCATCCGCCGCCGCGCGAGGCTCATCACCATCCCCAGCGGATACTGGTGCGACGGCGTGACGAGGATCAGCTTGGGTGGGTGCGCGAGATCGTCGGGCGACGGGTTGATGCCTTCGTCGTCGACGGCAATCGGGCGCGATTTCAGGCCCGACACGTGCATCACGCTGCGCACGCCCCAATAGCACGGGTCTTCCGTCCAGATCACGTCGCCGGGATCGGACAACAGACGCACGGCGAGATCGACGGATTGATGGATGCCCGTCGTGATGATGATCTGCTCGGGCGTGCAACGCACCGAACGCGACGTGCGCAGATAGTCCGCCAGCGCATGCCGCAGCAGCGACAGGCCGCCGCCGGGCGCGTAGGTCAGCAGATCGGGCCGCAGGCGCCGCCAGTACTTGTTGTGCAGGCGGCTCCAGACGCGCGCCGGAAAGCGTGTGACATCGGGCACGCCCGGCATGAACGCGCCCCATTGACGCTTCGACACCCCCGCGCCCGCAATCAGCCGCGAGCCGCGCTGCGACAGCGCCCGCGTGGCGGGCTGCTGTGCCTGCTGAAGGGCTTTGGCCTGCGACGTGGGCAGCGCCTGCTGGAGCGCCCGTACGGGTGCCGAGATGGGTGCGGGCAAAGCGGATGCATCGACAGCGCCGAGCGGCGCGAGCAAGGCCGGCGCATCGGCCGATCCGACGATTTCATCCGGCGACGTGTCCGCGACGAAGGTGCCGCGCCCCGTCGCCGACGTGACATACCCCTCCAGCGCGAGTTGCTCGTAGACCTGCGTGACGGTATTGCGCGCGATGCCCAGTTCGCTGGCGAGCAGCCGCGATGACGGCACTTTGCTGCCCGCCGGCAATTCCCGCGTCAGAATGGCCTGTTGCAGCAGCCGATGCAGCTGGCGGTAGACCGGCTGGCCGCTGCCGCGATCGAGACGCTGGGCCAGCCAGTCGGACAACACACTCGCGCGCATGGAATTGGCTCCTAATTTTTTACTGAAATGGCTCTGAAATTTGGAGCCAAATCTGATTATAGTCGCTGCATGTGCCGCGGTGGACGCGAGCGCCTGAACAAACCCCAACAGGAGATCTCCGTGAAGAATGCTGAACTGAAGAGCCGCAAGGACGCCGCCACCCCGCGCGGCGTGGGCGTGATGTGCGATTTCTACGCCGCGCGCGCCGAGAATGCGGAGCTGTGGGACGTCGAGGGCCGCCGCTACATCGACTTCGCGGCAGGCATCGCAGTGTGCAACACGGGCCATCGTCATCCGAAGATCGTCGAGGCGATCCGCGCGCAACTGGACAACTTCACGCACACGGCTTATCAGATCGTGCCGTACGCGTCGTATGTCGAACTCGCTGAGAAGATCAACCAGCGCGCGCCGGGCGACTATCCGAAGAAGACGGCTTTCTTCACGACGGGCGCCGAAGCCGTCGAAAACGCCATCAAGATCGCGCGCGCCTACACCGGCCGTCCGGGCGTGATCGCCTTCACGGGCGGTTTCCACGGCCGCACGATGATGGGCATGGCGCTGACGGGCAAGGTTGCACCGTACAAGCTGAACTTCGGCCCGTTCCCGGCCGATGTTTTCCACGCACCGTTCCCGAACCCGCTGCATGGCGTGACGACGGCGGACTCGCTGAAGGCAATCGAATTCCTGTTCAAGGCCGATATCGATCCGAAGCGTGTCGCCGCGATCATTTTCGAGCCGGTGCAGGGCGAAGGCGGTTTCTATCCCGCGCCGGCCGAGTTCGTGCGCGCGCTGCGCAAGCTGTGCAACGAGCACGGCATTCTGCTGATCGCCGATGAAGTGCAGACGGGTTTTGCACGCACGGGCAAGCTGTTCGCGATGCATCACTACGACGTCGTGCCTGATCTGATGACGATGGCCAAGAGCCTGGCTGGCGGCATGCCGCTGTCGGGTGTCGTCGGCCGTGCCGATGTGATGGATGCGGCTGCGCCGGGCGGTTTGGGCGGCACATATGCAGGCAATCCGCTGGCGGTGGCGTCGGCGCATGCCGTGCTCGACATCATCGATGAAGAGAAGCTGTGCGAGCGCGCTGTGACTTTCGGCGACAAGCTGAAGGCTCGCCTGACTGCGCTGCAGTCGGAAGTGCCGCAAATCGCCGATGTGCGTGGGCCGGGCGGCATGGTGGCCGTCGAGTTCTGCAAGCCGGGCACGTCGGACGCCGATGCGGATTTCACCAAGCGTGTGCAGATGCGTGCGCTTGAGCGCGGTTTGCTGTTGCTGGTGTGTGGTGTGTACTCGAACGTTGTCCGGTTCCTGTTCCCGCTCACGATTCAGGAAGCTGTCTTTGATGAGGCGCTTTCGATTCTCGAAGATGTGCTTAAGGAAACGGTGGCTGTTGCTGCTTGATGTTTTTGCCTGCGGCGGCTTTTTTAGGTCGCCGTTTTTTTTGTTGTGGTTGGGTTGGTGGTTGCTTTTTTTCTGGCATCAGCTTTTTGTTAGTGGTCTGCAGGCGTTGCCCCTGTGCGGGGCGGCACTTACTTTCTTTGCCGCCGCAAAGAAAGTAAGCAAAGAAAGCGGGCTAACACCGCCAATGCTAGTTCTTGCCTGCGGGCCCCCAACCGGTCCTATCCCTCACACGACATCGCCCTTCTTCATGCTTGTTGCTGACACTTCGAATAAGCGCCTACCCCGCTTCAAGCACCCGTAGCACCCCGAGCGACAGCGAATGGTGACTGCAGCCCAGGTGGCAAACGGTGTGTAGGTTGTCGCGCATTCTGCGTCGGCGATCCTACGAGACACACCGCCTTTGCTTTTCAGTCCGGAGTGAAGCATTTAAGGCGCGACAGCCGACACACCGTTTGCCACCTGGGCGGCCTGGGCCGAACTGGTAAGGCGTGCTGAGACGCGGGAGTGTGAGGCGGGTGATGCGCTCAGCAAGAGCGTTGGCAGCGGGCATCAAAAAGAGTGATGCCGTGTGAAGGATAGGACCGGCGGGGGACCCGCAGGCAATGACCGGAGCGGGTGGTGTTCAGCGGCTTTCTTTTGCCTACTTTTCTTTGCCGCGGCAAAGAAAAGTAGGTGCTGCCCCGCACAGGGGCGACGCTAGCAAACCAATAACATCGAGCGGACGCCGCCGCAGAGACAGCACACACCCTCAAAAAAAACCAAACCACCCACGTCGCCGACCTCAATCAGAGTGCTTTTCAGCCGAATTGGTAATCGCATTACCACCCTTCGAGATGTCCTGGCCCGCGCCGGCCATCGTGTTGCAGGCTGCGAGCAGTGTCGTGCCCGCGAGCAGCAGAAGTGCGATGAGTCGTGTCATGAGTCTTCTCCCTATCAGGAATAGTCGAAGGAATAGTCGACTTAAGCTTCGATCGATTCGCGCGCGCCCGCTGCGTCATATGTTCTCTTCGACTTCGCGTCGCGCACGCGTCCCGTTTTCCGACCGGGGCATCTCGCCAGCCGATCCGGTCTGATTCCATGGTAAGAGACCCATGATCGCTACGCTGTCAGAGGCATCACGATTTTCGTGTCGGCGCAATCCTACGTGAACCTCAAAGACGCGTGACGGATGCACGGCCGACAGGCGACCCGATCGTGTCTTCGCCGCGCGGCAGGCTTGCATCGGCGTTATCACGGCCCGGCGCTTGCTCACGGTCTGTGCCGCCGTCCGCCGGCGCCTCGCGCACAGTCGCGATGGGCAACACCACGTGTATGTCCGTGCCGTGCAGCTCGCCGCGTCGTATGTCGAAACGCCCGCCGCGCGCCGCGACCCGCTGGCGCATGCCCATCAGCCCATGAGTGTGCGTGCGCGTGAGATCGGCAGGCATGATGCCGATGCCGTTGTCGGCCATATGCAGCGACACCTCGCCGTCGCCCGCTGTGAGGCCGATCGTGACCTGCGTCGCGCGCGCGTACTTGGCGGCATTGGTCAGCGACTCCTGTGCGACCCGAAAGAGCGCAATCTCGGTCTGTTCGTCGAGTTGCAGTTCGTCGGCGGGCAGGTGCAGGTCGAGCGCCCAGCCGTTGCGCTGCGCGGCTTCGTCGCCGAGTGTGCGCAGCGCCGTGACCAGCCCGAAGTTCGCCAGCACCGTAGGCCGCATGTCTTCGATAATGCGGCGCTTGAGCGCGATGCCCTGATCGAGCGTCTCCAGCGCACGCGTGAGTTTCTCTGCGATGGCAGGATCGGCGTCCTGCAGCTTACGCCGCGCCCATGCCACGTCCATCTTGCTCGCCGTGAGAATGGCGCCCAGTTCGTCGTGCAGTTCGCGCGCAAGTTGCGTCTTTTCATTTTCGCTGACGGCCTGCAGGTGCCAGCCAAGCGCTTCGAGTTGCCGCGTGCGCTCAGTGACGAGTTGATCGAGTTCTTCCTGTTGCGTGATCAACTGCTTCTGGGCACGCGCCTGGCTGTCGATCTGTATACCGAGATTGCGGAACAGCAGAATGAACAGCACGATATTCAGCGCCGACAGGCCAGCCGCAACGAAGGTCGAGACGCGCTGATCGGCGCGGCTCGCATCGAGCGCGCGCTGCGCGCGGCGCTCTTCGTTGTCGCGCAGCAGGGAGAGCGTGCTGGTAACGAGTGCCGTGTCGGCATGACCGCTGGCGATCGTCGCGCCGCAGGCGGACAGATCGAGCGGACGTGGCGCAGCTTGCCGCAACGCCTGAGTGCCGCTGCCGATGCGCGCGTCGATCAGCGTGGCAATCTGGCTGAAGCTGGCCGTCTCCGCAGTGTCGGCGGCGCGTTTGAAATACGCGTCGAGTGAACGGATTTCACGGCGGATATCGGTCGCGCGTGCGCAGTAGCCGTGTGCGTCGGCGTCGTCGGTGGGCAGGAGAAAGCGGCTCTGATGCGCTTGCAACTGGGCGAGCAGGGCCGCGAGATCGGCAAGCTGCACGCTCACCCCACGCGCTTCAAGCGCCGCTTCGTATTCGGCTGCGATGCGCTGCCGCGCCGATTCCAGAATGACAAGACCGCCGCACGTAATGACGATGGCAACCGACATCGCGATGGCCCAGCTGCGCCGGTGCATCCAGTCCGTCAGGCTGGCCGTGAACCCCGCTTGCGCACTCTCCGACACTGGATTCTCCACACGATCGAGTCATCGACAGTGTAGCGTCGCGCGGCCCGTTTGCGTTCACCCATGCGCCGCGAACCACGCCTGCATGCCTTCCCGAAAGCGGTTGTCGGCGGATTCCCACATGAAAAACAGCGCGCGCCGGAATGCGGGTACGCAAACTGCTCCCTACGATGAGGATTAGCGATCCATCAACCAGACAATCATTCGCCAGGGAGGTTGCCATCATGCTCAAGTGGGCGTTGTTCTTCGCCGTGATCGCCGTGATCGCGGGGCTGCTCGGTTTCACAGGCATCGCAGCGGGCGCTGCGGCCATCGCGAAGTTCCTGTTCGTGCTGTTCCTGATCCTGTGTGTCGTGTTCCTCGTGCTCGGCTTCGTGGTGACGAAGAAGATCGTCGATTAGCGAAGCCCGGCCACGCATCAGAACCCGACGCTGAACCCGGCGCGGGCCGGTCCGTTACCCGCTCGCAGCACACCATCGTTCGACAGGAAGGAGGGCCGCCATGCTGCATTACGCCATCGTGTTCTTCGTGATCGCGATCATCGCCGCCGTCTTCGGCTTCACCGGCATTGCCGCCGGCGCCGCCGAAATAGCGAAGATTCTGTTCTACATCTTTCTGGTCGTGTTCGTCGTCACGCTGCTGCTCGGCGTGTTCCGAACCTGACGAAGGTCGCACGCCCCATGACGCACGCCGCCACGCCGCACACAAGAAACGGCGGGCGCGTGCGCGTTACCCACAATACCGGATCAAGGAGTCAGTCAATGTCGCACTCATCGAAAGGCGAATTCGTGATGGATCTCGAACGAATCCGCGCACAGGCACGCAAGGATATGGACGACGGCCCCGTTACGCAGACCTACGGCGCGAATCGCGAGACCGTGCTCAAGCTGCTCAATGGCGCGCTTGCCACTGAACTGGTTTGCGTGCTGCGCTACAAGCGCCATCACTTCATGGCGAAGGGCATCAACTCGGAAGCCGTCGCGCAGGAGTTTCTCGAACACGCGAACGAAGAGCAGGGTCATGCGGATACCTTGGCCCAGCGCATCGTGCAACTAGGCGGCGAGCCGGACTTCGCGCCGGACAGCCTCGTGAAGCGCTCGCATTCCGAATACAAGGAAGGCAAGAGCCTCACCGACATGATTCGCGAGAACCTGATCGCGGAGCGCATCGCGATCGATACGTACCGCGAAATCATCCGTTATCTCGGCGATGGCGATGTCACGACGCGCCGACTGTTCGAGGACATTCTCGCGGTCGAGGAAGAACACGCGGACGATATGGCCGATCTGCTTTCGGGCCGCGAATGACGGCGCGGCACGGCGCGAAGGCGGCATTCGCTTCGCGCCTGCCATGCACGTCGCGAGCGGGAATCAACCTGTCCATGCACGGCGTCAGACCACAACCATGATTCGAGTGCTGATAGCAGACGATCACGCCATCGTCCGGGGCGGATTCCGACAGTTCGTCGCCGACGAGCCGGATATGTGCGTCGCGGCGGAAGCGGCCACAGGCGATGAAACGATCCGCCTCGTGCGCGAGCAGCAGGACGGCGAGCCGTTCGACGTCGTGCTGCTCGACATCGCAATGCCCGACAAGAACGGCATCGATACGTTGCGCGTGATTCGCCAGATGCGCCCCGAGCAGGGCGTGCTGATCCTGTCGGGTTATCCCGAGAGCCAGTACGCGATCAACCTGCTGCGCGCAGGCGCGAACGGCTATCTCAACAAGGATTGCGAACCCGACGAGATCGTGCGCGCGATCCGTTCGGTCGCGCGCGGGCATCGCTATCTGTCGGAGACGGTCGCCGATACGCTTGCCAACAGTCTCGACAAACCGGCCGCCGCGCATCCCCATGAGCAGTTGTCGGAGCGCGAGTTCCAGATTTTCTGCAAGCTCGCGTCGGGCCAGCTTCCCACTGAAATCGCCGATGAACTGCATCTGTCGGTGAAGACGGTCAGCACGTATCGCGCGCGTGTGCTGGAAAAAATGCACATGACGAACAATGCGGACATGACGTATTACGAGATCAAGAATGGGCTGATCGAGTGAGGCGCCTTATGCAACTGCCACGCATGGAACATGTGGATCGCAGCCGATGAACGGCGATTCCGCCACTGCACGCACCCATCCCGACCGCACGCCGTTGCGCGTGCTGCTGATCGAGGATTCGCCGCTGATCCGGCGCAGCATCGTCGAGGCAATCGACGGCTCGGGCGTGATGCAGGTGGCGGCGCAGGCGGAGTCTGCCGATGAAGCGATCGCGTTGCTCGACGGCGAAGCGTTCGATGCCGTGATCGTGGATCTGCAACTGAAGGGCGGATCGAGCGTGCCCGTGCTGGCGTATATGCAGAAAGAAGGGCTGATCGAATCTACGTTCGCCGCTGTGCTCACCAATCATGCGTTGCCCGCCTATCGCGAGCGCTGCCAGCAGTTCGGCGTGCAGCACTTCTACGACAAGTCGTTCGAGTTCGATCGCGTGATCGATGCGTTGCAGGCGTATGCGCAGGCGCGGCTGGAAGCACGCTAGGTATCCGCGCCAGCGTACGCCGCATTCACTCAGTCGATCAGCGCACCTTCCGGCTCATAGAACGGATACGGTCCGTCCGCTGCATCGACATACGCGTGATGCGTGATCAGGCCATCCACGCTGTCATAGCGATGCAGCGCGAACGCGGGCGGCTCCATCATGAAGGCCGACGGCGCGTCGTCGCGCAGATCGAGAGCGACCTGATGCGCGGGCGCGGGCACCGCCGATGCGATGGTGCCGCCAAAGCGCACGAACATCGGACGATGCACATGGCCGCAGATCACACGTTCGACGTTCGGATGCTGGGCGACCAGCATCGACAGTTTTTTTGCGGATGCAGGATCGAGGCGCAGTTCATCCATGTGGCCGATGCCGGACACGAAAGGTGGATGGTGCAGCGCGATGATCACGGGTTGTCCGTTGGCTGCATCGAGTTGCTCTGCAAGCCATGCGAGGCGACTGTCGCACAACAGGCCGGCGCTTTGGCCGGGCACCATGGAATCGAGCGCGATCACGCGCAGTGGCCCGATATCCACCGCGTACTGAACGAACTCGTCATGTTCATGCAGTTCCTTGTGCTCGCTGAAGATTTCGCGCAGCGCGTCGCGGCTGTCGTGATTGCCTACCAGCAGGTAGTAGGGGATGGCGAGCGGCGCCAGTAGCGATTTCAGATGAACATACTGCTCACGGGTGCCCTGGTCGACCAGGTCGCCTGTCATGATGATCGCGTCCGGGCGTGGATCGAGTGCGTTCAATCTGTCGACGCAGCGCTTCAGATAGGCCGCCGTGTCCACGCGGCGGTAGGCCAGCGCGCCTGGCGCCTTGATGTGGAGATCGCTGATCTGGGCTAGTAACATGTCTGCTTCCTGTGCGGGTACTTTTGTGTCTGCCAAGCGGTTCTGTCTACGATAGCGCAATCAACGCGCCATCAGCGACAGACACGCCTACAACGGTGCCTCGGGCGAGTTCGATCCGGCCGGGTACATCGACGATCAGATCGTCAGGCGCCGCATCGCGAATCGTCAGCCTCGTGCGCTCGCCAAGAACCGCAGAACCCTCGACGATGCCTCGCAGCTGGGCGCTATCGAGATCGGCGATCCATGCATCCTCAGGTCGGAAGAACACTTCGTCGCCGTGAGGCATCACGCGGGTGGCGTGCGTAGACGGCAATGGAATAGTACCGCCCGTGGTAGCCAGCACGCCGTTTCGAGCCTGTCCCGCCACACGATTGATGGTCCCCACAAACTGCGCGACGTTCCGGTTCGCCGGCCGATAATAAATATCCCGCGGCGTGCCGATCTGCTCGATGCGTCCGGCACTCATCACTACGATGCGATCGCCGAGTTCCATCGCCTCGGCCTGATCGTGCGTCACATATACGGTGGTAATGCCCAGTTCACGCAACAACGCATTCATCTCGCTACGCAAGGTGTCGCGCAAACGTGCGTCGAGAGCCGTGAGCGGCTCATCGAGCAGCAATACGCGCGGCTGCGGCGCAAGTGCACGCGCCAGTGCCACGCGCTGACGCTGTCCGCCCGAAAGCTGGTCGATCGGCTTGTCGGCGTGATCCGTGAGCCGCATCATCGACAGCAGTTCATCGACACGCTGCCGCGCTACCTCGGCATCCACGCGTTTGATCTTCAGACCATAGTTGATATTGCCGCGCACCGTGAGATTAGGAAACAGCGCATAGCTCTGAAACACCATGCCGACCTGGCGTTTCTCGATGGGCAGCGCCGTGACGTCCTCGTCGCCGAAAGCGACGCGGCCGCCTGCGTCCGGCTGCTCGAGACCGGCGATCATGCGCAGTGTCGTCGGTTTGCCGCAGCCCGACGGCCCGAGCAGAACCAGCGTTTCACCTGCGCCTATCGGCAGATCAAGCGGTTCGAGCACACGTGTGCCGCGAAACGTCTTCGCGCAACGCGTCAGCGTGATGGGAATGGAGGCGAGTTTCATGACTGATCTTGTGCCGGTGTTGACTGATTCATGACGCGTGCCCGCTTCTTTTGCCGCACGTTGCGCTGGCCCGTCGCATCGACGCCGAGCCATTGCATCGCGACGAGCAGCGGCATCGTCATGATGAAAAAGAGAATCGTGTAAGCGCTGCCGATCTCGATACGCAGCGATGCATACGTATCCGCAAGGCCGACGGGCAGTGTCTTCGTTTCAGGTGTGTGCAGCATCCAGGTGAGATTGAACTCGCCGATCGACAGCGTGACGACAGCCAGCGCACCCGCGACGATGCCGGGTCGCACGTTCGGCAGCACGATCGTGACGAAGCGCTGGAAGAAGCCTGCGCCGAGGCTCGCGGCGCCTTCTTCGAGCGTGCGCAGTCCCGAGCTTGCGCACACGGCAGCGACGGCGCGCACCATGAAGGGCAGCGTGAACACCACATGGCCGACGACGATGAACGCCACGCTGGTGCGGAACATCGTGAAGCCACCGTACACGACCAGCAGCGCGAGCGCCGAGGCAAGGCCGGGCAATGCAATCGGCAGCACGAGAAATTCTTCGATGATCCGCGACAGGCGCGTTTCGCTGCGTGCGAGCACATAGCCGGCAGGCACGCCCGTCACCAGCGTGATGACGAGCGTGGCCAGCGCGATTTCAAGCGACAGGAATACCGACGCGTGATACTGCGTCCACACTTCACCGAGCCAGCGCAACGTGAGGCCGCTCGCCACGCCCTGGAAATAGTTGACCGTGAGTCCCGCGAGTATCGACATCACGACAGGCACGATCAGAAATGCGCACAGCAGCAGCGTGACGAGCCACTGTCCCGCCGCGAGCCACGTGCGTAGCGAGGGCAGGGCGAATGCGCGCCGGGGCGGCGCGTTGGCCGCGTTCGAGGGTTGAACAACCGTATTCATGCGAGTGTCTTCATTCGACATGGGAAGAAATTACGCCGTCGCTGCCACAGCCGAACCGCTGACGCTGCGCGCGATATACAACACGATCCACGTGACGATGCCGAGCACGATCGAGAGGCCCGCCGCCGTCACCATGTTCGCGTTGAGCGTGAACTCGGTGTAGATGGTCATCGGCAGCACGTCGATGTCGGTGGCGAGGGTGAAGGCGGTGCCGAATGCGCCCATCGCGGTGGCAAAGCACACCGCGCCCGCCGCGATCAGCCCCGGCGACAGCGCGGGCAACACGATGTCGCGCATGATCCGCCACGGCGATGCGCCGAGCGAACGCGCTGCCTCTTCGAGCGACGCATCGAGCTTCGTCGCCGATGCCATCACGGTAACGATCACGCGCGGAATCGAGAAGTACAGGTAACCGATGAAAAGACCTGTCATCGAATACGCGAATACCCACTTGTCGCCCGTGAGCTTGAGCGACAGCGCACCGATCAGACCTTGGCGACCCGCCAGCATGATCACCATGAAGCCGACCACCACGCCGGGAAACGCCAGCGGAAACGTCAGCAGCGCGAGCAGCATGCGCTTGCCGGGAAACTCGCGGCGCGCGAGCAGCAGGCCGGAGATCACGGAGAGCGCGAGCGTCGTCGCCGTCACGGCCGCCGACAGCACGACCGTGGCGAACAGGCTTTTCATATAGCGCGCGTTCGCGAGCATTGCGCCGTAGGTCTTCAGCAGATGACCGTCGGCGCTCACCTGCACGAGTGCCGTCATCGGCAGCAGCCAGAAGGCGATGAACACGGCCAGCGCCGGCGCGATCAACGCGATGCGCCAGCGCAGCGGGAACGTGATGTCGTTCAATGCATCACCTGCAGATACTGCTCGCCGAAGGCTTGCTGCTTCTCGGCCATCTTGCCGAAGTCGACAGCATGGGCGCGGGCGTACTCGCTGGCGGGCAGGAATTTCGCGGCGGCGTCGGGCGTCATTGCGTTGGCACGCACCGGGCGCAAATACGCATTTGCCCACAGCTTCTGGCCTTCATCCGACAGCACGAAATCGAGCACCTTCTTGCCGTTCGCGTCGTGCGGCGCACCCTTCACGAGGCTCATCACATACGGCACTTCGATGGTGCCTTCCTTCGGAATCACGAACTCGACGTTCGCGTGGTCCTTGTACTTCGCGCGGTACGCGTCGAAGTCGTAGTCGAGCAGAATGGGAATCTCACCCGACAGCACGCGCGCATAGGCCGTCTGCTTCGGCACGATCGGCTGGTTGGCCTTCAGCTTCGCGAACCAGGCGAGGCCCGGCTTGAAGTTGTCGAAGCTGCCGCCAAGCGCCTGATTGACGGCCACGGCGCCTGCATAGCCGACGAACGCGCTCGACGGATCGAGGTAACCGATCATGCCTTTGTATTCAGGCTTGAGCAGGTCGGCCCACGAGCGCGGCACCGGCTTGCCTTCGAGTGCGTCCTTGTTGACGAAGAAGCCGAGCGTGCCCGAATGGATCGCGAACCAGTAGCCTTGCGGGTCTTTCAGGTTCGCGGGGATGTCGTTCCAGTGCGCGGGCTTGTACGGCGCGATCACGCCCTTGTCCTTCGCCTGGAAGGCCGACGACACGCCCAGATACACGACGTCCGCGACCGGGCTTTTCTGCTCGGCCATCAGCTGGGCGATCGACTGGCCGGAGTTCTTGTTGTCGAACGGCACGTGCACGCCCGTTTTCTGCTGGATCGCCTGGATCTGGCTGGCCCAGTCGGCCCATTCCGGCGGGCAGTTGTAGCAGATGGCGGTTTCTTCGGCGTGCGCGAATTGCGGCGCAGCCAGCGTCAGCACAAACGACGATGCAAGCAGCGCCGCGCGCGCTGCAGTACCGATGAAAGAACGACGGATCACGACAGGTCTCCCGGAGGTGAGAAGGGGTTTTCGAAAGTGTTGAGGCGTGTGGTTACGTGCTTGATCTGGGTGTGGCTGGCCGCGCTGGCCTCACGCAGGCGAGCGGGTGATGCGGCTCGCCGTGGCGCCCGACATGTCGGAGATCGCGGCGATGGTCGCGCCTTCGCGCAGCGTATGCGGCAACGTCAGCGACAGCGAAGGCGCCTGCAGCGCGTCCTCGAAACCCGTCGGCTGCGTGCCGTCGACGCGTGCAATCAGCCGTTGCCACGCGGCACAGCCGATTTCGCGATTGGGCGCGCAGATGCTGGCAAGCGGCGGCGACAGCAATTCGCCCATCGCGAGGCCGTCGAAGCCGAGAATCGACATGTCGCCGGGCAATTCGAGGCGCGCGCGGCGCAGGCCGCGCATCACGACCATCGCAAGCAGATCATTCGAGCAGAACAGCGCCGTCGGGCGGTTCGCGCCCGTCGTCAGATGGTGGAGCACGGCGGGCGCGAGTTCGTCCGCATTGAAATCGATTTCGAGCGCAGGCGCGGGCGTCAGGCCGGCCTGCTGCATGGCCTGCGTGTAGCCGAGATGGCGCAGCCGCGCGCGGTCCGATGCGGCCAGCGTGCCCGCCAGCATCAGGATGCGTCGATGGCCGTGCGCGATCAGCATGCGCACGCCGTCGTACGCGGCCTGGCGGTTGTCGACGGACACCGACGGACGGCGCACGGTGTCGTTGTGCATCAGCACGTAGAGCATGCCGTCGCGGTCGAGATCGTCGAGCAGTGGGTGCGTATCGGCGTCGGCGACGGTCAGGATCAGGCCTTCGACGCGTTGCTCGCGCAGCGTTTCGATCGCATGGCGCTCGCGGTCGGCGTCGTATTGGGTGGTCATCAGCATCAGCCGGTAGCCTTGCGCGGACGCCAGTTCGTCGATGCCTTGCAGGCATTCGGCGAACACGGGATTGGCGAGCGTCGGCAGCACCACGCCGATCAGGCGTGAGCGCTCGCCGCGCAACTGGCGGCCAAGCGGGCTGGGGCGGAAGTTGAGCGCGTCGATCGACTGACGGACTTTTTCGAGGGTCACGGGGTTGACCGTGTGCGGCGCGTTGATCGCGCGCGAGACGGTCGCGATCGAAAAGCCCGCGTGGGCGGCGACATCCTTGATCGTGGGCGTCATCGTTGGGTTCCCGTCAGCCTGTGCCGTGCGCGCCAGCGTGTGGCTGCACGTCGTTGTAAACGTTTTCGTGGGGCGGATTATCGGGAACGTTTGTGACGGGTCGATGAACGCGCGACGGGTGAGGGCGCGGTGATGCTGGCGCTCGCGGCGCTTTGGTCAGGCCGGGGCGCGATGGTAGAATCGCGTCCGCCCTGCCGGGGTGATGAAATTGGTAAACATAGCGGACTTAAAATCCGCCGCTTAACAGCTTGCCGGTTCGAGTCCGGTCCCCGGCACCAAATATCCTCGAATCGATTTGAGTACACAACAACACGTCCCCACCAGATAGGGCTGTGCCGGATTTAAGGTCTGATCGGCAATCCGTCAATGTCGATCCAAGACAGCATCTTTAGGTGCGTAAAACTCCCCTCCGTTCGGCATTCTTGTAATATTCCAAATCAGATGCCCGTCCCGCATCCTCAACTCTGCCTTTCCGTTGGCTGCACCAAAGAATGACGAAAAACTGACCGTTGCGAATTGTCCGTTCCCACTTATATCTCCCGTAATATTTTCATTTTTTTCGTCGTCGCAATCTGTCTTATTTCCATTTTGCGCTACTGCACAATATTGTCCATTAATATGATTTTCGCGTTGGGCCAATGCTAACGAAAATGCCCGTGAGCTGGGGGCGTTATTCCAGTCCCACTCGCCGCTAAACGATTGGGCGAACACAGATGTGCTATCGAACCCCACTATAAGCAGGTATCCCATAAAGATTCTGTTTGCAATTTTCATGCTGTTTATTCTTTGAATTCGAGGCAACGTGTCATTTTTGCGATCCATTCATCCAGAAATTTGCGATTTTATTTGGGTTGCATTTATCGCCGTACGCTAGCGATGTGTAGTAACTCCTTGTCGTTGCCCCGATTTTTCACACCAAACTTTCCTGATCTTCGACAGTGTTGATTTGATCAACAAGGAGTTGCGATATTTTTTTGTTTGCCTCAATCGATTTTGAATAGTCAGAAATCGTCAGCTCCCGAAGTTTTTAACGAGATGTTGCGGGTCTTCTGTGCGTTTTCCGCCGCGTTCACGGTTCTGTGCGCGCTCAATGCTAATTGCGCTCCCTAGCAAAGTGCGGCAGTCTGAATGGACACGGTTCGACCTAGTCAAATGGGTGTGCCGCTACCGCGACACAAGAAAGAACAAATGTGGACCATCATGTGCCGCTAGCAACTCAGGCCGCCGCGATCGTACGTGAACTGAAAGCGCTAACGGAGCGATGGTTCCCGTGATTCTGCACGAGAAACTGGAGCACAAACCGGACGGGATCGAGCATCAACTCGCGCTGTACCGGATAGCCCTGGACCGGCCTGCAACCGTAAAAAATTGTTGCGAGCGCTGCGAGATGGTGCAGGAGTGGACCAATTAATTCGACGGGATCAGGGTCGGGGTTAAAGGTCATTTTAGTCGTAGCGGAACGATAGTCCGCGACAACACAATGTATCTGCACAGCGTCGTCCAATGATGCAAGCGTACATAACGTTTGTATGTAACTCGTGAGAGTACTCGGAGTCCGATGCGAAATGGAAAGACGACTGGACTCCGGATGTCTCAGTTCGGCTGGTTGTCGTGCCATGTGCGGAACATCTGAATCAATTTATTGACGCGCTGTCTTGTCCGATCGGAGGTGGGTCCCGAAAAATAGGTTCTGTCGGTAGCGCTCACGGTCGCCACATTGGTGTCCAACCGAATGTCGCTGCCTGATGTGCTCAGATAGGTAACGTCGTAGCAATAAGAATCCGTAGTCTCATCAGGTCGTTTGTACAGCAACACAAACGTGCTCTTATGCAATTTCTCCAAGTTCGCTGGAGCACACGTGGGCACCGTGCCAAACTTGTCTGGTACCGACGCAGTAGGATTCTGTTGCAGGAAGTTTGCTTTCACGAAACGACCATAGTTCAGTCCTGTGACATTACTCCCATCGACTACGTAGTTTACGCTGTCCTCTCCATCAGTCGCGGAACCTAGGCATTGCAACAAAAACGGCTTGGAATTCTTTCTCCATGCGACCGATGCAGTTCGCTCGCCACAAATCGCCTTCGCTTCCGGTACTGAATGGCTGAAAATCGCCGAGCATTCCCCGTAGCTGTCGCAACTTCCAACCAGCGACGGCGTAGCCGCGAGCACGGTTACTGACGCGGCCAGAGTAAGCGCCGCGGCGAACCTGGATTTCGCAGATAAAAGCACGTGTATTCCGGGAAATGAGATTGGGATTCGTGTTGGTTCGAGAAGCATGGGCGGCGCATGTGCGAATCAAGGCGGATTGAATGCGTGCTCTCGGCATCGTAGACGTGAACGAATTATCCAGCGTGTACAAAAGTCGAGAACCGCGCCTACTACTGATGCGGTGCCATGCCCAAACCCGTTGGCCGCAGCCGGTCAGACTTCACCCACCCACTTGCTCGCGCGTTTGTCTTGGAGTTTATATAAATAACCGACGTATATTTTTCAAATTCGTAATAGGCGTTTAATCTCTCTTTCGGAAGTACAAAAACCCCCTCCATCTTACATTTTTCATCTGGCGCGGAGTAAAACTGCAAGCGACCTTTCCCAATAACCTGTCGTTCGGAGCCGTCGCCAGGAACGTATATCCCTTTCTTTTCTGCGAGATCACTTGTGTTACCACAGTCTGCTCGGGCTATTTGTGAAAAAAAGGAAACAATAAGTGTGGCTAACGAAAATTGGATTGTACGTTCAATAAATTTTATAAAATCAGGCGGTCGGTTCATGATTTTCTTTAAAAATTATCATATTGCGTGAGTTTGTCAGGATTAATATACCCGTCGATCAATTTTTGCCCGTAATTCGGCTCGGTTGCGTAGTGTCCAGTCAATCCGTTTGCGAAGCCGAAGGGATCGGGAAGCGCGCTTCGCGCAATTGCGTAGGGACTTCCAGTTGCCAGTAAGCGCCCATGATAGTCAAACGCATCGTCAATACTCGCGAACTTTCTGAATGGCTGCGGTACTCGCTCTCGCACTCCGCGAATAACCTCGGTTGTCATTGCCATCACGTAGTTACCGCTAGCGATATCCTGATGGTTCGCTTTGATACCAAAGGGATTGTTGCTATCTGGTGGCATGTGGTGCCCATATCCGCTCTCAAATGCCCATTGCGCCAAGCTAACACATGCAGGAACTTGCCATTTTGTCTGCGCGAGTTGCGCGGCCTCAATTACGTCGGAAGGATATCGTGCGGTACTCTGAATTTTTTGCCGAGTTTTTATAAAATTCCCCACCAATCCAATTGGATGAATATGCCAAATGTCCGGGCTGGCGGGAAATCCCTTCACCGTGCTTACTTCGTCCCACCATTGCAGTTTCCTGATGCGCTCAAGTTCGGTCTGCCAGACCATCTTTCCGTCGCCCATGAGCCGCGACAGTGCATCCCACTTGCTCATGTCGCCACCCCATTCGCTCTCGTAGCGGAAGATCAGATGCGAGATCGCCCCAGCGAGCCAGGGCGTCATCAGCGCTCTTCTCAGGTCGGCGGGCTTCACGTTTCCCTTGCCGTCCCCTTGGTTCTTCGCCGCCTTTTCCAGCTTGCCGATGAATGCCCCGGCATTAACCGTCGCTGCCACAGAGCTGAATTCCTTTTCCTCGCCGTCGAGCAGCTGTTTCGCTTCAAACAGGTTGCGCCGGTACATGTCGATCAACGGGACAGCGGTCGTATCGACCGTGTCGAATCCCGGCCACGCCCAGGGACTTTCCCACTTTGTACCGGGGTGGTCCTTTTCGCACACCCAGCTTTGCAACGTCCAGCCGTTCGTATCGCCTGCCTCGACTAACCACCATTGCGCGCCCCTGTCGTCGGTCGCATTGCCGCTTTCGGCAATCCGATCAAGCTGGGCGCGTGAGAACACCTGTTTGAAGCCAATCGTCTTGTCCTCAACGTTGGCAATCTGCAGAGGGAACGCTGTCCAGGTCTGGACGATTTCGCCTGCAACCTTGCTTGCATTCTTGCGCTCTACCCACAGCGGATTGCCGACAGGCGTGCCCCTGGCGGCGTGGGCGCGACCGTGCCCATGGCCATGTTCCTGTGCTCTGGACTGAACTGCCATCCGGGTCGGTTGCACCCATGCCCAGCCTCCCTTGCCGGGATCACCTTTCGCAAGTTCCAGCGTCAGACCCGCCAGCTGCGTGTTGCGTTGCGCATCGGTGGGTTTGACGAGGTTCGCTCCCTGCTCAATTACCAGCAGCGTTTTGTCATCTGCCAGTTGCGTCGCCCGTTCCTTGCTCTTGCCGATGAAGTCGTTGATTTGCGCGCCGGTAAAGACCTCGACGTGCAGCAGCGGGCGGATGTGTTGCGGCGGCAACAGGCTCGCTTCGCTGGAGTTCTGGTACTCGCCCAGGTAGCCCACCACATCGCCCGCACTCACCTTGTAGGGCATATCGAGTACTACCACCGTATCGAGGGGCTTCGGATCGATTACCGCGTCGAGTTCTTCAATATTTATCCAGCCCGTGGCGGCGCGCGGATCTGGCTTGCGGCCCGCGACGGCGGCAACCGGCGTGCCCTTCGTGATGGTTGCGATCTGCGCCCAGCCGCGCGTGGTGTCGCCAACAATCCTGAGTTCACCGCCGCGCGGTAGCAGGCCGATTACTGATCCTGATCTGCGGTCGAAGATACAAACGCCCGCCTGTGGCGTGTCGACATCTTGCGATGCGTCTGCTGGACTGGTGGGCGGTACGGCATATCGCACCCGGTCTGGAGACGATGAGAGCGCGTTACCGCTTTCCAGCACCGAGCCTGACACGACGCCGCTCAGCAACGCACCGCCCGACGGAGTCGCGCCCAGCCCGCCGGAGGGATGGGCGAATGCGAACGGCGTATTCAGTTGTGGGGGCCGCGCCTGGTGGCCGTTCGCTTTCGCGCCGACCTTAAAATGCCGGTCGCCCTTCCAGAAGGGCAATGGTCGAATCGCGCGGGCGGATTGCGTGCCGCCGCTGCCCGCTTGTGCTGCGTCCTGATAGCCCTTCCAGGCAAGCTGGTGCATGTACAGGCTGTAGAACTCAAGCACGTCGTCGGCGGGCGGCTCATAAGTCTGCGATGCCTGTGCGCCATTCGCGCTTGCCGCCGTTGAGGCTGGTGCCGATTTCCCCGCTGGGCCAGCAGAGAGGCCGGCGGGCTTCGGCGCGGGTGGCAGCACAAGCCTGTGACGCACCAGTACGAACCCGGTCGAATACAGCGCGTAGCGCGGCGGCGTGGTGGGGTAGGTCAGTTCGGGATAGGTTGAATCGAGCCGGTACGCCACCACCTCGCCATCGGCAATAACCTTGACGCCGTCATTCTGTTTCAGCAGGCCGCCGGTTCCCGCGTCGAAGTGGATGCCGCCGTGATACATGCCGTTCAGACCCAGTGGATAGAATCCACCATCGGTCTCTGCGAGTGCCCTAAGCCAGGTCTGCGGATCGCTTGAATCGCCGCTGTTGGGTGCAAACGGGAAGCTCCAGTTCAGCGGATGCCATTGTGGCTGCGGTGGGGGTGTCGGTGTCGTGGGCGCTGCAGGGTGATGCGAATGTTGGGGGTTAGCCATCAATTTCGCTGTTCCTTCAGTACGGTGTGAACTGGATCGCGAGCGCAGTATCGTGGTTCGAACTGTCAGCGCATGCGCGAACTGAAGAGCGGCCTTTGCACGAGAACATCAGGAATGAACAAGGCCGCGATGAGGTACCATTTTCAGGTCCGTTCAGCCTTATACCTTCGGTGCAATCTCGGGACAATTGTTTTGAGTCCGAAATTTCGTCATTTATTGTCAAGGCGCAAAATCGCTGTCGATTTGCGCCTGTGCATGCACGGACGACGGTCACCGCCAGGCATGTTCGACGCTGCTCAAACGACGCGCTTTGATCCGCGGTACGACACCATCAGGCGCATTTCGGATCCGGTTTGCATACCGATGTGTTCCGTCCACAAACACCCCTACACCTCCGCCAGCAAATACTCCCGCGCCATCATCCTCGCCCGATGCAAGCGGCTTTTGGTCGCCGCCACGGTCATCCCCAGCCGTTCCGCAATTTCCCCGATCGTCAGTTCCTCGAAGTCGCGCAGCAGGATCACATCGCGATAGTCCGCGGGCAGCGACTCGAGCGCCGCCACCAGTTCGATCCGCAGCGTGTCACTAGTGCGCGTTGCGAGCCAGCGGTCGACGCGTTCTTCGTCGTAAGGATCGAAATCGAATGCGCGCCGTCCGAGCCGCCGGCATTCGCGCCGCACCACGGCGAACAGCCAGCCCGAAAACGCCGCCCGCGCCCGCACCGAGCCGATCTTGCGCGACACGCTCCACAGCACTTCCTGCACGGCGTCATCGACATCGGAAATCATGCAGTGCCGTTGCGCATAACGGCGGATATCCGGCTGGTACAGCCGCAGCAGCCGTTCGAGCGCGCTGGTGTCGCCCGAGCGCGCGGCCGTCACGGTCGCGAGGCGCTCATCCGGCGCGGGAACGTTCGCTGGCATGTCAGCCCTTCACCTGCGCAGCGCGCGCCGGCGCCTTCTGCAGACGCCGTCCCACCAGCGCACATGCCGGACAGAAGCCGACCAGACCCGACACGACGATCCCCAGCGCCGACATCCCGACGATGATCCCCACCGGCCCCGTCCAGAAGGCGATCGACAGCACGGCCACCGCCAATCCCGCGATGACGCGGACAATCCGTTCCCAGGTGGGCACATTCTTCATATAAAACATCGCTTGCTCCTATGCTCGTTCGAGGACGTCCCTCGGCAGCTAAGAGGCGGCGGATTCGCAAACGGATTCGCGGTATCGAAAATTTTTTTGCTCGCGATGTCGAGCGCATGGGCATCGCCAGCGCCGGGTCGTTCGTCTAGAGTAATGCGGACCGACCTGCAGCCACCACACCAATGGGAGAAAGCAGCATGCAACTGATCGGCATGATGGATTCGCCGTACGTCCGCCGCGTGGCGATATCGCTGGCCGTGCTCGGGTTGCCGTTCGAGCACCAGAACGTGTCGGTGTTCCGGCATTTCGATGCGTTCGCGCGGATCAATCCCGTGGTCAAGGCGCCGACCTTCATCGCCGACGATGGCACCTTGCTGATCGATTCGACGCTGATCCTCGATTATCTGGATCAGATCAGCCCGCCCGACAATCGCCTGATGCCCGCCGTACCCAGCGAGCGCCTGAAAGCGCTGAGCCTGCTCGGCTTCGCGCTGGCCGCCTGCGAGAAGGCGATGCAGAACGTCTACGAACTGAACCTGCGGCCTGCCGAGCGCCAGCATCAACCGTGGATCGAGCGCGTTCAGACGCAGTTGTTCGCCGCATACGATCAACTGGAGCACGCGATCGAAGGTCGCGAAGGCAACGGCTGGCTGTTCGGCGACCGGCTGATGCAGCCGGACATCACACTGGCCATCGTATGGCGTTTCCAGCAGTTCCTGCTGCCGGGCGTGGTGGACCCGGCGCGCTATCCGGCGCTCGCCGCGTTCTCGGCTCGCGCCGAAGCGCTGCCGGAATTTGTCGCCGCGCCACTCGAATGACCGTTCTTTTTGCGGTCGTGCGCATCGCACCGACCCGCCCGCAAATGCCCCGAACTCATATGCCGCAAGGCTTGCGCGGATTGTTCCGCCCCATCGACAACTATCTTCGCGATTCGCTCATTTATCCCTAAGTCTCCGCTCCCTACAATCCACCCATCGAAACTTTTTATGCAGATGGACGTCGGCGCGATACGCGGCGTCATGTGATGGGGAGCGGCCATGAAAGCGATCATCGAACGACAGCTTTATCACCCGGCAGTGGTGCTGCCGATGGTCTCGCTCATCCAGATCATGGTGCAGGTCGACTTCAATCTGAGCCAGGCAGGCTTCGTGGTAGCGACGCACGGTGCGCGCGCCGCGCTGCAACGCTCGCGCGAAATGATCTGCCGTCTGCATCACTGCGACGCCTGATTTACGCAGCATCGTGCTCCGGGCGGCATGCAGCGCGCTCGCCGCTGAGCACCCGGACTCACCACTTCGAGAAACATCCCACTGGCGTAAGATGACCGACTCGCACACGCGATTCGGGAGTCCGCCATGCCACAGCATTTCGACGCCATCGTGATCGGCACTGGACAGGGCGGTTCGCCGCTCGCCGTGCGTCTCGCGAAAAACGGCCGCCATACCGCGGTGATCGAGCGCGACAAATTCGGCGGGACGTGCGTGAACGTCGGCTGCACGCCGACCAAGGCCTACGTGGCGAGCGCGCGCACCGCGCATGTCGCACGCCGCGCGGCCGATTACGGCGTGCACGTGACGGGCGAGATCACCGTCGATCTGGCGCAAGTCAAGGCGCGCAAGGACAAGATCATTGGCCAGTCGCGCGACGGCGTCGAAAAGTGGCTGCGCAACACGAACAATCTCACTGTCTTCAAAGGGCATGCGCGTTTCACGGGCCCGCATACGCTTTCCATCACCGATCCCGCTAACGGCAACCTGCTCGACGAGTTGCACGCCGACGACATCATCATCAACACGGGTACGCGCGCGGTCATTCCGAAGCTCGACGGCCTCGAACGTATCCGCTATCACACCAACTCGACGCTGCTCGAACTCACGGAACTGCCCGAGCATCTGGCGATTGTGGGCGGCAGTTATATCGCACTGGAATTTGCGCAGGTGTTTCGTCGCTTCGGCAGTCGCGTGACGGTGATCGTGCGCGGCGAGCGCGTGCTCACGCGCGAGGACGAAGACTTCGCGCGCAACCTGCAGAAAGTGCTGACGCGTGAAGGCATCGAGTTTCGCTTCGGTGGCGAGCCGTCGCGCGTCGAGCCGCTGCATGAGCATGGCGACGGTGTGCGCATATTCTTCAGCGACGATTCGGCGCCGCTCGACGTGTCGCATCTGATGTTCGCCACGGGCCGTCGTCCGAACACGGATGATCTCGGCCTCGCTGCAGCAGGCATCGAGGTGGACAGGCACGGCACGATTCCCGTCGATGGCCAGCTGCGCACCAACGTGCCCGGCGTCTGGGCGATCGGCGATGTGAATGGCCGTGGCGCCTTCACGCATACGTCCTATGACGACTATCAGATCATGTCGGCGAATCTGTTCGACGGCGCCCAGCGCAGCGTCGACGACCGCATCATGGCGTATGCCGTGTTCGTCGATCCGCCGCTGGCGCGCGTCGGCATGGCGGAGCACGAAGTGCGCGCGAGCGGCCGCGACGCATTGATCGCGACGATGCCGATGACGCGTGTCGGTCGTGCACGCGAGAAGGGCGAAACCGACGGCTTCATGAAAGTGCTGGTCGACAGTGCATCGAAGCAGATACTCGGCGCGGCGATATACGGCGTCGACGGCGACGAGGCCATTCACACCTTCATCGACATCATGACGGCGCGCGCGCCGTACACCACGCTGCAATTCGCGATGCATATCCACCCGACCATCAGCGAGCTGGTCCCGACGCTGCTCGACGGTCTCGCACCGATGAAGTGAGGTCCTCGCATGCAGCTTGAAACGGGCAATCTCTTCAGCGGCGAGGCGCCGCGCGAGGGTGCCGAGCGTATCGACATGCTGGTGACGGGGCAGCGGCTGAACGTGGAGCGCATCGTATCGATGGGGCACACCAGCCCGGATGGTTTCTGGTACGACGACTCGCGCGCGGAGTGGGTCGTGCTGCTGTCGGGTGCCGCCGTGCTGGAGTTCGAGGAAGACGCGTTGCGGCACGACATGCGTCCCGGCGATTACGTGCTAATCGCGCCGCATTGCCGGCATCGCGTCGCGTGGACGCATGAAACCGAGCCGACAGTATGGCTCGCGATCTATCACGAACCTTGAACGCGCCCTAAGCGAACCGCGCAGGGCGCGCGGTATTTGACCATCGTCGACAGTCCGGCGGGTGATCGCGGATAATCGGCAGCGGCGATGCGCGTGGCCCAGGTCACGCATGCATCGACAACCGATCAATCCGCAAACGGGAACCGCACAAGATGGGTAAGGGACGAGTCGAAGCCTTCAGCGATGGCGTGATCGCCATCATCATCACGATCATGGTCCTCGAACTCAAGGTGCCGGAAGGCTTCGATCTCGAGTCGCTACGCCCCGTGATTCCCGTGTTCCTTGCCTACGTGTTGAGTTTTCTGTACGTCGGCATTTACTGGAACAACCATCATCACATGTTCCATGCGGTGCAGAAGGTGACGGGCAGCGTGTTGTGGGCGAACCTGCATCTGCTGTTCTGGCTGTCGCTGATGCCTGCCATCACTCACTGGATCGGCGAGAGCCATCTGGCCGCGTGGCCGACAGCCCTGTACGGCCTCGATCTCGTGATGTGCGCCGTGGCGTATTTCATTCTTGCGCACGTGCTGATCCGCCATCACGGACCGGATTCGACGATTGCGCGTGCGTTGGGCCGTGACCGCAAGGGCAAGATGTCGGTGGTGATCTATGTCGCGGGCGTGGTGTTCGCGTTCATTGCGCCGTGGGTATCGGCGGCGCTCTATACGTTCTGCGCATTGATGTGGCTCGTACCCGACAGCCGCATCGAGCAACTCATCGAGGAGTAGCCGGTGCTCGCGCTCAAGTTCGCGCAGGAGCGCGGGACGGGATTTGCGCCGCTGGCTGCGGTCGATTGAGCTTCTTCAGGATCGGATGATGACGACGCGACGTTCGCAATCCCAACGGATTGGCTTGATCTCGGATACGCACAATCTCGTGCGGCCCGAGGCGGTCGCGTGGCTCGCAGGATGCGATGCGATCATCCATGCCGGCGATATTTGCAACCAGGCTGTGCTCGATGCGCTAGCGGCGATTGCGCCGCTGACAGTCGTGCGCGGCAATAACGATGTGGGCGCATGGGCTGCGTCGATTCCTGTTCATACGACACTCGATGTGCAGCAGGTCAGGATTTTTGTCGTTCATGATATTGCCGATGTGCCTGGCAATTTGCATATCGAAGGCGTGAGGGTGGTGGTGACCGGGCATTCGCATAAGCCGGTGATCGACGAGCGCGATGGCGTGCTGTTTATGAATCCGGGTAGCGCGGGGCCACGGAGGTTCAGGTTGCCGGTTTCGGTTGGGATGCTGATGGTGGATGGGGGGCGGGTTGAGGGCTTGGTGCATACGGTCGTAGTGTGTGCACGTGGCGGTGTGTGTGGATTTGAGCTGGCATC
>NZ_QBUY01000011.1:118957-134763 GCF_003121405.1 Paraburkholderia sp. C35 | reverse complement strand
TGTTCAGGCGATCGCAGCGATGGCGCTCGGCACGCAGACAATCGATCCCGTTTCGATGGTGGTGGGGCCGGGCAACGCGTTCGTTGCAGAGGCGAAACGTCAGCTGTTCGGCCGCATTGGGATCGACCTGCTCGCGGGGCCGTCCGAAACCCTGGTGATCGCCGACGACAGCGTCGATGCAGAAATGTGCGCGACAGATCTGCTCGGTCAGGCGGAACATGGCTTCAACACGCCAGCGATTCTTCTCACGAACTCGATGCAACTTGCGAAGGACACCATTGCAGAGGTCGAGCGCCTGCTCAAGATTTTGCCCACGGCAAACACGGCCGGCGCCTCCTGGCGTGACTACGGCGCAGTGATCGTCACGGACACGCTCGAGGAGATGGTTCAAGTCGCTGATGACATTGCATCCGAGCACGTTCAGGTGATGACGCGGGACCCGGACTACTTCCTGAAGAACATGAAGAACTACGGCGCGCTCTTCCTCGGTGCGCGTACCAACGTCGCATTTGGTGACAAGGTCATCGGCACAAATCACACGCTGCCGACAGGCAAAGCAGCGCGTTATACAGGCGGGCTGTGGGTCGGCAAGTTCATCAAGACCTGCACGTATCAGAAGGTGTTGACGGATGAAGCCAGCGCATTGATCGGATCATATTGCTCGCGCCTGTGCGCCATCGAAGGGATGATCGCGCACGGCGAGCAGGCAAACATTCGCGTGCGTCGCTTCGGGAACCGCGAGGTTCCTTACGGTACAGCCGTTCCCGCCTGATCGCTGAAAAGGGGACCCGTCATGTCACGGACCAGGCCACGCCATCGACGCGACTTTCGCTGGTTTTGTGAGGTCAACACCCAGTGGAAAGATGTCGACATCTACGGGCACGTGAACAACGCTGTTCACTACACGTGGTTCGATACTGCGGTCAATGGATGGCTTGTCGGACGTGGCCTGCTGGATCCCGTACGTGGTGAAGCGGTCGGCCTGGTCGTGCATACGAGTTGCGAATACTTCGACGAGGTCGTCTTTCCGGACCTCGTCACCTGTGGGCTGTGTGCGAGCAGAATGGGTACCACCAGCGTGACCTATGAGATCAGTCTCTTCAGGAACGACGCTAACCAGTCGTTCGCGCACGGCACATTCGTTCATGCGTATGTCGACCGCGTTACGCGCCGGCCAGTCCCGCTGTCTGGCGACTTTCGCAACGCAGTCGAGCAGATTCTCAGCTAACGAGGAGGCGTTAAATCATGGCTACCTACCGATCGCTCCCGACTTGCTGCAGCGTTTCGAGTGCTTCCAGAAGCGCGGCCTTGGCAGGGCCCTTGAGGTACTTCTTGAGCTCTTTCTCGACCTGCGTCTGTGCAGCACGCCAGTATGGCTCGGCTTCTTTCAGCATACGGGTACCTGCGGGGCTGAGCGTTGCCAGCTTGTAACGTGCGTCGTCGTCGCTGGACACGTCAACCCATCCAGCGTCGATCAATAACCTGATGTTGCGCGAGATCGTCGTCTTGTCGAGCGCCAGTTCGCTGGCAATTTCGTTGTAAGTCGCGGAACCCAGCCTGTCGAGGCCACGCAATAGTGTGAGCTGCGTGATCTTCAGGCCGACCGGGCGCAAGGCGTCGTCGTAGATGCTTGTCAGCGCATTGGCCGAGCGCCGGAACTGCGTGCAATAGCATTCAGTGAACATCGTTGTTCCTCGGAAGATCGAAACATGTATATACGACGATCGTAACACTACCGTTGTGGTGCGTGGAACCACTCGAAATCATCGTTGCATAGGACCGTTCACAAGCAGTATTCGTACAGGTTCGCACCAGGTTGAAGGCTTGATTATCTTTACTATACTGATGCATATACATCAGTTAAGGATTGAGATCTTTTGGAATTCGGCTTTTCCGGGATTTGCATACTTATTAATAAATTGTCCGAATAGCCCTGTGATTCATTTTTAGAAAGGAGTTCTTTGAAATGCCTATCATCGTTTGCAACACGCGCGCTGGTCTGGACGTCGACATCAAAAGGAAGATCGCCAAGGCGATCACCATCGCCGTCAACGAGACCATCAAGTCTCCACTGGAAATCATCAGCGTGATCTTCAACGATCTCGCTTCTGAGAGCAGCTATGTCGGCGGAGAGCCTGGTGGTGACACGCTGATCATGTGCAACATTCGTGCAGGCCGATCCGACGAGGCAAAGCTGGCACTGGTCAAGAAGGTGAGTGCGATTTTCAGCGATTACGCGGGCATTTCCGAAGAGCGCATCGAGACAGGGCTGCTTGAATATGTTCCCAAATACATTATCCGCGGTGGCAAGCAGTTGCCCGATCCACCTTACGCGTGATCGACGGCATTGTCGCCCGGAGCTGTAGATCAGGTCATAAATAGTTGCATACCTATGCATTAGGAGACGGGTTTTGGACACGAAGCGTTCGACCGCGGCAGGGCATTCGTCACCGAAAATGTTGACGATTGCGATCGCCAGTTTTATTGGAAGTGCCATCGAGTGGTTTGATTTCTTTCTGTACGGGATCACCTCGGCACTCGTTTTTGGAAAGCTGTATTTCCCTGGCGGGGATCCGTTGACGGGAACGCTTCTCGCATTCGGTACATTTGCCGTCGGATTTATCGCGCGGCCATTTGGCGGTATCGTTGCCGGGCATCTCGGCGACCGCGTCGGGCGCAAGTTCGTACTGGTTTCGACGCTACTGGCGATGGGGCTGTCGACCACGCTGATCGGTCTGGTCCCGTCGTACGCCCACATCGGACTGGCTGCGCCCATTCTGCTAATCCTGCTGCGAATCGTTCAAGGGTTGGCTGTGGGTGGTGAGTGGGGCGGGGCAGCATTGATCGCAGTCGAGCACGCGAAACCGAACCGGCGAGGTCTCTACGGCAGTTTTCCGCAGATGGGCCTGCCAGCGGGGCTATGTATGGCCGTAGGCGGGATGGAACTTGCGAGCAGGCTGCCGGAAGCAGAGTTCCTGGCGTGGGGTTGGCGCATTCCGTTCCTGTTTAGCGCCGTACTTGTCGCTGTTGGACTGGTGATCCGGCTCCGTATCGAAGAGCCGCCCGCATTCAAGAAAGTTCTCGACACCGATGCTACGGTCAAGCTGCCAATCGTAGAAGCAGTTCGGCGGTTCCCCAGGGCAATCATGTTATCGGCTGGGCTGCGCTTCGCCGACAACATCCTGTACTACGTATTCACGACTTTCGGCCTGACCTACATGACAAGCCATCTTGGCGTGCCACGAAAGACGGTCCTTGTCGCTATCCTGATCGCAGCTGCGCTGGAACTGTTGACCAAGCCATTCTTCGGCGCCTTGTCCGACAAGGTCGGACGCAAGCAAGTGGTCGTGTTTGGTGCGCTGGTTGCAGTAGTGGCGCCTTTTCCTTTCTTCCAGCTCGTAGGGACGGGAAATCCGACGCTCATTCTGCTCGCCGAAATCATGGTGTTGAGCATCGCGCACGCGGCAGTGTTCTCGCCGTTGGCAGCATGGTTCGCGGAGATGTTTAGCCCAGAGGTGCGCTACAGCGGCGTGACGATAGGCTTCCAGTTGGGTGCATTGGTCGCCGGGGCCCCGACGCCGCTGATCGCCACCGCATTGCTTGCCAAGTATGCTGATTACACGCCGATAGCTATCTTCGCGATGATTGCAGCTGGCATCACGCTTGTGTGTGCACTCTTCGCGCGCGTCGCGAATGATCCGAAAGCGCCGCCAGCCCATACGTTCGTTCCGGCGACGAGCGGGAACGACGGTTGAGCACCGGTCATAAGAATTCACGTCACCGCGTCGGGGCAGGCACATCTGCCTCGATGGACCGTCTATTTGCCTGACGACATTTTCGCCCCTCCAATTAAGCAATCGAACCTGAACCATAGAGAGAAGTATGTCAAACGGACTTTTTAGGCTTGACGGAAAGACGGCGGTCGTGACTGGCGCGAGTCGTGGCCTCGGAGCAGAAATCGCTGCCTTGCTTGCAGAATCTGGTGCGCATGTTTATCTGCTCAGTAGAGGGGCAAAGGAACTCGAAGAAGTGGCGGATCGTATTCGTCAGAAGGGCGGTAGGTGCACGCCACTCATATGCGATCTATTGAATGACGCTCAGCTGGAACGGGTGTTCGCTAACCTTCCCGCACTGGATATTCTTGTTAATAATGCAGGCACTAATATTCCCTCGCGCCTTGCGGATGTCCAGACTCCGGATCTTGATTTCGTTCTCAGCCTGAATGTCAGGGCGACGTACCTGGCAACTCGAGCAGCCGTACGTAAGATGCTTGAATCTGATGATACGAGTGACCGGTCGATCATCAATATCTCTTCCCAGATGGGCCATGTCGGTGCGCCCAATCGATCTGTGTACTGTATGACGAAGCACGCAATGGAAGGGCTGACGAAGGCTGCAGCGATCGAGCTTGCACCGAGAATACGCGTGAACTCCGTGGCTCCGACTTTCGCTGATACACCCATGACCCAGCCATTTTTCGAGAATGAACAGTTCAAGCGCTGGGTCTTTGATCGAATCCCAATGGGTCGTTTGCTTCAGAGTGATCAGGTCGCGGCAGCAGTGCTGTATCTGGCATCTCCTGCGGCGGCCATGATCACGGGCACGAGTCTTCGTATTGACGGTGGCTGGACGGCACAGTAAAGGCCGTTTTCGATTCTTCATAACTCGCGACTTTGTTGTCGGTGAATGCCACGCCAGCCTCTGGATGGCATGAATCATTGCGTATACGTCATTGTGCGGGTCGGTTGACACGTCGAAAATTGCCTCATTACTCAGAGTGCACGACGAGGCTGACCGCGCGACATCCCTTCCTTTTTTGTGCCTTGCTTCGATGCCCCGGCGCTTTCTTTGCATTGGTAAAACCGTGCTGCAGGTGCCACGGATGTCCTGAAATGCGTGCCGATTCGACATGGATCGGATAGCTGGCGTCAGTTATCGTGGCAACCAATCGGTCTCGGTACTGCCATCGAATGATGATTAGATCGATTTGATTGTCTGCCCGCGCGTTGCGATGGCGGATGTTCCCCTACGACTGGAAAAGATGAGATGTCCAGAGGAAAAAATGTCCTGCCAGAAGCAGGGCCGACGTCGTCACGGTCGTCGGGTGGTCGGTTGAAGCGCATCATCGCAGCTGTGGTGGCTGTGGCTGTTGTTGGCATTTGCGCGTTTCTCGCGTTTGCCTGGCGACCGGCTATCAAGGAGATACCGACTCCGCAGGCGTCGAGCTTCTCGCCGATGCTTGTTCAGCAAGGCGCCCGCGTAGCGGCAGCGGGCTTCTGCGCCAGCTGTCATAGCATTGCCGGTGGTAAGCCGTTCGCGGGCGGATACGCGATGAAGACCGGCTTTGGCACCATCTATTCAACCAATATTTCGCCTGACCGCGAGACCGGCATCGGCACGTGGTCCGAAGAAGCATTCCTGCGCGCGATGCATGAAGGCGTGGCGCGCGATGGATCGCATCTCTTCCCCGCATTCCCGTACGACCACTTCACCAAGATGTCGGATGCAGACGTGCACGCGCTCTACGCGTACATCATGACGCGACCGCCGGTGCACGTTGAGAATCACCCCAACGAAATGCCGTTTCCATTCGGATTCCGACCGCTTCAGGCTGGATGGAAACTGTTGTTCTTTCATCCGGGACGCTTTGAACCGCAACCGGATAAAACGCAACTCTGGAATCGCGGCGCATATCTCGCGGAAAGTCTGAGCCACTGCTCTGCATGTCATACGCCCCGCGGGCCACTGGGTGCGGAACTGACGAACCGTCTATATCAGGGCGCAGCTGTCGATGGCTGGTATGCACCGCCGTTGACTGCGGCCAATCCATCGCCCGCACCGTGGACGTCGGCAGAGCTAATCGACTATCTGATGACCGGTATGAGCCGCTACCACGGTCCGGCGGCAGGTCCGATGTCGTCCGTGACACACGAGCTGGCCGCGCTGGATGCCGAGGATCAGAAGGCAATCGTGACGTATGTCGAGTCGCTTGGCGGAGGCGATGCAAGAGCTGCCGGCGCTCAGGGAGCGGTGACGTCGGCGCTTGCAGTCGATGCGCAGGATCGAACGCGTATCACGAGCGCGGGAGGCCGTCTGTTCGTAGCGGCATGTGCTTCGTGTCATTACAACAGGATGCCGGACGTCAATCCGAACCGGCCAGAGTTGGGCCTCAACAGCACTGTATTTCTTGACGATCCGTCGAATCTGATTCGCGTGATTCTTTACGGTGTCAGTGCGAAGGAAGGCGCGGGCGGCATTGTGATGCCGGGCTTTGCGCGGGGAATGAGCGACGAAGACGTCGCGACCATCGCCACGTACTTGCGAAACACGCGCACGAACAAAGCGCCGTGGCCAAACCTCGAGAAGCAGATCGCAACGATTCGTGCCGCAGGACCAGGAGAAATACGATGAGCCGCATACGTATCAATGGCAAGACCGTTACGGTCAACGCAGATGAGCAAACGCCTCTGCTTTGGGTGATCAGAGATGAGGTCGGCCTGAAAGGCACCAAATTCGGTTGCGGGATCGGCATGTGTGGTGCCTGCACGGTGCATGTCGGTGGTCGTCCCACGCGGTCCTGTGTGACGCATCTCGGCGCTGTCGAGGGCGCGGACATTACGACGATCGAAGGACTCGATCCGAAAGGCGAACATCCTGTTCAACGCGTCTGGCGAGATATTCAGGTCCCTCAGTGCGGTTACTGTCAGTCAGGTCAGATCATGCAAGCGGCTGCCATGCTCAAGGATTTTCCTGACCCCACCGACGCCGACATCGACGCAGTCATGACGGGCAATCTTTGCCGTTGCATGACGTACTCCCGCATTCGGGAGGCAATCAAACAGGCGGCACGCGCAATGGCGGAGAGTAAGGCATGAGTCGGGTACAGCGAGACATCGAAGGCGAGACCGTCAATCTTTCGAGGCGGTCCTTTCTCGTTGCAACAGTGGCAACAGGCGCGCTCTTTGGTTTTTCGAATGCTGCTTTCGCGTTGAACGCATTCGGTAGCGCGCCGCCAGACTCTGTCAAATCGCAAGGGCCGGTTTTTGAGCCCACCGTATGGTTTGGGATCGACCACAACGGGATCATATCGGTGAACGTGCCGAAGGCCGAAATGGGCCAACATATCGGCACGGCCATCGCACGCATACTTGCCGATGAACTCGAAGCCGACTGGAACATGGTCAGGATCGTGGGCGTGGATACCGATCCGAAATGGGGCTTCATGGTGACAGGCGGGAGTACGTCTGTATGGGCAACCTTTCCGGTCTTCAGCCGGGCGGGAGCGGCCGGACGCATTGCGCTGATCGAGCAGGGCGCAAAGCTGCTGGGGGTGCCTGTCACAGCATGTACCGCACGTGGCGGCGCGGTCCACGCAGGAGCGCGTTCTATCGACTACGGCGAGATCGTCAGTCGCGGGAATCTGGGGCGGCGCTTCTCGGCCGATGAGATGAAAGCACTGCCGATCAAGCCGGTGGCCAGCCGCACGCTGATCGGGAAACAGACACGGGCACTCGACGTACCGCACAAGACAACCGGTACAGCCGTCTATGGCATTGACGTGGACATTCCGGGTATGGTCTATGCGCGTCCCAAGTTGCCGCCAACCCGCTATGGATCGAAGGTTGTTTCAATCGACGATAGCGCTGCACGAAGCGTCAAGGGCTATATTCGAAGCATTGCGCTCGACGACGCTTCCAATACGGTTCCTGGTTGGGTAATGGTTCTGGCCGACTCGTATTACGCGGCGCTACGCGCTACCGACCTCATCAAGGTCACGTGGAAGAGTGGCGATACATCCGCCGTATCCGAGAAGACGCTATTCGATCACGCGTCCGCGCTGATTGCCGACACCAGTCAGGGGGCGTTGCTCGATACGGGCGGGGGCGATGTAGATAGCGGGCTCAAAAACGCCAAACAGACACTCCAGGGGGTCTATACGACCACAGGTGTTCTACATTTTCAGCTCGAACCGGTCAACGCGGTCGCATTTGAAAAAGACGGCGTGTTTGAGATTCACACCGGCAATCAGGCGCAGGGATTTATTCTTCCCGTCCTTGCAAAGGCGCTTGGTGTCCCGGTCGAGCGCATCGTCATGCGAACCTATCTTATCGGTGGAGGCTTTGGCCGCCGGTTGAACGGTGACTACACCGTTCCTGCTGCGCTCGCCACCCAGAAGATTGGCCGCCCAGTCAAGATGGTGCTCACCCGCGAAGACGACACACTGCTCGATTCGCTCCGTTCCCCTACGCTGCAGCGGTTACGTCTGGGATGGGATGGCAGTGGCAAGACGACCGCGATGGAACATGTGGCGGTCGCCGGCTGGCCTAGTCTTACGGTATTTCCGGGGAATCTCAAGAAGGGTACCAATGGCGCGCCCTATGATCCGTTCTCGATTTCGGGAGCGGATCACTGGTACGAGGTGGGTGCATTACGCGTTCGAGCAATCAACAACGATCTGGCGCAGAAGAGTTTTCGCCCGGGGTGGTTGCGTGCTGTGGCCCCTGGCTGGACGAACTGGGCGCTTGAGTCGTTCATGGACGAGGTGGCCCACGTCCAGAAGATCGACCCAGTCGATTTCCGTCTGAAACATCTCACCGCCACTGGCCGGAATGTTGGCGCGGCGCCGAATTCAGTTGGCGGCGCGCTACGACAGGCCAACGTGATTCGCCGTATCGCTGCGCGCGCCGGATGGGGACGGACACTGCCGCCCGATACCGGGCTTGGTATCGCCAGTTCCTTTGGACAGGAACGTGACATGCCGACGTGGTGCGCGTGCGTGGCTCAGGTCAAGGTCGACCGGCAGACGGGACTAGTTACGGTTCAGAAACTCTGGATGGAAATTGACGCGGGTTCCATCATTGATCCCGACGGCGCAATGGCGCAGGCACAAGGTGGAACCTTGTGGGGATTGAGCATGGCACTCTACGAAGGAACCGAGTTCGAGAACGGAAACGTGAAGGACAAAAATCTCGATACGTATACGCCGTTGCGAATGGCAGATGTTCCTGAGATGGATATTGCCTTCGCGGAAAGCGCCGAAGTGCCAGTGGGACTGGGCGAGCCGCCAACAACCGTCGTCGCGCCCGCAATAGGCAACGCGATTTTTGCTGCCGTTGGCGTACGGATGCGTCATTTGCCAATTCGAGCTACGGCCGTCAAGATGGCTTTGGATCAAGCGTCAGAGAAAAAAGCTGGCTAAGGTTCGAATGCTCAAGGGTTGATGGAACTGCTTGCGTCAAAACAGAGAGGAAGCTTGAGGCTCGATTAACTGAGGTACGCTGGGAACAATGTGTGGTTGCCAGCGATGTGGTGATCGAAGAAATCAAAAGCGGCGTTGAACGCTTCATAAAGTACCACTCCGATAGAAAGATCAGGAGCGGGAGGAGCAAAAAGTCCGTCGCGTTTCAGACGCCGTTTCACACGTATCAGCTCACGTCTTCTTCGATATGCCGCCCAGCACCAAATTAGCTTCGCTTGCGTTTTCAGCGAACGGAATGCAACGTCGCCAACAGGCACCCGCGAGAAAGGGGATGCTTCCGGACAGCAAGAGTCAGGGCTTATCGCTCGTCGACGAAGTCTGCATGATACTTTTTGATGGATGGTGTGAACGACGCAACGTCACCGCATTAGCGTACCTTATGCATGCGTGGCCATTGGTTGACGACGACGTGCTTCTGGTCAGGCGGATGCTGCAGTCACTGCGCGAGCTCGAAAAATATCACCCGGACGCACTACTGGAAAATGAGCTCGTTCTGGTAGGCCTGCTTTGGAGCAGTCTGGCTGCCTGGGAATGAGCCCATGATTCAATGGGAAGACAACTTCTAGTGTGATGCAGAGCAGGGCGGCCCGTATATGCCGGGGATGCTAGCGGAAGTCCTATTCGGCCGCGGATTGCAGACTCGCAAGTCGCTCTTCGATCAGTTTGCTATCGTCGATTTCAGTGCCGATTAGAAACGTACACGTTCCCCCCGTCATCTTTACGCGTTGCATGACTGTTGGCAATGCGTCTGAGAGCAACGCTTTCAGGTCCGAGGGCGTTAAGGTGAGTTTGTCGGAGGCATCCAGCATCCTCCACAAAACGAAATAAGGCTGATGGTGTTGTCGCCGAAATTCAGCCGTTTCGGTGCGAACATGCGCATCGAACTCCGATTGCTGGTCAATTCGTTCGATGAGATGCTCTGCCGCGTCAGACCGGTCCAGTATGATCGCATATGACCGCATCATCGAAGACATTGTTGACGCAATGAGCGTTTCTGGATTGATAGCAGTACGCTCATTAACAGACACATTCGGTTGCGCTTTCCCGGCCTCAGCCACGGCGAAATCATCTCCTGGTTTCCTGATAAGTTCTGCCAGATGATCGATTGACGCCTCATATCCGTCAGGATCATGATTCTTGCGCCAGGTCCGATGTTCATCGAACTTCTCATACTCTTCGGTGCTCAGTTGCCGCCATCCCAGAGCGGGAACAATCGTGTCTTGATTCCGCCCGTCCGGTGAAATCGAGCGGACTAGCAATGAGCCATCGGATCGTGGATAGCCCTGTATCAAGGCCTGTTCCAATTCCCACTCAGTGGGTGGGTGTTCAAGTCTTGCATATTCCCGCATGACGATAAGTACGCACTCGTTGACTCTGCGAAACGAATCCATATCGAGAAACTGAACACGTTCCATATCAAACGCATGAACGGGCTTATCGTCTTCTCGCTCTTCCAGAGAGTCATGCTGATTCGTTTCGTTCATGTGGTTTCCTGGATGAATTCGCCGCGTCTAGAAGCGTAAGAAAATCGCTATTTCTCCAGTCTGAGGCCTACTCGATTGGGCAGCAACGTCAAAGTTGCCACCTTTTATGCCGTCGGTTGTTATCTATGCATCAACTGAGTGTCATCGTTTGCGCAATGCCTGATCTGACACAGAGGCTTCGCTTCTCATTGCCTATGCAGATGTATCTGCAACGTCATGAGCTTTGACCATCGCTTGAACTGATGCTCAGAGCGGGGCGGACATAACGCTGCGGACTGTGTTGTCAGAGAATGAAGCGAGATCATTGGCGCAGGCGAAAGCGGAAATGCTTCCATAAAGTGTCTTCGAAACGCACAGAGCACCGTGTCCGATTTCGTTGCATCTACGTCATTGAGGATAGTGCTCCCGCTCCTTACCATTGTTGTCACCCCGCTGCGGTGCGTTGTGCGAGCAGGAGCTTACGTGTGCAACGGAAACTTGAGTCAAATGTCGGCTCTCGTTGGTTTGGGGTTTTTGGTTGGTGCTGGATGCGCGAAATCCGGTTTTCTACGGCAATACCGTCATCCAGTTTTTACGGGCACTAGCGTCGCCAATGACCTACGGCCGCGTCGCTATCTGGAGAGTTTGATCGTATGGATATCGGAGTTCCTGCGGAGACAAGGCCACATGAAAGCCGGGTCGCCGCGACACCGGAGACAGTGAAAAAGTATGTCTCCCAGGGTCATCGTGTTCTTGTTCAGCATGACGCGGGATTAGCCGCAAGCTTCACGAACGAGAGTTTTTCAACTGCCGGTGCTCAGATCGTCGATGCAGCTACTGCTTTTGCTGCTGACGTCGTATTGAAAGTGCAGAGCCCGACTGACACCGAAGTGCCTTTGCTCAAGCGAGGCGCCGTTCTGGTGGGCATGCTTGACCCCTTCAATCGGGACAATGCGACCGCACTCGCAGCCGCCGGTGTCACCGCATTTGCTCTTGAGGCCGCACCGCGCACAACGCGCGCGCAGAGCCTGGATGTGCTGTCGTCGCAGGCCAATATTGCAGGGTATAAGGCTGTGCTGTTAGCCGCGATGCTGTATCCGCGATTCTTGCCGATGTTGATGACGGCCGCTGGAACCGTGAAGGCAGCTCGGGTTCTTATCCTGGGTGCAGGAGTCGCCGGTTTGCAGGCCATCGCAACAGCAAAGCGCCTTGGCGCTGTGATCGAGGCATCGGACGTACGTCCCGCTGTCAAGGAGCAGATCGAGTCGCTTGGCGCCAAATTCCTCGACGTGCCGTACGAAACGGACGAAGAGCGAGACGCGGCGGCGGGTGTCGGCGGCTACGCGCGACCGATGCCGCCGTCGTGGCTTGCGCGCCAATCAGCGTTGGTTCACGAACGTGCGAAGCAGGCCGATGTAGTGATCTCCACTGCTCTCATTCCGGGCAGAGCCGCGCCCACGCTTATTTCGGTCGACACGGTCCGGGCGATGAAACCGGGTTCGGTGCTGATAGACCTGGCCGCCGGCCGAGGAGATGAGTTCGAAGGCCGGCGTGGCGGCAACTGCCCGCTGACGGAACCCGACACGGTCATTACCCGGCATGGCGTCCAGATAGCAGGCTACACCAATCTGGCGTCGATGGTGCCCGCTGACGCATCTTCGTTATACGCACGGAACGTCCTCGACTTTCTGAAGTTGGTCATCACGAAAGAGGGCACGTTGAACATCGATCTCGCAGACGACATTGTCGCGGCCACTCTGCTGGCGCGCGACGTTGAAGTTGTGCGCAAAGTCTAAAGGAGAGCGGACATGGAAGTCGTCAACCATACCGTCATTAATCTCACCACGTTCATTCTGGCCGTCTATGTCGGCTATCACGTGGTCTGGAATGTCACGCCAGCACTGCACACACCACTGATGGCCGTGACCAATGCCATTTCAGCTATCGTGATTGTTGGCGCGATGCTGGCAGCGGGTCTTACGGTCGGCCACGCTTCGAAGTTCTTTGGCACTGCGGCGGTAGTGCTTGCCGCAGTGAATGTCTTCGGCGGGTTCCTCGTTACGAGGCGAATGCTGGAGATGTTCCGCAAGAAGGACTCGAAGAAGGCAGTGGGCAAGGAGAATGGAAAATGAACCTGAATGTTGTCACCTTGCTGTACCTGGTTGCATCGGTCTGCTTTATTCAGGCGCTCAAAGGACTGTCTAACCCCAAGACTGCGCGTGTCGGTAACACCTTCGGCATGACGGGGATGGCCATTGCGATTCTCACGACCATCGCGCTGATATTCAGGCAGGCCAACGGCCTCGGTGTGAACCTAGAACTGGGTCTTGGCCTTCTGCTGGCGGCGCTGGTAGTCGGCGGCACCATCGGCGCCTTCGTCGCAGCGCGGGTCGAGATGACGAAGATGCCCGAGCTTGTAGCGGCTATGCACTCTCTGATTGGCCTGGCTGCCGTGTGTATTGCCTATGCGGTGGTCTCGGAGCCGACGGCATTCGGGTTGATTGACCCCGACAACGTGACGCCAGGCTTTCTGCCGTACGGCAATCGGGTCGAACTGTTCATTGGCACCTTCGTCGGCGCAATTACGTTCAGCGGTTCAGTCATTGCGTTCGGCAAGCTCTCAGGAAAATACAAGTTCCGCCTGTTTCAGGGGGCACCCGTTGTCTATGCAGGCCAGCATCTGATCACCCTGCTGCGCGCGATGGCAATGATCGGCTTTGGCGTGGCGGTCTTTATCACGCAGTCGTGGGTGCCGTTCATCATCATGACGCTCATTGCTTTTGCACTCGGTGTGTTGATCATCATCCCGAGCGGCGGCGCCGACATGCCTGTCGTCGTGTCGATGCTGAACTCGTATTCTGGCTGGGCGGCGGCAGGTATCGGCATCTCGCTGAACAATCCGATGCTGATCATCGCCGGTTCTCTGGTTGGATCGTCGGGGGCGATTCTGTCGTACATCATGTGCCGCGCGATGAACCGGTCGTTCTTCAACGTGATTCTGGGTGGATGCGGTGGCGAAGCCGCTGGGGCGAGTTCGGGCGGCTCGGTGGAACAGAAACCGGTGAAGTCGGGATCGGCGGACGATGCCTCGTTCATGCTCGGCAATGCTGAAACCGTGGTGATCGTGCCGGGCTATGGTCTGGCCGTCGCGCGGGCCCAGCACGCGCTGAAGGAACTGACCGACAAGCTCGTCGAGAAGGGAATCGACGTGAAGTACGCGATTCACCCGGTCGCGGGACGGATGCCGGGTCACATGAACGTGCTGCTGGCAGAAGCCGAAGTGCCGTATGAGATCGTCCATGAAATGGAGGACATCAACGGCGAATTCGGCCAGGTCGATGTGGTGCTCGTGCTCGGCGCGAACGACGTGGTGAATCCCGCAGCAAAGACCGATCCGAAGTCGCCGATCGCAGGTATGCCGATCATCGAGGCTTACAAGGCTCGCACGGTGATCGTCAACAAGCGATCAATGGCGGCGGGTTACGCGGGCCTCGACAACGACCTGTTCTACATGGACAAGACGATGATGGTGTTCGGTGACGCGAAGAAAGTGATCGAAGACATGGTCAAGGCTGTTGAGTAAGGTATGACGCCGCCGCTCTGCGCGCTGTCAGCGTTGCAGAGTGGCGGTTCGTGCATCGATGTGTGCATTCGTCGCGGTCGCGAGGATGCAAAGTTACGCAAAAGCCGGCGATATTCTCAATGTCTACAGAGCTGGACTTTCGCGCGTGATATCGGCTCTTGAAACCAACACCAGTTTGCTGCTCCTGAACCGGACGACGCGTCGTGTTGCACTTGCCGAAACGGCAAGGGATTACTTCGAGTGCTGCTCGCGAAATAATCGACGAGTTAGAGCAGGCTGAGAGACGACTTATCGCTGACAAGACCTCAGAGTGTGGATACGTGCGAGTCGAGGAACACCCACTTGCCGTGGCGGCGATCATCTCAACATTGCTTGACGCATTCAGTGCAACCGCACCTTGCATAAAATTCCATCGGACAGTGCAGGATGGCTCGCTGAATCTGATCGAGTGGTCAATTCGACGGTTGTCAACCGTCCTCTTTTTCAAACCGATTTCGTATTATTGGGCAGCCTACAATACCTTGGAAAAAGCGCGTCCTTGAAGTCGATCTGTGATCTACAGCGGCACCGAATAATCGATGGGCGCAAAGAATCTTCAAGGAAAAGTCGGGAAATTACTTCCGAAACGGGCGCGTGCCCAACTCTGTCTTTGGAGACTGTCAATATGGCGGTGCCAAGTGCCATCGCAAGAGAGCTTTCGATGGCCGGCGCAGGGGTTGCTCTCTTGCCTGAGGTAGCGGTTCGCCGGGACATCGCTCGAGGCGACCTGACGAAGGTGGTATTCAGTGGAGACCCATCCTTGGGAGCAATTGACCTTGGCGGACAGTACCAACAGGCGAGTTCGACTCCGCAGAGGACAAGAACTTCTATCGATGCATGTTCAGGTTATTTTCGATCGATCGACGCAGATCAGAAGATACCGGCTTTATCAGCATCGCTGTAGCTAGTAGACCAGTCTATTCGTTAGGAGCGTAGCCGGATTGTTTGTTGTTATCGCTTTGATCGAAGGGATCGAGTTTCGCAACAACTTTCTCGTCCTCAATTCTGAAGAGCAAAGCTGTGGAATTGAACAGGTCGATCAGGCGATAAGCCGGATGGACGAAGTGATGCAGTAGACCGCGGCGCTTGTTGAACAACTTGCGGTGCAGCAAAAGCGTGCGTTTGCCGTCTTCAAGACCTTGCGCGCACGATGTCGAGTGGCAGCGCTTGATCTGGCCAGCACTTGGGAGACGTCAAACTTTGCGCGCGAAGGCGAATGGGGCGAAACGAGCTTGAATTATCGAATCGATCGCCTGATTTGCGCCGCCGCCAGTACTTTTCGTGAGACGGCGGCGCATCGTCAAGCTTACTTGCTCGCAGTCAGACCATAACGAGCCGCAGGCGCAGCGTTGCCGAACTTCTGCGAGATCGCACGGCGTCCAGCTTCCCACTGGTTCCAGTCTTCCGCATCATGCAGACCCGGAATCGTCACGATTTCGCCAGCGTCGAGGCCTGCCAGCGC
>NZ_QBUY01000011.1:0-118860 GCF_003121405.1 Paraburkholderia sp. C35 | reverse complement strand
GCTTCCCACTGGTTCCAGTCTTCCGCATCATGCAGACCCGGAATCGTCACGATTTCGCCAGCGTCGAGGCCTGCCAGCGCAGCGTCGACCAGGTTTGCGGCCGACATCGTGATCGGTGAGGTCTTCTGATCCGAATAACCCGCGACGTCCCAGAACTCGGTAGCCGTTGCGCCCGGCAGCACCGATTGCACGCGAACACCCTTACCGGCCAGATCGCGTTGCAGCGCGTGGCCAAAGCTGATCACATACGACTTCGATGCGCTGTACACGCCGTTCAGCATCTCGACCGCGATGCCGACCACCGACGCGATATTGACGATCGTGCCCGTGCCGCGCGCCACGAAAGCGGGCGCGGCAGCATAAGTGAGACGCGTCAGCGCGGTGATGTTGAGGGCGGTCATGTGTTCCATCGTGTCGACGTCACCTTTCAGGATCGAGTTGACCGAACCGATGCCGGCGTTGTTGACGAGCATGGTGATGCTTGCGTCATCGCGCAGCACAGCTTCGACGCGGCGAACGCCAGCCTTATCGTTGAGGTCTTCGGCCAGGTACTTCACCGAGCGGCCCGTTTCGGCTGCCAGACGGGCCGACAATGCCTTCAGGCGTTCTTCATTGCGGGCGACCAGAATAAGGTCGTAGCCGCGCTTCGCGAGACGGTCGGCATAGATAGCGCCGATGCCGGTCGACGCGCCAGTAACGAGGGCAGTACCTTTCGAATTGCTCATGATTTGCTCCAATGGGTTAGGCCGATAAATTTCGACTTCGAGACGAAAGATACGCGGTCCAAGCGCTGGCGCAAATGTCAGATACGCAACGATTCCGGCCATTGCGTGAGAGGCAGAATAGACGACCGGTCGCCGTGCCCTAACAGAGCCTTGAGTCGTCAAACGACTCCGTATGAAAGGGTATCAAGCCAGAACTGAAGAAGCGGAGGCGGTTCGTTGTATCGACTGTGGAGGCTGGCCGAACGCGCGCAGAACCGCCCGACGCATACGCTCGCGGTCGCCAAAGCCTGTTTCCCGGGCAATTCGGTCGATTGAATGGCGGCCCGTTTCCATCATCGTTCTCGCGGCTTCGACGCGGAGGCGTTCGATAGCTTTGGCCGGAGATTGTCCCGTTTCTTCGCGGAAAATTCTGCTGAACTGTCGTGGACTGAGATTCGCGGCTTCCGCAAGTTCTTCGACTGACAACTCCGACGTCAGATTTTCCTTCGCATAGGCGAGGGCGCTTTGAACACGATCTGTTTTCGCATCGAGCTCAAGCAAGGCAGAGTACTGTGACTGTCCGCCCGCACGTCGGTGAGTCACCACCAGTTTTCGGGCGATGTCGCGAGCCATCTGCTGCCCGAGATCCTTCTCCACGAGCGCGAGTGCAAGGTCAACACCGGCGCTCATGCCAGCCGACGTCCAGACATGCCCGTCGATCATGAAGATGCGATCCTCTTCCATCTGGACATTCGGATAGGCTTTCTCAAACGCCTTGGCGAACTGCCAGTGAGTCGTCGCGCGGCGTCCTTCCAGCAACCCTGCTTCCGCGAGGATAAATGCCCCTGTGCAAATAGCGCAGATCCGGCGTGAATGCCGGCTCGACGCGCGCAGATATTCCTTGAGTCCTTCACTGGGCTTGGCAGTCTTGTTGTCGCCAGTGACGATCAACGTGTCGAATTTCCGTCGGACAAACGTACTGGTCTCGACCGAGAAGCCTTGCGACGATTTGACGAGTCCGCCGAGTTCCGAAACCAGCGACAGATCGTAGATCTGTTCGCCGCTCATGATGTTGGCGTATTCGAAAACGGTCGTGACAGCGAGTCCGAGCGATTGAAAGTCAGGGAAGACAACGAGTCCAACCTTCTGCATGGGAATCTCCGATAGATCAAAACGTCGATGGCAGAAAACGTTGCATCTACGTCATTGAGCGGATGATCGCATAAATCTAAGATTCATTCACGCTTGGAAACTAGCAGGCATTTTCGGAGAAGAGCCTTGATTGAGGGAGTCGTCAGTAAGGGAACTGCAGTCGTGACCGGCGCGTCAAGTGGCGTCGGTGCGTGCTATGCAGAGCAGCTTGCTGAGCGCGGGTATGACGTGATTATGGTTGCGCGCAACCGTGCACGGATGAATCAACTCGCAAGTCACCTCACAGACAAGACAGGGCGTAGTTTCGAAGTGATGCAGGCCGACCTCGCGAGGCAAGCGGGTATGCAAAGCGTTGAATCGCTTCTGCGTAGCGATTCGAGTATCACGATGTTAGTCAACAACGCCGGAATCGGTGCCACTGCTTCCATACAGAACGGTGACACCAGCCAGATCAGCCCGATCATCGCAGTGAACCTTGGGGCTTTGACCCGCTTTACTACAGTGATTGCGCCGGTATTCGCATCGCGTGGGAAGGGAACGATTATTCAGGTGGCGACGGTGGCGGCACACCAACCGGAATGTAAGGGTGGGATGTGTGAGGCCATCGCCGCCTATGTGCTGACGTATTCAAAATCGGTGCACCAGGAGTTCAGCGACCAGGGAATCAGGCTTCAGGTGGTGTTGCCTGAATCCAAGTACAGAAGTTCCCTGAATCTCGCGGATCTGGAGCACGCATGGGCACCATTAAGTAACACAAGAGCGGCGGAGAACATGGTGAGGACGGCTTTGGCTGGACTTGACCAGGGTGAGTTTGTATCCATGGCTTCATCCCGATAGCGTCTTATCTGCCGCCGCGACGGCAGATTTGATAATTGGCACATCGGTTACGTGGATCAGAATCAAATTTGCAATTTTCTATTTACACAGTTGTACTAATCAACGTAGGTAATTTTCATCTATGAACAAGTTCAAAATCAGCAGTCTCGTTCTCGCACTCGGTATTGCAGCAGCGGCACCGACTATCGCCTCGGCACAGTCGCATGGCAAGGTTCTGGTGGTTCTGTCGAGCGCGCACACGCTTGATCTCCGTGACGGGAAGACATACAAGACTGGTTACTACCTGAATGAGCTGGCGATTCCGCTGAAGCAGATCGTCGACGCCGGCTACACGCCCGTGTTCGCCAACCCGAAGGGTGACACGCCGTCGATGGATGAGAATTCAAACAACAAGATGTTTTTCGGTAACGACGATGCAAAGCGCGAAGATGCGCTGAAATTTGTCGGCGGCTTCGCGGGCATCAAGCATCCCATGAAGCTCTCGACTGTCGCTGCCAAAGGCACGCAGAGCTACGTGGGCCTCTTCATGCCCGGCGGTCATGCACCGATGCAGGATCTGCTGAAGGACAAGAACCTGGGCAAGATTCTGGTTAGCTTCCACGATACGGGCCGTCCTACGGGCATCATCTGCCACGGTCCGATTGCGCTGCTGTCGACCATGAAAAATCCGACCGCTTTTGACAAGGCTTTGATTGCCGATGACGGCGCATCGATCGACAAGCTCAAGCAAGGCTGGCCGTACGCAGGTTACAAGGTCACCGTGTTCTCAAGCGCAGAAGAAAAGCAGCTCGAAGGCGAAGGCAAGCCGCTGGGCGGTCAGGTCCAGTTCTACACGGATGAGGCACTGCAAAAGGCAGGCGCCGACGTGCAGATCGCCGAGCCGTGGAAGAGCAATGTTGTCGTCGACCGTGAACTGGTTACGGGTCAGCAGCCCTTCTCGGACCACGCTTTGGGTGAAGCGCTGGTCGCCAAGTTGAACGCACAGACGTCGAAGTAAGTTCAGCAATCCGGGCGTTGCTGGTTTTCTGACAAGCAACGCTCTGCTGAGTTAACGGGACTGGCTTGCCAGCCAGTTTCCCGATATGCGTTATAGCGTGCGACTTTTTTCTGGAACGCTGACTCTGTAGGACGTTTGACGGAGCTGCCGGATTCGAGAGGTGAAAGTGGATAGCGTCGATCTGGATGTGATCAGAACGAGTGTGCAGTGGATGCATGAGGGGCACGAAGTCCTTCTTGCGACCGTAGTAAGCACATGGGGTTCGTCCCCACGTCCTGAGGGTGCAATGCTCGCATTGCGAGGCGATGGCCGCATCGTTGGTTCGGTGTCTGGCGGCTGCATCGAGGACGATCTGATCGCACGCTTTCGCACACACACCTCTGAATTGCAGCATCCGGAAGCTGTGACCTATGGCGTCACAGCGGAGGAAGCGAGGCAGTTTGGTCTGCCATGTGGCGGCACGATCCGGCTGGTCCTCGAACCTTTGCATCGGGAAAATAGCAAACTCGGCGAATTGCTCGTTGCGCTCGATAGCGGCAAGCTGATAAGTCGCACGTTGGACATGTCCACGGGTGCTGTGCACATGTCAGCAGCGACACAGACTGATGGACTCTCGTACGACGGGACGACATTGAAGGCCGTGCTCGGCCCACGTTACCGGATGCTGGTGATCGGCGCGGGGGATTTATCGCGTTACCTTTGCATGCTCGCATTGGGCCTTGATTATCAGATTACGGTATGCGACCCAAGAACCGAATATACGGCTGGTTGGAGTTTGCCCGGTGTGCGTGTTGTGCACTCCATGCCTGATGACACGGTGATTGACATGCAGCTTGACGAGCGTTGTGCCGTGGTCGCCCTCACACACGATCCCAAGCTGGACGACCTCGCCTTGATGGAAGCGTTGAAGACGCCGGCCTTCTACGTGGGTGCACTTGGGTCGAGGCGCAACAATGCGGCGCGGCGTGATCGGCTCAAACTGTTTGACGTTACAGAAGAAGAGTTGGCGCGCTTTCGCGGTCCGGCTGGCCTCTACATTGGCAGTAAAACTCCTCCGGAGATCGCCGTGTCGATTCTGGCCGAAGTGACGGCCTACAAGAATGGCGTCGAGCCGGCGGAGAGTGCGACTGTGGAGGGTGGTAAGCGCCGCCGTGAGCAGATAGGATAATCGCGAGCGCGACCTTACGACGAGAAGCCTTTCGTGAATGACATCAGTCGTCGCCCCGTTGGAATACCTGTTTTTTAGGGGGTTAATCGGTCCGTGGAGTATTACAGACCGGCTAGCTGAATGTGGGAACTACGTATTGTTACGGTACACCCGCAATCGCATACTTTGTTTAAACCGGGACGACGCGCTGCTGTGTCGCTCCATCTCGAAAGTTGAGGAAATCATGCCCTATCTGCAACTCGACGTACCCTACGAATACACCTCGGACCAGAAGAAAGCCGCCGCCAAACGAATCGGCGATATTTACGCGGACGTGATGAAGGTCAACACGAACATCATCACCGTGGCTATCCGTGAAGTGGGTAAAGGCGGGGTGTGGCGCTGCACCGATGGCGAACCCGACGAAGCAGCAATCATGATGCTGGACATCCGTCGTGGCCGTCCGCTCGAACAACGCGCAGAGCTCGCGCGACAATTGATCGAAGCATGCGTTGAATTGCTCGGTCTGAAGACCAATCGGCTGAACATCGAATTCACGCAGCACACGGGCGACGAAATGTATCACCCGATTCTGGGTGGCTTCAACAAAGACTGGATCGCAGACGAGCGCAGCGAATAAGAGCCTCGAAGCCAGCTTTTTCTTTGTATTGAATTGCGGGTCCGGCTGGGACTACGAGCCGGGTTCTGTTTGCGCGCAGATCGGTTTTAAAACCAAAAAAACAATATAACGCAACCAGTCGGCCAGCGAATTGAGCGTGCTGTGAGTACCCGCCGGCTGGATCCCATCGACGCCGTATGAGTCAGGGTATGTGAGGATGACACCATGAAGCAACCTTTCTACAAAGTCCTGTATCTTCAGGTTCTGTTTGCGATTGTCGTTGGCATCGTACTCGGCCATCTGTATCCATCGTATGCCATGTCGATGAAGCCGCTTGGTGACGCATTCATCAAGCTCATCCGTATGGTGATCGGCCCAATTATCTTCTGTACAGTGGTCACCGGCATTACAAGCATGGGTGACCTGAAGAAAGTAGGCCGGGTTGGCGGTAAAGCTTTAATCTACTTTGAGATTGTTTCGTCGTTGGCATTGGCCATCGGCCTTATCTCGGGCCACTTTCTTCACCCTGGTGATGGTTTTAACGTCTCCATTTCATCGCTGGATCAGCACGCGATTTCCGGCTTTGTTAATCAGGCAGAACACCTGGATGGCGTAGCGGGTTTTCTGCTCGCAATTATTCCCGGCTCGTTCTTTGATGCCTTCGCGAAGGGCGAGACGTTACCCATTCTTTTCGTCTCCGTTATGTTCGGAATCGCGCTCTCTGCCGCAGGCGAGCGAGCCCAAAGCATTACCGTAGCGATCGAAAAGCTGTCGAGCGTCTTCTTTTCGCTCGTCAAGATCATTACCAAAGTCGCTCCTATCGGCGCATTCGGTGCGATCGCGTTCACAGTGGGGAAGTATGGAATCGGATCGCTCGTTCCTCTCCTGAAACTGATCGGCGTTTTTTATCTGACCGCGTTCGCGTTCGTTGCCGTGGTGCTTGGTTCGATTGCGAAATTCGCGGGATTCAATGTCTTTCGCTTTCTCGCATACCTGAAGGAAGAGTTGTTCATCGTTCTTGGGACGAGCACGTCAGAAGCCGCGTTGCCGCAGTTGATGCAGAAGCTCGAGCGTCTGGGTTGCTCGAAGGCGGTGGTCGGCCTGGTTGTGCCAACGGGTTACTCGTTCAATCTTGATGGCGCGAACATCTACATGACGCTGGCAGTGATGTTCCTGGCGCAGGCGACGAACATTCACCTTACGCTGACGCAGGAATTGACGTTGTTCGCCGTCACCATGCTGACATCAAAGGGATCGAGTGCCGTTGTTGGCGCAGGCTTTGTGGCGCTGGCAGCCAGTCTGTCGGTCGTGCCCACTGTGCCCGTCGCAGCGATGGTGCTGATTCTCGGTATCGATCGCTTCATGGCGGAGTGCCGTTCGCTTGTGAACATCATCGGCAATGCGGTTGCTGCCGTCGTTGTCTCGGCGTGGGAAGGCGAACTGGACAGGGATGCCATGGCTCGAGAGCTATCGGGTCGCAGTGCGGATAAGCCGATGTTTGAATCGCGTAAGGACGTGGTAGCGACCGCGTCGACGGCTCGCGAAACAGAAGCAATATAGACCGATCCGCGTGAGGCTACTCACGCCACCAGAAATGTGGGCAAAGAAAAATACACCCACCGGACGATGTCAGCGTGAACGCTGGCATCGTCTTCTGTTTGGCGTGAATGGGGCGCGGTCTCTGTTTGAAATTCTTGCTAGAAGTGAGTATTTCTTGCGTCTCCGATCATTTACGAGTGGTCCATTGCGGTTGGTGATACCGCTTGGCGTCATCTGCTTCATCGTCGTCGTCACGGGCGCGCTTCTGCTTGCGTCGCAGAATCTCGAACACGCACGTCAGGAGCGACAGCTCGTATCAGATACCCTCTGGGCCGAGCAGGCGGTTGTGTTTGAGTTACAGCGGGTTGTTGAGGCGATGCAGTCTCTAGAACGTGACTTTGCATTGTCATCGCAGAGCGAGAAGTATTTTCACGTCAGAGCAGCGGCAATCATGCAGCGAAGTCCCGAGATTGGACGGATTTCGCTGTGGCAGGATCACGGTGACAATGACAAGCTGCATGTCATCATGAGCGAAGGCGCGAGCGCAGCGGGAGACGCGCTTACAACGAACGACGACGAACTTTGGTCAGTGGCGCGTAAAGCAGAGACGATGCGAGGGCCTGCTATTTCGCTATTGCAAGATCGCAAGCATGGTGTCCATATGCTTCTCGCCGTGACCACGTATCTCGATAGCACGCGTCAGGTGATTGTCGCGTCGATTTCGCTAGATCAATTACTTGCTTCAACAATTCCGTGGTGGTTTGCGCATCAGACGCAACTCACGCTTGAGGACTTTGAAGGTAATGTCCTCGCGACCCGCGACCATCACGTGGTCGGAAAGGGCGTCTATACCCATCGTCTGGCGGCGCCTTTCGCAGATGAGACGCTCTACCTTGATGCCGATAGTACGCTCGGGCCGCCATCGCTGATTCCGAACGTCTTGACGCTTTCGGTCGTTGGCATGTCCATCCTGTTGGCATGGACCGTCTATGCGTTGTGGCGAGATCTCGCCTGGCGGACGGCTGCAGAAAAGCGCCTGCGTTCCCAACAGGCGTTCAGGGAGGCGATGGAAGCCTCGACGATTACGGGTATGCGGGCGACTGACACAGCGGGCATCATTACGTACGTCAATCAGGCGTACTGCACCATGGTTGGACGCAGTACGGGGGAACTCATTGGTACTCTCGTAGAGAGTTCACGTGACGGTGCGACCGGGTGTTCAGTCAGGGCTGAGGGCAGCGCGATACAAAAAGCGTTGGAGGCCCGTTTGACCCGATCGGATGGAACGTCAATCGATGTCGCGATTTTCGAGGCGCCGATGCTTGACGGTACGGGTGCTGTATCAGGATATATGGCGTCCGTTCTCGATGTGACCGAGCAAAAACGCAATGCGTCGTTGCTCAGCGCGCAGAACGAGCGCGTTAATCGTCTGTCTAGGCTCATTACCATGGGCGAGATGACTTCAACCCTCGCTCACGAAATGAACCAGCCGTTGACCGCTATCAACAGCTATCTCAGCGCGGGAAAAAACCTTCTTGAAGCTGCCGGGCACGACGCAGAGCATTCGGAAGCGTATCAGATGCTAGAAAAGGCGAGATATCAGGCGGAGCGAGCGGGCCTGGTCATTCGACGGATCAGGCAGTTCGTGCACAAGTCTGGACCCGTTCCTGGCCCGGTGGATATGACGCAACTGATCACAGAACTGCTGCCGCTGGTACGCCTGCAGGCACCGCGCCCGGACTCCGTTATCGAGCTGGATCTGGATGCCGCCTGTCCTTCTGTGATCGGCGACAGAGTGTTGCTTGAGCAGGTGCTGCTGAATCTGACAAAGAATGCATTTGAGGCAATGGCTACCTGGCCATCTGCGGATCAGAGAGTGATCGTTGCGATGTGGCGTCCTGAGGACGACATGCAATACGTCGTTATCGAGGTTCGGGATTCGGGACCGGGTCTCGGCGAGGAGGCAAATGCAATTCTCTCCAGTTCGTTTACTACTACGAAGGCAGACGGCATGGGTTTGGGCCTTTCAGTTTGCAGGACGGCCCTGGAATTGCTTGATTCGCGGCTGGTGTATGGGAAATCTCCGACTGGCGGTGCCTCGTTCCAGTTCCGACTTCGAAGCGCATAAGTGTAGTGAGAGACATCAATGACAACGCGTGAAAAAAGCGAGCAGAAAGGAGCACGGCTCTATCTGGTGGACGACGATGAGTTCATTCGCGACTCGCTAGGTGCGCTATTCAGGTCTCGCAACGTTGCCTCCACAGGTTTTGCCGATCCCCGACAGTTTCTGGCATCGTGGCGATCAGACGGTATGAAGGAAAGTCCCGCGGTATTCCTGCTTGATGTGCGGATGCCTGGGATGTCCGGTTTCGAACTCTTCGAGCAGTTGAAGAAGCTCGGGTTGCCTGCACACAACCTGGTCATCTTCCTGACTGCTCACGGCGAGATTTCGATGGCTGTGGAGGCTATCAAAGCGGGTGCATATGACTTTCTCGAGAAGCCGTTCTCCGACAATCGGCTCGTGGACAAGGTCGTCGCGGGTATGAAGCATGCAGAAACGGTTTTTGCTTCTGAGGAACGAGAGCGGCTGCAGGCAAATGGGGAAGCGCTTACAGTGCGCGAGCTGGAAATCGCCGAACGGATCGTCGCGGGAAAGACGAACAAGATCATTGCGGAAGAGTTATTCATCAGCGTGCGTACGGTCGAAGTTCATCGGGCGAAGCTGTTTTATAAGCTGAACATCAAGAGTGCCGTGGAACTCGTTCCTCTCCTGAAGAAATGATCCCCTCTGCCTGGATTTCATTGAATCGTGAATGCTAACCGACGGAAATTGTTGGGGTTGGTTAGTGCGGCAGCGGCCGTCGGCGCAGGCGCGACATTGATGAGCCGCCAGGCGCGAGATCGAGAGGCTCCCATCGTTCTGCGCTTTAGCCATGTTGCCGCCGCGCATACGCCCAAGGGAAAAGCAGCACAGTACTTCAGTGAGGAAGTCGCGCGTGCGAGCGGTGGAGAAGTGAGAGTCGATGTCTTCCCGAACAGTATGTTGTACAAGGATGGGGAGGAACTCGAAGCACTGCAACTCGGAACGGTCGACATTATTGCTCCGTCGCTGTCAAAGCTCGCGTCGATTGGGCTTAATGGTTTTGCGGTTTTCGATTTGCCCTTTCTGTTCTCCGACTACGACAGTCTGCACGAGATCACAGACGGGCCGATCGGTCGAAAGATGCTCAAGCAGCTCGACCATGCGGGACTGGCAGGGAAGGCGTTCTGGGATAACGGCTTCAAGAATATGAGCGCTACGCGACCGCTGGCTGAGGTGAAAGACTTCGATCAGTTGCGTATGCGTATCCAGCCGTCAAAAATTATCGATCTACAGATGCGTTTGCTCGGCGCACGTACAGAAGATATCGCACTGGCGGACCTGCGCGATGCGCTCGCAAACAGGCTCGTCGATGGATGCGAAAACCCACCGTCGAACTTCCTGACGCAGAACCTTGCGCCCGTCCAGCCGTATATGACTGTGTCCCGGCACGGGTATCTGGGAAATCTGATGTTGGTAAACAGCGAGTTCTGGGCCCAACTGCCGCGTCATGTCCGGTCGCTGCTTGACGATTGCATCGATGCTGCGACCCGTTACGCTACGAGCATTGCAAGAATAGAAAACGAGCAGGCACTGGAGGTGATTGCGGGGACGAGGATGACTACGATCGTCGAGCTATCTGAACGACAGCGAAACGATTGGAAAAGGACGCTTGCGCCGGTTTATCAGCAGATAACAGATCCTCTATCGCTGGCACTTCTGGAAAAGGTACATCGCCGCTCGTAGGTCGATCAGGCTCGCCGCTTGTCGACTTACCGGTGTGGCGACGCGTCTGTCAATGCAGCGCTTGATCTATGCGAGGCGTTCCAGAAGAGAGTTCTCAAATACGTCGGTTGCCCGTCGCAAGTTACCGGGCTGTGAGGTTCGTACGATGATCGCGTCAAGATGTAGCGAGAAATCGGCGACGTCAACGATCATTAATTGGTCTCGCAGGGGACTCTCCTTGATGATGCTACGTGGGACCAAACCAAGCCCCATCCCTGCTGCAACGAGTCGAAGTTGCATCTCGGTACCGTGCGTATTGATGCTGATTTTCAGTTGCCGCCCCTTGCCTTCCATCGCTCGTTCAACGGCGGCACGATAACCGCATCCGAGTGGGTTGAGAATCCACTTTTGCTTTGCCAGCGCGTCAATCTCAGACTTCGAATCGACCAACGGGTGCGGCCTGCTCTGCACAACCACGACCTCTACCCGTTTGATAACACGCTCTTCTATGTCGTTTGGCAATTCTCTGCCGGCAACCACGAGCAGCGCTGCAGCGTCGAGCCGTCCGGAATCGACCATTTCCAGCAATCCAGGGCTCCAGCCAGTTTGAAGTTCTATATCCAAAGCAGGAAAGCTTGCTTTTAGCTGCACAACCGCATTGAACATGGCGATGTCAGCCAACGCATGCGTCAAGCCAAGACGGATTGTGCCCGTCGGCTCCGCACTTTCCCTCGTCACTGCCACCAGACCGTCGCGGTCCCGGAGCAACCGCACCCCTTGTTCGTAGACGCGCCGTCCTACAGCAGTCAGACCATGAGGTTTGACCGTGCGGTCTAAAAGCTCCACGCCTAGCGTACTTTCAAGCTGCTGCAAGCGGCGGGAGATCGCAGACTGTGTCAGCGACAGTTTGTCTGCGGCCTTGGTGAGGGACCGCAGGTCGGCGACAGCAACAAATGCCTCGATATCTTGCAGCAACATGCGCCTCTTTCATAAAGATGATGAGAATTATGCGCTTGTCGCGCATTTCGCGAGACTATAACCTATTTGAACTGCCGGTGTTGTCGGCTAACCGAAGTCCATTCAAAGGAAATTTCATCATGCCATTGGTTCGAATCAACATCTCCCAGACAGCTTCGAAAGACGTCGCGCGCACTGTCAGCGACGTCGTCTATGAAGCGATGATCAATGTCGCGAACGTGCCGCAACACGACAAGTTTCAGATCATTACCCGTCACGCATCGGAGGAGCTTGTTTATCCCGAAGAGGGATACCTTGGGATCAGCTACACCCCGCAAATCGTCTTCATTCAGGTGGTGTGGAACGCGGGAAGAACGACTGATACGAAGAAGGCTTTCTATAAGACCATCGCGGACGGCATTCATGAGAAGGCAGGGATTCGCAAGGAGGATGTGTTCATCAACCTCATCGACGTAGCGCGCGAGGATTGGTCGTTCGGTAACGGTGAGATGCAGTACGCGCCGAAGTGATACGCGTTCTTTCGAACTGATTTCACATACTTGACGATACAACCCCATGAAATTCGCAACGTTTGAACATCAGGGGAAGCAGCTCGTTGGCAGGGTGAGCGCCGATGGCGTACGGATTTCACCCTTGCCGGCAGACAGCATGCTCGATCTGATAGAGCGATATGAGCAGCTTGCTGCACAGATCGACACCGGGCATCCGGCGACGCTACTCCTTGATGAAGTGCGCCTGCTCGCGCCTATCCCTCATCCGCGCAAGAACATCTTTTGTGTCGGTAAAAACTATCGTGAGCACGCGTACGAGTTCTCCAAGAGCGGCTATGAAGCGGGAGCCGTAAAAGGCAGTGAAGTTGACGACTATCCTGCTGTCTTCACGAAGCCCGCAACCTCGGTTGTCGGACCCAACGATGCCGTGCTCACGCATCCTCAGGTAACGAATGCCGTCGACTACGAGGGCGAAGTGGCCATCGTCATCGGACGCCGCGGTCGCGATATAAAACGGGCGGATGCCGATAGTTACATCTGGGGTTACACGATCATCAACGATGTGACTGCTCGTGACCGGCAGAAGAATCACCGTCAGTGGTTTCTTGGAAAATCACTCGACACGTTTTGCCCGATGGGCCCGTTCATCGTGACCTCCGATGAATTGCAACACAACGACATAGCCATTCGCACGTGGGTCAACGGTGAACTGCGTCAAGACGCTCACACGCGGGACCTGATTTTTGATGTCCCAACGCTGATCGAAGCTATCTCTGCAGGATGTACCCTCGAACCGGGCGACATCATTTCGACGGGTACGCCGGCCGGGGTCGGTATTGGGCTCACACCGCCTAGATTTCTTAAATCCGGCGATATCGTCGAAATTGAAGTGGAAGGCATTGGACGGTTGAAAAACCACTTCGTCTGAGGCTACATGTGCAAGGCAACCTCCGTCGTTAGTTGCGGCGGGGGCTCGCGCGTGTCATATCATACGAATTTCTCAACGCGGCCATTGTCTCTGCCTGGTGACGGCCAGACTGCCTTGCTCCGCTAGCGAGATCCCGCCTGTTCGTGCCGCGCAATCAGTTCATCGACAACTCTATGCGCCGCCTCGATCTGATCCGTGATTGGTGTTGCGGCATCGGGGCTATGAAGAACAGAGCCTCCGAGTTGCTTCGCTGCTTGCGCCAAAGCGGGAGCCGTGGATGCCGTCGGATTGATGAACAGTGTGGTTTCGATACTCCCGAATTCAATATGTCTCAGGACGAGAAGAATCTCGAAACTACGGTAGACATCTCGTACAGGCTCTTGCACTTTTATCTCCTTCGGGTCATCCGGGTCACCTCTTACGGCAGGGTAACGGATGATCTAACCGCCTGCGTCGTCTACGTCCTGAGCCGACGCAAAATGCGGAAGCGTTAACGTTGCTAGCGCATGACTGCATGCCATGCGGCGCGAGGGCGTATTTGCAGAGGCGATGAGCCGATATCCGCACGCGCTGTTAAACCGGGGAACATCCTTATCCTCCGAGTTGCTAACCGATCAGAATCCCTGTCTGCGGCTCATAGTCGCGATGCTGATCCAGCTACCCATTTTGCCCGCCGTGATGTTTATCCCCAATGACGTAGATGCAATGATTTCGGCCACGACGTGCCTGTTCGCCGCTCCAAAGGGGTGCACGCTGCGCTCGCTACGATTTCTGACCAAACGTTCGCGCGATTGCATTGCCGAGTTCGCCAACAACTTCCGTCGAAGGACCCGCTGAGGCAGATATCGTGAACTCAACATCGGGCAGTGCAGGTAAGCCGGCCTCCGACGTGACCACACGCAAGCCTTGCATGAGACTCGATTGCGCGATCGGCGTCACGGCAAGGCCGGCCTGCGCGGCAGCGCAAAGGCTGGTCGCACTCGAACCAACCAGCACGATACGGTAATCGCGGCCCGCTCGAGCGAGTTCGGCCAGCGCGGCTTCGCGGTATGGACAAGGTTCGGGCAATACCGCCAGCGGAATCGGGACACCCGGCGCGAACGATGCCCATTCCGAGCCGACCCAAACGAGCGGTTCTCGCCACAACACACGTCCGTCGCTGGCGTCGTAGCAGCGTCCGCAAACTACGACGTCGAGTTCGCGTTGATCCAGGGCGTGCAGCAACTCAGCCGTGATGCCGACCCGGGCACTGAACTCGATACGCGGATAACGCTCGCTGAAGTTCTGCACGACGTTCATCAGTCGGGTATCGGCGAGGTCGTGTGAGAGCCCGATACGGATCGCACCCTCGCTCGGCACACGCGAAAGCACCGCCCGTGCATCGTGATTGAGTTTGAGAATGGCGCGCGCGTATCCCAACAGCAGCTCGCCGTCCGCGGTGAGCGTCACCGAGCGCGTCGTGCGCGCGAGCAGTTCGTGCCCGATCTGGCTTTCCAGCCGCCGCACATGAGCGCTCACCGCGGATTGAGTCAGATTGAGGCGGGTAGCGGCAGCCGTGAATCCACCCTCCGCAACGACTGCCACGAAAGAGCGCAACAACACCGTATCGAACATCAGACATCCCTCGCTTGATTCAGTGCGATCAAAACTTAATAAGGCGACAATACTTTGTTTATATTTCAAATTCAAATATGTTGCAATGATCACTCCTTTAACGCATTGGAGTCATCTCATGTCCACCCTGCTGCATATCGAAGCCTCTCCTCGCAAGCAACGATCCGCGTCGCTGGATGTTGCGCGCGCGTATCTGGAGGCTTATCGCGAGGCCCACCCGGATCATCGGATCGATGTCCTCGACCTTTGGGGCGTCGACTTACCCGAGTTCGACGGCGACGCGCTCAATGCCAAATACGCGGACCTGAGCGGCGCCACGCTCAGCGCAGGACAGCAGCAAGCCTGGGCAAGTATCCGACAGCTCGCGCAGCGCTTGCATGACGCGGACACGCTGCTGTTTTCGGTGCCACTGTGGAATTTCTCCATTCCCTACCGGCTCAAGCATTTCATCGACGTCGTCTCGCAGCGGAACATCCTGTTTTCCTTCGACGAAAAAGGGAGCGCGGGATTACTGAAAGACAAGAAGGCGGTGGTCGTGTATGCGCGAGGCCTCGACTATTCGATGGACTCGGGCACGCGGGCTCACTGGTTCGATTTTCAGCAGCCCTATATGGAGGCGTGGCTGCGCTTTGTCGGCGTCACCGATATCGAGCCTGTCGTCATCGAGAAGACACTCTATGGTGCCGAAGTCGATGAAACGGCGCGACAGGCGGCTCGCGCCCAGGCAGTGGCACTGGCCCGACGAGCATCGAATTGATCGTTAGACACAATCACGACAGGAACAACCATGCTCGTTAAACGGCAAATGGAAATAGAGTGGATCGAGGCCGGCGTGCCTGGCGTGCAGACCGCGATCCTCTGGGGCACCAAACAGGGCGATGGCGCGCATCTGACCCGCTTCGCGGCGAATGCCCGTGCGCCGAGGCATTCGCATGTCGGCGCCTGGGAGCAAATCTATGTCGTCCAGGGGCGGTTGAACCTTGGCGGCATCGACATACGGACAGGGGACACCGTGTATTCGCAGGGCGATGATGAGCATGACGCCGTAGCGCTGGAGGACACCGTCGTGCTCGTTACGCATCACGGCGGCACTCAACCTCTGGAGTAAGAGCGTGACGTCCGTTGCGATGGCAACCTTTAGACATGCGAGAACCGCTTCTGAGTGCAATTAGTGCCTTCAGAAGCGAGCCTTCCTTTCGCGCTTTAGCCACAAACGATGGAGCATGCGGGCCATGAAAGCGGTCCTGCGCGAAGGGGCGTAACGCTTCCCCGGAATTCTGCATTGGCGTGGCGCGTGGCCGTCGATGGGTGTTATTGCAGAAAGATGTAGCGAGCAAGATAGGGAGAACTGCCGACCTGATGTTCCTGAGCACACGGCTCGGAAGGCGGAATACCACCCACGGTATCGATCCGTTGCACGTATCGCACACCAGCCAGAATGCCGTCGGCGGTACTCTTCGTTTCGAGCAGGAGTTGCGCGATGCTGTTTGGGCTTGCACTCGGTACCTGTGAAATCACATGCCCGACTATTCTGCTGCCATCAGTGGCCTGCCAGGACGGCCCAACGTCATGCTCGATCACCGCACGGCCGGCGCTGTCGTAGAGCGTGGCCCTTGGATGTTGAAAAACCCACCCGAGATGGCCAGTCTTGTCGAGCTCGCACGAGTAGATCTGTACGCCCGTCGCCGTGGTAGCGATAAGCGGCTGGGCACCGGGCGGCACGAGCGAAGCCGGCGTGACACCCGCGGCTCGCGCCATCAGTGGCGATGTGAAAGCGAATACGACTGCAAACGCAAGCTGTCGCAACGAGGTGCGACTCGGACGAAGCAGGCCATGGAAGGAGCGAAGGCGAAATGGAAGCATCTTGACGACCGAGTTTGGGATTGTCGGAACTACCGGTTGCTCTATCAGAACATTTGAGCGGACCGACTTATTCCATAGCCGTAAAGACGGGCTAACATGGCGAAGATGCACACCTCGGTGGCGACTGCTCATGGGCACGCGATGACACGGTCGCGTGTGCTCCAGTCAAGTTGCCGCCGGTATTCGCCTCGCAAACACTATCAAATTCCCCGGTCAAGCTGGCACTTGATCAGGCGCGAGAGAAAAAAGCGGGTTAATGGCTGCGAGGTTCGGGCTCTGGTACGTCCGAAAGCCCATTCGGGAACAGCATTCGCGCAGTAGATATGATGTTCAGATACTCGCGCAGCAGCTTGATTTTTCCGCCTTCTGCGAGAAGATGAGTTACATAATCCTGCGCGTACACCCGGTCCGTATCGTTGATGAGTCCATCCGTATGGTACTCAGCGAAAAGACCGTTTCCACCCTTCAATTCGTGGATGCTGACGTTCGACACAGTGAGCGAAGAGAAGCGCGATCGAATGAGATTAAGCACTTCCCGAATGGCCGCTTTGCCTTCGAATCGGGTGTTCATGCCGAGAGTCGAAAAATAGGGGAATTCGAACACGCCATCATCGGCAAAGAGTTCGACGCATCGATCGACCGAGGTATCAAGGTTTCTCAGGCAATCGAAGAATTCGTTGATCAGTTCGTTAGGGGATGACATATGGGCATTCCTGTTGCGAGACGAAGCCACGCGCAGCGCATGTTTCAGCGAGTCAGCGCGTGGCAATTCGCGTGAGAGGTCGGCTTCGTCGTCAGATTTGAGCAATCCCGCCGTCGACGAAGAACTCGCTTCCGGTTACGAAGCTGCTTTCATCGGATGCGAGAAACGCAGCGACTTTCGCGACTTCATCGTCGCGGCCGATTCGTGCAAGCGGCGTGACGCTGGCGGCGAAATCGAAAAAGCCACTCACTTCATCTTTTGTGATGCCCATTTTGTCGTGGCCGGGGGTTTCAATGACGCCGGGACTCACGACATTCACACGGATATTCCTGCCCTTGAGGTCCGACGCCCACGTACGAGCGAAAGAGCGGACGGCCGCCTTGGTTGCGCTATAGATGCTCCAGCCGCCAAACCCCTTACTGCCGACGATCGAGCCAGTGAGAATGATCGAGCCGCCTGCACGAATCAAGGGCAGCGTCTTCTGAACGGTCCAGATGACGCCTTTGACATTCGTATTCAGAAGACCGTCGATATGTTCTTCCGTCAGATTGCCAAGCGGTGCAGGCTTCGCAAACCCCGCGTTTGCGAACACGATGTCGACGTGCCCGACTTCTGCTTTCACGAGGTCGTGAAGGCGATCCACGTCGGCAGGGTTGGTGACGTCGCCGGGAACCGCGACAGCACGTGCGCCGAGGCCACGCACGGCTTCTTCCAGTTCGGCCTGTCGTCGGCCGGTGAGGTAGACACGGGCTGCGCCGTCGTCGAGGAAGGCTTTGGCCGTTGCAAGACCAATACCCGAATTGGCGCCGGTAATGATGGCGGTTTTATCTTTGAGCCGAGACATTGAGGTTCTCCATTCTGTAGAAACGTGGGCGCGCGGTAACGGTCGACGAGCACTTTGCTGTAGTCCGTCGGTCGCGCCCCTGAAACGGGTGATGCCCGATTTCGACAGTCTGGGGGTTGCACGCCATGGCGACAATGTCATAATTGCCACCATTCTCGCCATCGGATGTCAGCCATGCACAAGGTCGGTTTTATCGTCTATCCCACCTTCCAGCTGGTCTGTCTCGCGGCCAGTTCGGTGTTCGAGGTCGCCGATCGTGTCCTCGAAACGCCGCATTACGAGGTTTCGATCCGCTCGGAAGCGGGTGGCACGATCAGGGGAAGTGCGGCCGTCTCGGTGCAGAGCGAGCCGCTCGGAAACGAGTATTTCGACAGCATCATTGTTTGCGGCGGCGAGGCGCTGCCGGAAGCATCGGCTGGGCTGGCGGCGTATTTGCGCGGCGCGGTGGCGAGTACATCAAGGATCGCAGCCATCTGTACGGGCGCATTCATTCTGGCCCAGGCGGGTCTTCTGGCGAATCGTCGCGCGACAACGCATTGGATGATGGCTGCCGAACTGGAGCGACGCTACCCGGACGTTCACGTCGAAGCCGACCGGATCTTCGTGCAGGACGGTCAGATCTGGACATCTGCCGGTATGAGTGCCGGAATCGATATGGCGTTGGCAATGGTGGAATATGACCACGGCATCGAGGTTGCCCGCTCGGTTGCGCGCCAGCTTGTTCTCTATCATCGCCGCGCTGGTGGACAGTCTCAGTACTCGACGCTGCTTGAGTTGTCGCCCAAATCGGATCGGATTCAAAACGCGCTCAGCTATGCGCGAGCCAATCTGAAGAACGCGCTGTCATTGGATGAACTCGCCGAAGCGGCTCGATTGAGCTCGCGGCAATTTAGCCGCGCGTTTCGTGATGAGACCGGTCAGACGCCCGCGAAGGCCGTGGAGCGGCTGCGTGTCGAGGCCGCGCGCCAGATGCTGGAGCAGGGACGTCATACGATCGAAACGATTGCGTACGAGACCGGTTTTGCTGACCGTGAGCGTATGCGACGCGCTTTCTTGCGCACGCTGGGGCAGCCGCCTCAGACCGTGCGTCGCAATGCCACCTGACGTTGCGCCATTGCTGCGAGCGAGTGAGAGCATTGTTCTCCAATGCATCTGCGAATGACCACGCAAAAGCGGCGTGGCCGAATTCGTTGCGTCTACGTCATTGAGGATATGCATGCGCTTCCATACCATTCCCTTTATCTGATGGCGTATTGCCGTGTATTCGAAAAGGCTTGCGTCAAATGAGGTCTGAGTCCCTATCCGACTCGAGTCGGGTCGTAGTCAACAAAATGGTCAACGTGGCATCGCCGTCTTGACGCATTTCTGAAGCTGAGGCTGTTATGGATCAACTTGCATCGATGCGTGCATTCGTCACGGTCGCAAGAACGCAAAGTTATACGAAGGCTGCGGACATTCTCAACGTGTCGAGAGCCGCGCTGTCTCGCGCGATATCCGATCTGGAAACGCACACGAGTTCGCGGCTTTTGAACCGGACGACACGCCGTGTTGCGCTGGCCGAAACCGCGAGAGACTATTTCGAGTCGTGCGCGAGAATAATCGACGAGTTGGAGCAGGCTGAGCGACGTCTTATCGATGACAAGACATCGGAATGTGGATACGTGCGGGTAGTCGCGCATCCACTTGCCGTGGCCGCAGGTATCTCGACCATGCTCGATGCGTTCGGCGCAACGGCCCCGTGCATAAAGATCCATCTGACGGTGCAGGATGGCCCGCTCAATCTCATCGAGTCTGGCTATGATCTGTCGATTTATCCTCCCGATCGCATAGCGAACGCGACGGTTGTGAACCGTCCGCTTTTTCGATCCGGTTTCGTATTCGTGGCCAGTCCGCAATACCAGCAAAGAAGTGCACCGTTGAAAACGATCTGTGATTTGCCGCAGCATCGGATAATCGACGGGCGTGAAGAGGCTGCAAGAAAAGGACTGGAAATCTCATTGGATACCAGTGCGTGTTCTGCGGCGCCGTTGCAGAGTGCCGATCTGAATGTACCTGGCGCGATTGCGAGAGAGCTCGCCCTCGCTGGCGCGGGTATCGCTTTGCTGCCTGAAGTGATTGTTCGCCGTGAGCTGGCGCGAGGCGACCTCAGGAAGGTTGCTTTAGATGAGGACATGTCCCTCGGCGGGATCGATCTCGGCGTTCAGTATCAACAGGCCAGTTCTATTCCACGAAGGACAAGGACGTTCATCGATGCCTGCCTGGGATATTTCCGCTCGCTAGATGCGCATCAGGAATTAACGGCTCCGTCCGCCTCTGTCTGATTCGTCGCGAGGCGCGGTATAAATGGACAGAACATCCGTGCGCTGGAAGGTACGCGACTTGTCGCTCGGCGCACGCGAAGAAGAACCCGAAACTGAATCGAACTGGTCACGCGGTTTACGCGATGTAGCGCCGCCGTCCACATATTCACAAGGACGGCGGCGCACTCAAGCCCGATAACCCAACTACTTACTTGCTCGCAGCCAGACCATAACGCGCCGCAGGCGCCGCGTTGCCGAACTTCTGCGAGATCGCACGGCGACCCGCTTCCCACTGGTTCCAGTCTTCTGCGTCATGCAGACCCGGAATCGTCACGATTTCGCCAGCGTCGAGGCCTGCCAGCGCAGCGTCGACCAGGTTTGCCGCCGACATCGTGATCGGCGAGGTCTTCTGATCCGAATAGCCTGCGACGTCCCAGAACTCGGTAGCCGTTGCGCCCGGCAGCACCGATTGCACGCGAACGCCCTTACCGGCCAGATCGCGTTGCAGCGCGTGGCCAAAGCTGATGACATACGACTTCGATGCGCTGTACACGCCGTTCAGCATTTCGACCGCGATGCCGACCACCGACGCGATATTGACGATCGTGCCCGTGCCGCGCGCCACGAAAGCGGGAGCGGCAGCATAAGTGAGACGCGTCAGCGCGGTGATGTTGAGGGCGATCATGTCTTCCATCGTGTCGACGTCACCTTTCAGGATCGAGTTGACCGAACCGATGCCGGCGTTGTTGACGAGCATGGTGATGCTTGCGTCATCGCGCAGTACAGCTTCGACGCGGCGAACGCCAGCCTTATCGTTGAGGTCTTCGGCCAGGTACTTCACCGAGCGGCCCGTTTCGGCTGCCAGGCGGGCCGACAATGCCTTCAGGCGTTCTTCATTGCGGGCGACCAGAATGAGGTCGTAGCCGCGCTTCGCGAGACGGTCGGCATAGATAGCGCCGATGCCGGTCGACGCGCCAGTAACGAGGGCAGTACCTTTCGAATTGCTCATGATTTGCTCCAATGGGTTAGGCCGATAAATTTCGACTTCGAGACGAAAGATACGCCCGCCCGGCGTTGTCGCAAATGTCAGATACGCAACGATTCCGGCCATGACGCAAAACGCGGTCATGGCGTCCGATTCTTGAGAACTGAGCTTCGTGACAGAAGGCCAGCGCTGCTGGAGCCGCGATGGCAACAGAGTCCCTGGATCAACAGACGGAAGGATGCGTAGCGATGCGGCAAAGCGAACATGAGACGCGGCGAGGCGACGCAGGGCATGCGGAAAACGCCTGCCATATGCCGCTGGCCACACGTTGAAGGTGCGCGGCAAGCTGTCCGTATGCGGAAGAGAGCTTGCCGTCTTTATCGCCGCTCAGATCAGGCGGCAGAATGCTGATTGCAGAGCATGAGCGTGCTTGCTAACGTCAAGCGCGCTGCGCACGGCACGAATTGGATCAAGCCGGAACGGAGGGAGCGGCGGTGCGCTGTATCGACTGCGGCGGCTGGCCGAACGCTCGCAGAAACGCCCGGCGCATACGCTCGCGATCACCGAAGCCCGTTTCCCGCGCAATCTTGTCGATTGGATGACGGCCCGTTTCCATCATGGTTCTCGCCGCTTCGACGCGAAGGCGTTCCACAGCCTTGGCCGGCGACTGACCAGTCTCCTCGCGGAAGATCCGGCTGAATTGGCGAGGGCTGAGGTTAGCGGCTTCCGCAAGTTCCTCGACTGATAGTTCCGACGTCAGGTGCTCTTTTGCATAGGCCAAGGCGCCTTGCACGCGATCTGTCTTGGCGTCGAGTTCGAGCAACGCAGAGTACTGCGACTGGCCGCCTGCACGCCGATGCGTCACGACAAGTTTCCGGGCAATGTCGCGAGCAATCTTCTGCCCTAGATCCTTTTCAACCAGTGCAAGAGCAAGATCGACACCCGCACTCATGCCTGCGGAAGTCCAGATATGTCCGTCGATCATGAAGATGCGGTCTTCTTCCATCTGTACATTCGGATAGGCACGTTGAAACGCCCTCGCAAACTGCCAGTGTGTGGTGACCCGACGTCCGTCCAGCAAGCCTGCCTCTGCGAGGACAAATGCCCCGGTACAGATGGCGCAGATCCGTCGCGAATGCCGGCTGGAAGCGCGCAGATATTCCTTGAGGCCTTCGCTCGGCTTCGCCGTTTCGTTGTCGCCGGTAACGATCAACGTGTCGAATTTACGTCGGACGAACGTACTGGTTTCGACCGAAAAGCCTTGAGACGATTTGATCAGTCCACCGAGTTCCGAAACCAGCGACAGATCGTAGATCTGTTCGCCGCTCATGATGTTGGCGTATTCGAACACGGTCGCAACAGCGAGTCCGAGCGATTGAAAGTTGGGATAGACGACGAGTCCAACCTTATGCATGGCAACCTCCGAATGATGAAGACGTCGATGGCTGAAATCGTTGCATCTACGTCATTGATGCCAATGATCGCATAGATCCAGAATTCGTACATGCTGAGCGATCAGTAAATATTGTCGGAGAAGTGGCTTGCTCGAAGGCGTCAGCAAGGGCGCTGCAGTCCTGACTGGCGACGTCAAGTGGTGTCAGTGCGTGCAGCGCTGTCCGTTTGCACGATCGCATAGTTCGCCCGGTAAAATGGAGACCCGATGAGGCGCGATGAACACTCGATGCCGCCCTGACTGCATGGCGCACCGCGCGCTTCCGATCTCCTTGCTACTGCGCGATTCAATCCACGTGTGAAGACTGCTACCCTCGAAGAACTGCGTGACGGCCAATTCGCCGGTGCGCGTCAGCTGAAGCTCGCGTGCGGGTTGACCGAAATGCCACGCGAGATCTTCGATCTTGCCGACACGCTCGAAGTGCTCGACCTCTCGGGCAATGCGCTCACATCGCTGCCGGATGACTTGCCGAAGCTGCGGCGCCTGCGCATCCTGTTCGCGTCGAACAATCAGTTTACCGAGTTGCCGGCTGTGCTTGGCGAGTGCGAATCGCTGAGCATGATCGGCTTTAAAGCGAACCGCATCCGGCATGTTCCGGGGCGCGCGCTGCCGCCGCAATTGCGCTGGTTGATCCTGACCGATAACGACATCGAAACGCTGCCTGCCGAAATCGGCGAGCGTCCGAATTTGCAGAAGCTGATGCTTGCCGGTAATCGGCTGCGATCGTTGCCCGCGACGATGGCTGCTTGCAGCCGACTCGAACTGCTGCGCATTTCAGCGAACCGGCTCGAGGCATTGCCCGACTGGCTGCTACGCTTGCCGCGGCTCACCTGGCTTGCGTACGCCGGCAATCCGCTGAACGCCGCGCGCGAACAGGTGGCGCTGGCCGATACGACTGCGCCGGAAATCGACTGGCACACGCTCGCGTTGGGACAAACGCTCGGTGAGGGCGCATCCGGCGTAACGCATCGCGCGACGCGTCTGCTGAGCGACGGGCACCCGACCGAGGCCGTTGCCGTCAAGTTGTATAAGGGCGCGGTGACGAGCGATGGTTTGCCGGAGCTTGAAATGGCCGCGTGTCTACGGGCCGGCGAGCACCCGAATCTCATCCCGGTGGTTGGCAAGATCAAGGGGCATCCGCTCGACGAGCATGGTCTCGTGATGAAGCTGATCCATCCGTCGTTCGGCAATCTCGCGGGGCCGCCTAGCCTCGATTCCTGTACACGCGATGTCTATGAGCCGGAGATACGCTTCGACAGGCCGGTCGCGTTGCAGATCGCGCGTGGAATTGCATCGGCGGCGCAGCATCTGCATCGACGCGGAATCATGCACGGCGCCCTTTATGGACACAACATCCTGCATGACGGTGCGGGGCATGTATTGCTCGGCGACTTCGGCGCGGCGTCGCTTCATGATATCGACGATCACGCATTGGCCCAGTCGCTTGAACGGATCGAGGCGCGTGCGTTTGGCTGCCTGCTCGAAGAGCTTTCGCATCGTTTGGCAGGAGAGGTCGATGATCTTGCCGCCGGGTTCGATGGGCTGGTTGAAGCGTGTCTCGGCGAGCGCATCGAGATGCGCCCTTCGTTCGATGAGATTATCGAGCGGCTCTCAGCACTGAGTATTTGAATCGAACAACGTCGCCATGACGCGGCCGTTCATCCGGCGCGCAGTACTTGAATCCGATAGTTCGCCGGTGACCGCATCGACACAGAATCCAGTCATGTGGTCACTGGCGCTCGCGACGACGGCTTTTAACGCTGATTACATCGGTGCTGTTTCCTCTGCTGCCTGAGGTTCCGCATGCCACGATGAGCATGGGATAGCCTGCGCGGGTTTAATGTAGAAGACGCGCTCCGCGAGCGACTGTCTGGTTTGAAATGCCTTTGGATTGTCTCTCCGTATATCGGATATGGTCTTGTCCAAAGATTCCAGATCCTGTTTAGCGGCGAGCACTAGCTGCGTTCTTTGCAGGCTGGTGAGATGAATATACATATAGACCTCATGCGTGTTTGACGATACCAAAGCGAATGACCGGCCCCATTTAAGACACTCGAAGCGTTTCACTCAAGGCACAGCTTGAACGCGTTTTGTTAGCAGAGGGTTAGCGAAATTCTCTCGATAGCTCTTCGTCGTTTGCGCAACTTTTCCTGGTGCTGTGATGGCTACTGTGGGCGGTTGCCGCCGCTGTCACAGCGCGAGCAGATTTGGCCCTGCCAGCGGCGCGCCAAATTGCTGAATACGCCCACCCTCAGCCAGACCGCCGAGATCAACAGGGCAGAATCCTGTAGACGACAAAATCGCAGATACGACCTTCTTGGCCTTCTCGTCGTCGCCACTTAGAAACATCACCCTGCGCCCACCCGCTTCGGCAGGGTCTCTCTCCAGCACCTTGTAATACAGCGTGTTCAACGTCTTGACGATTCGAGCACCGGGCAGCATGTCAGCCACAATTTCACTCGATGTCCTGCCGCCAAGGTCGGCTCTACGAAAATCAGGTGCATAGCTGAGCAAGGCGTTCGTGGCGTCGACAACAATCCGACCGGACCAATCGATGTTTCGTTGCTGCAGAGATCGAAGCTGGGTCCATGGCAATGCCAGCACGACTACATCCGCTTCCGCCGCTGCTTCTACTGACGCGGCCGATGCCTGCGTGCCGAATGCACTCATCAGATTCGCGAGCGATTCAGGCCCGCGGCGATTGCTGAAAACTACCGAATGCCCGCTACGCAGCAGGTGTTTCGAATATGCCTGGGCGAGATAGGCTGCGCCGACGAAGCCGATCTTCATGGAAGCCTCTTCTTGAGTAAAAGCCATAGATGTCGATGGCGTAACTCTAGCGACGAATACATGGCGGAAAAATGCCGATCTTCCTAATTCATATTCCACACCTGTAGATAATCGCTCCAAAAAAAGAGAGCGAGACTGAAACGGCCTAACTGCATTCTGTGTTTTCGCGCGGTGATCAATTTGCGCGTAGATACCTTGAAACAGTGAAGCAAGGCCAATAGATGAAATTTGAAAGACGGTTGGAATAAACGCAATCGACCGTTGTTTGCCATTCCGAAGAAGCTCTCGAGGAGATATCTGATGCGCATTCGTTGGTCGCGGCCCTACACGTTATCGGGCGTACTTGTCTTGATGCTGTCCATGTTTTCCTCGCCTCTGGTGTTCGCAGGCAGCACTGCGTCTGGACCAGAGGCGGCCTATCTGAAAGAGAACGACGTTGCCATGACACGGATGATGGACGCGATGTCCGTCGATCCGACTGGCGATGTCGATCACGATTTCGTCGCCATGATGATCCCACACCATCAGGGAGCAATTGACATGGCCGAGGCAGAACTGCGTTACGGCAAGAACGAGCAGCTGCGGCGTATCGCACAGGAAATTGTGATCGAGCAGCAGCAGGAGATCGTAGCGATGCACGTCGCGCTCGGTCAGTCACAACCGCCGTCATCGGGATCCAGAGGGCCGACGGGCGGTGAATCAAACGCCGCGATGGGACACGCGCCAGTCGTCGGCAATGACGCCATGCATATGCATGGCTCTCAACAGATGTCTACCAGTGAGGAAAAATGATGAGACGTCGGCATTTCCAGTTGGGTGTGATCGCCGGGGCGATCGGGTTTGGGCTGTCCGCTGTCGCCTTTGCAGGGCAAGCGCCGGGCATCGACACGGCACCGGATGTCCCGGTGACTCACCATGACCGCGTGTATGCAGCCGAACAGTTCTCCAATACCGTATCGGTAACGGACCCTGTCGATAACAAGCTGCTCGGTGTGATCCGTCTGGGTGATCCGTCGCCGGGAAATTTCAGCCCGCTATATCGCGGTCAGGTACTGGTTCATGGCATGGGCTTTTCGCCGGATCATAAGACCCTCGCAGTGGTGTCGATTGGATCGAATTCGGTATCGTTCATCGATACGGCGACCAACTCCGTCAAGCATGTGACGTATGTGGGTCGCTCGCCTCATGAAGCCTTTTTCACACCGGATGGAAAGGAGGTCTGGGTCACCGTACGCGGCGAAAACTATGTGTCGGTTCTGGACGGCACCACCTTCGAAGAGAAGACCAGAATCACGACGCCAGCAGGTCCGGGCATGCAGATCTTCTCTCCCGATGGAAAGTACGGTTATATCTGTTCATCGTTCAATCCGGAAACGGATGTCGTGTCGGTGGCCAGTCACGAGATTGTCGGGAAAGTGAAGCAGGACAGTCCGTTCTGCCCGAACATTGCTGCGACGCCTGACGGCAAACAGGTCTGGTTCACGCTCAAGGACGTGGGCAGGACGCAGGTGTTCGAAGCAACGCCTCCGTTCCGACTACTCAAAACAATCGACACGGGGCCGATCACGAATCACGTGAACATCGTGAAGAACTCTAACGGCATGTTCGCTTATGTCACGGTGGGTGGACTCAACGAGGTGAAAGTTTTCCGAACCGATAACTATGCACAGGTTGCTACCATTCCCGTCGGTAGTCTGCCGCATGGCATCTGGCCGTCGGGTGACGGCTCGCGCGTTTATGTAGGGCTGGAGAACGGTGACGCGCTCGCCGCTATCGACACGATGACCAACAAGGTCATTGCCCAGATTCCGATCGGCCAGGCGCCGCAGGCTGTCGTCTATGTTCCAGATGCGGTACCCGATGGTGAAGGGCGTCAGAACCTGCAAGCGTTGGGCGTCGCCGGCAACGTGTCCCACATCCAGCTGACAGCCGCGGGCGGCGGTGCCAACGCGTCTGACAAGTCACCGACGAGTGTTGCACTGTTCGATCAGGGCCTGCTTCAGGTGCTACAGGCGTCAGTGACAGGACTCACGCCGAAGCATCCATACGTACTGGGTCTTTCCGATAAAGCAGATGGCAGCAGTCCAATTGAAGGTCTGGCGAACTTTATGACCAACCCGGCGGGGTCGGCGATCGTCAATGCGATTAGCCAGATCAGGCAGGTGGTGTCCGTCAACGATCCGCAGCAAACGGGTATGCGACGTTATCTGGTGATCGCACCGCAGATTGAAGGAAAGCCGGGACCGGTCGTGCAAGTTCAAGGGTTGTGAGTTCCGATGGCTATTTCGTGAGCGGCCCGTTCTGACGGTGCCGCTTAGCGTTCAGCCTCGGCGTGTGCATCTTCCAGTGCGGTATCCATCCCATCCCGGAGCGCTTCCAGGATGGGGTGATACCACCAGCTCTCGTGTTGCACGCAATGCTTCAGCGCGCCTTCAATCACCGCGAGCGCACGGTCGCGTTGGCCGTTTGCGGATAGTGCTTTCGCAAACTCACCCAGCACCATCGGCAATAGAGCGAGATATCCGGTGTCCCGAAGTCTTCCGATCGCGGCTTCCATGTCCTGCAAATCGGCAGACGACAACGTGTACTCCATCGCTTTCGCGATCCATTCCAGCGCATCACAGCAGACCAGCCACGCGCGCAGGCCTGCGGTGCGGCATTGCCGTTGCAAGTCTTCGACGGCAAGCATCAGCGCGTCCGGCATGCGTTGAAGTATCGCGAGCGGAATGCTGGCCTCAATGAGAACGTAAGCCAGCGTGAGTTCATGGCCCGCCATTCGCGCGGCGTCTTCGGCCGCTTCGATCTGACGCAGACTGCCTTCGGCATCGCCGAGAAACCACTGGATGCGCGCGAGCGTTGCGTGGGTAGCAGCAATCATATCGGTCCGCACGCCCGTCGTGGACCAACGGACAACCTGCATATCGGGCGATGCCAATGCCGCACGAAGTTCATCGCGCGCCTCGGCGTGCCGACCCGCATAGTGCAGCGTAATGCCGATGATTCTTCGGCTAAGGGCTACCTGCAGCAGCGAGCCGAACTGCTTCGCGGCCGTCTGAAACCATTGCGCGTGAGCAAGTGCCTCAGCGGGTTCACCTGCGTATTGCTTCAGATTCCAAAGGCCCCAGATTGCACGTAACTGATGTCCACGGTCCTCCACCAGATCGGCGAGTCGGAGAGCTTCGCGCCATGCGATCTCGACCGATGGTTTTGGGCCTTCCGTATAGACCAGCGCAGACGCGTACGCCGATAGAAGGCGCAACCGCGTTTGCACAAGCCTGCCTTCATGTCCGGTACGAGCGAGCGCGTTCAGCGCGAGATCCGCCCAGTGCGCACATTCCTCATACAGCGGGAGCTCGTAGAGGATCGGCACGGCGGTCGTGGCGAGATCGACACCCAGTTCAGTGTTGGCAGCGCTGCTGAACGCCCAGCTCATGGCCGCCCGCATGTTGCCGATCTCCGCGCTGATCACATCGTGCGCGTCCTCGATCTTGATGTACTCGGATTTGTAAGGCCCTTTGTCGAAGAAGTCGCGGAAATAAACGGCATGCGTGTGAGATGCGGACGCCGTTTCACCATGTTGATCGAGCAGCGCGCGTGCGTAGGCTCGCGAACTTTCCAGCTGACGAAAACGCCGTGAGTTCTGAAGATCGACATAGAGCAACGATTTTGCCACCAGCCCTGCAAGTGCCTGCGCCGTCTCGGCTATCGATAGCCGATGACGCGCCATGACGGCAGAGATCGCCTCGAGGGAAAAACCGTCGACAAACACGCCAGCCTGCCGGAAAAGAATCTGCTCTGCTTCCGAAAGCAGACGGTAGCTCCATTCGAATACTGCCCGCAAGGTCTGGTGACGCGGAAGGACATCGCGTGAACCACCCGTCAAGATGGCAAAGCGATCGTCCAGATGGGCGCGAACCGTATCGAGACCGAGCGTCGCAGCACGCGCTGCTGCAAGTTCGATAGCGAGCGGAATACCGTCGAGTCGGCGACAGATTTCTCCAATGACCGCGAGACTCTGTGCATTCAACGCGAAACCTGCCGACAGGCGTCGCAATCTGTGCAGGAACAGTTGTACGGCGTCGCTTCGAAGCGCTTCTTCTTCATTCACCGACGGCGCGGGGCAAGCGAGGGTCGACACAGGATGTACCGTCTCGGCCGGGATGCGCAACGCTTCGCGGCTGGTTGCCAGTACGCGTACGCCGTCGTTTCCGGCTGTGATCGTTTGTGCAATACAGGCAGCCGTGTCGATCAGATGCTCGCAATTGTCGAGAATCACCAGGCATTGCGAGCTGCGCAGATTGCTGGCCAACTCTTCGATGGTCATCGCACTGCCCTTGACCACGTCGGCGAAGATAGACAGCACGGCCTCGCGCGCCTGCCGGTCATTCTGGATCGGCGCGAACGAAACATAGCGAATACAAAAGAACCGATCGCCAGTGTGGCGACAGAGTTCGATTGCGAGACTCGTCTTGCCGATACCGCCTGCGCCCGTCAAGGTGACCACCTGACCCGACTGGAACGAGCGCAATAGGCTGTCCACGGCGTTGCGCCGTCCGAAGAGCGTATCGAAGAACGGCAAGCCAAGCGAATACGCAGCGCTTTGGCGCGGCGCTTCGTCAGGCTGCGGCAGCAGCACATAGCCGCGGCCAGACACGGTTCGCAAAAGATCGCGCGATGCGCCGAGCGCCCGCCGCAATGCCACTATGTGGACGTGTAGATTGTTCTCTTCGACAATCGTATCTGGCCATGCGTGCGCGAGCAGTGCCTCCTTCGTTACGATGGAGCCACGTTCGGCAATCAGCGCCTCGAGGATGGAGAAAGCGCGGCTGCTAAGGGGATAGCGTGAGCCCGCCCGGCTAACGGTTCGGTCCTCGAGCGATACGCGCAGGCGCCCAACGCGTATCACGCAACGGCTCCCATCAACGAAAGCAAAGGTGTCAAGAGCCCGGCCAGTGGGAACAGGCCGGCATTCTGGTCAGAGTGGAATTCAGACATGAGTCCGCGGAGAATTGACGACGCAGCTATCGATGCGGTCTATCGTAGCAGGTCAATATTGTGAGGTTGTTGCAGGCCGGCAATCGCGATGTGCCGCAACTGCGGTTGACGAGCAGCGTGAATTACGTCGCTGGATCAGAACCTGCTGCCATTGGTCCGATCGGTTGATATGACCTGTGCGTGGTCAGGGTTGCTACGCAGCGACGTTGGTGCCTTGCTCAACAGAGGATGCTTCGATCATCGCGCCAGCATTCGAGCACAACTGGCTGGCGCGCAACGGGCGGAAGACCGGATCGCCTGTCGCGATGAGCATGCCCGTCAATGCGCACACGCCCGCTCTGCGCGCGAAGCCCTTTCGCCAGACCTGCTCGCTATAGTGACAGCCCACTGAACTGCTCCATCGCACGAGTGCGGTTTCCCTGGTGGGTCGCTCGAGGATCGTGACTTGCGCGTATCCGTGCAGCGCGCGGGGCGCGAGCGCAATCGCTTCTATACCCGTGTCGACAAAGACGGGACCCTGGAGGCCAGCCAGTATCTTTCGCCAGCGCTGTGTATCGGTGGCATCGTACGATTTGCGGGAGGATTTCATCAGTCGATAGCATGCAGGCGGGCATGCCCGTGTAATAACTGGTAAGTTCTGCGGCGTGTGGTGTAGACGGCTCGACCCGACAGTTCATGCCGTGCCGTCCACGCTGCCGCTATCAGTTTTTCAGAAAATCAAGCAGGTCGCGATTGACTTCATCTGCGTTGATGACGGCCATGCCGTGCGATCCACCCGGATAGATCTTCAGCTTCGCATTCGGCGCGATTTCGACCGAGCGGCGGGCCGACGCATCGATTGGAACGATCTGATCGTCATCGCCATGCAGGATCAGCAAGGGTACCGTGATCTTTTTCAGATCTTCCGTGTAGTCGACCTCGGAGAACTCGCGAATACAGTCAAACTGTCCCTTGATCGATCCCAGCATGCCTTGAGCCTGGAACGAATCGATCGTGCCTTGCGACACGTCGGCATTCGGACGGTTGAAGTTATAGAAGGGGACGGCCAGGTCCTTGTAGAACTGCGACCGGTTCTTGACGACACCTGCGCGAATCCCGTCAAAGACGTCCATGGGAAGGCCGCCCGGATTCGAATCTGTCTTTAGCATGATGGGCGGCACCGCGCCGATCAGCACTGCCTTCCTGACGCGTGCCGTGCCATGGCGGCCGATATAGTGCGCGACTTCGCCGCCACCCGTGGAATGGCCGACCAGCGTGGCATCTTTCAGGTCGAGGTGTTCGAGCAATGCGGCGAGATCGTCGGCATAGGTGTCCATGTCATTGCCGTCCCAGGGCTGGGCGGAACGGCCGTGACCGCGCCGGTCGTGCGCAATGACGCGATAGCCCTGCTGGCCAAGGAAGAGCATCTGGGCATCCCACGCATCGGCGCTAAGCGGCCAGCCGTGTGAGAAGACGACAGGGTCGCCGCTGCCCCAGTCCTTGTAATAGATATCGGTACCGTCGCTGGATTTGAAGTAACTCATAACAGCCTCCTGAAAGGGCTCTGCAACCTGAAACTGCGTCGGCGACGCACGCTTGGTCATACGCAGGGCACGATATGGGAGACCGTTACAAAAAGCCTTTTATATAAATTAAGTTTTATGAATACCGACCTGAACTGGATCATTCGAGCTGCGTAACCGTGCTCGCTCGTTCCTGACGAAGGAACCGGCGGATCGTGTTGGGTATCCGATACGTGATGGTCGCCCCGTCGGTTGCACGGAGAACGGCGCAACGCTCGACAAGTTCGGTGACGGCATCCAGTGCCTCTTGCGAAGAAAGGCCCACGCCTTCGGCGATGTCGCGCAATCCGGCAAGGTCCGCTTCCGATCCTGCGTCCATTAGCCCAGCCAGAACGGCGTGGCGCGTCGAGCCGAGATCGGCCCATGTCCACTTCAATGCCGCGTTAAGGGACGCGTGCCGGCTCTCCATCATGCGCCGCATGTGCTGGGATGGCAGGTCGATATCCCGGGCCAACAGATCACGCACCGTTTCAATACCGAGCAGCGATGTGTGGTGGGCCGCGAGTTCAATGGCGAGCGGCAGTCCATCCATCTCCTGCACGAGAGCCAGCGCGTTTTCGATGAACGTTGCCGAGACATCGATACCGGGACTCAGCATCTGAATCCGGGAGATGAACATCTCCAGCGCAGCGTTGGTCCCTTCGACGGCAGGAACCGTCAGCAGACACGGAACCTGCATCACTCTTTCCATCGACACCCTGAGCGGCATACGCGTTGTCAGCAGTACCACAATGCCCAACTGTTTCCTGAAGGCAGCGCTATCGCGCAACGACGCGATGACTGCTTCTGCGAGCCTGTCGCAGTTATCCAGCAACAACAAACCCCGCGGGCCGGGCGCTTGAGCGGAACTGCCTTGTGCCAGTGCGGCACCTAGCGCTTCGAGTGCAGTGCCGATGGAACGATATGCCTGCTGTTCGTCTGTTTGCGTTGCAAGCGACATATAGGCAGCGCAAATGCTTCTTTCCGCAGTGAGCATGCGGGCCACTTCAATTGCCAGACGCGACTTGCCGACCCCAGCGGGGCCCGTCAGCGTTATGACAGGCTCTCCCATGTCTATTCCCGCCCGCACATGCGCGACACACGTCTCCCGTCCGAAGAAATAGCCCTGAACGTGCGGTAGTGCGTAGTCGATCCGGCTTTGCGGAGCTTCAGGCGGAACATTCGATGTGGGTGCATGCGCAGTGGGCGCTGTCTGTGGTCGGCTCATCCTGTAACCCCGGCCCGACACGGTCTGGATCAGATGACGGTGTTCGCCTAGCAGGCGCCGCAGCGCGCTGATGTGCACCTGAATGTTGTTCTCTTCGACCACGATCGAAGGCCAGATCCTGCTGAGGATTTCACCCGTCGTAACGAGTGCACCGTCCGCTTCCAGCAGCAGTTTCAGCAGATCAAATGCGCGACCGCTCACACGCACCGCGACACCATTGCGCAAGACTTGCCTTGATTCGAGCCTTACCTCCAGATCGCCGATTTTCATGGGAGTCGAAGTCGTGGTGGAAATAGTCGTTGCGCAAAGCGGGCGCTTTCGCAGCTTCATTGACGGCAGCACGGGGCGAACGAATGTTTGAAGCTTCGCCTTCGGGCGTATTGAAACGATCTGGCTACACGTCGACGGAGAACAAGCAAGCCGACAGCTTCCCGCATTTGCAAACGCTAAGGGATCAGACCGTAGAGCGAATCGTTGCGTGAGGCTTGGTGAGCCGCATATCGCCTGTAAACAAGGACGAAAGGCACAATCCGTCGCGCCATTCGAAAGACCGTATTGGAACGATGACAAAACGAATGGCGGGGACATATTACCCGCCATTGACGCATTTTCATAATCATTAATGTTCCGTCAAGGAAATTCAGCTCGCTCTTCCGGAATACTTATAGCAGCGATGCAGGCGCTTTACGCGTGCATCCAATGCCACGCTTTAGGGCATTGACTGAATACCTGCGCGCTTAAGCGAAGGTCAGTCATACGCCGGTAACTCATCGATTATCCATCTGTGTGGAAAGTCATTTAACGATTGGCGTATTTTTCCCGTTCGAGCCTACGTTTATCGTTTGCCGCGTCTTTAACAGGACGTTCGCGCTACGCATGCGGAAGGCGGTGGAAGCTGGAACTACCACACTGCAGGAAAAATAACGCAATGAAAACCAACGCTCCCGATTTCGGCGCGTCTGAGCCGAACAAGGGCCGACGCTCGATGTTGCAAATGGCTTCCGCGCTTGCCGCGCTGCCGTTCATGAAGTCCGCTGAGGCTGCGAGCAACGCTTTGCTCACAGCGCCCGCACCGTTCACGTTGCCGGCCGCCACCGAGGCGGTGACGTCGTTTCGCGTCGCGATTGCGCAGAGCCAACTGGACGATCTGCATCGGCGGCTAGCGCTGGTGCGCTGGCCGGATCAGGAAACGGTAGCGGGATGGGTCCAAGGTGTCCCACTCGACTCCGCGCGAGAACTCATTCATTACTGGCAGACGAAATACGACTGGCGACGCTTCGAGCGGCAGATCAACCGGTATCCGCAATACCGTACTTCGGTGGACGGACTTGGCATTCACTTTCTCCACGTCCGGTCGAAGCATCCCGATGCCATGCCGATCATTTTGACCCACGGTTGGCCGGGTTCGGTCATCGAGTTTCTCGACATCATTGGACCGCTCACGGACCCAACGGCTTTCGGCGGCAACGCAGCCGACGCATTCGATGTCGTGATCCCTTCGTTACCGGGCTTCGGCTTTTCTGACCGCCCCGGTGAGAAAGGATGGGACGTCGTCAGGACCGCGAAGGCCTGGGCCACCCTGATGAACCGTCTTGGCTACAAGCGCTGGGTGGCGCAAGGTGGCGACTGGGGCACGGGCGTCACCCATGCGCTCGGTCATATTCGTCCTGATGGACTGATTGCCGCGCATGTGAACTGGCCGTTGGTCTTTCCCCAGACGATGCCCGCACATCTGACGCCAGAGCAACAGGCCGCAGTAGACGGTGCGGCGAAGTTCACGGGCGAGGGTGGCGGCTACTTCAAGGAACACGCGACGAAGCCGCAAACGATCGGTTATGCGCTCGCCGATTCGCCATCGGGCCAGGCCAACTGGATGTATGAGAAGTTCATCGGTTGGGCCGACAACGCCAATCTTCCCGACGGGCATCTCTCATTCGACAAGATCCTCGACAACATCACGCTCTACTGGCTCACCAATACGTCGGCGTCTTCTGCGAGGTTCTACTGGGAAGCGACGCAGGCGGGACTGTCGGGATTCAGTGGCGGCACGATTGAATTGCCGATGGCCGCGACCATTTTCCCGCATGAGATTTACCGTGCGCCCAGGGACTGGGCGCAAGCGGCATGGCCGAATCTCTTTTACTGGTCGGAAGTGAGCAAGGGTGGCCACTTCGCCGCCATGGAGCAACCGGCGCTGTTTGCGCAGGAGATGCGACTCGCCTTCCAGAAGATTAGAACGGAATAGCGCGCCGTCTGCACGTCCAACCGCGCCTCGTCGCCCATCGCGGTCGGTTACCTGACTCGCGATGGCGACGGCGCGCTGTCGTACGGCGTGAAGACTTCGATCACCCAGTCGACGAACACTTTCAGGCGGGCACTGTTGTATTTCGATTGAGCAAAGACGATGTGCATCGGGTGGACGGGACGCGTCCATTGCGGCAAGACTTGGACGAGATCGCCGTTTTTCACCCATGGCTGCGCCATGAACGCAAACGTCTGACCGACGCCCAGCCCACTCACGAGCGACGTCAGATGCGCCGTGCTTTCGTTGACGAAGACGCCTCGTGCGCCCTTTGGATCGATAGCGATTTTTTCCTCGCCCTGCTCGAACAGCAGCGCGAACACACGACCGGTCAACGATGAAAAATAGCCCGCCACATCATGACGCGCGAGCAGATCGTCGGGATGCGATGGCGTGCCGCGTTCGGCGAGGTAGGCGGACCCGGCATAAGTGCCCCATTCCAGCCCTGCCAGACGCCGGGCGACGAGCGAGGTGTCGGTCAGTTCTCCGCCGCGGATCACACAGTCCACGCCTTCACCGATCAGGTCGACTTGCCGGTCGCCCACGCCCACGTCGAGCTGGATTTCCGGGTAGCGCTTCCGGAACGCCGGCAGGTGCGGCAACAGGATCAGGTTGGCGAGCGACGAGCCGATGTCGACCCGGATCCGGCCGCGCGGATTACCGCGAGAGTCGGCGAACAGGCCATCCATCTCGTCGATATCGGCGAGCAGTTTTACCGCGTTCTGATAGTAGGTTTGCCCTTCTTCCGTGACGACCACGCGGCGCGTGGAGCGCTGAAAGAGCTTCACCCGCAGGTGGGATTCGAGCTCCTGAATGAGCTTCGAAACCGTCGCTCGCGGCACGTTCAGCGTGTCGGCGGCCTTGCCGAAGCCGCCCGACTCGGCAATACGAACGAACACACGCAACGCCTGTAGCTGATCCATCGGTTCTCCTTGTGTCGGCTAAGTCGTCAGTGTAGCGATTATCCATGCATGTGGAGAATCAATTCGTTGGAACGGTGTTTTTCTCGGTCTCATAGACATTTATCGTTACACCCATCAACACTCAACAACCCGGAGCAAATCATGAGCAAGAAACTCGAAGGTAAGGTCGCACTGGTAACCGGCGGCACGATCGGCATTGGCCTGGCAACTGCCAAGGATCTCGCTGCAGAAGGCGCGAAGGTGTACATCACGGGTCGCCGTCAGGCTGAACTGGATGCCGCTGTCGAAGCGATCGGTCACGGTGCGCGTGGCGTGCGGGGCGACGTCACATGCCTCGAAGATCTGGACGCGCTGTTCGAACAGATCCGCGCCGAGCAGGGCCGTCTGGATGTGGTGTTCACCAACGCTGGTGGCGGCTCGATGCTGCCGCTGGGCGCGATCACCGAACAGCACTTCGATGACACGTTCAACCGCAATGTGCGCGCTGTTGTCTTCACGGTGCAGAAGGCGTTGCCGTTGATGGGCAAGGGCGGTTCGCTGATCCTGAACGGCTCGATCGCGGGTTCGACGGGCACGCCGGCATTCAGCATCTACAGTGCGTCGAAAGCTGCCGTCCGTGCGCTCGCTCGCAGCTGGGTGCTGGACCTGAAGGATCGCGGTATCCGCGTGAACGTGGTGAGCCCGGGCACGACCCACACGACGGGTTTGGTCGAACTGGCCGGCGACTCGAAGGAAGCGCAGGACGGTCTGGTGGCCTACCTCGCGACGCTGGTGCCGATGGGCCGCCTTGCTGATCCGTCGGAGATCGCGAAGGTCGTCACGTTCCTCGCATCGGACGATTCGAGCTTCATCAACGGCGCAGAGATCACCGCCGACGGTGGTCAGGCGCAGGTCTGATCGACTGTCAATCACTGCAGTGGCAGCGGGTGATCCCGCTGCTACACGCGAAAGGCACTCATGCCTTTGCTACCTTTTTGTGGAGCATTACCATGGAAAATGCAGCATCCCTTCTTAACAAGTACATTCAATCCATTCGCGATCCGAAGGCGGCTGCGGCGCTCTTCGCAGACGACGGCATTCTTGAGCTTCCCTATCTATCGAGCCTTGGTCCGACGACAGGCGCGCAAGGACCTGAAGCTATCGAAAAGTTTATCGCCGGGCTGCTGAACAAGGTGCCGGATTTCAGGTTCAAGGACGCGCAGATCCTGATCGATACACCGGATCAGGTATTCGGCGAGTACTCGGTCGAAGCATTGGTGCCGTCTACGGGAAAGGTCTACAAGCAGATGTACGCAGGCCGTCTGGTCGCAGAGAACGGCAAGATCAAGCTGCTGCGTGAATCGCTTGATACGGTTGCGGCACAGAAAGCATTTAGTGCCGCGGGTTAATCAGGAAGCAGGCGTGCTCTCTGGTTTTTAGAAAAACCAGAGAGCAGCAGGCCGTTGACCATGAAGAATGTCGTGTGCGCCAGCGCAAAAAGCACGATGCCACTGAATGACAAGACGTGACTCCCCGCGAATCCTTGACCAATAAGCGGGAGGACCACACATGCATTGGCAAGCCAGACTGCGAGTGCGTAGGAAAAACTCTTCGTAATGGAATGCTTGCGCGGATCTCCAGCTATCAGGCCGTAGAAAATGGCCATCGCTATACCCACACAGAAATGAAACGCTAGCTGGAAAGGCCACGACGTTGCTAGACCTGCGTCAGGTATGTGCGTCCATGCTCTGAGCAGCGTCAGCAGTCCTCCATGAGCGGTCGCGATTCCCGCCTGATCCGCCGCCATAAGTAGTGCGGTATTTGCAAGTATTGCCAGCGTCCCGGAGGCCAGCGCCAACTTTATTTGTCCGCCAATGCGACAGGGCTTTGGATGCACGTCTTCTCCCGCTCAATGAAAATGTCCGGATGATTTGCACGTTGCGTGCATATCTCGAACACATCGCGAGCGGATTTATTCCATGCTGATGTTGCGGCTAGCCCGGCTGCGGGGCTTTGTCACCAACGGCGTAAGTCTGCAAGCGAAACAGTTCCGCTGGCGATGTCGTGAGAATCGTTTGCCTTGCAGTTTCGTCGGGAATCCACCGCCGCAGCGCGTTCGCAGCGGCATCGTAGGCGATCAGGTGGCGATGCTGCGTGTGTGGCCAGTCGCTGCCCCATACGAGGCGATGCGCACCGAATGCGTCCATCAACGCTGCGGCCAGTCCGATTCCGTTTTCCGTGCCGTTTGCCGCTACTACGCTTCGATAAGCGGCGGAGAGCTTTACCCAGACATCGCCGGACGGCGCCTTCGACAACAAATGGCGAAACCCCGGATCGTTTGCGCCCTGAGCGGCATCTGGGCGGCCAAAGTGATCGACTACGATCGTGCAGCGCTGCGCCAGCAATGCGTCGAGCACATACGGCAGATCGGCGGAATGGGTTTGAACTTCGACGTGCCAGCGTAGCGCGTTGAGCCGCGACAGCAACGTCGACCAGCGGCGCTCACGAAAATCGGGCAGCGGCAAACCGATCAGATTCAGGCGCGCACCGACCACATGCGCATCGTTCAGCGCCTCGAGTTCCACGTCGTCGACTTCGGGATTCACCACGGCCACGCCGCGAAACCGTGCCGGATAGCGCTTCGACACCGCCGCGAGAAATGCATTGTCGACACCAAGAAAACTCGGCTGCACCAGCACGCCTTGGGACAGCCCGTGGCCGACGAGGTGATCGATGTACTGGTCGAGCGTCGCATCGTAGTCGGGCGCGTGACGGCGCGACGCGCTGAGAGGCAAGCCCTGTACGAAGATGTGCGCGTGCGAATCGATGCCCGTCATGCGCAACGCGTCGGATTCGAGCCACGCTGCGCTCTTGTCGGAGAGGCCGATGAAAGGATCAACCGTGGTTCCTGGCAGAGTGAGTTCCATGCAATGTTTTGCCTGAGAGTCGACGATAGGAGGGCGGGCAGTCGCGAAAGAAGGGCGCTCAGTGATGGGACGCGGCGCGTGCATCGGCGAGCGGAGCGCCCTGGGCCGACGTGGCCATGCGACGCTCGCGTGTTTCGGGCAGCATCAACGCGGCGACGACAACGAGTCCATACGCGACGCCTGCATCGATGCCGAGTGCCGCGCCGAGCGACATCGAACTGCTCATATGGCCGATGAGCACCGGGAAACCGGCCGAGACAATGCGGCCGAAGTTGTAGCAGAAGCCGACACCCGTGCCACGCACGCCGTGCGGATACAGTTCGTTAAAGAGCGCCCCGAGCGTCGCCGGGATCCCAGCTGAGAACAGTCCGAGCGGGAAGCTCAGGATCAGCATCGCGGTGTCGCCGAGCGGCAGGAACGTGTAGAGGTTGACCATCACCGCGCAGCAGACCGCGAAAAGGATTACGTTCCAGCGACGCCCAATGCGGTCCTGCAACCAGGCGCTCACAAAGCACCCGACAATGAACGCGACGATGACGACGGCCAGGTAGCCCCCTGTGCCCATCACCGACAGATGGCGTTCAGTCTTGAGATAGGTTGGAAGCCATGTGGTGATCGCGTGATAGCCGCCGTGCGCACCCAGCCCGATCAAAGCGCCGACAAGCGTCGTCCGGATGACCGAGGGATCGAAGATGCCGGCGGCAATGCTGAAGATGCCGCGTGGGCGAGCTTCCTCGCGCACGGTCTGTGTGTCGCGTGCCGGCTCGACGATGTTCCGGCGCAAGTACAACACGAGGATGGCGGGCAACAGGCCGATCGCAAACAGCACGCGCCAGGCCCATTGCGGTGACGTGAACGAATAAACCAGCATATAAAGCAGCACTGCGCCGCCCCAGCCGAAGCCCCACGCACTCTGCACGATACCCATCGCCTTGCCGCGATGTTTCGGGTTCATCGTCTCACTAAGGAGTACCGCACCCGCCGTCCACTCGCCGCCGAAGCCGATGCCTTGCAGCGTTTTCAGCACCAGCAACTGGTCGAAGCTCTGCGCGAACGCGCTAAGAAAGGTGAATAGCGAAAACCAGATCACGGTGATCTGCAATGCGCGAACACGACCCACGCGATCAGCCAGGATGCCTGCGAGCAGGCCGCCCAGTGCACCCGCGACGAGTGTGGCGCCGCCGATCAGACCTGCTTGCCCCTTGCTGATACCCCACGCCGTCAGCAGCGACGGAATGACGAGCGAGAAGACCTGCGTGTCGACGCCATCGAGGGCCCAGCCCGCGAAGCAACTCCACAGCGTTTTCTTTTCGACGGACGTGATGTCCCGGTACCAGCGCATGGTTGTCTCCTTGTACGCGCCGCTGGGCGCGGCGGCCAATGGTCCAGGGGACGGCCGCGGTTAGTTGGTGGAGCTCATTCTAAAAAGGCTGAAGATACGTGCATACTATGAAAATGTTGTTTATTCATAATGCTTTGATATGGAATCCGTCCGCACACTCAAGTATTTCCTTGCCATCGTCGACGCAGGAAGTGTCACGGGCGCGGCCAGCCAGCTCGGCATGGCGCAGCCCGCACTCAGTCAGGCCATCACCCGGCTGGAGCAGGATCTTGGCGTGAAGCTACTGGCGAGGACACGCCGCGGCGCGGCACTGACCCCGGCAGGCGAGGCTATCGTCGAGGATATCCGGCTGAGCGTGTCGCGCATCGAGGCGGCCGAAAAGCGTGCGCGCGATATTGGCGCCCAGCGGGGCGGAAGGCTGACGATCGGTTTCGCGTCGGCGGCGCTTTTCGAGGTGATGCCCAGGGCGATCGCGGCGCTGCGCCGTGAGGTGCCCAACGTCGAACTGACGTTGCGCGAGATGAGCAACGCGGAGCAGGCCAGCGCGCTCGAATCAGGCGAGATCGACATCGGCCTGCTCCACACACCCGTAGCGGTGAGCGGGAGGATGCGCGAAAAGTTGATCGTGCGTGAACGGCTGCAGGCAGTCGTGCACGAGTCGCACCCGCTCGGCGCGGACGGCAAGCTTGGACTCGCGGAACTCGCACGCATCGGGCTCGTGTGGTTTCCGCAAGGCCAGTTGCCGGTGGTACGCGCGGGCATCCTCAGCGCGTTTCGCAAATTCGGCTGCGAAGCGAACATTGTGCAGGACGCGAATCGTTCACTGACGGTGCTCGCCTGCGTTGCGGCGGGCTGCGGCGCCTCGTTGCTGCCGCAATCGGTCAAGGCGCTGCAGTTCGCGGGCGTGCGCGTCTGCGAAGTCCGCGAAGGCGACGCACTGCCGTTCTTCGAACTCAGCGCGATCTGGCCACACCGGTCACGGCCTACGCTAGCTGATAAATTCGCGGCACTGCTGAGTTCGGGTTGAATAGATCTTATGACGCGGCGTCTGCATGAAGGCGAACGCGCTCGCCCGTCACCATTAAAGCGTAACGGGTTGTGGCGTGTATTCATACGTAACGTCCAGCGAATCGTTACGTAACGCGAGGACGCCTTTAGCTGAATTCCCAGCCGCAAAGCGCTGCGAGACACGGCGCCGCATACGGCTTTCTCCTTTGCCGATTGAACCTTGCAATAAACACTGAACCTGGCACGACATGTGCATATTCCGGCGCGGCTTAAAAAAATCATTTGATGACTTGCCGAAAATAATGTGCAAACCGTAATTGCTTTGGTTCTGAGTTGAAGAAGTTCTTCCGGGGATCTAAAGAACTTCATTCACGTGTCCTGTGCGTCCCATATGGCGACGCAAATGGCGAATGACACATTGTTCGTGTCATTGGCCTGGCTCAGGTCGCCTATCCCCAGTTGTGTCAGCTGTCATGGCGCGTTGATGTCGCCTGCTCAAAAAGCAGGCGCGTGAGTGCTGCGCGCAGATTCTTCGTAGCGAAACGGTGACTGGTTCGAAAAAACAGGTGCGGCTCACGAGATAAGCACTCGGCCGTTCGAGATCAACGAAACGCGCGCACGCGCACGACATCCGACTACATATGCGAGGACAGTTGCAAGCACAACGACGCGCCGTATTGCCGACGGCCATCGCCATCGGCGCATTTCTTTTATTTTCGACCTGTGCCAGCGCGAGCGAGCCTGAGTTGAATGCACTGGGCCAAAGTGGCGGACTGGTTATTCCTTATGGTTTCGTTTTGCCAGAAGGCGTACTCCAGGCGCAGTACGGCAACTACATCGACCCGCGCTACGGCAAGAAGGCGACCAGTTCGGATATCTACTGGGGAGCCGTGGGGCTGCTCCCTTATGTCGAAGTCTCGGGCGGGCTTGTCAATTACCCAGGCAACGTGACCGCGCCGTTCTCGGGCGCGGACCATATGGTCCTGCGCCACCTGATGGCAAACGTCAAAGTCGAAGTACCCCGTTTTTTCAAATATCAGCCTTCGATCGCATTTGGCGTGAGTGACGTTGGTGGTCAGACGCATTACTTTCGTTCGAAATACGGCGTGGTTTCGCAGTCGCTTGGTCCCGCGACGTTGACGCTGGGATATGGAACGGGCGACCGGTTGGATGGCGTGTTTGGCGGTGCGTCGGTGGCGCTGTGGAATACCGGCATTTCGCTGATCGCCGAAGACGATTCGAAAACGCCATATGCCGGTGTGCGATACGCATCGCCTGCAATCCGATGGCTCGCCGACGCGAGTGTCGTCGGAACAGTGATGCGGTCGGTGCGTAGCACAAATGGGGTTGCGCCACGTACATCGGTGTCGGTGGCGATCAGCATTCCGCTTGGCAAGCGCTTCGACGCGCAGCGGTGCGGAACAGGGCTGTGCGAGAACGCCAGCCCCGCACAGCCGTTGGACTCGGCGGCGTCAATACCTGACGCGCACGCGGATACGCCAGCGCCATTGACGCTGCAATCGCCACTATCGCCACTCGCGATGCCGGCCTCGTACGCCACGCCAGCAGACGCGCCCGCAAACTCGCGGGCGGAAATGCGAAAAGCAGTGGCTCAGGATAGCGGCGCTGCGCTCGATCTCATCGCTGAGCAGTTGTTCGCCGCCGGTCTGGAACGCGTGCGTGTCGGTATCGACGGGGACGCGCTGGTAGTCGAGTACGAGAACCATCGCTATAACCAGAATGAAGCGGATGCACTGGGGATCGTGCTCGGCGTCGCCAGCATCGAGGCACCCGATGGCATCAGGCGTGTTCACGCAATCATCAAAAAGGCGAATGAGCCGCTCGCCGACGTCTCGGTCGAACGTGATGCCTACGCCCAGTTCGTGCGTGGCGGATCGCCCCAGGTGGCGAGCGCGACGCTTGCCATGAGCACGCAGCCCGACTCGACGTCGCACACAGTGGATTGGCACGGCGACGCAAGCAGGCATGGCCTGACGCGAATCCAGATCGAACCGATTACGAGTTACCTGTACGGGACCGAGTACGGAAACTTCGATTTCTCGCTTGGCGCGAATATCGAAGGGTTCGTGCCGTTGTGGCGCGGCGCCGAACTCTATGGCAGCTATATCGCGCCGCTGTACAACACGCGCAACATGAATGACGGCCGCGTCTACAGTCAGTACCGGCTGCGTGGCGGACTCAATGCGGCGGCCCTTGCGCAGAGCTTCTGGTTGTTACCGCAAGTATTCAACGTAGCGGCCGTTGGGCGTTTCGACTATCAGTACCTTGGCGTACAGAACGAGACTACGGTTTTCGTGCCGGGGCGCCCCGATCTGGTCCGTCTGCGCCTGGCCTATCTGCATCACGAGCCAGGACATGACGAACTGCCGAGTGAAAAGAATGCGGTGCTGACCTATCGATGGGTACAGCCTGCGTGGAAGCTCTGGATCGAAGCGGGTGTTGCACGCTATGTAGGGGGTGACAAAGGCCCGTTGATCACACTGACGCGCTGGTTCGACGATGTGTCAGTGAGTGTGCATGGCGAGCACAGCGGACAGGGTAGTTTTGTCGGCGCAGCGATCAGCTTCCCGCTCACGCCGCGCCAGGGGATGAAGCCTGGTGTGACGCAGGTGTATGGATCGGAGCAGTTCGCGCTCGATTTCCGTTCACGTGTCGGTTCGACCAATTATCTCGCCGGCAATGCTGCCGAGAACATGTCGTTTCCGTACAGCACCCAACAATATCTGTTGAATCAGGGGCGCTTTAGCGAGCAGTACTTTGGCACGCAGCTTTACCGGATGCGCGACGCGTATCTGCGCTATGTGCCGTCGTCGAAAGACGATGAGAAGGGCGAACAGGCGTCTATTCCCGCTGACGATCCACCGCTTGCCGCTGCCGATACCACCTCCCTCGTCACACTGTGTGCGCGAAATTCGCTCAGCGACACGCAAGCGCTGACGACGTCGTTTTCTATTGCCTGTCAGTCACTCACTTCTGGAGATAATCAATGACGCAGTTCAACCTCAAGGCGTCGCGCAGCTTGCGGATCAGCATTGCCGCGCTTGCCAGCAGCACGTTATTCGCTTGCGGCGGTGGGGGCTCATCACCCAGTGCGACGATCAAGGGAACGGCTGCCGTCGGTGCTGCGTTGTCGAATGCGAGCATTACGCTGTCATGTAAGAACGGCAGTGGCAGCGCGACCGCGAATTCGAATGGCGCGTATACCGCGAGTTTTAACTTCGACGGGCCATGTACGATCAAGGCTTCGAACGGCGCTGTGACGATCAATTCATTCGCGTCCGGTAGCGGTACTTTCAATGTGACGCCACTCACGCAGTTGCTGTTGAGTTACCTTGCCGGTGAACTCGGTACGACTGTCGACGGGCTCCTTGCTGGCATATCCAGCAACGCGTCGTATCAGAGTGCGTTGACCAATAGCACGTTGATCGCAAACGCGCAGAACAGTGTCGCGCAACTGCTCGACACGCTTTACGGCGTGAAGTTGTCCAGCAATTCGTTCCTGACGGTATCGTTCACGCCGGGACAGGCGGGAGCGGATTCCGATCTCGATACACTCGCCGCAGCCGGCGCGATTGGCAGCGACGGCCAGCCCGCTCCTACGCTGGTCGCGGCGGCACATGCAGCGGGGCAAAGCGCGGCGTCGGGATCGCCCGGCGGATCAGGCGGCGCGACGGGCGGCACGGGCGGTAGTACATCGACCACGAAATAACGCGGGTATCGCGCGATTCACCGAACCAGGCAAGGTGAATCGCGCAGATATTCCATCCGCTCGAGTTCGAGAACTGCGGGAAGCACTAGGCAATCTGTTTGTCCCGCATGAATATCTGTTGCGCGTACCTGTCGCGCAGGCAAACAGACATATGGCAACCGATCAATGCCCAGAAATACCAGTTGAAGCTGAGATAGTAGATCGTGTTGTCGGAATAGCTTTCCAGCAGATAGGCCGCTATCAGGGCGATCGCAATCGCGCCACGCTTCCGGTTGTGGTCTATTTTGCGAATCGCGATGATCATTGCCGCGAAGGTTGCAACATATAGCGCAAGGCCAACCGCACCCATTTCATAGATGGTCTGTATATAAGCACTATGCGCGTCGGCGGTGGCTTCCAGTGGGAAGAAGAACTGCGAGTTGTTTCTGAACGACCCCAGACCTTTGCCGACGACACGCGCATCATTCGAATCAATCAGTGCGTATTGCCACAGAAGCTGGCGCCATGACAATGAGTCGAGCTGTACGCCGTTCTTGATGTCTTGTGCGGAACCGTTCGATCCCAGATCGCTTAACCTGTCCGACACGGCAGGAACCAGCAGCAGCGGCGGAATCAGAACCAGTCCGATCAGCAGCTTTCTGTTGGCAAGGCACGCATACAGTGCAAATCCCACTACTGCCGCGATCCATGCACTGCGCGTCTGGGTGAGCAGCAGGAAGACGAGGAGTAGTGCGAGATACGCATACCGGCCCAACCTGGCGGGGAATGCCCTTGGCATCATTCCGAGATGTCGAACATAAAAAATGCAAGTCAGCACCAGAACCAGATAGAAAGCGAGAATATTCGGATGCTCGAAAGTGGATTGAAGCCGCCCGCTGAAGCCGTTGATCATCGCGTACTGAATGATGCCGAATACAGCAACGGGAATCGATGAATAGAGGATGCACTTCAACAGTGTTTCAGCCTGCCTGCGAGATCCGGTGACATTCAGGGCGATGGTAAAGACCATGAAGGTCGACAAAAGGCCCAGAAAAAGGCGAAATCCTTCGAAAGGATCCGGCGAGCGCGCCAATGAATAGAGTGCATAGACGAGATAGGTCAACCAGACGATCAGGGGTGTGCGCAAAACCCGGATACCGCGCTGGATAACAATGGCCACCCCCATCAGGATGATCAGTGCATTCATGACCGCGCCTGGTGACATGCCATTTCCATCAAGGCGCAGTGTACTGAAGACGATATCCAACGAAGACCTGATGAGCAGAATAGAAAAGAACATCAACCGGACGAATTTCATTATTGACGGCCATCCGTGATTGAGTGACCGACGGAGAATCCGGCCCGCGCTGACCGCTGTTTAAGCTGCCGAAGCTCGGGAAACAGGCTGATCGCGATGCGTCTGGCACTCAGGAAGCGGGACGATACTCGCGTGGCGGCGTACCAGAGCGCTGCGAGGTTGCGAAGACGAAGCGCTGGCGTGATGCCTGCTTCGTAGCTGATCGACGGAATGCTGCGAAGCTGTCCATCGACCAGCGATACGCGCACGGAAGCTCGATGTTGGCGGGGAACAGCCGAAAAAGGTAACGCGATGGTTTCCTTGAGCAACCGGTGCATGCTGTCGTAGTGGTGACGGTTCTTTCGACCGGAGGTAATCGAATCGGACCGAAGCCGTCTTTGGAATAGGGGCTGAGGCAGAACAGTAACGCGCAGACTTCGCTCCGTCAGCAATGCAACGAAGAAATGATTGTCTTCGAACACCATGCCTTCGATAAATCTCAAGTGACCAATAACATCGCGTCGGGCGATATAACAGCAGGGCGATGTAAAGAAACGGTTCTGCGCCACGGACTCGGCCAGCACTTCACCACTCGGCAACGGAGAGGCAACCGCGGGCCTTCTGTAATATCCCTTGTATAGCGGATAGTCGGGCGATTGAATAGGAAAAACGTCCGCGTCGAACAGCACAATATCCGCATTGTGTGCCTTGAGACTCGCATAACAGCGTTCGAGCATATCGGGCACGATCTTGTCGTCGGCATCCATGTAGTAGAGATATTCGCCCGTCGCCAGATCCGTTCCGGCGTTTCGAGCCGAAGAGACGCCCTGATTGTTTCGCGCACTGTATGTGAATCGTGAGTTCAGTCGGCAAAAGTCGCGTGCGATTGCGCCGCTTCTATCGGTGGATCCGTCGTCAATCAGGATCACCTCGAAATCCGTAAAGATCTGCGCGGCGATGCAATCAAGCGTCTCCTGCAGAAAGTGCTCTACGTTGTACACGGGGACGATGATGGAGAAAGTTGTCATGATGGAAGACCCTCGTTCAGTGCCAGCTTTGACTCGCGTTCTTCTGCGGACGTGTTCCTCAGTGACAGACAGCGGCGCAGGAAGAGAAGATCACCCGTCACGATCAATACGGCGATATACAGGATGGTTAGCGTGGCGATCTTTCCGACAAGAGTTGCGATGCTGAAGTCAGCAGGGTGAATGAAGCATTGCGCTGCAACGCACGCGGCGAGTATCAACGCGGTCCCGCACAGAACGCCTGCCGACGGACGGAAAAAGCAGCGCAGCGTTTCGCCAAATCCGTAGCGGATCAGAATAATGTAGGCTTGAATGCCATTGATGAAGAAGCTGCCAACCAGCAGCCAGCAGAACAGCACCAGGCTTCCAGACAACGCGCCAGCGATCATGGCCCCAACACTGCAACAGGCGGACAGCAGTCCCGATAGAGAGAGGAGATCGGTGCGCCCGATGGCCTGAAAGATTGCTCCGCTCGACGACAGGACAACCTGAACAGGTATCGAGAGGCTCAGAATGGAAAAGAGCGTAGCGGCGGCGATCCACTTCTCGCCGTAAGCCAGCAGAATGATTTCATGGGAACACAGGTAGCACGCCGCGCCGACAAAGCCACCGGCAATCGACAAGATCCGGACGACCTGCCGATACGATGCAAAGATGGTGCTCCTGTCGCTTTGATGCACGGCATAAATGGGTTGCAGCGCAGGCGAGATGATCTGCGTGAGGTTCGATATGGGCATTAGCATGAGCCGGTATGACATGTCATACATTCCCAGCAGATTCCCGCCCATCAACTTTCCGATTACGAGTTTGTCGAGATTCCGGGTGAAATAGTTGACGATGGTGAAGGCGAACTGATAGCCCGAGTACGTCAGGACATTGCCGATATGGCGGAAGTCTGGGCGTGTGAACGGATTAAAGCGGCTAGCAATCAGGCAAAACGTCAACATAAACGTCGCGTACGAAACGCTCTTGGTCGCGAGCGCGGCGACACCCCAGCCTCGGTACGCAGCACCAATAGCGATAACGCCGGAAAGGAGTGCTGAGGCGACTTCGACAACGACAATCGACCGGAACTGCTGCGCTTTGCGCAGTAGCGCCAGAGGCACGATTCCCCAGCATGACAGCGCGATCGACGCCGCCAGATACTGTGCAAGTGACACGTAGCCGGTTTCTCGATAAAAGCTGCCGATAACGGGGCCGCTCAGCGCAAAGACAAGGCCGAGTAGAGAACCAACGCCAACTGTCATCCAGAACAATGCAGATACCGCAGACGGTTGCAGTTCCCGAAACTGGACGATCGCTGGCCCTAACCCCATTTCGCTGATGAATGAGAAAAACGTGACCAGTACCGCGAGTACCGCGACGACCCCGAAGTCGTGAGGATTCAGCAAGCGCGCCAGTATCCCCGTTACAACCAGCTGAACGGCGATATTGCTATAGCGCCCAACGAAATTGATAGAAACACTTCTTTGTATTGCCCCGTTTAGATTCGACATATCTCGTTGTTATTGGACACTCGGCCCATTTCAAATGGGTTTTATGTGCTCGCGCCGATGGTGAAAGATCAGCGTCGGCAATTTTCGACAGGTTGTTAAAGCAACGACCATGCCGATTTCATCCAGCCGCACATTGACCGGCAAGATCGCACTGCATGCCCGCACGGACGGGCCCGGCAGGTCAGAGCGGTTTCCGCGAGCGTTCGCGATCACGCGCCTGTTACGTAACTCGCATATCGCAGCCCCTGCCGTAACGTAACAGCACGCGGTCGCTGAGCCAGTCACACGGCCAACTCAATATGCAAACGGTGGAAAAGCCACATAGTTGGCAGAAGAAGCCAGTGGATTAGCTGCGAGTCGCGCCATGTGCATGGCTGGCACGACATGTGCTCACTACGAGCCCCGAGCAAAACGTAGGAAGAAAAGACGGCCGGCAGCACACGCGATCCAGGTTGCGGATTCACCGGAAACGTCGAATGACACAACACACCGACAAGGGTCAAAAAAAACAAGTCGGGAAGAAGAAAGCCGGCGGCGGGAAGAGAGCAGCAGGCACTACACGAAGAACGAATGTCGGACCGGCTAACCATTCACGCGCCGGTCTGTTTGCTTAAGGGGAAAGCAAATTGAATCCTGGAATCCGCATCCAGCTGTTGCGGCTGGTGGATGTTGTCAGCATCATCACTTGCGCCGTCGTGGCGTTCGTTCTGCGTCTGTCCGGTCCTGATGTCCACCATGCCTACGCGACCTGCACATCGTTCTCTGCGGTGCTCGCGTTGACGCTGTTTCCCGCGATGGGCGCTTATGAATCGTGGCGCGGGCGGTCGTTACCGGGGCTCGCAAGCAGGCTGATGCTGGCGTGGCTAGCCGTGCAAACCTGCAGTCTTCTGCTGATGTTTTCGCTTCACATCACGGAGAACATTTCTCGCCTCTGGTTTGCGTCGTGGACTGCGATGGCCGCTGCATTGCTGACGGCCACGCGATTCGTCGCGCGATCCGTGCTGCGTCAGATGCGACGCGCAGGCCACAATCTGCGAAACGTAGCGATCGTCGGCTCTGCCACCCAATGTGCGCGCGTGTTAGGCACGATTGGCCAGTACCCGGGCAGTGGCTTTCGGGCTGCTGCTGCTTTGCATCTGAATACTTCGGCAGGAACCGCGAATAACAACGTGCCGATATTCAATGAACTGTGCTCGTTCGCCGGTCATGTGCGAGCAAGTCAGGTCCGTGAAGTGTGGCTGGCGCTATCACTGTCGGATGAGAACCTTGTCGCTGCCGTGGCGGAGGAGTTTAGCGGCGACCTGATCAATATCCGCTTGATCCCGGATGTGAGCAGCTTCGCACTCTTCGGTGGATCGACAACGGACTTGCTAGGTGCGCCGGCACTCAACCTGTTCGGCTCGCCGCTCGATTACGCGCCGCTGCTGAAAGAAGTGTTCGACCGCGCCTTCGCGCTCGTGTCGTTGCTATCGTTGGCGCCATTGATGCTTGTCATTGCCGCGCTGGTCAAGATGTCGTCGCCTGGCCCCGTGTTTTTCATGCAGCGCCGACAAGGCATGGATGGCCGGGTCTTCAGGATCTACAAGTTCCGCACGATGTATGTGCATCAAAACGACGACGGCGTGGTGAAACAGGCAGCCCGGGGCGACACGCGCATCACTCGCGTGGGTGCGTTTCTGCGGCGTACGAGTCTGGATGAACTGCCCCAGTTTCTGAATGTACTGCGCGGCGAAATGTCGGTGGTAGGGCCGCGTCCGCATGCCATCGAACACGACGAGATCTATCGGAACTGCGTCAGCCACTATATCCAGCGCTACCGCATCAAGCCGGGCATAACGGGTTGGGCTCAGGTCAATGGATATCGCGGAGAGACCGATCAGATCGAAAAGATGCAGAAGCGCGTTGAGCACGATCTTTATTACATCCGGAACTGGACCTTCTGGCTTGACCTGCGCATTGTTCTTTCCACCATTGCCAAAGGATTTGGTGGCACCAACGCGTATTGATGGGCCTAAGTAGTTAAAAAAAGAAACTACCCGTTGCGATGCGACGGGTGGCTAAACACTAAAAATGAAGAGAGCTGCGGGGGCAGTTGATCGTGCAAATACAAGAAAAGGCAGAGCCGACGAGGGCAATGACGACGCTCGTTCGCGCCATTGGATGGGTGAGCGCTTGCGTGGCGTTGAGTGCGTGCACGCTAGCGCCGGGCATGCGTATGGCAAGCCCGGCCAGCGTTGTGGCCACTAGCGCGACGGGCGATCAGGCAGCGCAGCAACTGAATGTGCCGATCACGCCAATCGATCTTGCGCTGATCAGGAAAATGCAGGAAGTCGACGCGAGCGAGAGCGCAGGGCTTAATGCAGAGCTCACGGCGAAGCTGGGCACCTATCGTTGTGGTGTGGGCGACGTGCTTCAGATCACCGTGTGGGACCATCCGGAACTCAACGCCGCATTGGGCGCGCAAGCCATGGCTGCGCAGAACAGGCCATCCGATCCCGCACAAGGGTTCGTGATCGATAGTCAAGGAGACGTTCAGTTTCCTTATGTCGGCAATCTGCGTGCGGCGGGTTTGACTGTCGAAGAATTCACGCGGCAACTGTATGCGCGTCTCTCGACCGTATTCATCAAGCCGCAACTGACCGTGCGCATCGCTTCTTACCGTTCGCAACAGATCTACGTCGACGGCGAGGTCAAGTCGCCTGGACCGCAACCGGTCAACGATATCCCGATGAGTCTCTACGAGGCTGTGGGCCGCGCTGGCGGGTTCCTCCCGACGGCCGACCAGAGCCGCATGAACCTGATCAGAAACGGTGTGACCTATCGGTTGAACCTGTCGCAAATGATCGCAAAGGGCATCAACCCGGCGGATGTCGTTTTGAAGAACGGCGACTTGCTGCGCGTTGTCTCGCGTGATGAAAACGGCGTGTTCGTGATGGGCGAAGTGATCAAGCCAACCACGGCCGTGCCGCTCAAAACGGGCAATCTGAGCTTGAGCGATGCGCTGTCGCAGGCGGGGAGCATCAACTCGACGAGCGCAGATGCGGCGCAAATCTATGTAGTGCGCGGAACGAAACAAAGCGAAATCAAGGTGTTTCACCTGGACGCGCATTCGCCCGTTTCGATGGTGCTTGCCAACCAGTTTTCCCTGCAACCGCAGGACATTGTTTATGTCGACGGCAATGGCCTCGTGCGATTCAGCCGCGTGCTGCAACTGCTGCTGCCCGCCATCAACTCCGCATTGACGGGCGCGATTATCACCAAATGATGAGCGAAATTCTCTTTATTTGTGAGGGCAACATTTGCCGAAGCCCGATGGCGCAGAGCCTGATGGCGAGCGCGTTGCCTGAGACCAGTGTTGCATCGGCGGGTTTGAATGCGATGGCGGGCCATGGGGCTCATCCGATTGCCGTGCGCCTGATGGCGCAGCGAGGTCTGGATATTAGCGCGCATGTGGCTGTGCCATTGGTGCCGGAGAAAGTGCACGCGGCGGAGATCGTCCTGACCATGACGCAGGCGCAACGCAAGCGCGTCGAACTGGCTTATCCATTTTCCGTGGGAAAGGGTTATCGGGTTGGACACAGGACGCAAATCGATATCGACGATCCCTATCGCTTTGGGGAGGCGGCATTCGAAGCGTGCATCGCGGACCTTGAGCGGGCCCTGCAATCGTGGCTGCACGTTCTCGCCAAACATACTGCATAAGCTATGGAACTACTCAATAAAAACCAGCGTATCGCGTTGCCGGGCGAAGATGATGTCGACCTGTCCGCTTACCTTGCCATTGTCCGGGAGAAATGGCGTGCGATTGCGGCACTGACGCTTGCGGGCGCATGCATCGGCGCCGCGTATGTATTCGTCGCGCGCCCCGTGTATAGAGCGGACGCGATGTTTCAGATCGAAGAGAGCATGGGTTCCGAGCAGAGTCTGCTTGGAAATCTCGCATCCGTGTTCGACACAAAACAGACGGCTGCGTCGGAAATCGAGGTCATCAAATCACGTCTCGTCGTCGATCAGGCGGTGCGCAAGCTTCATCTGGACATCTCGGCACAACCACGCTATTTCCCCGTGATTGGCTCGGTGATCGCGCGGCATATGCGTGCCGATGACCTGGCCGCGCCGCTATTTGGCCTGTCGAGATTCGCCGCCGGCGGCGAGGCCATTTCAGTCAGCCAGTTCGATATTCCGCGCGAGGACTACGACGAGCACTACGTTCTGATCGCGCGCGCGGAGGACACCTACGACCTTCTCGATCCGCATGGAACCGTGTTGCTGCACGGAAAGACGGGCGTTCTTGAGCACAGTAACACCGTCGACATCTGCGTTGAAAAACTGGTGGCGCGTCCCGGCACGGAATTCAAGCTCTCGCGTGCTTCCATGCTCAAGACGACGGAAGCTTTGCAAAAGGCGTTATCGATCGACGAAAAAAGCAAGCAGGCCGACATCATTCGACTGTCTCTCGATGGGACCGATGCGAAGCTGACTTCCGAGACGGTCAATGCCATTGCGCAAGCCTATCTTCAACAGAATATCGACCGCAAGTCGGCTGATGCAGCACAGGCATTGGATTTTCTCAATCACCAGTTGCCACAACTGCGGCAAGAACTCGAGAAAGCCGAGACTCGCTACAACGAGTTCCGCAACCGCAAAGGGACGGCAGATCTGGCAGAAGAATCCCGGCTGCTATTGCAGCAGGTGGTGGACAACAAGGCCAAAGCGGTCGAATTGCAGCAGCGGCGTCTGGAACTGAGCCAGCGCTTCGCTCCGACGCATCCTGCCGTGGTATCGCTCGATACGCAGATCGCAGCGTTGCAGGCACAGCAGGAATCGCTCAACAAGGGCATCGCGAGTTTGCCCGATACGGAGCAATCGGCGCTGCGTTTGCTGCGCGATGTGCGCGTCGACACGGAGTTGTATACGAATCTGCTGGATAGCGCACAGCAGTTGCGGATGACCAAGGCGGGGCAGATTGGCAGTGTGCGCCTGGTGGATGTGTCCGTCACGCCGGAAACGCCGATTGCGCCCAAGGTCCCGCTGGTACTTGCGTTGGCGACGCTGCTGGGCCTCATGGGTGGCACGGCATTTGCCTTTGTGCGCAGAGCCATTCTAGGTGGCATGGAGAGTTCGGACGCGATTGAAGGCACCTTGGGTGTGCCTGTGTTCGCAGTGGTCCCGCGCAGTATTCAGCAACGAAGAATTGATCGTCATCGTAAATCGGGTAAGTCCGCGGGCTTGAGCATACTCGCGACGGCTGCGCCAGACGACATCGCCATTGAAGCCATCCGGGTGCTTCGCACGGCACTGAAGTTCGGTCTCGGCGATTCGACCAACAACATCATTGCATTGACGGGCGCGCGGCCCGCAGCAGGCAAATCGTTTGTCGCGCTGAACCTGGCTTCCGTGCTTGCCAGCGAGGGCCGGCGAATTCTTCTGATCGACGCCGACATGCGCCGCGGCACAGTAGATCAGGCGCTGGGCATCGCGCAATCGCCCGGTCTTTCGGACGCCATCAATGGTCACGATCTGAATCGCGCCATTGTTCGGGAGGTCACGGCGGGTGTCGACGTGTTGCCGCGCGGCTCGAACAACGCAAATCCTTCAGAGTTGTTGTCGCGTGACCGTTTCGAACAGTTGCTGGATACGTGTTCTAAAGCGTACGACTTCGTAATTGTCGATACGCCGCCCGTGCTGGCTGTCACCGATCCCGTGCTGATCTGCAAACACGCGGGTATTGCGCTGCTGGTCTTGCGTTTTGGCCAGAGCCCGGCAGGAGAAGTGCTCGATGCGGCAAGCAGGTTGCGTCACGGCGGTGTGACGATCAAGGGTGCATTGCTGAACGGCATGCCGCACCAGCGCAGCCAGTATGGCGCGAGCTACTACAGTTCGCTCGAGCCGCGCCGCCGGATTCAGAAAATCACTCAAATCAAGGCGTAAATACCATGAACGCGCGAGTGGCCGTCATTATTCCGACCCGCAATCGCCGCGCCTTGCTGGCGCGCGCGCTCGAGTCTGTATTCAGGCAAACGTATCGTGACCTCGTCGCTGTCGTAGTGAATGACGGATCGACCGATGACACGCGCACGTTCCTCGATCAGATGGCACGCCAGGAACCCCGACTCATCGTTCATCACATGGCACCGTCAACGGGTGCGCCGTCGGCGCGAAATTACGCCATTGCCAACACCGACGCTGAATTCGTGACGGGTCTGGATGACGATGACGAATTTTTGCCTGACCGGATCGAATTCCTGATTCGTTCGTGGAACGCGTCAGGCAATGACAGGGATCTGATTTCGTGTCTTTTCACGGAAAGCGTCATGACAGATGGCGTGCATGCAAGTGTGACCGTCGATCGCAAAGATATTGTGAGTTATCGGGATCTCTTTACGCACAACTTCATCGGCAATCAGATTTTCTGTCCCCGAGAGCGGGTTCTATCGGTTGGCGGCTATGACCCGGCGTTACCCGCCTGGCAGGATCTGGAAATGTTCATGCGACTGGTGCGTCGTTATGGGCCAGCGCGCAGGGTGCACGCACCCACTTACGTTTGCCATGTGGATCGACGGCCGGACCGGATTTCGGCGAATGCGGAATCATTGCTGCGGGCTTTCGAGCTCATCGCTGGATAGCATGCGCGTGTGCCTGATCATTTGCATCATCAACTGTTCATGCAGATCTTCTCGGCTTTCTACGGTACCAAACCGATGATAGGCGACTGGGCAAGGCTTCTGAATTGGCGCGCCAGTCCGACGCTAATGCTCAAGATGTTGAAGTCGGACCTGCGATACCGGGTGCACGCGTTGCGTCGTGTCAGAGCGATCTAGAAAGAGACTGAACAAAATGAACACAGGCGAACGACAAATGGGCTCTCGCAATCCGATCAATGAGCGCTTCACGGGCTTGGGCGTCGTGACGATCGCCATTGGTGCGCGACGTTATTTGCGGCAGGCGGAGATTCTGTCGATGTCTTTACGACGGAACATGCCAGGCGTGCCGATTGCCATTGTGTCGGACAGCGAGAGCATGAGAGCGCACTGCGATGTACTGATCCCCGTCGATCATTCCATGCCGATTGCAACCGCGCAGAAACTCCTGCTCGATATCTATACGCCGTTTGCCGAGACGTTGTTTATCGACTCCGACTGCGTCGTTGCCCGTGACTTTAGCGAAGAACTTGCTGAAATCAGAAGGTATCCGTTCAGTCCTGTCGTGCAACAACTGACGCCCGCCAATGGAGTGGACGAATACTTTGAGCATCTCGGTGCAGCGTTGGAAAAAGTCGGGGGCACGGCATTTCCAAAATTCAACGGCGGCGTGTACTACTTCCGGCGATCAGCAGAGGCGCGCGCCGTGTTCAATCTGGCGCGTGAGTACTTTCGCGACTACAAGCGCTACGGTATCAAGGTATTCGACCGGGGCGGACCGGGTGACGAAACGGTGATTTCATTGGCGCTCGCCCGACTCGGCATGCTCGATCTCTACACCGACGGCGGATCGTTAATGCGTACGCCAACGGGATTGCAGGGGCGCTTGCATATCGATCCTATCGCCGGGTATTGCCGCTTTCGGCGCGCGGAAGGTGTCGTGCATCCCGCGATCTGTCATTTTGCGGGCCATTATCTGCTCATGCCCGAGTACCGGCTCGCAGAGGCCGCCTTGCGTCGCGGCGTGACGCGGGTTGAATTGCCGTACCGCGTTCGCGTGCTTGCCTTCGTGGCGGCGCACGCGGCGAGATTGCAGCGTTTCGCAGTGTATCGGATGCATGGTCTCAGCAGACGGCTTGATCGTGCGCTGACGCTTCCGTGGGCCAATTGAGGGCGCCGCGCAATGCACCCCAATCTGCGTCGTCGGCGCGTGTCGGCCTGTCTCGCAGCTGCACCGTTTGCAGTGGCGATGGAACATGTTGCTGCTATCGCTTCGCCGGCTAACGAGCAGCGCGAATGCGGATTCGAGCGGCCTTTTTCGGCGCGCTCGATGTGGAACGCGAGACCACTCAATCCGGTTCTGGGAACGGCGGCGATTCCGGCGAACGGCAATCGTGCTTATCTGGAGCAGGGCAAATATGGAAGCCGGCTGTTCCGTGCCACATCGTCAGATGCACCCGTTGTGATCGGCGGGGCGGTTGATTCCGATGGACCATGGGTATCTGACGAACTGCGTCATCGACCCGTGCTGATTCCGCGCTTTCCAGCCGATACGCAGCCAGCAGCCGGCACGGATGGTCATTGCGAAATCTATGACGATGCGGACGGGCGCCTGCATTCGTTCTACGGACTCGCCTACGATCGTACGTCGCAGCAATGGCGCGCCAAAAAGTACTGTGTTTCGGATGCGACGGGAAGCGGCTGGGGATCTCCGTCGCGACCGGATGGAACGCGTGCGTCGGGTGTGTCGACGGCGGGTGGCCTGCTGCGTATTCATGAAGCAGAGGCGCTCGTGTTGCGTCATGCGCTGGCCGTCGCGGCGGACGCCAATACATTGCGTAGCGGTCCGGCATTTCCGGCCACACTGGAGGATTCGGATGGACGCCGGCGCTACACGGGGCGTTTTCCAATGGGCACGTTATTCATGCTTCCGCCAGATTTCGAAGAAACATCGCTCGTGTCGTCGCATGCGCGTGTGATAGCCGGTGCGCTCAAAACGTATGGCGCGCGACTGGTTGATCAAACGGTCGGAACGTTCGCGTTTTACGGCGAAATCGGCGGTGCGTGGTCGCAATCGGTTAGCGGTGGAGTGAAATGGAATACAGCGTGGGCTGAAGACCTGACGCGTGTGCGTGACGCATTGCGACAGGTGACGTCGCAGGACGGCTGGATTGACGCGAATGGTGTGGCCTTCAGGCCCGAGTCATGGTCCGACATGAATCTGCTTTCGATGCGCGGTCCGTGGCAGTGCACTGGTGGAACTGCCACGCATGACGCGGGATTCGACACCGATAGCGGATTGTTTGTGTTCCCGGAATGCAGTACGGGATCGACTTACCGGAAGCTGCTGTATCAGCGTGACGATACAAAACCCGATGGATGGTTCAGATGGCAGAACGCAATGCGATGGTACGTCAATCCGCAACCCGGTGATGCTTACATGATCAGGGCATCGGGATTCGGCGAATGTAGTGCGACGATCGATATCCGCTCGGCCGACGGCGCGCGCAGTATCCGAGCAATCAAACCACTGCGCGTTGGCGAAACCGCATTGATCGAGATGCCGCCGGAAGGCGCCCAATTGACCATGGTCTATGTCGCCAAACCGCCCGGTCCGGCTGCGGGCATTCGACTGGAATGGATCAGGCGCACGTACTGAAGAAAACGAACGGGGGAGTCATGCGGGTTGCGTATGTGGTCAATCAGTATCCGAAGGTCAGTCACAGCTTTATCCGACGGGAAATACTCGCGTTGGAGAAACTGGGCGTGAATGTAGCGCGTTTCGCATTGCGCGGCTGGAAGGACGATCTTGTGGATGCGAGTGATGTGTCCGAGCGGGAGCGCACCGAATATCTGCTGCGCGATGGCGTCCTGCCGTTGCTATCGGCACTCGTTCTACAGATTGTGCTTAATTCCTCGCGATTCCTGCGCGCGCTTGGGCAAACGCTCAGGATGATTCACCGGACTGATCGAACGCTGGCATTGCACGCGATTACGCTGGCAGAAGCGTGCTATCTCGCGCGCCGGATGAGGGGGCGCGATATCACGCATATGCATGCGCATTTCGGCACGAATTCGACAGAGGTTGCGATGCTCGCATCCACACTGACGGACATCCCCTATAGCTTCACGGTGCACGGTCCCGACGAGTTCGATAAACCGGAATTTATCAAGCTTGCCTTGAAGGTTCGCCATGCGCGTTTCGTCGTTGCCATCAGCGACTTTTGCGCGAGTCAGATCTATCGATGGTCCGCGTATCAGGACTGGAAGAAAGTGGCCATTGTCCGCTGCGGCATCGACCCGGATTTTGGCGCGGCGGCGTACATTCCGCCGCAAAGTCCGCAGCGACTCGTTTGTATCGGAAGGCTCGCGCCGCAGAAAGGGCACATGCTGCTGGTTCAGGCAGCCGCGAGAGCAAGCCGCGATATTGCGGATCTCGAGATCACGCTGATCGGCGATGGCGAAATGCGCGGTGAAATAGAGTCCCTGACGCAGTCAGAAGGACTGACCAGCACGATCCGTTTCGTCGGCTGGAAGGATACGGAAGGCGTGCGGCGTGAACTGGTATCCGCACGAGGCCTGGTGCTCGCGAGCTTCGCGGAAGGGCTGCCGATTGTGATCATGGAAGCCATGTCATTAGGTCGCGCAGTCATTGCGGCAGATATTGCCGCTATTCCAGAACTGGTGCAAACCGGTGAGACAGGCTGGCTGTTTTCGCCGGGCTCGATGGAATCGCTTTCGAGTGCAATCACGCAATGTCTCTCGACAACGGAAGCCGATCACGTTGCGATGGGCGAGCGTGCGCGCAAGGTGATCCAGCAACGGCATGATCAGGACCGGGAGGCGTCCGTCCTCGCGAAGCTGTTTTCGGGGCAGGTGACGGTCGCCAATCTGAGAGGCGCACAATGACGCACTTCATCGATGTACTACTGGTCGGTTGCTCGATGGCGGCTCTCGTGCCTGCCTTGACGTTGGCGGCACAAGTCGTGGCTGCGATGCTGGCGCGAAATGCCTACAAGAATCGCGCAACCAGCCAGCGAGGCCGCGTGGCGATCATCGTGCCTGCGCACAACGAAACCAGAATGCTGCCGGGCACATTGGCTGCGCTGTTTCGCCAGATTGGCGGTGGTGACCGCATCGTCGTGGTGGCGGACAACTGCTCGGATGATACTGCACAGGTAGCGGAAACGCTCGGTGCCGAAGTGGTCATTCGCAACAACGACGTACATCGCGGAAAGGGCTATGCAATGGCGCGTGGAGTCGAATATCTGGCTCGCCATTGTCCGCCTGATGTCGTGGTGTTTGTCGACGCCGATTGCCTCGTTGCGCAAGGCGCGATTCAAAAACTTACCTCGGCGGCGCTGTCCACAGGGCGTCCTGTTCAGGCTCGCTATCTGTTGCAGGCGCCACCGCGTGCCGGACTCGGCGTGCGTGTCTCCGAATTTGCAGTGCGATTGAAAAACCATATTCGTCCATCAGGCGGCGACTTACTCGCCATGCCGTGCGGATTGACGGGTAGCGGTATGGCGTTTCCGTGGAGCACGGTTCGTAGTGTCGAGCTCGCGACCTCGAACATCGTTGAAGATCTCGCGCTCGGAATCAATCTCACGCTTATGGGGCACTCCCCCATCTACTGTGCAGACGCGCTCGTGACCAGCCCACTCCCGCTAGCCGAGTCGAGTCACACCAATCAACGAAAGCGTTGGGAGCAGGGGCATCTTGCCACTATTGTGCGCAAGGTTCCGACCTTGTTGATCTCAGCCGTGCGCCAGCAGTCATGGAAATGTTTTGCTGCGGCGCTGGATCTGCTCGTGCTTCCACTCACGTTGTTGCTGCTGGTGCAATCCGCGCTTCTCGTTGTCGACCTTTTGTGGACAGGGCAAGGCGGAAGCGGATGGCCACTGTCGCTCCAGATAGTTTCACTGCTGCTTATCTCTGGTTCGATTTCGATTGCGTGGCATATGCACGGCCGCGATCTGCTCACCGTCAGAGATTTTTTCTATGTCCCTCTCTACGTCATGAAAAAGATACCAATGTACTGGCGGATAGGTATGGGCGATCGGGTCGGCTGGACCCGAACGGAAAGAGATTGAGTTGCGGTGATTGGACTGTCGAATGTGTGACCGTAACGTGCGCTACAGATTGCCGTAACACATGAAACATGCTGGCGAAATTCACGTCTGGATCGAATGTTTCAGATCACGTCTCGATCTCGCTCGACCGCGCCACGCCTGACGTTTCGAACTGTCGAAAAAAGATGATTTCCCGTGCTTCGCATGGCATGCAATGTGCGTGCATTGTCGCAACGATACGAATAACAACGCAGGCGAACAGATGTCCCGGTTTTGAACAGGGATGGACTGCAAGTTGCGTGTTTCCGGAAGAAGCCGATTGAACCAACACAAAGTACTCTGCGTGATCGGGATGTTGAGTTTTGCCACTCTCTCATACGCTCAGAGCAATGGGCGATCGCAGTCTGATAATGACGTTCGTGTTGGAGCGAAGTCCACGGATTTTTCAAGCTTGGGCGAACCCATCGAATACGAGCAATCGTCTGGATCGAATCTGAACGCGAAACCCGCAGCGGGATTTTCGCGGGATGGTTCGGCGGCTACTTTCCAACGCAACAGAACGAAGACGCGACGCCACACTGCGAATGTGCGTGTGGAAAGCGACCACGTTGATTCTGCTGGTTACAACGATGCGTTCGATGCCGGCGATAGCGAACCACCACAGTCACCGCGTAGCACGCGAGCGAGCAGGAAGTCCGGTCAACGTATAGCAGCCGATGCGATGAGCAGCGATGACGGAAAAGCCTTTTACAGCAGTTCAGCGGACGCGGCCAAGAGTAGTACTCAAGTTTATTCGCAACCGTGGAGAGTCGATCCTTTCTCTGGCGACCATTGATAACCGCGATGTTTTCTACCGATTCCTGATTGGTTAAACGAAGCAGAATTTCAATTATCATGTTTTTATGTATTGATTAGGCATGCGTATAAAACGAGTGATAGATATATAAAATTTGACTTCAATATAATTCACGCGCGGAAAAATAAAATAACCATGAGAGATCAATTCATTGAGAAGACCATTGGTCTGCTCAGGTCGACGACCGTCATCAACTGGGAAGCATCGATACACGACACGGTCGCGTCCCTGCGCGAACAGGCGCAACGGCCTCTCGTCGTTTCATGGGTCAACGCTCATGCAGTCATGCTGGCGAAGTCGGACCGGCAGTTCTTCGACGCGCTATCCAGTTCGGACCTTATTCTTCGAGACGGAATCGGCGTTGCAGTGATGTTGAGAATGATGGGAGTCGATCCGGGCGCGAATATGAATGGAACGGATTTGATACCCGAGAACATTCGAGCGTTTGAAGGGAAAGCAGTAGCCCTGTTCGGAACGGTCGAACCGTACCTGTCCAGAGCGGCCGACGCGGTGCGTCAGATGGGCGGCCGCGTAGTGGCGACACTCGACGGATTTGAATCGCCACAAGCTTATGTCGACCGACTCGATGGTATTCACGTCGATCTCGTCGTGCTGGGCATGGGTATGCCCAGGCAGGAACATGTGGCGTCATTCCTGTCGACGTCGCTAAAGGAAGAATGCGTCATTCTGAATGGTGGCGCGATACTCGACTTTATGGGGCGTCGTTTTCCGCGCGCACCGCAAGTATGGCGAAACCTTCGCATTGAATGGCTCTTTCGCCTCATGCTCGAGCCACGCCGCTTGTGGCGGCGTTATCTGCTGGGCGGGGTGCGCTTTGCCGCTTACTCGGTGCGGGTAGCGGTTGCGGTCCGGACGGTTCGCGGTCTCGTGGCATTGAAGTAGGCGTTCGGCACGTCTGCTTCATGAAATGAGGACTTGGCTCAGGTCTGATTGCCCCACAAGTCGTCAATCGCGCGGATTGCTAGCAGATATCCGTTTGCGCCCGCTCCGCAGATTACCGCCGTGACGGCGGCCGATATTGTCGAATGACGATATTCCTCCGAGCGCGCGTGTATGTTCGTGATATGCAGTTCCACCACGGGACGCTTGACGAGCTTGACGGCATCGAGCACAGGAATCCGACCAAACGAAAATCCGGCTGGATTGATCACCAGTGCAGCGTCTTGCAGGAACGCCTCCTGAATCCAGTCGATCAGTTCGCTTTCGCTATTGGTTTGACGGAATACGCAGTCGAACCGGAGCGTCTCAGCGAGTGCGAGGCAGTTCTGTTCGATATCTTTCAGCGTAGTGCTGCCGTATAGATGCGGCTCCCGTAAGCCCAGCATATTCAGGTTCGAACCATTGAGGATATAGAGTTTGCGAGTCATATTTTTTCAGTGTGTAGAGGAATGTTCGAGAGCGGTGCCTTTGGTTTCCTGCGATACGGCAATCATCAGAAAAGACAGCAGATTCAACGAGCCGCACACAGCGACGATGGCCCAAGGAGAACCGTGAAAGGCATTCAGCAGCGCGACAGCCGCAATCGGCATCGGACCGCCAGTCAGGAGATTGGCGCCTGAATACGACAGCGCTGATCCCGTATAGCGTGCTTCCGTCGGAAACGATTCAGCGAACCACACTGGCTGGATACCACTCTGGAACTGAGTGAAGCCCAGGAACGCGCCCATCACGGCCATGGTCATCGCGATCGAGTTCTGGTTGAGAACCGGGAAATAGATCAGGCAGCAGACCATTGTGCAGAACGAACCGATCATCAGCGCACGTTTGCGTCCTATCCGGTCACTCAGATAACCGCCCGCCAGCGCGCCCACAATGGCGCAGACATTCGCGATCATCAGCAGCATGAAGCCGGTCTGCTTCGGCACGCCGAGATGTTTGGTCAGGTAGCTGAGCGAGAACACCACGATCAGATAAAACAGCGCAGCAGGCCCACAAAAGAACAGTGTCAGGCGAAGCGCAGTGCGCCAATGGTGCTTCAGCACGATGCCGAGCGGATTGGCGGCGCGTGCGCGTACACCCTGCTTGTTGAGCGCCTCGAAGGCGGGCGTTTCGCTGACCTTCCTGCGGATATAGATGCCAAGCAGCACGAGAACAAAACTGGCGAGGAACGGGACGCGCCATCCCCACGAATCGAAGTCGTCCGTTGAAAGCAGGGTCGCCAGCGTAAAGAGCGAGAGATTGGCGAGAATCTGGCTGAGCGGAGAACAGATGCCGAGCAGGCCCGAGTACCAACCGCGTCGCGCTGCAGATGCATGCTCCACTGCCATGAGTTGCGCGCCCGTCGATTCCCCGCCGAGTGCGAAACCCTGGATGATGCGCAGTGAAACGAGCAACGTCGGTGCGAGGATGCCGACCTGCTGGTAAGTGGGCAGCAGGCCCATCAGAAACGACGATGCGCCCATCACCGAGACCGTGATCAACATCAGTTTGCGGCGTCCCCAGCGGTCGCCGAGCATCCCGCAGATAACGGCGCCCAGCGGCCGCGCGGCGAGCCCGGCCCAGAAGCTCGCGAGCGATGCGAGCAGCGAGGCAGTCGGGTCGAGCGACGGGAAAAAGAGCTTTGGAAAGATCGTGGCCGCGACCACGCCGTACAGCGCGAAGTCGAACCATTCGAGCGCGGTCCCGACCGTTGCGCCAGCCACCGCACGGCGCGCCATCAGGTGAGCCTGCGCGGACTGTTCCGCCTCGGCGAGGTCCGGATCAGCGAAAAATGACATGGTGTCTCCTCATTTCGATGTGTTGAAGCGTTCGTTTCTGGTGACGAACAAGTGCTATTGTTTGCGCTGCCAGAAAGGGGTGTTCCGCAGCGGAACTCCATTTCGTATCGTGGGAATGACTAGAGATGTCGCTCAAAAACGGCCTGAAAGTTCTCGATTTTCTGGCGTCGCAAGGCGAAGGCGCGGGCCTCGTCGCTATTGCCGACGCCTTGTCGTTGCCGCGCAGTTCGTGCCACCGTCTGCTCACCGATCTCGTCGCGGGTGGGTACGTGCGGCAACTGGTCGATCACAGCCGCTACATTCTGACGATGCGCATGACGTCGAACGGGCTTGAATTCCTGAGTCTGACGGGCATCGCCGATATTGCGCAGCCGATCATCGAACGCGTCGCCGCGCAGACGGGCGAACTGGCGCGGCTGTCGCTGGTCGATGGCGAAGCGATTATCTGGGTGGGAAAGGCAGATGGGCAGCGCGTCGGCTTTCGCTACGATCCCGACATGGGCCAGGCCGCGCAACTCTCGTGCACGTCGACAGGACATGCGTGGCTGATGACGATGACCGATGAACAGGCGCTCGCGCTTGTGCTGAAGCAGGGTTTCGGACAGCCGAACGAGTTCGGTCCCAATGCGCCGACGACGGTCAAGGCGCTGTTGGGTTTTCTGCATGCCGCGCGCGTGCGTGGCTACGCGATGATCGATGAGGTATTTGCTCCGCGCATGTCGGCGGTGGCGGTGCCGGTGGTGAGCGGATCGCGGTGCGTCGGCGTGATCAGTCTGGCGGGGCCACGAATGCGGCTGACGGTCGAAAAGATCCACGAATACGCGTCCCTGCTGCTCGAGGCGGCGAATGAACTGGCGCAGCTGAGCAATATGGCGGGATTCCCCAGTCGGCCGCCGCTCGGCAAGGGTTGATTCGATGCCGGCGCACGGCATTCTTCGATGCGACAGGTCAGTTCCGGTCCAGATAGGGTAGAGAAAACAACCGGTTCCTCACGATCGATGCCGCGCCAATCGCGGCGCCATCGGGTCCGAGTCGGGTGATGAATATCGGCGGCGGGCTGAATCCATGCAGCAGATGAGTCGCCAGCAGTTTCTTGACCTTCGCTTCGACGCGCGGAAATAGCGCACTCAACGGGCCGCCCAGCACGATTTTCTCGGGGTCGAGCAGATAGACGAGATTGAGAAACCCGGTGGTGAGCACGTTCGCCCACTCATCGAATGTGCTTTCGAGTTCCGGCGTGTTTGCATCATTGTCGATGTTCGCGAGCCATTTCAATCCGTCATTGAGACTGAGATCTTTGGGCAGAAATGGGCGAAAGCGCTCGTAGCCCGCAAGCAGTTCGAACGTCTGCGTGCCGATGGCAGCCGGTGTGGCGCCCATCACCATATGGCCGAGTTCGCCCGCGTAGCCGCGCGCACCTTCGACTATCTGACCTCTCTGAACAATGGCGCCGCCGAGACCTTCGGTAAGCAGGATCAGCAGCATGTTCCTGGCATCTTCTTCACGCGCGATGGTGCGCTCGGCGGTCGCGAACGCGACGGCGTCGTTGCATACGGTGACTGGCCATTGCATGGCCTTGCAACCGGACAGCATCGCTTGCAGCGGAACATCGCGCCAGCGCAGGAACGGCGCGACGACAACCCGCCCGTCGTGATCGACGAGTCCGGGCACGCTCACGCAGACGCCTTGAACCCGGTCGGGATCGACGCCCGTGTCGGTCAGCAGACGCGCGGGCAGGACGGCAATCTGTTCGACCACGCGTTCGACGTTATCGGCGTGCGCTTCGACGGACTCACTGAAGCGGTGTGCGACGCGCATTCCCAGGTCGATCAGCACGGCCGTCAAGGTCAGGCTGGAAATGTCGATACCGATTGTGTACGCCCCTTGGGGATTGAGCCGCACGCCGGAGCCCGGCCGTCCCGGGCGCGCGCCTTCCGACCGCTCGGACGTCTCGACCACCAGCCCCGATTCGATCAGTTCCTTCACGGCGTGGCCAATCGTGGCGCGCGTCAGACCCAGCTCGCGCGACAGGTCCGCGCGACTGAGCGTTGCGCCACGCCTGAGTTGCCGCAGACAACGCGCTGTGTTGATGTGGCGCAGCAGCATCGGCGTAGTGGGGGCTGCTTCCGGGAGCGTGCGTTCGGAGACGCGCTTGCGCGCTTGCGAAGTCTCAAGGCCGTCGATCAACGCCTCAGGTTCAACCACAGCGCGAGGCGGCTGGCTGTCGATGCTGGCCTCGCGGGCGGCCTTGCGCATCCGGTAGAGATAGCTTTTGAGCGTGGCCGTCGTGATGGCGAAGCCGTTCTCGTTCAGCGTGCGCACCACGTCCGCGATGCGCGCGCCGGCGGCGAGGCGTTGCTCGATTTCCGGCAAGACGCTGCGCAGTCGGGCTGCCTTCGTGTGAGCTTCGATGTCGTCGATAGCCGAGCGAAGCGATCGGGTGGCATTCATTACGTGATTTCCTGTCAATTCAGTGCATTCTAATTGCATCCATTTTGATTTTCAAATGCATCTTTTTGCCAGAATTGAAGGTGTTAACCCCGCTTGAACGTCAAGTTAGTTTGTTTAATATGCAAACAAACGGGATGCAGATGAAGTTGCCATCGTTGGCGAGGCGAGATGAGCTGCAGCGCCGCCGACGCATTCCGTTCAAACCAACCTCCATCGGGAAACACCATGCTCAAACACATCGACCCGCTTCTTGGCCCGGAACTGCTGTCCGTGCTGCGTGCAATGGGCCACGGCGAGGATATCGTCATCGTCGATCGCAACTATCCGGCACTCAGCGCGGGTCCCGCCATCATTCGCGAGGATGGCGCAGACGGCCCGCGTGTCCTCGATGCGGTCCTGTCAGTATTGCCGCTCGACAAGGGCGCGCAGGCGATCACACGCATGGAAGTGCGCGATCAGCCGCAAGAGATCCTGCCCGTAATGAGCGATCTGATGAAGGTGGCAAAATCACACGCACAGCATCTCGAAGTGGACTCGCTGCCTCCGGCTGAATTCAAGGCGCGAGCGTCGAAGGCGGTTGCGATCATCGTGACGGGCGAAACGCGTGTGTACGGAAATATCCTGCTGCGCAAGGGCACGCTGCCCGTTTGAGGTTGCATCGCTGCAACTCTGTCCGGTTACTCGAAAGGCGCTTTCATGACTGACGTTTCAATGCATCTGCGGTTCTCGGCTGCCTGCGCAATTGCGCGTGAGGCAGGTTGTCTGATTCGCGAACGCTTCCTCGCTCGCGACGAGGCACTCAACTTCAAGTTCAAAGGTCCGCAAGACTATCTGACCGAAACGGACGGCGAGGTGGAGAAACTGATTGCAACGCGTATCGCCGAAGCATTTCCCGATGACGCCTTTCTTGGCGAGGAAAGCGGCGGCCAGGTGGGCGAGCGTCTATGGATTGTCGATCCCATCGACGGAACGGCGGACTTTGCGCGCGGCGTGCCGTATTTCTGCGTGTCGATTGCGTATGTCGAGCATGGCAAGACGGAGATCGGCGTGCTGTACGACCCGATGATCGATGAGCTTTTCGTTGCACGCAGAGGACATGGCGCGACATTGAATGGAAAGCCCATCAAGGTCAGTCCAGTTACCGACATACGGCAATCCGTTGTGGAACTCGGCTGGTCGGCGCGCACGCCGTTCGAACGCTACACGAAGCTGCTCGGGAAACTCAATGCACAGGGTGCAGGCGTGAAGCGTCGCGGCTCGGGCGCGCTGGGCCTCGCTTATGTGGCGATGGGGCGGCAGGACGCCTACTGTGAGTTGCATATCAATGCGTGGGATGCCGCGGCCGGTGTGCTCCTCGTCGAAGAAGCGGGCGGCTGGACCAATGACTTCCTCACGCAGGCGTGCCTCACAGAAGGCAATCAGGTGATCGCGTGTACGCCGTCTCTTCGGGACGTACTGGAAACGACGATCAAAGAAACGCCATGAAGCGCGTTGAAATTCACGCACAGATGATTGAATCAAGAGTCGGATGATGTCGAACAATCCAATGAACTGCTTCTCTCTGGACGGAGAGATCGCGCTCGTCACGGGCGCGACGCGAGGCATCGGCCTTGCGTGTGCGAAAGCCCTTGGCAAAGCGGGCGCTGCCGTTGCGCTCGGCTGTCGCGACGTGCAGGCGGGTACGTCGATCGCAGCGGCGCTGCGTCAAGACGCTATCAACGCGATTGCCGTTCCGATGGACATGCTCTCGCTCGAATCGATCGGGCAGGCCGTCTCACAGGTCGAATCGGAGCTGGGGCCGCTGACCGTTCTGATCAACAACGCGGGACACAGCCGCCCGGCGCCCGCGATGGATGTCACCTCCAGCGACTACGACGCGATGTTCGATCTGAACGTCAAAGGCGCATTTTTCGCGTCTCAGGCGGCTGCGCGCCAGATGGCAAAGCGCGGCCGCGGGTCGATCATCAACATTGCGTCGCAGGCAGGACTCGTCGCGCTGGATGGCGAGCCGGTCTACTGCATGACGAAGGCCGCCATGATTCATATGACGCAGTGCCTTGCCGTCGAATGGGCGCAGCATCACATACGCGTCAATGCAGTTGCGCCGACGTTTATTCGCACCGACAGCACCAAAGGCTGGCTCGAGAACGAGACCTCGCTGAATGGATTGCTGGCGCGGATTCCGCTGCGTCAGATCGGCGAGCCGGAGAACGTGGCGGAGCCTGTGGTGTTTCTTGCATCCGAAGCGGCCGCGCTGATCACGGGCGCCACGTTGAAGATCGACGGAGGCTGGACAGCCGTTTGAGCATGAACCAGCGGACACCGGTGAATGCCGGGTCCGCATGGAAAGCCGCACGCTGACCGCGGCGTGCACAGCAGCTATCAAGGCGCGGTCGGACACAGATAATCCAGAGTTGGAAGGAGACAATCATGAAAAAGCTGATCTATTCGATGTTAATTAGTTTAGGAATGCTACTAATAGCACAGCAATCGAAAGCTGATGAACCCATCAAAATCGGCTTTCTCGTGAAGCAGCCTGAAGAGCCATGGTTTCAGGACGAATGGAAGTTCGCCGAGATCGCCGCGAAAGAAAAGGGCTTCACGCTGGTGAAGATTGCCGCGCCGTCGGGCGAGAAGGTCATGAGCGCCATCGATAACCTCGCGGCGCAGAAGGCACAAGGTTTCGTCATCTGCACGCCTGACGTGAAGCTCGGTCCAGGCATCGTCGCTAAAGCAAAAGCAGACGGTCTGAAGATGATGACGGTTGACGACCGCCTCGTCGACGGAACAGGAAAGCCGCTCGCGTCTGTGCCGTACATGGGCATTTCTGCCTCCGAGATTGGACGGCAGGCCGGCGAGAGCATTGCATCGGAAGTGAAGCGGCGCGGCTGGAACATGAACGAAGTCGGCGCCATCAACGTGAGCTATGACCAGTTGCCGACGTCGCACGATCGCACGGCTGCGGCAGCGGAGGCGCTAGTAACGGCCGGTCTGCCGCGTGCGAACGTGATCAACGCGCCGATGAATCATCCCGACACCGAAAACGGCTTCAACGCCGCGAATATCGCCATCACCAAGCATCCGCAATTCAAACACTGGGTCGCATTCGGCCTGAACGACGAATCGGTGCTGGGCGCGGTGCGCGCTGCAGAAGGTCGCGGCATCAAGGCGGACAACATGGTCGGTGTCGGTGTGGGCGGCTCCGATTCGGCGCTCAACGAGTTCAAAAAGCCGCAGCCAACCGGGTTCTTCGGCACGGTGATCATCAGCCCACGGCGGCACGGTGCGGAAACGTCCACGCTCGTCTACGAGTGGATCAAGACGAGCAAAGAGCCCCCGTTGCTGACATTGACGACGGGCATGCTCGCCACGCGCGACGACGTGAACCAGGTGCGGGAAAAGATGGGCTTGATCGTCAGCAAGTGAGTGATGGCCGAGTGATGGATCGGCGAAGCAAAAACGGGAGGCATCGTGTCGTTGCTGCGTGTTGAGAACGTGTCGAAAGGTTTTCCGGGCGTGCGTGCGTTGTCGAGCGTGTCGTTCGATGTTCGCGCCGGTGAAGTGCATGGATTGATGGGCGAGAACGGTGCAGGCAAATCGACATTGCTGAAAATTCTCGGCGGCGAGTATCAGCCGGACGCGGGCAGGATACTGATCGACGGCAATGAAGTGCGCTTTGCCAATGCAGCAGCATCGATCGACGCGGGGATCGCCGTGATTCACCAGGAACTTCAATATGTTCCCGATATGAGCGTCGCCGAGAATCTACTGTTGGGCCGCCTGCCTGTTTCCCGTGGCTGGTTCAGCAAGTCGCGCGCGGTGTCGGTTGCGAGGGAAAGGTTGCTGGCAATGGGCGTCGATCTCGATCCCACGACGAGCTTGCGCAAGCTGTCCATTGCACAGCGTCAGATGGTCGAAATCTGCAAGGCGCTCATGCGGGACGCAAAGATCATCGCACTGGACGAACCTTCGAGTTCGCTGTCGCATACGGAAACGGAAGTACTTTTCAGGCTCGTCAGGCAATTGCGGCAGGAGCAGCGCGCACTGGTCTATATCTCGCATCGTATGGATGAGATCTACGCGCTCTGCGACGCATGCACGGTGTTTCGCGATGGCAGGATGATTGCGACGCATGCTGAACTAAAGAAGTTGCCACGTGCGACGCTCGTGCGTGAAATGGTCGGCCGCGACATTGCGGACATCTATCACTACAGGAAGCGGACGCACGGCGACGTGAGATTCTCGGCTAGCGCGTTGCTGGGAAAGCCACTCGCAGAGCCTGCAACGTTTCAGGTTCGTCGCGGCGAGATCGTTGGCTTCTTCGGTCTCGTCGGTGCCGGACGAAGTGAGTTGATGCACCTCGCGTACGGCGCAAGAAAACGCGAACAGGGAACGATCAAACTCGACGGACAGGCGGTTCGCATCAACGGTCCACGCGACGCGATTCGCCACGGCATCGTACTGTGCCCGGAAGACCGGAAAGAAGCGGGCATCGTCGCGATGGCGAGTGTCGCGGACAACATCAATATCAGTTGCCGCAGGCATTCGTCGCGGGCAGGCATGTTTCTGAACAGGAAACGGGAAGCACAGATTGCCGATGGTTTCATCCGGCAGCTTCAGATCAAGACCCCAAGCCGCCGGCAGAAGATCCGGTTTCTGTCTGGCGGCAATCAGCAAAAAGCGATCCTTGCGCGATGGCTCGCGGAGCCTGACATGCGTGTGGTGATTCTCGACGAACCGACGCGGGGCATCGATGTCGGCGCAAAGCATGAAATCTACGACGTGATCTACACACTGGCCGAACGCGGTTGCGCGGTCGTGGTGGTGTCATCGGAATTGCCGGAGGTGCTTGGCATTTCGGATCGGATCGTTGTGATGCGCGAAGGATGCATCGCGGGTGAACTCGATCGCGACTTGGCAACGGAGCAAAGCGTGCTCTCGCTTGCATTGCCTGACAGATCACGTTGATCGCAGTCCCACGTCGGTCAATCAACGTTATTTCCAAGCTCAAATCTATGGCGCGGTGCGCAGGGCAGCGTGCGCGCTCAGGAGACAGAAGTGCAAACGAATGAACAACTGGGAACAGTCGATTCGCGCAGATCACATGAACGCACGGCAGGCGAGAGCGCCCGTCGATTCAGATGGCGCGAGCAACTCGCCGAGTACAGCCTCGTATTGATCTTCGTTGTCATGTTTCTGGCGATGGCATTCAGTGTCGATCATTTCTTCTCGATCGACAACATGCTCGGTCTCGCATTGTCAGTGTCGCAGATCGGCATGGTCGCGTGCACGATGATGTTCTGTCTGGCAGCGCGCGACTTCGATCTGTCGGTCGGATCGACGGTAGCGTTTTCGGGCGTGCTATGCGCGATGGTGCTCAATGCCACGGGCAGCGCGCTGATTGCAGTCGCTGTGGCCGTGGCGGCCGGCTGCGCCATCGGCTTCGTGAACGGCGCGGTGATCGCTTACCTTCGCATCAACCCGCTGATTACGACACTGGCGACCATGGAGATCGTGCGGGGTCTGGCGTTCATCGTTTCGCACGGGCAAGCCGTGGGTGTGTCGTCGGAAGGGTTCATTGCATTCGGCGGGTTGACGCTGTTTGGTGTCTCGCTGCCTATCTGGGTGACGCTGGTCTGCTTCGTCGTGTTCGGCGTCATGCTGAACAACACCGTGTACGGACGAAACACGCTTGCAATCGGCGGCAATCCGGAAGCGTCACGGCTCGCGGGGATCAATGTCGATCTCGTGCGCGTGACGATCTTTCTCGTGCAAGGCGCCGTGACCGCGCTGGCGGGCGTGATCCTCGCGTCCCGCATCACATCGGGACAGCCAAACGCAGGAGAAGGCTTCGAACTCAACGTGATATCGGCGTGCGTGCTGGGCGGTGTGTCACTGCTTGGCGGCCGGGCGTCGATCTCGGGCGTGGTGGTCGGCGTGCTGATCATGGGCACTGTCGAAAACGTGATGACCCTCATGAATATCGACGCCTTTTATCAATACCTCGTGCGTGGCGCCATTCTGCTCGCGGCCGTGCTGCTTGATCAATTGAAGAATCGGGGCGAGCGCAACTAATTGCAGTGCATCTGCTTGGAACGAATCGTTCGGGACATCCACGGAGAAATCAGTGAAGAAAGAAGACAGGCAATTACGTATTGGCGTATTGGGTTGCGGACCGATTTCACAGTTTGCGCATTTCGAGTCAGTGCAGAAGGCGCGCAATGCGGAGCTGTTTGCGGTGTGCGACGTCGATGAAAATCTCGCCAGACATTTTGGCCAGTTCTACGATGCTCGCAAGATCTATCTGGACTATGACGAGATGCTCGCCGATCCGGATATCGAGGCCGTGATCATCGGTACATCGGATGCCTTTCATGTGCCAGCTTCGATCAAGGCACTCCAAGCCGGAAAACATGTGCTGTGCGAAAAGCCAGTTGGAGTTTCAGTCGATGAGGTCGAGCACCTTGCACAGGAAGTGAAGCGTTCTGGAAAGGTCTTGCAGATCGGTCACATGCTGCGTTTCGATCCGGGTATCGAATCCGCAAAAGCATTCGTTCAGGACGAAATGGGCGAGATGCTTGCACTCAAGGCGTGGTATTGCGACTCCACACATCGCTACACGAATACAGACGCCATTCAACCGCTGCCACGTCAGGGGACGCGCATTCTGCGTCCAGAGGGCGATCCGAAGGCGGATAAGCAGCGCTATTTCATGCTAGCGCACGGCAGTCACCTGGTCGATCTTGCGCGCCATCTTGGCGGCTCCATTCGCGCGGTCGATGCAAGGCTGCGAGAGAAGTTCGGCGCGTGGTGCTGGGTTGTCGATATCGACTTTGAAAACGGCACGCTCGGGCATCTCGCTCTGACCATCGCAGTGCGGATGGACTGGCACGAGGGCTTTCAGATCTACGGCGAACCCGGCAGCGTCACGGCGCGCACCTATAACCCGTGGTATTACAAATCGAGCGACGTCGACATCTTTCACGAACGCAATGCGACAACCACGCGTGTGCTGGGCGCGGACGGACATTTCTATCGACGGCAAGTGGAAGGGTTTGCGGATACCGTGCTCAATGGCGTGGTGATGCGAGGCGCCGATATCGACGATGGTGTTGCGTCGATCCGGGCAATGGTCGCCATTGCGCAGTCGGTACGAAGCGGAAAAGCGGTCGAGCTTGCTGAGGCAGGGGGCGCATTGTGATGACGCCAGGCGTATTTGCTCGAACCTATGCAGCAAAGCATCCCGGCGAACTGTTCGCGCGGATTCGTGCCGATGGATTTTCGGCGGTTCAGTTCAATCTGTCGTGCGCCGGCCTTGCAGCACTTCCTGATGTGTTGCCGGATGGTATTGGCGAATGCATTGCAAATGGTGCGCGGGAAGCCGGACTCACACTTTGCGCGTTATCGGGTACCTACAACATGGCGCATCCCGATGAAGCACAACGAAAGCGTGACCGGAAAGGTTTTGAAAACGTGATGCGAGCGGCCCGCGAGATGGACGTGTCGCTTGTCACGCTATGCACGGGATCTCGCGACGCGACCAATATGTGGCGCGCGCATGCCGATAACAGCACGGAAGCTGCATGGAGCGCATTGCGTGGCGAACTGGATTTCGCGCTGTCGCTTGCTGAAGCGTTCAATCTCGTGCTCGGTATCGAACCCGAGCCGGGCAACGTCATTGCAGATGCAAAACTGGCGCGAAAAGTACTCGACGAAGCAGGCTCGAAACGTCTTGGCATCGTACTCGACGCGGCGAATCTTCTGCCGCCCGAGGTGCAGGCCGTGCAGGCCAGGATAGTCGCAGAGGCTGCGGAACTGCTGGGCGGTGATCTGTTTCTGGTGCACGCGAAGGATATAGATAGCGTTGGTGTTGTCGTGCCCGCTGGTAAGGGCGCTGTGGACCTACCGTTCTTTATCGGGTGCATGAAATCGGTGGGTTATGACGGACCGCTGGTCGGGCATAACTTTGCAGAAGCCGATGCGCCCGGCGTTGCGTCGTATCTGTCGGCGCTTATTCGGAACATGACGTAATGAACGAACGTTACTTCGAAACTGCAGATGGCTGCAGACTGGCCTTCGTCGATGAAGGGTCGGGTACGCCAGTGTTGTGGCAGCACGGACTCGGCGCGGACGGTAATCAACCTGCAGAGGTGTTCCCTGACATCGATGGCATTCGCCGGATCACGCTCGAGTGCAGAGGGCATGGACAATCCGGACTGGGTGACCCGGCGCGAATTTCGATTGCGCAGTTCGCCGAGGATGTCATCGGTCTTCTTGATTATCTCGGCGTTGAACGCGCTGTCGTGGGAGGCATATCGCTGGGCGCGGCTGTCGCCATGCGCATTGCCGCGTTACACCCAGAGCGTGCATTGGCGTTGATCCTCGCTCGTCCAGCCTGGCTCGATACCGATGGACCAGCACATCTCGCGATCTATCGTGACGTCGCGCGATTGTTCGAACTGTATGGTTCCGATGACGGCGTACTCCATCTCGAACATAGTGCCCGATTCCGTGAGATCGAAGCTGAATCGCCGGATAACGCGGCATCGATGCGCGGATTTTTCGCGCGCCCCGACCGGGCATCCACGATAGCGCTGCTTAGCCGTATCCCTGAACAAGGTCCCGGTGTCACGCGGCAGCAGATCAACACGCTTGCACTTTCGACACTGGTGATCGCCAACCAGCAAGACTATGTCCATCCCGTCGAACTGGCAGAAGCGCTTTCCCGTCTGATTGCGGGCTCGACGCTCACAGTCATTACGTCGAAGACAATCAGCCGCAATGACTATGTGGTGGAGTTTCGCCATGCATTGAACGAATTCCTCTGGCCAATGCGGAATCAGCCATGACATCAGCAACAGACGATCAAAACACGCCGGCAACCGAAGCGATCCTCGTGATCGACATCGGCGGGACAAACGTCAAGTTCGGCTATTCATGCGGAGGTCAGCCTCTGGACTTCCGCAAGCTGTATTCAACCGATGCTCTCAGGGCTGGTGATCCCGTTCGGGCGCTCGCATTGATGATCGAAGATGTCGTCGCGGATACGGGCATCGAGGCGCAATCGCTGGTCGTCGCAGTACCCGGTTTCATCGACACCGACGGCAATTCTGTCCTTCATGCTGCCAACGTTCCGAGCCTAAACGGCCGGCGGCTTGGCGCCGAACTGGAACAGTGGTTCGGCTGTCCGGCTCTGCTCGAACGCGACGCAGTACTGACGCTGATGGGTGAACGGCGAGCGGGAGTCGTGCAAGGCGGCGACGATGTACTCGGCGTCTTCTTCGGCACGGGCGTTGGGGCGGCTTTTATCCATCACGGCGCGCCATTTCGGGGCGGTGGATGGGCACTCGAAATCGGACTGATGCCGTTTCAGGCAGAAGGACCCGTGCCCGACGGTGTACGTCCACAATGTCTGGAAGCCTTTGCATCGGGACGGGCGTTGCAGGCGATTGCGGGTCGACATGGCGTAGCCATTGATAGTGTTTTTCTAGCGTCGCGATACAAGCCTTCCTTAGAGGACGAACTCGCGCGCTTCGTCCAGTATCAGGCGGTTGCTATTGGCACGGCATCGGCAATGATGTCACCGGCGACCATTGTCGTCGGTGGCGGGGTCGTGGATATGGCGGGGTATCCGCGGGACAGGTTGGCCAGTCTTATCGAAAGCAAGCTGCCGAATGCGGAGACAGGCCGCGCATTCGATCTGCGATGGTGTCGTCACGGATGGACTGCTGCACTATATGGCGCGCCCGTCATAGTGGGAGAGCGTCGCCTGCAAGTCGCAGACGCTGGCCGTCGAGGATACCTTTGGCCGTAGATGGATATAGCGGCGCATGCGCATTCATGGCGATAATAGAGCGCACCAGGCGACCCGAACAGCGGAGAAAAGATGGACAAGCAAGGTTTCACCACCAATATCGTTCACGGCGACAGAATCACGGGCAATGAGCACGGTGGCGTGCGTCAGCCGATTCACACGTCCGTGCAATATGGCTTCGAGCGTGTCGAAGACCTGATCGGCGTATTCCAGGGCACGAAAAAGGGCGGCTTCAATTACGCCCGTCAGGGCACGCCCACGACAGCCGCGCTCGAGCGCAAGATCACGAGCCTCGAAGAAGGCATCGGCACGATCTGCTTCAGCACGGGCATGGCCGCCATCACGGCAACCTTCCTCACGCTCCTTCGCGCGGGCGATCACGTCGTATCGAGCCGTTATGTATTCGGCAACACCAACAGCCTGTTCGGCACATTGAGGACGCTCGGCATAGAAGTCACCACCGTTGACGCGTGCGACGTCGAGAACGTGAAGCACGCAGTCCGGCCGAACACGCGCATGGTGTTCGTCGAAACCATCGCGAATCCAGGTACGCAGATTCCGGACTTGCAGGGCATCAGTGAGGTGTGTCGCGAGCGCAGCATCGTCTATGTGGTCGACAACACGATTACGTCGCCGGCATTGTTCAAACCGAAGACGGTTGGCGCCAGCCTCGTGATCAACTCGCTGACCAAGACGATCGCGGGCCACGGTGCGGCGCTCGGAGGCGCGGTGACCGATACCGGTCTGTTCGACTGGAGCGCGTATCCGAACATCGCCGACGACTATCGGCGCACGCCGCCCAGGGAGCAGGGCCTGTTGCAGATCCGCAAGAAAGGCTTGCGCGACATGGGCGCGTCGCTGTCCTCCGAGCAGGCACACTCGATCGCGATGGGCGCGGAAACGCTCGCCTTGCGCGTGAAGCAAAGCAGCGACAATGCACTTGCGCTTGCTCACTTCCTGGAAGGACACAAGGCCGTCGGCAAGGTGTTCTATCCGGGTCTGAAAAGTCACCCGCAATACGACATCGCGCAAGCGCTGTTCAAGGGCGCGTCCTGGCTTCTGTCGTTCGAACTGCGTGACGCACAACGTATGGTGGAAGTCGTCAACGCGCTTCAGCTGCCTGTCAAGGCGACGGGTCTCGGCGATACACGCACGCTGATTATTCCCGTCGCACCGACCATTTTCTTTGAGGCTGGTCCGGAAACGCGCAAGGCTATGGGTATTTCTGACGGCATGCTGCGACTATCGGCGGGCATCGAAGATATCGACGATCTGATCGCCGATTTCTCGCAGGCACTGAAGTTGGCGGATTGAGTTGTGATACTGAATGCGCGGTGGATTCGCTTTTGCCGTCCGCACTGCATGGAAGAAGGGCGATCCCGGCACGGCGTGAGCCGCCCGGGCTTCGCTCTGAAGCGTTCGAATTTGCCGCGCTACGTACGCTCAGTTTCGTCGGCGACTCACGGAATTCCCGCCGGCTATCGTCGCCATGCCAATCGCGGATTTACTTGCTGGCCGCGGCAATAGCCTCCTCGACTACCTTGACCACCACGAAGGGCTGTGCCGCCGGAACATCATGACCAGACCTGGTCCTGACGATCCTCGCGCCGGCCCGATTTGCCATGAATTCCTGCACCTGAGTAGGGACAGCATGGTCCTGAGTCGCGACGATTTCCCACTTGGGAACAGACGCAGGTGCCGCTAGCGTGGCCGCTTCCGCGAAGGCCGCCGCGGCAAGTGGGCGTTCCCCAGCCGCAGCGACGGTTATGTCAGGCTGGCTGAGTCCACCGGCATAGACGGTGCCGTATTTATCCTGGTTGATGTACACGTCGGTCTGCCCGCCAGGGGCGGCGACGGAATGCAGGTTCGCAGCGACAAGTTGGGACCCTGGAAACTTCGTGACCAGGTCATTGGTGCTCTCGCCCACCACGGGGATCAGCGCGGCAACGTACACAATCGCCTTCACCGACGGCTCCTGGGCGGCGACCTGGCTGACCACCATGCCTGCGTAGGAGTGACCCACCAGCACCACGGGGCCGTCGACGGACTTGACTAGCGCGTCGAGGCCAGCGGCGTCGTTGGCAATGCCACGGAGCGGATTCGCATAGGCAATGACGGGATACCCGGCGCTGCGTAGCACACTGATCTCTACATTCCAGCTGGATGAATCGGCAAACGCCCCATGGACAAAGATCACCGTGGGACTGGCATTGTGAGGATGATGGAAACTTTCGGCCCTCGTTGAGGCAGGTGTGGTGGAGGTGTCCGCGGAAGCGTTGAAGCTGATGCTGGCGGCGAGAAGTGTGGCGATGAGGGCGCTGAGGCTGCTTGACCTGTTCACGGGAATACCCCTTCTGAGTAGGTTCGAACGGAGTGTGCACATGGCGCGTTCGCGGCGACATCTGGAGTCACGGCTATCCGTTGCCTGAGGCCCAGTTCGTGAGCCGCATGGCGGTCGATAACTGGTCGTATGCTGACTACCGGAAACGTTCCCGTCTTGAAGCTTCTTGCTGACTGTGGAATCTTGTTGCGCACGCGGTGATGCAAACCTCGGGCGAGGTTCGAAGGCGTGCACAAGGTATTGAATGAATTGGCGAGCGATCCAGTGCTGTGTTTTCACCGTGCCACTTCCGTCAAAGGGCGTCCGGTCCCTTGCTGACGATGGTTGTGCGCAAGTCTATTTCTGCACCTGGATGGCGTCCTGCTGCGGGTTTGCGAGAATCCGATCAATCACCAACTGATTGCACAACGAGCTTTCGAGAGAAAACGTCACGTCTTTCGTCTCCCCGCGCACGGTTCTAGCAAAGTCCTCGATCATCAACTGATACTGGTCGACATCGCCAAACTCGGTGACCTGAGTCTCTGCCGTGCGGTCGTCTCGAAGTCGCACCGTGGCGGGTCCATATACGCAAGGATTAAACGGCGCATCCACGCTGATCCACCCGGACGTGCCATGAAACACCATCTGCTGCCGGCGGCCCAATTGCGTTCCGCAGTAGAAGCGCGCGGTGAAGTCTGCGAACGCCATCGTGCAATGGGCATGGCGGTCGGTGCCGAAGCGCGGATCGATGCTGACTTCGGCGTGCACGTCGACCGGTTCGAGTCCTGTGGCAAGGCGAGTGGTGACGACGGGATAGACGCCAATGTCACGCACGCCTCCGCCGCCTAATTCACGATTGTTCTTGAGCGCGTGCGGATCGTCGTTGAAGTAGGTGAAACATCCTTCGATCAGCTTCAGTTCGCCGATAGCGCCTCGAGCAAGGCTGTCGCGCACAAACGCCCACTGAGGATGATGAGCGACCATGAACGCTTCTCCACATACGAGACCTGTTTCATCGCGCAGCGCGATGAGTTCTTCGATTTCCGACGCGTGCATGGCGACAGGCTTTTCGCACAGAACGTGTTTGCCGCCTTGCAGCGCTTTCCTGACCCACTCGACATGGCTGGCGGTAGGCAGCGGAATATAGATCGCGTCGATGTCGTCTCTCGCTATCACGTCTTCGTAGCGTCTGAGCACATGCGGGATGCCATGCTTCGTGGCGAACGCATCGGCACGCGCCGCATCGCGACTGGCGACGGCCGTAACACGCGAGTCGGTCGAACGTTGTATCGCGGGCACGACGAAGTTGTCGGCGATTTTCGCGGCGCCCAGTACGCCCCAGCGCAAAGTTCTTGTCATGCTTGTCTCCGGTGTTCTTGATGAGCAGGTTTAGCAGTGGCTTTGCAAGCGTTCAGCACAGGTCGCAAGCACCTGGTCGGGGTCACGTTGCCACCAGTCCTGCGCGGAAAAAATTTCGACTTCGACATGTCCGTCATAGCCCGCCGACTCTACGGAACGCCGAAGCGATGGCAGGTCGATCACGCCGTCGCCCATCATCCCGCGATCGAGCAGCATGTCGCGTGTATCGCGCAGCCAGTCGCACACGTGAAACGCGAGGATGCGATTCTCGCGGCCTGCCGTTTCGATGGCGGCAGCGAGCGCGGGATCCCACCAGCAGTGGTACGCATCGATGGCGACGCCGAGATAACCTGTGTTCTCTGCATCGACTGCACGGCAGATGTCGAGCGCCTGCGCGAGCGTATTGACGACAGCACGATCCGCCGCATACATCGGATGCAGCGGTTCAATCGCAAGCGGAACGCCGCAGTCGCGTGCTGTGTCGAGCAGCATCGCCATGCCTTCGACCACTTGCGACCGTGCGCCCAACAGATCGCGGCTTTGCGCAGGCAATCCTCCTGTCACGATCACGAAGCACTGTGCGCCGAGCGTTGCGGCATCGCGTAACGCGGCGCGATTGGCCTCGATGTTTGCGTTGAACTCCGCAGCCGTTGCGGCAGGCAGTGCCGTCGAGCGGCAATAGCCGCTGACGCTCAGGCCCAGAGCCTTGATTTGACGGGCGATCTGCGCGACATCGGCGCCTTCGATCTCGCGGCGCCACGGCGCAATGCCGCCGAATCCGGCACGCGCGATGCGGTCAATCGTGAGGCTGATCGGTTCGCGATGCCCGAGCGTGGCCGTGTTGATCGAGCAGAGGTCCAGTCTTCCCTGAAGGTTTCTCATCGCTGATCACTCGCCGCAGCCGAGCGGCGCCATCACGCGGCGCATGCGCGCGATGGCGTCTTCGGGATTGCGCAGCAGCCTTGCCTGATCGGCGAGACGGAAAACATCGGCGAGATAGGCGGGCGGGCGCATGCCATGATGTCCGCCGGGCATAAAGAAGTGATCCTGGAAGCCATTCAGATACGCGAGGAATACGACGCCCGTCTTGTAGTACTGAGTCGGCGCACGGAAGATGTGACGCGACAGCGGCACAGTCGGCGCGAGCAGCGCATGAAAACGCGCGGTGTCGCCCGCCGCGAGGGCAGACAATGCCTGCGATGCAGCGGGCGCAATCGCATCGAAAATGCCCAGCAGCGCGTGCGAAAAATGCGTACCGTCGCCTTCGATCAGCGACGGATAGTTGAAGTCGTCGCCCGTGTACATCTGCACCGTGCGCGGCAGACGGCGACGGAAAGCGATTTCCTTCTGATCGTCGAGCAACGAGATCTTGATGCCTTCGACGTGCGCGGCGTTTTCGTCGATGATCGACAGGCACACGTCGGCTGTGTCCGCGAAGTCTGTTGCGCCCCAGTAACCTGCCAGTTCTGGATCGAACATGTCGCCGAGCCAATGGAGGATCGCCGGTTTATCGCACAGTCGCAATGCTTCCCGATAGACGCGTCGATAGTCTTCGGGGCCACGCGCGACTTTCGCGAGCGCGCGGCTCGCCATCAGAATCACGCGGCTGCCCGTGCGTTGCACGGCCTCGAGCTGTTCCGCGTAGGCGCGGATCACATCGTCGACAGAGGTGACGGAGCCAGGTGCCAGGTGATCGGTGCCGCAACCCGATGCAATCAGCGCGCCTTCGATATCGCGCGTACCTTCCATGCAACGCGTGATCAGTTCGAGCGCCGTATGCCACGGCACGCCCATGCCGCGCTGTGCGGTGTCCATCGCTTCAGCGATGCCGAGTCCCTGTTGCAGCAGATAACGGCGGTATGCAATCGTGCGTTCCCAATCGATTGCAGGCGGGCCGTTGAGTTCACCTGAGCGTAACGGATCGGCAACGACATGCGCCGCCGAATAAGCGATACGATTGAACGCGAGCTCAGGTGCACGCACGTCGAGCGGCGTGCCTTGCACGCGCCATGTTTCGAGGGTGCCCGCAGCAGTGGGCAATTTGATGGAGAGGTTCATATGCGACTCAGTATTTGGTAACGAGAAGGCCGCCATCGACGCGTATCGCCTGGCCGACGCTATACGGCAGACCGCCTGTGGCGAGTGTGCGCACGGTGGTGGCCACTTCCTGCGGCGTGCCCCAGCGTTTGATCGCTGTCAGTCCCTGATCGATCTGCGCGTCATAGCGGCTGCGCGACGGTGCCGTCATTTCGGTTTCAATCAACCCTGGCTGGACTTCGTACACGCTGATGCCGTGCTGCGCGAGCCTTAGCGAAAACAGCGTATTCGCCATCGAAAGACCGGCCTTCGATACGCAGTATTCGCTGCGCAACGGAGACGCCGCGACAGCATTCGACGAAGTGATCGTGATCACACACGGATGCGCGGCGACGGCAGCGCGTTGCCGTGCAAGACAGTGGCGCGCGTAGGTCTGCATGAGAAAGAACGTGCCGCGCGTGTTGACCGCGATACAGCGATCGAAGCTCTCAGGCGTCACATCGAGCAGATCGCCTCGCGACATCACGGATACGCCCGCGTTGTTCACGAGGCAATCGATTTGCCCTTCGAGCTTTGCTTCGACATCGCGCAACAGCTGTGCATGCGAGTCGATGTCAGCGAGATCCGATGTCATGGCAATGGCACGCGCGCCGGTGCTTTCGACTTCGCTTGCAGCCTGCGTCAGTTCGTCGGATAGCGTGACGTCCGTCAGCGCGACGTCGAAACCGGCGCGGCCGAGTTCAACGGCTATCGCGCGTCCGATGCCGCGCCGGCTGCCCGTGACGAGTGCAATCGGGCGGGCGCTCACAGCGAGGCTCCGTGGTTGATCAGATCGCGCGCGACGATGGTGCGCTGGATCTGGTTGGTGCCTTCGTAGATCTGCGTGATCTTGGCGTCGCGATACAGACGTTCCACTTCATAGCCGCGGATGTAGCCGCTGCCGCCGAAAATCTGCACGGCATTCGCACTGTGCTTGACGGCCGTGTCGCCCGCGAAGCACTTCGCCATTGAACACGCGATGCTCGCGCGCTCGCCGTTTTGCAGGCGTTCGGCTGCGTCGTGCACGAGCAGACGGGCGGCCTGGATATCGGTTGCCATGTCGGCGAGCATCCACTGGATGCCCTGAAACTCCGCCAGATGGCTGCCGAACTGTTTGCGCGTTTGCGCATAGTCGAGCGCGGCCTCGAGACCCGCTTGCGCGATACCGACAGCAAGCGCAGCGATACCGACGCGCCCCTTATCGAGCACGCTCATCATGATGTGAAAGCCGCGCCCTTCAACGCCGAGCAGCGCATCGGCGGGCAGCTTCACGCGGTCGAAATGCAACTCGCCGACCTGCGATGCGCGCTGTCCCATCTTGTGTTCCTTCGGACCTTTCGACACACCCGCCAGCGCGCAATCGACGATGAAAATACTCATGCCGCGCCGCCCGGCGGCAGGGTCCGTGCGGGCGAGCACGAAGGCGACATCGGCGACGGGCGCGTTGTGAATCCACAGCTTGGCGCCCGTCAGTTCCCAGCCCGTTGCCGTGCGTGTGGCCGTGGTGCGGATGCCGGAGACGTCGGTACCCGCATCGGCTTCCGTGATGCAGTAAGCGGGGCGCAATTGCGCGCGCAGCAGCGGCTCCATATAACGCGCGCGCTGTGCGTCGCTGCCATGGATCGACAGCAGCGTGCCGACGAGTTCGAGCAGCCCGCACTGATCGGCAACCGACGCATAGCCGCGCGACAACTCTTCCATCACGAGCGCATAGGCCGTCACGTCGAGTCCCGCGCCGCCATAGGCCTCCGGCACCGTGATGCCGAACAGGCCAAGCTCGCCCATCTGCGTGTAGATCCCGGCCGGGAAACGCTCTTCCCGGTCGAGTTCTTCCGCCACGGGGCGGATCACTTCCTGCGCGAAACGGCGCGTGGTTTCGCGAATCTGTTGATGCATTTCGGTGAGTTTCATGCTGTCTCCGTCCAATCGATCACTACCTGTCTGACCTTTGGCGCGCTCGTGCAGGTAAACCCGAGCGTCGCAATTCGATACTTGAAACGGGCCGTTTCCTGTGCCAACATTCGCAACAAGTAACCAACTGGATGGTTATTTAAGACCAACGGTTGGACGCTGTCAATGAGCTGTGAAGCCGATCAGACGGAGGGTGGTTTGAGCAAATGGATAGATGCCGCTGCGGCGGTCGAGCAGATTTTCGACGGCGCGACGATCGCGCTGGCGGGCTCGGGCGGCGGTCTGCTGGAGGCGGACGCCGTGCTGGCGAAGCTGGAGCAGCGCTTTCTCGAAACGGGTCATCCGCGTGATCTGACCATCGTGCACGCGCTGGGTATCGGCGATGGCAAGGGCAGTGGCCTTGGACGTTTTGCGCATGCCGGCATGGTGCGGCGCGTGATCGGCGGGCACTGGAGCTGGTCGCCCGCGATGCAGCGTCTTGCGCAGGAGAACGCATTCGAGGCCTACAGCCTGCCGGCGGGCGCAATCTCCACGCTGCTGCGCGAAATCGGCGCCGGGCGTCCGGGCCTGATCACGCATGTCGGACTGCGCACCTTCGTCGATCCGCGATTGGACGGCGGCAAGATCAATGCACGCGCCACGGAAGACATCGTCGAACTCGTGCATCTGGATGGCCGCGAGTTTCTGCGCTACAAGCCGTTCAGGATCGATTTCGCGATCGTGCGCGGTTCGTCGGCGGACGATGCAGGCAACGTCACGTTGCGCCACGAACCGGCGGATCTCGACGTGTACGCCGCCGCGCTTGCCGCGCACAACAGCGGCGGACACGTGATCGTGCAGGTCAAGGCGCGCCGTAGCGACGGGTACGTGCCTGCGCGGCTGGTGCGCATTCCGGGCGTGCTGGTGAACAGCCTCGTTGAAACGTCAGAGCAGGTGCAATGCGTGGTGGCCGATTACGACCCGTCCCTGAGCGGTGAATCGCTTTGCCCGGTGGGCGAGGGTTTCTATGAAGCGCCCACTGGCATTCGCCACATCATCGCGTCGCGCGCGGCGAAAGAACTCCCCGCGGGACAGTCAGCGAATTTCGGCTTCGGCATTCCGGGCGGCATTCCCGGTTTGCTGGCAGGCGAAGGACGCCTCGGCACGTTCTGGGGTTCCGTCGAGCAGGGCATTCACAACGGCGCAATGCTCGATGGCCCGATGTTCGGCACCGCGCGCAACGCGGACGCGATCCTGTAGAGCGTCGATCAGTTCGATTTTTATAGCGGCGGCGGCGTCGATGTCACGTTCCTCGGCATGGGCGAAATGGACGGCGACGGCAACATCAACGTGTCGAAGCTGGGTGCGACGGTGGTCGGGCCGGGCGGCTTCATCGACATCACGCAAGGCGCACGCAAGATCGTGTTTTGCGGTGCGTTCGAAGCGAAGGGCCTCGAGGTCGAGCAGAAGGATGGCGAACTGCGGATCGTAGCGGCGGGCAGCGTTCCGAAACTGGTGAAGCGCGTGCAGCACATCACATTCAGCGGTGAGCAGGCGCGCATCGCGGGGCAAGAGGTGCTGTACGTGACGGAGCGCGCCGTGTTCCGGCTCGAAGCAGATGGCGTTCGGCTGATCGAAGTCGCAGCGGGCGTGGATATCCAGCGCGACGTGCTGGACCGGATGGGTTTTCAGCCGCTGGTCGATGAGTCGTTGTTGCGCGGCACGGCGACGACAGAGAAAGCAGCGTGATGGAAGCAGCACGCTCACGCCGCAGATGCGGCGCGAGCGGGAGAGGAGTTAAGGCCGCAGCAGTCTGAGGATGGTTTCGATGTTGAAGTCGAGCCGCTTTTTCAGGGCGTCGGGTTCCATGAAATCGAAATCGAAGATCACGCCGCTGGTGTAGCGGTTGGTCAGATAGTAATAGCCGATGGCGGCCATCGTGATATGCAGTTGACGGGCATCGACGCCGGGACGGAACACACCCGCTTCGACACCGCGATCGAGAATGCGCTCCAACATCGAGATAAAGCCATGATGCAGTTCTTTAAATCGAGCCGACCGTTTGACATGACGCGCCTTGTGCAGGTTTTCGCTGTTCACCAGCGTCATGAATTCCGGGTTCTTCAGGTAGTAGTTCCACGTGTGCGCAACGAGTGCGGCGACGGCGTCTTCGGGCGACAGATGGTCGAGATGCAACTTCAGTTCGGCCATGCGGATATCGGCGTACACGTCTTCCAGCACGGCCTGGAACAACTGCTCCTTGCTGCCGAAGTAGTGATAGATCATGCGCTTGTTCGACTTCGCGCGTGTCGAGATCGCCTCGACCCGCGCGCCTGCGAGACCCAGCTTCGCAAACTCTTTTTTCGCGGCTTCGAGAATGCGCGCCTTGGTGACTTCGGGGTCGCGCTGACGCGGTGCCGGCGCGCCGTCGGCTTTGGCTGCCCTGGTGGCCCGGCCGGCGGGCGTGCTTGCAACAGTCATAGTGGTCAATCGCCTGAAATGGTGTGTGGGGGCGTCGCGTTGCCTTGACTTCGTGTGAGCGACTATAGACGAAAAAGGCATTGCGAGGAAGTAACCGGATGGTGCAGAATGGGCGCGAAAAAATGCGTGGTGATTCTGTCGCCGACGCGGACGGTTCGATGTGAGCGTCCGTGCAAATGCAAACAGTGGAGACATGAATGAGCAATCTGTCTGAGCTCGCAACAGCGCTTCAGCTGCCGCCGCAACCCGTGCGCAGCCCGATGTTCATCGATGGCGCGCAGTACATGGGCAGCACGGGCGAGTACGTCGTGCGCAAGAGTCCGGGGCATGGCGTGGCCGTCACGGAAACGCTGCGCGGGACGGCTCAGGATCTCGACGCCGCCGTCGCCGCAGCACGACGCGCATTCGACGATGGCCGCTGGTCGCGCATCTCGGGCGAGCAACGTGCCGCTGTGCTGCTGAAAGCGGCGCAGCGCATCCGCGAAGACGTCGAGACGCTGGCCTGGCTCGAAACGCTCGAAAGCGGCAAGCCGATCGGTCAATCGCGTGGCGAGATCATGGGCGCGGCAGGTATCTGGGAATACGCAGCGGGACTCGCGCGCGTCGTGCACGGCGATACGCACGACACACTCGGCGAAGATCTGTTCGGTCTCGTGGTGCGTCAGCCGGTGGGCGTGGTCGGCATCGTCACGCCGTGGAATTTTCCGTTCTTCATTCTTTCCGAGCGCTTGCCATTCGTGCTTGCGGCGGGTTGTACGGCGGTCGTCAAGCCCGCTGAACTGACATCGAGCACGACACTGCGGCTCGCTGCATTGCTCAGCGAAGCGGGCTTGCCTGATGGCGTCGTCAATGTGGTGACGGGTCTGGGTTCCGTGGTCGGCCAGGCGCTGGCCGAGCATCGCGATGTCGATATGGTGTCGTTCACGGGTTCGACTCCGGTTGGCCGTTCGGTGCTGACGGCAGCGGGCGGCAACATGAAGAAGGTCGGTCTCGAACTGGGCGGCAAGACTCCACAGATCGTGTTCGCGGACGCCGACCTCGACGACGCAGCCGACGCCATCGCCTTTGGCATCTGCTTCAACGCGGGTCAATGCTGCGTGTCTGGCAGCCGGCTTGTCGTGCATCGATCGGTGGAAGAAGAACTCGTTGCGCGCATCAAGGCCGTGTTCGAGAAAGTGCGTGTCGGCGATCCGCTCGATGCGACGAATCACGTCGGCGCGATCGTCGAGGCGCGGCAGTTCGACAAGATTTGCGGCTACATCGAAGCCGGGCGTCGCGACGGCGCGCAACTCGTGCACGGCGGCACATCGACGAATGATGGCGAGCGCTACTTCATCCAGCCGACGCTGTTCCGAAACGTGCGGCCGGACAGCGCAATCGCGCAGGAAGAGATCTTCGGGCCGGTCCTGTCGGTGACATCATTCGACACCACTGAACAGGCCATCGAACTTGCGAACGGCGTGCCGTATGGCCTTGCCGCGAGCATCTGGACGCGCGACGTGCAACAGGCGTTCGGCAGCTTCCGCCGCGTGCAGGCAGGGCGCATCTGGGTGAACTGCACGATTGCGGGCGGCCCCGAAATGCCGATCGGCGGGTTCAAGGAATCGGGCATCGGTCGCGAGACGGGCCGCTATGGCATCGAGGAATACACGGAGTTGAAGTCCGTGCATGTGCAACTCGGCAAGCGGGCACGCTGGATCGCGTGACGCGCGGCTTTGCCTGAGAAACACACGACGACAGCAGAACACAGTAGTGGAGACGACGATGTACGACTATGTGATCGTAGGTGGTGGCCCGGCAGGTTGTGCGCTGGCGGCGCGCCTCACGGAAGACGCCGGTAACCGGGTATTGCTGCTCGAAGCCGGTCCCGCCGATACCGATCCCTACATCCACATGCCCGTAGGGTTCTTCAAGATGACGGGCGGTCCGTTGACGTGGGGTTATCGCACGCTCGCTGCGAGCGAAACGCAGCGCCGCCAGATTCCGTTCGCGCAGGCACGCGTGCTGGGCGGCGGCGGCTCGATCAACGCGATGGTCTATACGCGCGGCCAGCCCGAGGACTACGACGGCTGGGAGCGCGAAGGCTGCACGGGCTGGGGCTTTCGCGACGGCGTGCTGCCCTACTTGCGTCGCATGGAAGACAACGAGCGCCTGTGCAACGAATACCACGGCGTGGGCGGCCCGCTGGGCGTGTCGGACCTGATCACCGTCAACGAACTGACCAAGGCGTTCGTGCGCGCAGGGCAGGAAGCGGGCATGCCGTACAACAGCGACTTCAACGGCGCGCAGCAAGAAGGCGTTGGCGTCTATCAGGTCACGCAACGCAATGGCAAACGATGCAGCGCGGCAGTCGGCTATCTTCGCGCGGCGCAGTCGCGGGCGAATCTGACCGTGCGCACCGACTGTCACGTGCTGCGCGTCGTGATCGAAAACGGGCGCGCGATTGGTGTCGAGATCGCGGCGCGAGGCAATCGTGCGAACGTCGAACTGGTGCGCGCCGAAGCGGAAGTCATCGTGACGGCGGGCGCGATCGGTTCGCCGAAGCTGCTGATGCTATCCGGCATCGGCGATGCAGCGGGTCTTGAGCGCGCAGGCGTGAAGCCGGTTCATGCGCTTGCGGGCGTGGGCCGAAACCTGCAGGATCACTTCGACATCGATATCGTCTACGAACTGAACGGGCCGTACAGCCTCGACAAGTACGCGAAGAAGCACATGATGCTGCTCGCCGGGCTCGAATACAAACTGTTCAACAAGGGCCCGGTGACGTCGAACATCGCGGAGGGCGGCGCATTCTGGTATTCGGACAGTTCCGTGCCGACGCCCGATCTGCAGTTCCACTTCCTGCCCGGCGCAGGCGTCGAAGCGGGCGTGCCACCCGTGCCGTCCGGTTCCGGCTGCACGCTCAACTCGTATTTTCTGCGCCCGCGCAGCCGGGGCAGCGTGACGCTGCACAGCGCCGATCCGCTGGACGCGCCCGTGATCGATCCCGCGTATATCCGCGATCCGTACGATCTGAAGGTGGCCGTCGAAGGTATTCGCCAGAGCCGCGAAATCATGAGCCAGACGGCGCTGCGCAAGTACATCAAGGCTGAGCATTTTCCCGGCAGCAGCGTGCGCACGCAGGCGGATTACGAGGCCTATGCACAGCAGTACGGACGCACGGGCTATCACCCGGTCGGTACGTGCAAGATGGGCGTCGACGCGATGTCGGTGGTCGATCCGCAACTGCGCGTGCACGGTATCGACGGATTGCGTGTGGCGGATTCGTCGGTGATGCCGCGCATCGTCAGTTCGAATACCAATGCGCCGACCTTGATGATCGCGGAAAAGGCTGCCGATCTGATTCGTGGTCTTGCAAGCGTGACATCGTCGACGAGCCAGTCGGGCAACATCGCCCGCCGCACGACACTGGCCATGGCGAGCGCAGCAGCCGTATAAAGCGAACCAAGCACGAGAGGGTAGAGGGCCAGGGCCCGCCCATGTCTCACAAGAGTCTGGGCGTTTAATCGATCTGTAAATATCCGGTTATTTATTTAGAGCGCGGCTTGCAGATGCGGCTGTGCGACTGTCTGGAGGAGACATCATGTCCAACTACGATCAGCATTCGGGTTTTTCGCGTCGCGATTTCATCAGGCTGGGTGCCGGCGCGGCGTTTGCCGTTGCGGGCGGCGGTCTTTCCAGCCTCGCGTTCGGTGCCGACAAACCGACGCTCGCCTGTTCGTTCCGCTCGCTGACGAACCCGTACTACACGGCATTCAACAAGGGCGCGCAGGACTTCGCAAAGAGCGCCGGTTTGCCGTACGTGCCGCTCACCACGGAAGGCAGTTCGGAAAAAGGCATCGCGGATATCCGCGCGCTATTGCAGAAGACGGGCGGCAACCTTGTGCTCAACGTCGACCCCAACGATTCCGCCGATGCACGCGTGATCGTCGAGGCCTGCACGAAGGCTGGCGCCTTCGTCACGACGATCTGGAACAAGCCGAAGGATCTGCACCCGTGGGATGCGAACCCGAACTACGTCGCGCACCTGTCGTATGACGGCGTCGCATACGGCGAGCAGACGGCGACTCAACTGTTCAAGGCGATGGGCGGCAAGGGCGGCGTGGTTGCGCTCGGCGGCATCTTCAGCAACGTGCCTGCGATCGAGCGAAAGGCGGGCCTCGATGCGGCGCTCAAGAAGTATCCGGGCATCCAGTTGCTCGACTTTCAGGTTGCGGACTGGAACTCGCAAAAGGCTTTCCCGATCATGCAGGCGTGGATGACGCGCTTCAATTCGAAGATCAAGGGCGTCTGGGCCGCCAATGACGACATGGCACTCGGCGCAATCGAAGCACTGCGCGCCGAAGGTCTGGCGGGCCAGATTCCCGTCACGGGCATGGACGGCACGCAGCCGGGCCTCGCCGCAATCAAGACGGGCGAACTGATCGCCTCCGTCGATTGGGATCCGTACTGGCTGGGCGGCATCGGTTTGTCGATGGGTCTGCAGGCGAAAGAAAAGAAAGTGGATCTCGCATCGCTGCCGAAAGACCGGCGTGAATCGTTCTGCACGGCGACCTTCGTCACGAAAGCGAATGTCCAGGAAGTCGCGCGCCGCGCGACTGCGCCGTCCGCCGACTGGAACAACGTCTATGCCCGCGTTTCCGGGCCTGTGGTGTATCGATGAGCAAGCTGACCGCAACTTCTTCCCGCCACGCGATGCACGGCGAAAACGGAACGGCAGGCGCGCTGTTCCCGGGCGAGCGCGCCGCGCTGCGCGCCATGCTGGGCCGGTTCGCGCCGCTTCTCGTGCTGCTCGCGCTCGGGCTCGGCATCGGTGCGCTGAATCACGACTTCTTCGATCCGATGAACCTTGCGCGCATCGCGATCGCCGCCGTGATTCCGCTCACGATTGCTTTGGGCGGAACCTTCGTGATCCAGCTCGGCAGCATCGATCTGTCGGCGGAAGGCATTGTCGCCGTCGCGGCTATTGGTGTGTCGATGCTGGTCGAGAACTCGTTCAACGGCAATCAGTTCGGGCTGTGGGCGGTGGCGGTCGGCATCGTCGCGGGCGTGCTGCTCGGGCTGACCAACGGCGTGCTGCACGTGGCGCTGCGCATCCCGTCATTCATCACGACGCTCGCGGTCGGTTTCGTCGCGACGGGCATCGGCACGGCCGTGCTGTCGGGCAACACGATCCGCGTCAGTGACATGGCGCTGCGCTCGATCTCGATCACGCGTTATGCCGGTTTGCCGTTGTCTGTGTGGATCGCCATGCTTGCGCTCGGGCTCGCTTACTTCGTGCATCGGCACACGGTGCTTGGACGGCATGCGCTCGCGATCGGCGGCGGCGAAGATCTCGCGCGGCTGAACGGCGTGCGGGTGGGGCGTATCCGCATTGCCGTGTTCGCGCTGGCAGGCGCGTTCTACGGTCTCGCGGGGATTCTCGCCGTTGCGCAGTACGGGCAAGGCCACGCGATGATCGCCGACGGCCAGTTGTTCGTCGCGATCACGGCGATCGTGGTCGGCGGCACGTCGCTCGCGGGCGGCAATGGCGGACCGCTGAACACGCTGATCGGCACGCTGGTGGTGGTCGTGCTGGCCAACGGCATGGTGCTGCTCGGTGTGCCGCCTTATGTGCAGCAGGGCATTCAGGGCGTGCTCATCATCGCTGCCGTGACGCTTGCGTTGAATCGCTCGCGCCGGCGCATCGTCAAGTAAGCGGCGCACAGGAGTTTTCACCATGCTTATCCTCAATCACATCACCAAGCGCTTTCCCGGTGTGCTCGCGCTCGATGACGTATCGATCGAAATCCGCCCGAACGAGATCGTTGGCCTGATCGGCGAAAACGGTGCGGGCAAATCCACGCTGATGAAACTGCTGACGGGCGGCTACCGTCAGGATTCCGGCGAGATTCTGCGCAACGGCGAGCCGCTCGTGATTCGCAATCCGCGCGACGCGACAGCGAAGGGCATCGCGATGGTCTATCAGGAGCAGTCGATCCTGCCCAATCTGACCGTCGCGGAGAACCTCTTCCTCGGACGCGAAGAACCGTTCATGACGTTTGGCCGCCTGAACTGGTCGAAGCTCAAGCGCGCTGCTGCCGCCGAACTCGCGACCGTGCATCTCGATGTCGATCCGCTCGATCTGTGCGAAGAACTGTCGTTTGGTCAGCGCCAGATGGTGGAACTCGCGAAGGCACTGTCGCTCGCGAGCCATTCAGGCGACACACCCGTGATCCTGCTCGACGAACCGACTTCCGTGCTCGAAGCCGCGGAGATCGACATTCTGTTTCGCCTTGTGCGTGAGTTGAAGTCGCGAGCGTCGTTCGTGTTCGTATCGCACCGGCTCGATGAACTGCTGTCGCTGAGCGACCGTGTGTATGTGATGAAGGACGGCAAGGTAGTCGCAGGCATGCAGGCCGCCGATGCTTCCGTCACACAACTGCACGAACTGATGGTCGGCCGGACGATGGGCGGCCAGTACTACCGCGAGAATCTGCAGAAGCCGTATCGCGCCGAGGTTGCGTTGTCGGTGCGCAATGCGAGCGTCGGGCAGACGCTGCGCAACGTGTCGTTCGACGTGCATCGTGGCGAGGTGTTCGGCGTCGCGGGCGTGGTCGGCTCGGGGCGCGAAGAGCTGTGCCGCGTGATTGCGGGCCTCGAAGCGCTCGATACAGGCGAAGTGCGCGTCGGCGAGACGCGACTCACACCGAGCGCAAGACACGCGGTGGAACTGGGCATCGGCTACGTGCCGCGCGAGCGCAAGGTCGAAGGTCTGGTCACGCAGATGAGCGTTGCGGAGAACCTGACCTTGCCGCGCCTGTCGGCTGTCAGCCGCGGCGGCGTGGTCGACAAGCGCGCGGAGCGGGCGCTCGCGAACGAATGGATCGAGCGTCTGCACATCAAGACGCCCGGACCATCGGCATCGTGCCGCAACCTGTCGGGCGGTAACCAGCAGAAAGTCGTGCTGGCGAAATGGCGCTTCACGGGCAGCCGTATTCTCGTGCTCGATCATCCGACGCGCGGTCTCGATGTCGGTGCGAACGAAGAGGTCTATCAACTGATCCGCGAACTGACGGACGAAGGCGTAGCCGTGGTGCTGACGGGTGACACGCTCGAAGAAATTCTCGGCCTCAGTCATCGCGTGATGGTGATGCGCGATGGACGCGCGCAGATCATTCTGCCGTGCGAAGTGGGCAGCAAGCCTTCGCAGGTCGATGTCGTTGAACACATGGTTTGAGGTCATCATGGCAAAACTGAATGAAACCGCACGGCGTCGTCTTACCGACAACGCACCTGTGATCGCGCTCGCCGCGCTGTATCTGTTGATCGAAATCGCACAACCGGGTTTTCTTGCGCCATCGACGCAACTCGGTCTGCTGGCCGACAGCTCGACGCTGTTCATCATGGCGGCGGGCACGACATTCGTTGTGTTGCTGGGAAGCATCGATCTGTCGTTGCAATCGGTGGCGTCGCTGTCGAGCGTGATCGTCGCGATGCTGCTGCCGCGCTACGGCGCATTCGCGGCAGTGATCGCGCTGGCGGTGTCCGCGTGCATTGGCTTGTTGAGCGGGTTGATCCAGACGGTGCTGCGCATTCCGTCCTTCATCGCGACGCTGGCCGTGGGTGGGATTGCATCGGCGGCTGCGCTGACCTTGTCGGGCACGCGCTCGATCGGTATCAGCGATGAATTGCGCAATGCGTCGCTTGGCTGGACGACGGGTTCGTCGTTCGGCATTCCGCACGAAATCCTGCTCGGACTGGCGACGTTTCTCTTCTGTCTGTTTCTGCATCGCTCGACCGTGGTGGGCCGGCGCGTCGATGCAATCGGCGCGGGCGAACCGGCGGCGATTGCATCGGGTGTGCGTGTGTCCGTGACGCGCTGCCTGATGTTCGCAACGTCGTCGTTCTTCGCGGGCCTCGCTGGCGTCGTGATGGCAGGACGGCTGGGCAGCGGTTCGCCGACGCTTGCCGATCAGTTTCTGCTGCCCGCCATTGCGGCTGTGATCGTGGGCGGCACGGCACTGACGGGTGGCGCGGGCGGCGTTGGCCGCACGCTGATCGGCGCTTTGCTGGTCTCCGTCGCGCGAGTCGGCATGACGTTCGTGGGGATCAGCGTGTTCGCGCAGCAGATCGTGTTCGGCCTGATCCTGATCGTTGCCGTGACGGTGGCGTTCGACCGGGCGAAGGTGCTGGTAATCAAATGAACGCGCGGCAAGCCTTGATGATTGAATTGGGCAATTGAGGACGAGGGAGTCAATCTGGATGAAAGTTCTTGTAGCGGTGAAGCGGGTGGTCGACTACAACGTGAAGGTCCGTGTGAAGTCGGATGGCACGGGAGTGGATGTGGCGAACGTGAAAATGTCGATGAATCCGTTCGATGAAATCGCGGTCGAAGAAGCCGTGCGGTTGAAGGAAGCGGGCGTGGTGAGCGAGGTCGTCGCGGTGTCTTGCGGTGTGGCGCAGTGTCAAGAGACGTTGCGCACGGCGCTGGCGCTTGGCGCGGACCGTGCGGTGCTGGTCGAGTCCGATGAGGATCTTCAGCCGTTGGCGGTCGCGAAGCTTTTGAAGGCACTGGTGGATAGGGAGCAACCGTCGCTGGTTCTGCTCGGCAAACAGGCCATCGATGACGATTCGAATCAGACGGGACAAATGCTCGCTGCGCTTGCCGGTTTGCCGCAAGCGACGTTTGCTTCAAAAGTCATAGTGGCTGACGGGAAAGCGGCGGTGTCGCGGGAGATCGATGGCGGCGCGGAGACCTTGTCGCTTACGTTGCCTGCAGTCGTCACGACCGATCTGCGCCTCAATGAGCCGCGCTATGTGACGTTGCCGAACATCATGAAGGCGAAGAAAAAGCCGCTGGAAACGGTGAAGCCTGGCGATCTGGGTGTCGATGTCACACCGCGCCTGAAGACGCTGAAGGTCAGCGAGCCACCAAAGCGCTCGGCCGGCGTGAAAGTAGCCGACGTTAAAACGTTGGTCGAGAAACTCAAGACTGAAGCCAAGGCGCTGTAAAGAGGACTCAAGGTATGGCTATTCTGGTGATTGCTGAACACGATAATGCGGCGCTAAAAGCAGCGACGCTGAACACGGTCGTTGCTGCACAAAAGCTCGGTGGCGATGTACATGTACTGGTTGCCGGTCACAATGTGCACGGTGTTGCCGATGCGGCTGCGAAGGTAGCCGGCGTTGCAAAGGTACTGCTCGCGGACGCGCCACAACTGGCTGAAGGTCTCGCGGAAAATATCGAAGCTACCGTGATGAACATCGCGAACGATTATTCGCACGTTCTTGCGCCGGCTACGGCATATGGCAAGAACATCGCGCCGCGCATCGCCGCGAAACTCGATGTCGCGCAGATCAGCGACATCACCGCGGTTGTCAGCGCCGATACTTTCGAGCGTCCGATCTACGCCGGCAACGCAATTGCGACGGTTCAATCGCAAGATGTGATCAAGGTCATCACGGTTCGCGCGACGGGTTTCGATCCTGCCGCAGCCGAAGGTGGGAACGCTTCGCTCGAGAAGATCGAAGCAGCCGCGGACACTGGGATCTCGCAGTTCGTCGGCCGCGAAGTGACGAAGCTCGATCGCCCGGAATTGACGTCGGCGAACATCATCGTGTCGGGTGGCCGGGGTTTGGGCAGCGGAGAGAACTACACGAAGGTGCTCGAACCACTGGCAGACAAGCTGCAAGCGGCGCTCGGCGCGTCACGCGCAGCCGTGGACGCGGGCTACGTGCCGAACGACTATCAGGTCGGACAGACAGGCAAGATCGTCGCGCCGCAGCTTTATATCGCGGTGGGCATCTCCGGCGCGATCCAGCACCTTGCGGGCATGAAGGACTCGAAGGTGATCGTCGCGATCAACAAAGATCCGGAAGCACCTATTTTCAGCGTGGCGGACTATGCACTCGAAGCTGACCTGTTCGCAGCAGTACCTGAACTGTTGAGCGCGCTGTAGCGCAAAAGCGGAAATGTCTGGGTGCAAGCTGCGCGGCTACTATCGCCGTGCGAGCATGAGGTCAAGGTTCTGAACGGCAGCACCTGACGCGCCTTTACCAAGGTTGTCGAAAACCGCAGATAGTAAAACATGTCCATGTTCGACGTTAGGAAAGACGCTCAGGCGCATGTCGTTCGTACCGTTCAACACCTGCGGATCCAGATGCTTCAGGTTGCGCGACTCGTGCAGAGGCATGACGTGTACGTGATGAGCCTCGGCATAGTGGCGTGCGAGGCATGCGTGCAGCGTTTCGCCATCTACGCCCGGTGCAAGTAGCTGAAGTGACAGCGGTATCGTCAGCACGATGCCCTGGCGGAATGCGCCATAAGCCGGCACGAAGATGGGACGCTGCGCAAGACCGGCGTGCTGCTGGATCTCGGGCGGGTGCTTGTGTGCGAGTGCCAGACCATATACCTGGTAAGCCGGCGCGCGAGTCGCGTCTTGCCCCTCATGTTCTTCCAGTCCCGCACGCCCACGCCCTGAATAGCCGGACACCGCGTGAATGCTGATCGGGTAGCTGTCAGGTATCAGTCCCGCCTGCAACAGGGGGCGCAGCAAGCCGATTGCACCTGTCGGATAGCAACCGGGATTTGTCACACGGTTTGCGTTCGCAATGCGCCTGGCCTGTTCCGGTGACATCTCCGGAAAGCCGTATGTCCAGTCGGGCTGCGTGCGGTGGGCCGAACTTGCGTCGATCACCCGGACGGCAGGATTGACGATGGCGTCCACTGCCTCGCGTGCAGCCGCATCAGGCAAACAGAGGATCGCGAAGTCGCAGGCGTTGATGGCTTCTGCACGACGCCGCAGATCCTTACGCTCGTCGGCAGCGAGCGTAAGCAGTTCGAGGTCGGTCCGATTCCGCAGCCGTTCGTGGATCTGCAACCCGGTCGTGCCCTGATCGCCGTCGATGAAAACAACAGGGGAATGCATACAGGAAATACTCCCGTGATGGTGAGTGGTAGCGGGTAGAACGAGTCGCTATGTTCCATGCAGCGCTAGAATAGGGAAAGTTGAATTTCACAACGCTGATGTTCAGTTTTTCTGAATCTGGGTGCTGACATGCGAGAGATAAGCCTGGACCGCTTGCGTACGCTGGTAGCCATAGCCGATCGTGGCTCGTTTGCCGACGCGGCGCGCGCATTGAATCTGGCGCCGCCAACGGTCAGCCTTCACATCGCTGAACTCGAAGAGCGGATTGGTGCGCCGCTCCTGTCGCGCAAGCGCGGTGAGGTCAGGCCGTCGGCGATTGGCGAGGTGCTGGTGGATCGCGCCCGTCGCCTGCTCGCCGACGCAGAGCAGACGTTGCACGATATCCAGCGGCAGGTGCAGGGCCTTGAAGGGCGCGTGCGGGTCGGTGCGTCAACGGGTGTGATTGCGTACCTGTTGCCGCAAGCACTGGAGGTGCTGAGCCAGCATCATCCGGCTATCGACATTCAGCTTGCAGTGTTCACTTCGAACGAAGCGCTGTCCCGATTGGCGGACGGAAGGTTGGACATCGGGCTGGTCGCGCTACCTCAGCCGCCAGTGGCCGGACTGACGATTAAGCCGTGGCGACGCGACCCGGTGATGGCTTTCGTGCCGTCGCATTGGCGGTGCCCGAGCCGCGTCACGCCCGAATGGCTCGCAGAGCAGCCCCTCATCCTCAATGCCGCGACCACTCATCTTTCGCGGCTGACGACGGACTGGTTCGCGGCTGGCGGACATCACCCTGAGCCACGCATTCAGCTCAATTACAACGATGCAATCAAGAGTCTGGTAGCGGCAGGTTACGGCGCGTCGCTACTGCCTCATGAGGCGACGACGCCGCTGTCCGACGAACGCATCGCCATGCGACCGCTGCGTCCGGCGTTGTGGCGGCGGCTCGGGATCGCGCATCGTGCGGGGTACACCGAGCGCTCGACGCAGCACGTACTCGACGTGTTGTGGGATCTTCGGCTGAAGTGAGCGGCCGGATTGTCTGCAGATCCTGCTCAAGCTCACACGCGCCGGTGGATAACCGGCTCTCCCGTTGCGGCATTCACCCTTAACGCGCGAAGCTGATAGGCAACCCGCCATCCGGATGCGCGACGGTCCCCATCGGGATGCTATAGATCCTGCTGAGCGTCTCGGCGCGCATCATCTCGGCGGTCGGCCCATGCGCGAGCAGGCTGCCGCCCTTGAGCGCGATGAGTTCGTCGCAGAAGCGGGCCGCCATGTTGATGTCGTGCAGCACCACTACGACCCCGATGCCACGCTCCTCACACAAACGTCTCACGAGCGTGAGCACCTCGATCTGATGTGCGATGTCGAGCGCGGAAATCGGCTCATCGAGCAGCAGGCAATCGCTATCTTGCGCGACCAGCATCGCAAGCCACACGCGCTGACGCTCACCGCCCGAGAGGCTATCGACCGCGCGATCGGCAAAACGTAGCACGTCGGTCTGTTCCATGGATTCGTGCACTTTCTGCGCGTCGGTGCGCGAGAAACGGCCGAGCGCGCCATGCCATGGATAGCGCCCAAGCGCTACCAGTGCGCGGGCCGTCATGCCGTCGGCAGCGGGCACCTGCTGCGGCAGGTACGCGACCTCGCGCGCGAACGCCCGGGTTTCCCATTGCGCGAGCGGCCGGCCTCGAAATTCGATCGCGCCTCCAGTGGGCTGCTGCTGGCGCGCGAGCAGCTTCACAAGCGTCGATTTGCCGGAACCGTTGTGACCGATCAGGCCATACACGCGTTGCTTCGCCAGCGTCAGCGACACGGGTTTGAGCAGCGTGCGGCCACCGGCATCGAATGAGACTTTGTCGAGTGTGAAAAGCGCGTGCGCTGGCGGGGCAGTTAGTGGCGCTTCCTGGAGCGCCAGGTCGAACGACAGCTTTGTAGGCATACTCATCGGTAAAAACCTCGACAGCAAAACAGATTCATCAGCACGATCGCAGACCTTATTTCTGAGCGGCAAAGGGCGTGTGCGCCGTACTACTCTCAACGCTTGCATCGATATATCGCGCGCCGGCATCCGCACCTGCGCCCGTCTCCACGATCTGACCGTATTCGAGCTTGATATAGCGGTCCGCGAGATGGAAATAGCGGTCGTCGTGCGTGATGACCAGCACGGTCTTGCCCTTCGCCTTCAGTTCGGGCAGCAGCTTGCGATAGAACACGTCTTTAAAGAGCGGGTCCTGATCTGCGGCCCACTCGTCGAACACGTAGACCGGCCGGTCCTCCAGATACGCGACCAGCAACGCGAGCCGCTTCCGTTGGCCTTGCGAGAGTTCGAGCGTGGAAAAGACCCCGTCCTCGATGCTGACCTTGTGATCGAGTTGCAGATGCACGAGCAGCGCCTGTGCTGTCTGGTCGATTCCATCCACACGCATTCCGAGCAGGTTGTCGAACAGAAAGAAGTCGCTGAACACCACCGAAAATAACTGGCGATAGGCGTCACGCCCGGCCTCGCCCATGCTCGCGCCGTTGAGCAGGATGCGCCCGCTTTCGGGCGGATAAAGACCCGCGATCATCTTCGCGAGCGTGGTCTTGCCGCTGCCGTTGCCGCCGATCAGATAGACGAGTTCGCCGGGCCTGAAAGCGAGGTTGATCGGCCCGAGCGTGAACACCTCGTTCTCTTTCTCGCGGAAATAACGATGCGTGACACCGTCTAGCACGATGCTGTCGAATGCGTTGCTTACCTGCGTATCGGGGCCGCTCGAGTCATGTGGAATCTCAGGCGGCAACTCGGCGTTCACCTGTTCGATGCGCTCCAGCGCAACGCGTGCAGTGCTGACGCTCGGAATCGCCGAAAGCAGCGACTCGATCGGCATGATCATGTAGAGGAACACCATCGCGTAACCCGACATCACGTGTGTGTTCACTGGAAAGAGTCGCGCGACCACGAACAGCGTAATGCCGATGAACGCGAACAGGATGAAGCTGCCCCAGCTCGCCGCCGCCGCGTAGAGCACGTAGCCGCGCGTGCGCTGCACGCGCACGGCTTCCACGTTGGTGGCAAGCGTATCGTCGATAAAGGCGGCGCGGCGCAAGCGATGCAGCTTCAGTTCCTTGGCGCCGTCGAAGAGTGCGCGAAAGTGGCGCACCAGATCGTCCTCGCGGCGGCGCGATGCGCGCAGATGAAAGAGCGCGCGGCCATTAGCGACCCGAAAGCCTGCCGCACCGATACCGATAGTGAGGATCGCCACCAGCAGGATCTGCCACGACAACACGCTCAGATACGCGAGGCAGCCGATAATGACGGCACTTTGCATCGCGAGCGCAGGCATGCGCACGAACAGCATCACGATGGCGTCCAGATCCTGCGTGAGCACGGCGAGCGAGCGCGCTGCGCCCTGTTGCTCCAGATGGCGAAACGAGGCGTCGCCGATACGGCGGATCGTCTGCATGCGCAAGCTTGCTTTGGCGCGCTGACCGAGGTCCATGAAAAGCGTCTGCGAGAGCGTACGCGTCGCGAGCACGATCACACCAAGCGCGACGAACTGCCAGCCGAGGCGCGCGAGTTGCGCCGTGGTTGCCGACAGCGCCTGGTTGATGAGTGCGACGAGACCGGCGTTGCCAAAGCCGCTGACGAGGCTGGTGATGAGCGCGACGATCAAGGTCCAGCGTGAATTGCGCGCGAGCTTCAAGAGCAAAGACATGTATCTCCCAGGGACGGTGCATCAGAAACCGGGCCGGTCTTGCGCCGGCCTTCGGAACATCGTGAGAATCAGATAAAGGCCGCCGAGCAGCGTGGCCATCACGCCAGCCGGCATTTCCTGCGGAAACAGCACCCAGCGGCCGAGCCAGTCCGAGCCGATCATCAGCGTCGCGCCGAACGTGGCGGAGATGAACAGCAAGGGCATGTCGCGGCGAATGCCGAGCATGCGCGCCATATGCGGCGCCATCAGCCCGATAAACGATAGCGGCCCGATCACGAGTGTCGCGACGGCGCTCAACCACGCGCTCAGCATCAGCAGACAGAACCGCGCCCCGGCGATACGTACGCCGAGCCCCATCGAGACCGCATCGCCGAGCGGCAGAATCTCCAGCCAGCGGCGGCACAGCGGCACGGCCGCGAGCGCGAGCAGCGCACAGCCGGCAACGAGCGCGGCCATCCAGGGTCCGACGTTGTAGGTCGAGCCCGCCAGCAGGTTGTAGAGGATGATGACGCGCGGATCGCCGCTCGAAATCGCGATTACGGAGACCGCTTGGAACGCCGCGCTCAGCGTCATGCCCGCGAGAATCAGCGTGTCGGGCGAGAACGACGACGCACGCGCGATCAGCACCAGCGCGCACAGCGTGAGCATCGAGCCGGCCGCGCACCAGACGAGAAAGGTCGGCAGCCCCGGGGCCGAGGTGAGGAAGAGTGCACCCGTTAAACCGAGCGCGCCGCCCGCCGGGATGCCGAGCAAATCAGGGCTCGCCATTGGATTGCCAGTCATGCGTTGCGTCATGCCGCCAGAGAGCGCGAGCAACACGCCCACGCCCGCCGCAGCCACCACGTGCGGCGCGCGCAGGAACAGCAGCGCGGCGGTCTCACGTGCATCGCTCAGATGCCAGCCCGCAAGGCCACGCCCGAGCGTAAGCGACAGCACGATCACCATTGCCAGCATCAACGCGCTTGCGAGCGCAACGAGACACAGGTTGCGTGGCGAGATCGGCGCGCCAGGCTGGGCAGACGCGTGCGCGAGATCGGGACGCCCTCGCAGACGGCGCAGCATCACCAGCAGGAGCGGCGCGCCGATCAACGTCGTGATTGCGCCGGTTGGAATTGCCATGCCGAAGCGTGTTGCGCACAACTGCGCAAGCTGATCGGCAAGCCACAACAGCGCGGCACCAATCAGCGGCGACCAGATCACGCGTTCACGCAGGCGTCGCGCGCCCGCAAGCCGCGCAACGGCGGGTGCCGCGAGCCCGACGAAGCCGATCACGCCCACCGCGCTCACCACGAACGCGGCGATCAGCAACGTGAGCAGGAGCACGATGCCACGCGTGGCGTGCAGCGATACGCCGAGGCTCGACGCCACCGTATCGCCGAGATCGAACACCGTCATCGGCCGCAGACACAGCAGCAAAAGCAGCGCGCACGGTATGAAGCGCGCCGCGAGCGCAAGCGCTACGTGCCAGTCGTGCTGAGCGAACGCTCCACCGCCCCAGACCAGCAGACCACTCAGCAGGTCGTAATGCGAGATCGCCAGCGCGAGGCAGAAGGCGCCGCCACACAGAATGACGATCATGCCCGCGAGGATCAGCGCGAGCGGCGACATCCCGCGCCGCGCCGCCAGCGCGAACACGGCGGCCAGTGCCGCCGCGCCGCCCGCAAGCGCGACGGCGTCGCGGCCACCGGCGAGCAGGAATGGCGCATAGACGGTAGCGAGCGCCAGCGCCAGCCACGCACCCGAGAAGATGCCGAGTGTCACCGGTTCCGCGAGCGGATTGCGTAACACCTGCTGGGTCGTGACGCCCGCGAGTCCGAGCGCGGCGCCACACAGCAGCGTGACGGCCACGCGCGGAAAGTCACCATAGTGCACCAGCAATTGAGTTACGTCGGAGGAAGAGGGCGCGACGAGTGCCTGCCACCAGAACGCGGGCGCGAGCCGCGCGTCGAGGCGCAGCGCGAACAGCAGCGCCGCGAGCACGAATAGCGCGCAGACAGACACGAGCGGCGTGCGGAGTATCGGCACGAAGGGTGGGCTCATGACATTCTTCATGTTGCCTCCGCGACGCGCTGTTCAGGCGAAGCCACGGGCGATGTCGCCGGCAGCGCGGCGAGCGCATCGACGAGCGCGTGCGCGAAATACGCCGCGCTCAGGATGCCGCCTTCGGGCGGCACCTCGGCCATGCCGGTCATGCGACCGGCGCCCGCGAAGGGCATGGCCTGCCAGACGCGGCTTGTCTGCATCATCGTCGCTGTCATGGCGGGCAATGGCTTGACGTACACGAGCGTCGCGCGCGGATCGGCGTCGAGCGCATCGAAGCCGATCATCGCCGAGGCCGCAGCACCGTTCGCACGGCCCCACGCATTGCGCAAGCCGAGTCGCGCGAGTAGTTCGCCGAACAGGCTGTGCGTGCCGAACACACGCAGATGCGATTCGTCGATAAAGCGTGTCAGGTAGACGGGTGCGGCGCGCGCTCGTGACGCCGCAGGCAGCGCGTCGAGTCTTGCGCGCGCCGCGTCGATTGCGCGCTGCGACTGCATCACGGCAGCCTCGCCTTGCGTCTCGCGCCCGAAGAGTCGTGCGAGGCGCATCGTCTCTTCGCAGGCGGCCGTATAAGGCGTGGGACTCGCGCGGAACATGCCCAATGTGACGGTGGGCGCGATACGTTCGAGCGCGCCGCGCATCGACGCATGCGCGGGCGTGATGACGATCAGATCGGGCTTGAGCGAGAGCATCAGTTCCATATTGGGCTGGAACATCAGGCCGAGATCGACCACGGAAGCCGGCACTGAACACGCGGTGAAGTTACGCCGGAAGCCGGGTGTGTTCGCCATGCCGACGGGCAACACGCCGAGCGCAAGAGTCAGCTCCGCGAGTCCCCAGTCGAGCACGATCACGCGGCGCGGCGCGGCCGCCCGCGCGCGCACGCCGAAGGACAGAAAAGCGCCGCCCAGCAGCGCGGCGAGCATCGCACGGCGATTCATTGCACTGCACCCGAAAGCACTACCACTGGTATTTCGCTCCCGCCATCAACAGGCGACCTTGTCCCCAGTAGCAGTAGTTCGCGCCCGTACACGATGCGAAGTACTTGCGATCGAGCAGGTTCGACACATTCAGCCAGGTGGTCCAGCCTTGCATGCTCGTGAAGCGTCGGCCGAGGTCATAGCGCAGCGAGAGATCGACGAGCGTCGCCGATGAGGTCATGAAGGTGTTCGCTGTATCGCCATACGAACCGCCGATATAACGCACGCCGCCGCCGAACAGCAGACCCGCAAGCGGACCGGCCGGGACCGTGTAGTCGGCCCACAGCGAAGCCGTGTTGCGCGGAATGCCCACCGGCACCTTGTCGAGGTTCGACGAATTGCTCTTGGTGTTGAGCAGGTTCGTGTAGGTGTAGCTCGCAATCAGCTGCAGGTTGTTGGTCAGGCTTGCATGACCCTCCACCTCGAAGCCCTGCGAGCGCACCTGGCCCGTGAGCACGCTGAACCCGCTGTGCAGTGGATCGGTGGTTGCGACGTTGTTCTCGGTGATGTGGAACGCCGACACCGTGACAAAGCTGTTGTAACCCTTCGGCTGCAGCTTCACGCCCACTTCGTACTGCTCGGACGTCATCGGCGCGAACGCTTCGCCGCCATACGAAGTGCCGATCTGCGGCTGGAACGAACGCGAGTAGCTCACGTACGGCGCGATACCGCTGTCGAACTGGTACACGCCGCCTGCGCGCCACGTGAACGCACGATTGAACTGCGTGGTGGTGGCACCCGTCTTGTATGAAGTCTGATCTTCGTTGGCCCAGTCCTCGCGCACGCCGAACAGGAACGACCATTTGTCGATATCGATCTGATCCTGCGCGTACACACCGAGCTGCTTGATCGAAGTGGCGTTCGACGTCGCGAACATGAAGTTCGGATACGGGATCGTCTGGCCGTAGATCGGGTTGCTTTCCTCGAGCCCAGGTGTCGAAGTCAGATTGCCGTAGAAGTAATGGTCGAACTGCATGTTCTGATAATCGAGGCCGACCGTGACGTTGTGCTTCACCGGCCCCGTGTTGAACTTCGCGTTCACCTGGTTATCGACGGTATGCGAATTCACGCTGCCGAAGTTCAGATACGCGGTGCGCGCGAGCGTGTCCGTGCCCGACGTGAAGCCGTCATTGCCCACGTACTGGATCGTCTGCGTGTAGCGCATGAAGCGATAGCTCTGCTTGAACGACCATACGTCGGTGAAGCGGTGCTCCAGCTGGTAGCCGATCGACTCCTGGGTCTTGCGGAAGCTGTCCCATGTCGGCTCGCCCGGATATTCGCTGCGGCTCTTCCAGGTATAAGGCACCGAGTTGTAGATGCCCGCTTCCGGGTCCGACTGATAGTTCGCGAAGATCGTGAACGTCGTGTCTTTCGACGGACGGAACTGGATGGTCGGCGCGATCGAGAAACGCTGCTGGTTCACATAATCGGTCTGTGTGCCGGTGTTAAAGCCGTCGGCGGTCAGGCGATAAAGGACCTTGCCGTCCTTGTCGATCGGACCGCTCATGTCGAAGAAGCCTTGCAGGCGGCCATAGCTGCCCGTCTGGAAGCCCACTTCATGGTAGGGCGTGTCGGTGGGCATCTTGCTCACGAGATTGATCGTGCCGCCCGGCGAGCCTTGGCCGTACAGCACCGAGGCCGGGCCGTGCAGCAGTTCGATGCGCTCGAACATATATGGATCGAAGCTCGTGACGTTGTAGCCAAAGCCGCCGTTCGGGCCGGGCGTGCGCAGACCGTTCCAGTACTCGTCGACGAGGAAGCCCCGCGCGTAGAGGTATTCGAGCGAATCGGTATTGGTGCCGCGCTGCTCGGGGTTGATGCCCGACGTGTAGCGCAGCGCCTGTGCCACGCTCTGCGCGTTCTGCACGTCCATCTGGTCGCGTGTGACGACCGAGATCGCCTGCGGCACCTTGATGATCGGCGTGTCGGACTTGGTGCCGGCTTCGCTGCGCTTCGCCACATAACCGACCACCGGACCCGTGCCCGGCTCTTTGTCGCGCGCGCCCTGAACCGACACAGCGGGCAGTTGCTGGCCTGATTGCGCAGTTTGCGTCGACGCGTCCGATGCTGCCACAGGCGCCGCCGCCGTTTGCGCACTCGCGATCTTTGCAATCGCCAACGCTACGATCGCCGTGATCGTGCGCACTTTCATGCGCTTTGTGCTTCCCATCTGGTTATTCACACCGTCCGCTGACTTCCCGCCCCATCCCCGATTCATCCCGTCTGCCTTATTCAAGATTTGAGATTCGCCGCCATATTAAATAAGAATCATTACGATTTATATGCATAGTGCGGCATGCGGACGATAGAATACGTGCCAGGTTTCGCCGACGTCCTGTCAATTAGCTACGCGAAACCATCGAAATTTAGCGGTTTTGCGATATTTCATCGAATAGTTCACAAAATGACCGAGATCTGGCAACGCTTTACTGGAAGCGAGCGGCGCTATCTCAAGCGTCCTGTCATCGCCAAACGGTACGATTTCGCCGCTGGCGACATTGAAAGCTGGCACTCGCACACCCAGCCGCAGTTCGTCTACACGACGCGCGGCGTGCTGCGCGTCATCACGCCGGACGGCGCGTGGACGCTCGGTCCGTACCGCGGTCTGTGGATCGCGCCGCTCGTCGCGCACGAGTTGCAGGCGGTCAGCCCGGCGGTGATGTACACGGTCTATTTCGAGGGCGATATTGCGCCGCGCGATGAGCCGAATTGCCATGTCCTGATGATTTCGACGCTGCTCAATGAACTGGTCGCCGCGCTCGTGCTGGATCAGCAGAACGGGCATCCCGAGCGCCGCTCGAAGTTGATCGACCCGCTGCTACTTCAGGAGATGCGCGAGGCGCAACTGGCGTCCGAAGGACTGCTGCCGCTGCCGAAAGATCGCCGGCTCCAGCAGATCTGCGGCCAGTTGATGGACGAGCCCGCCGACAACACGCCGCTCAACGACTGGGGCACGCGCGTGGGCGCGAGCGAGAGCACATTGGAGCGCGCCTTCAAGGAGGAAACCGGCCTCACCTTCGGGCAGTGGCGCCAACGGTTGCGGCTGGTGGAATCGATCGCGCGCCTTGCGCGAGGCATGCCCGTCTCGACGATCGCAACCGAGTTGGGCTATCGCAATTCCAGTGCTTTCATCACGATGTTTCGGCGCGCGATGGGCGAGACGCCGCAGCGCTTCTTGCGCAATCGCGGCGGCGTTCAGGATGCGGGTGAGGTGCAGCAGGCGCAATGAGCGGTACGAGCGGTTTATCTATCGGAGTGTTGCCTCGAAGAACTGCACCACATCGACATTGAAGTGTTCATGGAACGCCGCGCGGTCGAAGCCCGGCAGGCTGTTGCAGATCTCCGGCCTCTGTCGCGATAGACGCGCATCGCAAGGTGGCAGGAAGTCGTAGTGACCTGCGTTTGCGACCACGTGATAATCGGGCGGATGAGGCAGGTCGGCGCGCACCGCTTCTTCATAGTACGGATTCGGCTGATGGCGATCGTCGGCTGCTCGCCACAACTGGATCGATGCGTGCACATCGGCTAGCCCCGCGCGGCCGAAGCTGAATCCGAACGCTGGCGCGGCAATCACTGCCGCCTTGATGCGCGGCTCGTGGACCCAGGCGCTGGCGGGAATATCAGCGCCAATATGCGGATCAACGCCGGCATGTTTCAACGCCTCGCACAGATCATGCTCCGGATGGGCCTCGCAATACGGCGCGATCTTCGAAAGGTCTGGAATTCCGCCCGCTGCCACGAGCGCGGTGAAGCCACCGTTGGAGAAACCGTACGCGCCGACGCGGGCGGCATCCAGTTGTTCGTGCCCGCGCCACGCATCGAGCATGTAGTCCACCAGTTGGTGTAGCTGTGCGGGACGGCGCCACGGTTGCAGAACTCCGCTCTGGTCATCGAAGGTGTCGCCGGCGTGACTGACCGCCGCTACCACGAAACCCGCGTGAGCCAGGGCAAGCGCCGTGTCGTAATGGCCGCCGTACCAGCCTCCGCCGCCATGCGACATCACCACCAGCGGCAGCCGATGGCCAGCGATCGGCGCGTCCAGTGCCACCGTCTGGGTGAAATTGCCCAGCGCGTGCGGCGTCGCAGATGCATCGGTTGGATACCAGATTCCGGCCGTTAGCCGCTCCGTTCCATTCGCTATCTTCACCTCCTCGAAGCCGACATCGGCGGCGATAGCGGGCGCGGCAAGCAAGGCACAAAGGATGATGATCCCAGTCATCAATCGCACGATGGTCTCCCTGGTTGGCGCTTTCCGAACGTTGAATCACAGCTCACAGGCAGGATGAGGCGTTTGCGCGCAATTTGCGAGTGCCATGAACGTTTTCCCAGACATCAGGATGCACTTTGCGAATCGCCATCGATAGGGATCATTTGCCCGGAGATGGAACGTCCGGCATCCGATGCAAGGAAGACAGCGAGCGCCGCAATATCCGCCGGATCCACGAAATGCCTGATGGACTGATTGGCAAGGGCCGCAGCCTCTTCCTGCGCAATGGAACGGCCGCTGGCCGATGCGCGGCCCGCCAATACCTGCTGAACGCGCGGGCCTTCCACCGCGCCTGGCAAGATCGCGTTGACGCGTATGCCAAACTCGCCTAACTCACGCGACAAAGTCTTGGTGAATCCGATGAGGCCCCACTTGGTCGTCGCGTACGGACTGCGATTCGGATAACCAAAACGGCCGGCGAGCGACGACATGATGAGAATTACGCCCGGGCGAGATTGCTTGAGCAAGGGGATTGCCTGTTGCGTGACAGTGAACGTGCCGGTGAGGTTCAGTCGAAGCACGGCATCCCAGGCGTCCGGATCCATCTCTTCGACACTCGCGGTCGGGCCAGCAATGCCGGCATTGTTGATCAGGACGTCCAGGCCACCGAGCGCAGAGGCGGCGTCCGCGACCATTGTCGTCGCCGCCGCGCGATCGGCGATATCACATACCGACGTCACCACGCCGGGCAAAGTCGCCCGCATCTGTTCGAGCGCTGCCGCGTCGATGTCGCAGACATACACGCTCGCACCTGCCGCGACGAATGCTTCCGTGATGGCGCGTCCGATACCACCCGCGCCGGCCGTCACCAGCACGCGCAGGCCTGTCGATAAGGTCATCAAACTCTCCTTTCCGTCCGGTTCATGCTCGCCGCTCACTCGCAGGCGGCACGGATGAAGTCAGGAACGCCGACGGCCTTGAGACGTCCATCGTCCTGCCTGATACACAAGGCGCGTGTCGCGTGACCCTCGCAGATCAGCGTATCGTCGCGCACGATGCGATGGCTCTGGATAAACACCTTGCCGCGCCATTCCTCGACACGCGTATGTACCGCCAGATTTTCGCCGTAAGTCGCCGAGGTGTGAAAGCGCGTGTGGAATTCCAGCAGCGGCGCGCCGATGCAGTTGGGTAGCGCTTGCATCTCCCGCCATGGCGGCAGCCCGCACTGTATAAAATAATCGTGCGAGGCGGCGTCCATCCAGCGCGAAAAGTTCGGGAAAAAGACGATTCCAGCCGGGTCGCAATCGCCGAATTGCACATCGATTCGATAAACGGTTTCTTTACTCACGGATATATGCTCCTGCTTCCAGTTCAGCCATTGTGCGTGTATTGCCCGCACGACACTGTCGATGCAGCGACATTTCGCATCGGCGACCGGGCGCGTCGCCCGGAGGGACGGGAATGACGCGGCAAAAGCGCACGGCGACGGTGTCGCTTACGCTCGATGAACTGCTCGCCAGGTCGCCGTGGTTCGTCAAGCTGGATGAAACCACGCAGTCACGCGTGCGCGCTGACCTGTCGGAGCGTTCCGTCGCAGCGGGTCAAGTGCTCGGGCATCACGGTGAACGACAACACGCGTGGTTTGGCGTGCTCGAAGGCGTGATCAAATGGTCGATCACCGCACGCGACGGACATACCGTCACGTTAGGCGGGCAGTCGGTCGGAAGCTGGTTCGGCGAGGGCACGTTGATCCGCAACGCCCCGCGCGAGTCGGATCTCATCGCATTGCGCGACAGCCGCGTTGCGCAGCTTCCACGCGCAACCTTCCATTGGCTTCGCGAGCGCGAGCCCTCGTTCAACGAATTTCTGCTGCTGCAGGTCAACGAACGTCTGCACTGGTTCATGGGCGCGGCTGTCGCACACGGACTGCTCGATACCGACAACCTTGTTGCCAGAGCACTGGTGGGTATGGTGCACCCGCTGTCCAATCCGAGCGGTGCAGAGTACCTGCCGTTATCCCAGGAGGAACTCGCCAACCTGGCCGGCGTGTCGCGTCAAACGTGCAACAAGGCAATGACCCGCTTCAAGCATGCTGGCCTCGTGCGCACCGAATACGGCGGCATCGTCGTGCTGGATGTGCCAGGGCTCGACGCCTTGGCCAGATAGCAACGTATTCCTTGTTCAGCCACTGAAGCATCCGGTCCGGGGCGCCTGACGACTCGGTGTTTACGCTGCCCCCAACTGTCGCGCGATCGACAGTTGCGGCGGCGGTCGCCCGAAATAATGCGTGTCATACATGACCAGGAGACACGCAATGCATCGCGCCCAATCACTGCCCCCCGTAGGCGCACTTGTCGAGCGTCCGTCGGATCACACAGCAGAAGACGCCGTCTTTCGAAAAATCAGCTGGCGCGTGATGCCGCTGATTCTGATCGCCTACATCTGCGCATTCCTCGACCGGATCAACATCGGCTATGCGCAGTTGCAGATGAAGCAGGACCTCGCGTTTTCCGACGCGGTATATGGCCTCGGCGCAGGTGTTTTCTTTCTGACGTATCTGCTATTCGAGGTGCCGAGCAATCTGCTGTTGGAAAGGATCGGCGCGCGACTCACGTTCCTGCGAATCATGGTGCTTTGGGGCCTCACTTCCGCGGCCACCGCGTTCGTCACGGCGCCGTGGCAATTCTATGCAATCAGACTGATGCTCGGCGTGTTCGAAGCGGGCTTCTTCCCAGGCATCATTCTCTATCTGACCTACTGGTATCCGAGCCAGCGCCGCGGTCGTGTGACCGGTCTGTTCCTGTTCGGCATGCCGATCACGGGTGTCCTCGGTGGCCCGTTGTCGGGAACGATCATGAGCCGCCTGGAAGGCCTTGGCGGCATGCATGGCTGGCAATGGCTATTCCTCGTCGAGGGCCTGCCGACGGTCCTGCTGGGGGTTCTGCTGTATTGCATGCTTCCGGATCGCCCGGCCCGCGCTACATGGCTGAATGACGCGGAGAAGGGACTGGTGCACTCGGTGCTGGATGCGGATCAGAGCGGCAAGACCACGGCTCGACGTCATGGCCATCTCACAGCGGCGCTGACCGACCCGAAGATCTATGTGCTGGCGTTCGTCTACTTTTGCTGCGCTTGCGCCGTCTACACGCTGACGTTCTGGTTGCCGACGATGATCAAAGGGCTGGGTATCGCGCCGATCGCCACGATCGGCTGGTACACGGCCGTGCCCTATGTGTTCGGCGCGCTCGGTGTTCTCGTCATTAGCCGCAGTTCGGATCGCTTCAAGGAGCGGCGCTGGCATGTAGGGGGAACGCTGGCCCTCGGTGCGATCGTCCTTGCCTCGGCTTCGTTCGTCGGCACCGCCGTCGTGCCCGTGATGGTCCTACTGTGCGTGGCCGCGGTCTTCATTTTCGGAGGCGGCTCGCTGTTCTGGTCGATTCCTCCGACCTATCTGGGCCGGGACGCTGCCGCAGCCGGCATTGCCGTCGTCAGTTCGCTGGGCATCCTAGGCGGCTTTGTCAGCCCGACGCTGATCGGCTGGATCAAGAGCGCGACGGGCAGCATCCAGATGGGTCTGCTGGCCTTGACCGCGGTTGTCGTCGGCGGCGGGCTGACGATCCTGCTGGGGCTGCCGAAGAGCGCGGTCCGGGTGGGCCCCGCCGATGGCGCGGACGCGCACCAGGCGCGTCGCCACAGTTAATCCTCTTCTTTCAATCAGTTTCAACTCCGGAGTGGTTCACCATGAGCAAACCCAAAGTCATCGTGACCGTTGCCCCGACCGGCGGCATGGCCAGCAAGAAAATGAACCCCAATCTCCCGACACAGCCACAGGAGATCGCCGAGGACACCTACCGCTGCTACAACGCGGGCGCCAGTGTCGTTGCAGTGCATGCCCGCCGACCCGACGACGAAGCCACTTGCAATCCGGCGATCTATAGCCATATCAACCGGCTGATTCGCGACAGGTGCGACATCATCCTGAACAACTCCACGGGCGGCGGCATCAATGGCGATATGGTTCGCGAACTCGACAACGGCCTCTGGGAAATCCAGTGGGAAGAACGTCTGAAGGGCATGCAAGGTGACGGCGTCGAGATGTGCACGCTGGATGCACAAACCGTGATCGCAAGTTTTGGCGGCAAGGAGATCCTGGTGGCGACACCGCCGTCGCGAATCCGGCAGATCGCCACCATGATGAAAGAACGCGGCATCAAGCCCGAATGGGAAGTGTTCGGCCTCGCCGACATCGTCCAGGATGTGCAGCGCGCCATCAATGAAGGACTCGACGATGCACCGCACTTTATCAATATCGTGATCGGTGCCAATGCGTTCCAGGGTGCGTTACCCTATACGCCCCGTCTGCTGCAGACGATGGTCGATCATCTGCCCAGCCAGACCGTCTTCAACGTCAGCGCCATCGGCGCGGCGCAACTGCCGGCCGCGATGAACTCACTGCTGCTGGGAGGGCATGTGCGCGTCGGTCTCGAAGACAATCTGTACTACAGGCACGGTGAACTGGCGACCAATGTGCAGCTTGTCGAGCGGCTCGTTCGCCTCGTGCGTGAGATGGGTTACGAGCCGGCCACGCCGGATGAGGCGCGCGAGATCATTGGACTGCGGCCGTTGCGCGTCACGCGCGACGCCGACTGCCTGGAGGCTTAGGCTATGACAACGCGAGGCGACCACATTGCTGTCGTCGGCACGGGTGTTATCGGCGCCGGTTGGGCGACACACTTTCTGGCGCATGGTTTCACCGTCACCGCGACGGATCCCGGCCACGAGGCCGAGTCGCGCCTGAGAAACTGGATCGCCGATAGCTGGCCAGTGGGCGAGCGTCTTGGGCTGGCGAACGGCGCTTCGCGAGACAAGCTGACATTCACGTCCGATGTCGGCATGGCGGTACAGAATTCCGATTTCATTCAGGAAAGCGGCCCTGAACGTCTGGATGTCAAACGTGCTCTGATCGCGGGTATCGAATCGGCGGCGAGGCCGGACGCGATTATCGCGTCGTCGTCGTCCGGGCTGGCAATCAGCGAGATTCAGGCGGGGGCGAAGCATCCGGAGCGGATCGTCCTCGGGCATCCATTCAACCCGTCTCATCTCATGCCGTTGGTCGAGGTCGGTGGGGGCGCACTCACGTCGCCCGACTACGTCGCGAAGACCATGGCGTTCTATGCGTCAACGGGGAAGAAGGTCATCAGGGTCGGCAAGGAAGTCAAAGGTCATATCGCCAATCGTCTGCAAGTAGCGATATGGCGCGAAGCCATTAGTCTGGTACAGCGCGGAGTTGCTTCCGTGGAGGATATCGATGCGGCGATTTCCTACGGTCCAGGCCTGCGCTGGGCGCTGCTCGGTCCGTTTCTGAACCTGCACGCTTCGGGGGGATCTGGCGGCATTACGCATGTGCTGCAGCACCTTGGGCCAGCCCAGCGCGAGTGGGCGAGAGACCTGGGTACGTATCCGGAAACAGATGACTACATCGAGTCGATTGCGAGTGGCGTCGACGCGGAGCTTCGGTCATACGATTTTCCAGAAATGCTTCGTCAGCGCGTTGAACTGTTGATTCAGTTACTGGAGGCGAAGCGAAGTCTTTCTCAGATTCCGTAGCGGGATATGAGGAGAGGTGGATGCAGATACGACGATGTATTCTTCGGCAGTTCGACTTCACTTACGTTCGTCTGGCGGCGTAATCGTGCAAAGGAGCCCGTTTTCGATTCGCAGGGACGCCACCGTGACGGAAACAGGTGGTATCCACCGCACCCAAAGATCAAGATAAGGTTCCATGCTACGCAACACTCAATCGATGAATCTTTGATACTGCAAGAACCCTGATTCCATAAAACATATGAAGGCACCACGCTTTACGGCCGCTTTACTTTTCGCTCCTCTAATCGCCCATGCGGAAATAAGTCATGACACGTTTTGCTTTGGTTCAGGTGGAGCGAAGCCGACAAATTTCGAAATGCAGATCTATTCTGATTCGTCGAGCCAGTTGTCGTGGGGGTTCGTCAAGTATCAGAATTCCCGCCAGGCCATCCCGTTGATACTGGCCGAATCAACGTCTGAAGTACTGGACAAGAACGCACCCGAAGAAGTCACCGCTACCTGGGTCGAAGTCTACGGCAAGCAGGTCACGGGCGAATATCAGATGGTGAGCCAGGGAACGATGCTCGCATCGATGATTTATATCAACAGGAAAAGCGGCAAGAAAACCGCGTTTGGATTGAAGTCAGGTGCTGTGACTGGCACAGGCAGCTGCGACTGGCAGTGACAGTGCGCTTCGGCGGATACAGGCGAGACCCCCGAGCATATCAGCATGGTCCCGTACGCTAGAACAAGCGATAAAGGCAAATGTCAGCTGCGCGGCTATTTCTGCCGATATTGTGGCCCTCACTAAACGGTTAGCTGATACATACTCCGATGGGTTCGTCGGTCCTTGCAGACTCACGGCATTCAAGAGCGCCGACAGCCACCGCTCATTTCACGAGGGGGCGTCATGAACTGGTTCAGCAAATTGGTGATCGCGACGGCTGTCTCGCTGGGCGCGACAGGTTGCTCAGCGCCTTCCTTGATGCAGCAACCGCTCAAGGTAGCAGGTCAGGACGTGCAGCCCTGGGTTTTCCATGACAAGAACTCGAATGCGCTCTCTGGAGTCTTCGTCGACCTGACGAACGCCATCGCCAAAGATGCAGGCCTGCCAGTCCAGTATCAGGTCATGATATTCGGCGACCTGATCCCCGCGCTGGCCGGCGGCAAGATCGATATGATCGCCACGAACATGGCGATCACGCCTGCACGCGCAGAGCAGGTCGATTTCAGCAACCCGGTTTATAACGCGCCAACAGAAGTTGTCGTCGTGCTGGCGAACGACACGACGGCCTATCGAAGTCTGGCAGACCTCAAAAATTTTCCGGTGGGCGCGCAGAAGGGAAGCATTCAACTAGCGCTCCTGCAACGGACTGGCGGTTTCTCCGAAATCAGGATCTATGACACGCTGGAAGACGCGTGGTCGGCGGTGGCTTCAGGCCAGATCAAGGCCGCCGTCACGTCCTGCCCTGACACGATATATGCGTCCAGACACGGCCGACTTGCAGCATTGCGGATTGCGAGTTCGTACCAGTCGCAGTCACCCAAGCCTCGGATCGGCATTGCGGTACGAAAGGGAAATAGTGCGCTGCTTGAAAAAATAAACCGGTCGCTGGCGAAGCTCGAAGCGGACGGCACGGTCAAGGCAATCTTCGTCAACAATGGTATTGATGATTGGGCGCCGCCGAAATAGGCCGGTTACAGGGGGGCGATACCGGGCAGCCGTCGCACAACGCTAAACGACACCCGCCTCTGCCGCTTGAAGCGACTGTCAGGGCAACAAGCAGACAGTGATCTCAGCACCCGGCTAAGAAAGCGACACAAGCCGCCGCACATATGACGGCAACGCCGAGACGTGCAAATTCTCCACAAAGCTCTCACGCAACGCATTCGCAGCTGGACTGAGAGAGCGACCCATCAGTTCGATAAAACCCACTTCGCGTTCGACCCGCGGCGCTTCGAGCGGTATGAAGCGCAGCGCGTCACGGTGGCGTTGTTGCGCCAGATAGGGCAGCACCGTCAGCCCTACGCCACCCTCCACGGCTGACAGCAAGGTCGTGGTGTTGGCAATGAAAATGCCCTCCTGTCCGGACATCGCTCGACGGACTGGCTCCGGCAAGGTCCGCATCGTGCCATTGCCGATCAGCCGATAGCCCGACAGGTCCTTCCAGTCCACGCGGCGTCGCTTGAACAGCGCATGGCCGGTGTTGACGACGACACACATCACATCGGCAAGCAACGGCGTAAAGCTGAGTTCCCTGTCGTCGCCAGGCGACCCGGCGATACCGAAGTCGATCGCACCCGAGCGAACGCGCTCGTGGATGTATGTCGCGGTTCCGTCTTCCACTTCCAGGTCGATACCAGGGTGGCGTTGCGTGAAGCGGCTGATCGCGTGCGGCAGCAAATCATGCGCGATAGAAGGCACTGCAGCGACGCGCACCCGCCCGCCGCGCATCTTCGCGACGTCGATCGCAGATGCAATCGCGCGTTCGTAGTGTTCGACGAGCTTGCGAGCTTCGCCGTAGAACATCAGCCCGAATGGCGTCGGCGCAGCATGGCTGCCTTTCTCGAACAGCGCCGTGCCCAGCACGCTCTCCAGTTCCTTGATAGACAGCGACAACGCTGGCTGGCTGCGATACACCGCCTTCGCCGCCGCCTTGAAGCCGCCGTGTTCGATGACGGCCACGAAATGGCGCAACTGCGCGATCTTCACGTCTGGAAGGCGGTCCATGGCGGATATAAGCAGGTTAAATAAAATTATCAAAAAAATTGGCTTTGGTTATTTTATGCCGATTTTTAGAATCGGTCCTGTTGTCAATCGCATCGGGATCGAAGATGAATTCGCAGAATTTTTTGAACTGGATCGATGGTCGCTGGCAGTCTGGCGAGACCTTGGTCGAGAACCGCAACCCATCGGATACGGACGACGTCATCGGCCTCTACGCACAGGCGACGCCGTCTCAGGTTCGCGAGGCCATTGCGGCTGCGCGCCGCGCTCAACCGCTCTGGGCCGCGACCGGCCTCGAGCAGCGCCATGACGTGCTGCGCGCGATCGGCGACGAACTGATCGCCCGTCGTGATGAACTGGGACGGCTGCTGGCGCGGGAGGAAGGCAAAACGCTCGGCGAAGGTGTCGGCGAAGTGGCACGAGCAGGGCAGTTCTTCCATTACTTCGCTGCCGAAGTGCTCCGGCAACTTGGCGGTAAGGCCGACTCGGTGCGCGCAGGCATCGAGATCGATATCCAGCGGGAGCCGCTGGGCGTGGTTGGCATCGTCACACCGTGGAATTTCCCGATCGCCACCGCGAGCTGGAAGATCGCGCCCGCGCTCGCTTTCGGCAATGCCGTGCTGTTCAAGCCGGCTAACCTGACGCCCGCCAGCGCGTGGGCGCTGACCGAAATCATCAGTCGCCAGGCGGCATTGCCGCCGGGGACGTTCAATCTGTTGATGGGGCCAGGCGCGGCAATCGGCCATGCGCTCGCGACGTCGGATGGTGTGGACGGCATTTCGTTTACCGGCTCGCTTGAAACGGGCCGCCGTCTCGCCGCCGTCGCCGCGCCGCAACTGATCAAGCTGCAGATGGAGATGGGCAGCAAGAATGCGCTCGTCGTGCTGGACGACGCCGATCTCGATCTCGCCGTCGATTGCGCATTCACCGGGGCTTACTCCGGCACCGGGCAAAAATGCACGGCATCGTCGCGCCTGCTCGTCACGCCAGGCATTCATGCCGCGTTCGTCGAACGGCTCGCGCAACGGTTGCGCAGTGTGCGCGTCGGGCGTGCGCTCGAGGACGGCGTGCAGATGGGTCCGGTCGTCGATGCACGTCAGCTGGAAGCGAACTTGCGCTATGTCGCGCTAGGTCAAAAGGAAGGTGCGAGGCTCGTATGCGGCGGCGAAGCGCTGGCGCATCCTGAGCGCGCTTTCTGCATGTCGCCCGCGCTGTTCGACGATGGTCGCAACGACATGCAGATCAATCGCGACGAAATCTTCGGGCCGATCGCCTGTGTGATTCCTGTGCGCGACTACGACGAGGCATTGTCCGTCGCGAACGACACGCAGTTCGGCCTCACTGCCGGCATCGTCACGCAGTCGCTGCGTCACGCCACGCATTTCCGCCGCAACGCGAAAGCCGGCTGCGTGATGGTCAATCTGCCGACAGCGGGCACGGATTATCACGTGCCATTCGGTGGCCGCAAGGCGTCGAGCTATGGTTGTCTCTTATACACGTC
>NZ_QBUY01000119.1 GCF_003121405.1 Paraburkholderia sp. C35 | reverse complement strand
CCTGTGCGGGGCGGCACCTACTTTTCTTTGCAGCGGCAAAGAAAAGTAGGCAAAAGAAAGCCGCTGAACACCACCCTCTACGGTCCTTGCCTGCGGGCCCCCAGCTGGTCCTATCCTTCACACGGCATCGATTCTCTTGATGTCCGCTGCCAGCGCTCTTTAAGAGCGCATCACCCGCTTCAAACTCCCGCGTCACAGCGTGCCTTACCAGTCAGTCCTCGGCCGCCCAGGTGGCAAACGGTGTGTCGGTTATCGCGCCTTATGCGCATCACTCCGGACTGAAAAGCAAGGGCGGTGTGTCTTGTAGGATCGCCGACGTGTAATGCGCGACAACCTACACACCGTTTGCCACCTGGGCTGCATTGACCATTCGCCGCCGCTTGATGCACTACGGGTGATTGAAGCGGGGTAGGCGCATATTCGAAGCGTCAGCAACGAGCATGAAGAAGGTAGATGCCGTGTGAGGTATAGGACCGGTCGGGGGCCCGCAGGCAAGAACTAGGATTGGCGGTGTTAGCCCGCTTTCTTTGCTTACTTTCTTTGCGGCGGCAAAGAAAGTAAGTGCCGCCCCGCACAGGGGCGACGCATGAAGTACCACTAAGAAATCGCGGATGCCAGCGAAGCGCAAAACCAAAACCAAACCAAAACCAAAACCAAACTTTATCCCTTCGAATCCCTCTCAACAATCCACTCATGCTTAGGATCATTCTTGAAATGCCAGGTGCGAGCAGGCCCAGCCATGACATTCAGATAGTAAGAGTCATACCCATAAGGAACAACAACAGGATGATACCCACGCGGCACCATCACGACATCGTGATCCTCAACCGCGAGAGACTCATCGATATCCCGCGAATCGGTATACACGCGCTGAAACGCAAACCCTTGCGGCGGATTCAGCCGATGATAATAAGTCTCTTCGAGAAAGCTCTCAGCAGGAACATTATCCGTATCGTGCTTATGCGGTGGATAGCTGGAAGAATGCCCACTCGGCGTCCTCACTTCAACCACAAGCAAAGACTCAGCCGTCTCAGTCTGCGGAAGAATATCGCACACGTACCGCGTATTCGCGCCTTTACCCCGCACGGACCGCTTCATTTGCGAAGGCTCGATCAATCGCGCGGGAAACTCGCCTTTGGCCGGCGCACTTGCCACGCCCACCTCGGCAGTGCGATTGGCCCGCACAGTCGCCCGCGTGCCAGGCGGCAAATACACGGCAACAGGCGCGCTATCTTCGAACACGCTGTCACGCGAACCAAGACCAGACCATGTCTGAGCATCGGTTTCGATATCGACGGCACCCGCCATCACGACAATGCACACCTCGCGCGCAGCCTCGAACACATGCACAACCTCGTTCGCTTCCATCCGGTAAGCCGCAAAGCCAACATACCGCCAACCCGCCGATTCAGGCGTCACCCGCGCAATGGTCTGTCCTTCGCGCTGTGCTTTCACAAGCAAACTCATGCTGCCTCCTGTGCGACATCGAGCGGCGCATCGACCAGCGTGCGCAACGTGCGATAACCCTTCTGCGCATAAGCATACGACGGCGCCACCGCCGGGTCCTGCTCCGCCTCGACCACCAGCCAGCCGCGATAGCCGTGTCGCTTGAGCGTATCGATGATCGCGGGGAAATCAATCGAGCCGTCGCCCGGCACCGTGAACGCGCCCGCGATCACCGCATCGAGAAAGCTCCAGTTGCGATTGCGCGCGAGCTTCATGACGGCCGGACGCACGTCCTTGCAATGCACGTGACAGACGCGGCCAATATGTCTGTTCAACACGGCCAACGCGTCGCCACCCGCAAACGTAATGTGTCCCGCGTCGAACAGCAGGCCGACGTCGTCGCTGGTCAGCGCCATCAGACGGTCCACGTCGGCAGCCGTTTCGACATACGCGCCCATGTGATGGTGATACGCGACGCGCACGCCCTTGCTCAACGTATAGCGCGCAAATTCATTCACACGCTTCGCGTACGTGTTCCATTGCTCATCGGTGAAAAAACGTGGCCGCTGATAGAGGGGCTTGGGCGAGCCTTGTATCGTGTTGTGCACTTCGCCATAGACCATTGCCGTCGCGCCGTTCTTCGCGAGCAACTCGAGATGCGCGTCGGCGGCCTTGCATTCGTCTTCGATACTGCGGCTGAAATCCGCGAGCCGCCCCGAATACCAGCCCGATACCAGAGACAGATCGTACTGTTTGAACAGGGCTTTCAGCGCCTCAGGTTCGCGCGGAAACTTGTTGCCCAGCTCGAACCCCTGATAGCCGATTTCGCGTCCCTCGGTAAGCGCGACGTCGAGCGGCGTTTCGCCGCCCAGCGACGGCAGGTCGTCGTTCATCCACGACAGCGGATTGATGCCGATGCGTACTTCGAACTGACTCATGTGCGCTTCCTCACTCGTTGTCCTTGCTACGTGCGCTCAACTGCGCTTCGTAATCGGCGCGTGCCCGGCGCACGCCTTCACGCGGCGACACTTCCGGCACGGCGACTTCCCACCACCAGCCGCCTTCATCCGTGGTGCGCGCGGCGTCGGTGTCGATACAGATCAGATAAGTACGGTCGGCGGCACGCGCGCGCTGCATTGCGGCTTCGAGTTCGTGCACGTTCGCCACGTGTTCCGCCTGCGCGCCCATCGCGCGCGCGTGTGCGGCGAAGTCGATGTTGGGTGCGCCGGATGGGGCCTGTACGCAGTCGTCGAACATGTTGTTGAACGGCGCGCCACCACATGCCTGTTGCAAGCGGTTGATGCAGCCATAGCCGCGATTGTCGAGCACCACGACGATCAGCTTTGCGCCCAGCATGACCGAGGTGGCGATCTCGCTGTTCATCATCAGATAGCTGCCGTCGCCCACTGTCACGATCACTTCCCGCTCGGGCCGCGCGAGCTTCGCGCCGAGACCGCCCGCGATCTCGTAGCCCATGCACGAATAGCCGTACTCGACGTGATACGCGCCGGGTCTTCCTGCGCGCCATAGCTTGTGCAGTTCGGCGGGCAGCGTGCCCGCTGCGCAGACGACGATATCGTCGGTGGTCGAGCGCTCGCTGGAGCGTTGCACGGCGCCGATCACGTCGGCGTCGTAGGGGAGCACGTTGTCCTGCTGCGGCGCGTTCGTGAGCTTGTGCACGATGTCGCGCCATTCGTTCGCGCGTTGCTGCGCACGTGAAGTCCACGCGGTATCGGCACGCCAGCCTTCGAGTTTCGATGACAGCGCGTCGAGTGCCAGGCGTGCGTCGGCCTGCACGATGCAGCCGCGATGCTTGATCGCATCGAACGCGTTCGCATTGATGCCGATCACCTTCGCCTTCGTGAAGAGGGTATTCGAACCTGTCGTGAAGTCCTGCAGACGTGTGCCGACTGCGAGCACGCAATCGGCTTCGTGCGCGATTTCATTGGCGCCGGGCGAACCCGTCACGCCGAGCGAGCCGAGATTCAACGGATCGTCCCACGCGAGTGCACTCTTGCCCGCCTGCGTTTCCGCAACGGGAATGCCGTGCTTCGACGCGAACGTTTTCAAAGCATCGGTGGCATGGCCGTACAGCACGCCGCCGCCCGCGACGATCATCGGATGCTTTGCGTTGAGCAGAATGCCCAGCGCTTCCTCGAGTTCATGCTCGACGGGCGCGGGTGCATGGAAGCGGATAACACGCGGCGCGAAGAAATCGGCAGGGTAGTCGTAGGCGGTCGCCTGCACATCTTGCGGCAGCGCGAGCGTGACGGGTCCGCACTGCGCAGCATCGGTGAGCACGCGGATCGCGCGTGGCAACGCATTGAGCAGTTGCGCGGGATGCACGATACGGTCGAAATAGCGCGATACGGGCTTGAACGCATCGATGGCCGAGATGCCGCCGTCGTGGAAGTCTTCGACCTGTTGCAGCACCGGGTCCGGCGCGCGCGAGACGAAGATATCGCCGGGCAGTAGCAACACGGGCAAGCGGTTCACATGCGCGAGCGCCGCTGCCGTGACGAGGTTCGTCGCGCCTGGACCGATCGAGGTCGTCACCGCCATCATGCGCCGGCGGAAATGCGCCTTCGCGAACGCGATAGCGCTGTGCGCCATCGCCTGTTCGTTGTGTGCGCGATAGGTCGGCAGTTCATGACGATACTGATAGAGCGCTTCGCCAAGGCCCGCGACATTGCCATGCCCGAAGATCGCGAACACACCGCCGAACAGCGGCTCCGTGCCCGTGCCGTCTTCCGTTTCGACACGTTGCGCGGCGAGGTAGCGCACCACGGCCTGCGCCGCCGTCAGACGGATCGTGCCGTCGGCAGAGACTTGCGCGGCGGTATCGGATGAGTTCGTCACATCATGATGCAACGCACGTTGATTCATGCTGCCTGCTCCTGACGGATGGTGTGGGCAGTCGCCGCATGCGCCGTGCCACGGTTTTCGCGCCACGAACGGATCAGCGTTTCGAATGTGCGGCGCACGCGCGCGATCACTTCATCATCGCCGATTTCACCTTTGAGCCATGCGTGGCTCGGCTCGTAATGAATCGTGCGGCCGACCGTGAAGCCTTTGCATGTCTTCGATTGTGCCGCTGCGCGGAAGCCTTCGATCATCTGGTCAACCGGAGCCGACAGACCGAGCAGTACTACGCCACGGCAATACGGATCGCGTTCCTCGATCAGTGCATCGACGGCTTGCCATTGCGCGGCGTCCATCGGTTCGAGTTTCCACCACTCCGGATAGATGCCGATGTTGTACAACCGCTTCAATGCGCGATACACGATGTCGGGGCCACCTTGCAGATGCTTGGGCGGAATCACTTCGAGCAGCAATTCGTGGCCGCTTTCCTGCACGGCGTCGTACAGCGCGCGGATCTGCGCTTCCTGTTCGAGACGTTGCTCGATCGGTTCGTCGGGATGGTATTGCACGAGGCACTTCACCACGTGTTCACGCGGCCAGCTGGTGAGCGTGGTGCCGACCGAGCGGCCATGATCGAATACCAGCGGCACCGAACCCGGCAACTCGACAGGGCGGCCAATCCACCAGCCGCGCCCGGTTGCTTCGTTGAGTGCATCCTGGCCGTAGCGATCGTCGATCAGCACGGCAATCTTGCCTTGTAATCCCAGTGCTTCTTCCGTCTGCTTCACGGCTTCGACGAACAGGCTCTTCAGCTTTGAGATGCGCGACAGATCCGCGCCCGTTTGCTGCGCGAGTTCGAAGAATTGATTGCGGTGATCGAAGGCGAAGCCGAGCACTTCGTCATAGGTCTTGCGCGCGGGCGTCACGCGATGCAGGCGCGCAAGCGTCGCGTCGCGGTCGGGGCGGCGCATGCGTGCGGGGTCGGCCTTTGCTTCACGCAGGAAGTAATCGAGTTCGGCGGGCGTCGGCATGGCGGGCGCGCAGCCATGACGCGATACGACGAGTGCGCCGCTTGCATTCGCGGATCGTGCGCATGCTTCGAGCGGCTCATCGCGCAGCCAGCCGGACAGGAAGCCCGATGCGAATGCATCGCCTGCGCCGAGCACGTTCAGCACTTCGACTTCGACGCCGCCTTGAATCGGCGCATCGTCGAGCGAAGCAGGGACGTCGCCGTCGATGATCTGACAGCCAAGCGGCCCGCGCTTCACGACCAGCGTCGCGGGCGTGACCTTGCGCACTTGCGCGAGCGATTCGATCAGCGTGTCCTTGCCGCCCGCAATGCGGAACTCTTCTTCCGTGCCGATCACGAGATCGAAGAGGGGCAGGATGCCTTGAATGTGTGCGCTGACGCCTTCGTTCGCGACGAAGCGCGTCTCGCCATCGGCCTTGCCTGTGAGACCCCACAGCACCGGACGATAGTCGATATCGAGCACGGTGCGCACGTCGTTCTTGCGCGCATATTCGAGCGCACGACGGCTCGCGCGGTTCACCTGTTCCGTCGAAAAGTGCGTGCCCGTTATCAGCAGCGCTTTCGATGAAGCGATATACGCTTCGTCGAAGTCCGCTTCATCGACGGCCATGTCGGCGCAGTTCTCGCGATAGAAGATCAGCGGGAACGTGTCGCGATCTTTCAGGCCGAGCAGCACGAGGGCAGTGAGGCGTTCGTGATCGGTGCGCACGTGGCTGACGTCGCAGCCTTCTTTCGTGAGCGTCTCGGTGAGGAAGCGGCCCATGTGATCGTTGCCGACGCGTGCGAGCATCGATGCATTGAGACCGAGCCGTGCGCAGCCGAATGCGATGTTCGCCGACGAGCCGCCCAGATACTTCGCGAAGCTCGCGACGTCTTCGAGACGCGCGCCGACCTGTTGCGCGTAGAGATCGACAGCGAGGCGGCCGAGGCAGATGACGTCGCGGCTGCGGCCTGCCGCGAAACGGCTCGCGCCTTGGGACGTGGTGGTGCTGGTAAGAGCCATGAGTGTGTCCTGAGTGTGCGGGGCGGGTGTGGATTAAATCGTCGCGCCTTCCAGTTCGCCGATCATCTTCTGCATTTCTGCGCCGCCTGCCATCATGTCGAGCACTTCGTCCTTCGTGATCGTGTCTTTCGTGTACGTACCCATCGACTTGCCGCGATTGAGCAGCGTGAACGAATCGCCGATCGGATACGCGTGGTGCACGTTGTGCGTGATGAAGATCACCGAGATGCCTTTGGCGCGCGCCTTGTGGATCAGCTTCAGCACGTTGAAGCTTTGCTTCACGCCGAGCGCGGCAGTCGGTTCGTCGAGAATCAGCACGCGTGCGCCGAAGTGAATGGCACGCGCAATCGCCAGACATTGCCGTTCGCCGCCCGACATCGTGCCGATCGGCTGATGCGGGTCACGCACGTTGATGCCCATTTCAGCGAGCTTTTCGCGTGCGATGCGTGCGCTCGTGTCGAGGTCCATCACGTCGATGAGGCCGAACAGCTTTTTCTGCGGCTCGCGTCCCATGAAGAAGTTGCGTGCAACGGAGAGCAGCGGCACCAGCGCGAGGTCCTGATACACGGTGGCGATGCCCATATCGAGCGCATCGCTTGGCGATTCGAACAGCACCTTTTTGCCGTCCACCAGATAGTCGCCGTCAGAAGGCTGATGCACGCCCGCGAGCGTCTTGATGAGCGTCGATTTACCGGCGCCGTTGTCGCCGAGCAGGCAGTGCACTTCACCGCGTTTGAGGCGCAGCGTGACGCCTGACAGTGCGATCACCTTGCCGAAGTACTTGCTGACGTTTTCGAGCGACAGGATGATGTCGTCTTGCTTGAGCGTGTCGGACATGATCGTCTCCCGATTACGATTGTGCGACGCGGCGGCGCACATAGTGGTTGAACAGCACCGCGATCAGCAGCATCACGCCGAGGAACACGCGGAACCAGTCGGAACTGACATTCGTATAGGTGATGCCGATCTGCACGACACCGAAGATCAGCGCGCCGAAGCAGGCGCCCACCACCGAGCCATATCCGCCTGTCAGCAACGTGCCGCCGATCACGGCCGCGATGATCGCTTCGAATTCTTTTTGCAGGCCACGGTCGGCAGCAGCCGAACCGATGTCGCACACTTGCAGCACGGCGAACAGGCACGAGCAGAAGGCCGTCAGCACGAACAGCGAAATCTTCACGCGGCGCACGGGCACCCCGACATTCTTCGCGGCATTCGCATCGCCGCCGACAGCGAGAATCCAGTTGCCATAACGCGTCTTCGCGAGAACGAACGCACCGACTGCGGCGAGCGCGAACCACCAGAGCAGCACTTTCGGAATGCCCGGCACGAGCGGCTGGCCGTTTTCGAGCAGCGAGCCGACGCCCATATGCGCGAGACTCGTGAAGAGGCCATGCAGCGCGACGCCATGAAACAGGAAGTTGGTCACGGCATCGGACTGCGCGAGATCGCCGACGCCCGAGATGATGGTACGGTCCGCGACCATGATCGACAGTGCGAGCGTGAGACCGCGCAGGATGAACAGGAACGCGAGCGTGACGATGAACGACGGCAGACGCGTGCGCATCACCAGATAGCCGTTCAGCGCGCCCAGCGCCATCGATCCGGCGAACGCGAAGATGATCGCGGCCCAGATCGGCCAGTGAAAATAGACGGACGGAATCGCGACCATCATGCCCGCGAAGCCGATCATCGAACCGATCGAAAGATCGAACTCGCCCGCAATCATCAGCAGACACGCACCGACGGCGAGAATCCCGAGGTAGGCTGAGACCTGCGACCAGTTCATCACGCCGTCTAGATTGAACATGCCCGAGCCGCCGGCGCTGATCGCGAAGACGAGGAACACGAGCACGGTGCCGGAAATCGCTGCGAATTCCGGGCGGTTCAGCAGATGCCCGAAGAGCGATTCCTTTCTGACGCGCTCGTCGCTAGCCGCTGCCGGCTGTGGAGTTTGCGCTTCGTTGTCCGCCGCGTCGTGACCATGCGATGGATAGTGTTTGCCGGCTACGCCCATGATGTCTCCTGTGTCGGCTTGCCTGCGCTTTCACTCGGGGGAGGAGTGGCGAGAGGCGCAGTAAGCCGTTAAACGACGCGGTCGGGGCACCCGACGATGGCGGCTGGTTCAGCACCCGAAAAGCGTGCAAAAGTCCGCCGGGGTCGCGCTGTGCTGGCGCGCCCGGTACCGCGTATGACTGGCTAGAGGAAAGGCCTTAGCGGTACTGGCCCGCGTACTTGATGACCTTGTCGATATTCGCCTTCGTGATGAAGCCCGGACCCGAACGGATGTTCTTCGGCCCATACGACGGCTCGAGGCCGTACGTTTGCAGACGCTCCTTGAACTTCGGATTCGCCTGCAGGATCTGACGGATCTTGACCGGATCGGTCGTGTGTTCCTTCTTCACGATCGCGAGCACGGCCACCGCGATATAGCCTTGCAGGTACGGTTGCTGATCGATTGCGAAATTGATCGTGCCGTCCTGGATGCCCTTCGCGATGTCGTCCGAGAAGTCGAACGTCGCGAAGTAGATCTTGCCCGCGAGGCCCATCTGCTGGACCGCCTTGATGGTCGCCGAAGCGGGCGTCGGTCCGAGCGTCAGGATCGCGCCTGTGTTCGGATGATTACGCAGATAGGCGCTGACCTTCGACTGGATTTCCGTCGGATCCTGGCCCGAATCGATGGTCGACGTCTTGTAGTTCACGCCGAGCGCATCGGCAAAACCGCGGCAGCGTTCGAACGACACCACGTTGGTGGCGAAGTGGTTCACGCACAGGAACGACTTCACGCCGGCAGCCTTGGCCTTTTCGCCCGCAGCCTTGCCGGCCACGTACTCAGGCTGGCCGATATGCATGATCGCGCCGAGTTGCGCGCTCTGTTCTTCCGTGCCGGAGTTGATGGTGACGAGGGGAATCTTCTTGCCCGTGACCTTGCCGAGCGAACTCTTCAAGACGTCGAAGTCGGCGATGGTGACGATCACGCCGTCGTAATTGCGCGCGGCGGCCTGTTCGATCAGGCGGGACATGTCGGCGAGGTCGCCGTTAGGGGGATAGCGGTAATCGGTTTCGACGTTGAAATCCTCGTCGGCCTGCTTGATTGCGTTCTTGATCGTGTTCCACCACGAATCCGAATCCGGTGCGTGGCTGATCAGCACGAACTTCGCGGCGGCCGCCTGTGCCGTCGATGCCGCCGTCATCGCGCCGATGCCAGCCGCCAGCGTCAGCGCTGCCGCCAATACCTTGAACGAAGCCTTGCCATTGCAAAGTCTCATTGTCTCCACCTTTTGTCTGTTCGTATTTGAAGGGAGCATCTGACGCTTTGCGAGGTGATGCCGGCTCGTCAATACGTCATCGCTCAGGACCAAGATTAGGCCAACTTTTTGAGACTTGCAATGAAAATTTCATGTCAAAGAAAAATGGAAAATCCATTCCATTTGCTTTCGCTTGTGCCTATACTCGGCAACGTTGGGACAGCGCGTTCTCATCCCTGCGAGCCTTGCTGGATCTGGGTTTTGCGCTGCAATAAAGCTTAGAGGGTATGGCCATGGCGGAAGACAGCACAGAAGAATTACCGAGCGTCGATGAATTGATGCAGCGCATCGCGGAGAACTACGAATCGTTGCCGCGTCAGCTGAAGAGTGTGGCGACATATCTCGAGCAGCATCGCTCGACGGTGATGGTCGATCGCACCAGCGACATTGCAACGAGTTGCGGCGTGCATCCGTCTGCCGTGGTGCGTTTTGCGCAGCGTTTCGGCTTCTCGGGTTTCTCCGATCTGCAGGCGGTGTTTCGTCAGGCTTACACGACGCAAGGTGCGTCGGCGCAGAGTTATCAGCAACGTATCCGCAAGTTGATCGACGAGAAGCCGGGACGGCTGTCGGGCGGCACGGTGGCGCGCGAGTTCGTCGCAGCCTGCCGCGATGGTCTGGATGAACTGGAAGGCTCGCTCGACGACACGCAGTTCGACGCCGCCGTGAAGATGCTGCAGCAGGCCGACAACATCTATGTGATCGGCGTGCGGCGTTCGTTTCCGGTGGCGAGCTACATCGTCTATGCATTGCAGCACACGCCCAAGCGCGTGCATCTGGTGTCGGGTTTCGGTGGCATGTATCGCGAACAGATTCGCAGCGTGAAGAAGGGCGATGTCGTGATCGCGATCAGCTTCGCGCCATATGGCAAAGAGACACAGCATTGCCTGCGGCTTGCGCATCACCATCAGGCCAAGACGCTCGTCATTACGGATAGCCAGCTGTCGCCGCTCGCGCGCTACGCGACGACGCAGCTGTATGTGAAAGAGGGCAGCGCGTTCGCGTTCCGCTCGCTGACCAGCACGATCTGTTTGTGCCAGGCGCTGTTTATTGCGCTCGCGTACAAGCTCGAATTGAACGTAGAAGAGTCGACAGACACTGGAGGATACGATGACTGATGTGGCAGGCAAGACGATCGATGTAGCGGTGTTCGGCGCCGGGCGTATCGGCAAGATTCATGCGTCCAATCTGGCGCGGCAGCCGGGCGTGCGGCTCAATTATGTGGTCGATGTGAACCGCGATGCCGCCGCTGCGCTGGCGGCGCAGTACGGCGCGCAGGTGGCCGATGTGGATGGCGCGATGGGCGATGCATCGGTTGGCGCCACGGTGATCTGTTCGAGCACGGATACGCACGCCGATCTGATCCTGCAATCGGCGGCGCAGAAGAAGCATGTGTTCTGCGAGAAGCCCGTCGATCTCACGCTGGAACGCGCGCGTGCCTGTGCCGATGCCGGCGCGAAAGCGGGCGTGGTGTGCATGATCGGTTTTCAGCGTCGCTTCGATCCGACCTTTGCTGCGCTGAAGGCGCGTATCGATGCGGGCGAAATCGGCACACCGGAAATGCTGGTGGTGACGAGCCGCGATCCGGGCGCGCCGCCTGTCGAGTACATCAAGCACTCGGGCGGCATTTTCAAGGACATGCTGATCCACGACTTCGACATCTTCCGCTGGATTCTCGATGACGAAGCCGACACGCTGCATGCAACGGGCAGTTGCCTGACCGATCCGGCGATTGCCGATGCCGGCGATATCGCTTGCACGGCGGTGACGATCCGCACGAAGCGCGGGCGTTTGTGCCAGATCAATACGTCGCGTCGTGCCGCGTACGGCTACGATCAGCGCTTCGAGCTGCTCGGTAGCGCGGGGATGCTGCAGGCGGGCAACGTGCGTCCGACGGAAGTGACGGCATACACGAACACGGCGGTATCGAGCGACAAGCCCGAGCATTTCTTCCTCGAACGCTATCGCGCGGCCTACGCACTGGAAATCGCGCATTTCTTCGAAGCCGTCACGCAGGGCAAGCCGGTGCGCACGACTGTCGCCGATGGCCTGAAGGCGCTCGAACTCGCCGAAGCGGCCACGCGTTCGTGGCGCGAAGGCCGCGCCGTCAAACTGAACGAGGCATTGTGATGAGCGGGCCGCTGCGTATCGGCGTAGTTGGGCTGGGGCGGCTCGGCAAGCGGCACGCGGAGAATCTCGCGTATCGCGTGTCGGGCGCGGCGCTGGTGGCCGCGTGCAGTCCTGTCGAAGAGGAGCGCGCGTGGGCGCGCAGTGCGCTGCCGGCGCCGCGTCTTTACGACGACTATCACGCGCTGCTCGAAGACCGCGAAGTAGATGCCGTGTGGCTCGTCACGCCGTCATCGCTGCACGCGCAGCAGATCATCGACGCGTTGCGCGCGGGCAAGCATGTGTTCTGCGAGAAGCCGCTGTCGCTGGATCTTGCGGAATGCGAGCGTGTGATTGCGGAGGCTGAGCGTCATCCCGGCTTGCAGGCGACGATTGGCTTCATGCGACGCTTCGATCCGAGCTATCGCAATGCGTACGAAAAGATCGAGGCGGGCGCGATCGGCAGGCCGTTCATGGTGCGCTCGCAGACTTGCGACCAGAACGATCCTGAGGGCTTTTTCGTGCGGTTTGCGCCGACCTCGGGCGGGATCTTTCTCGACTGCACGGTGCACGACATCGACGTCGCGCGCTGGCTGCTCGGCATGCCGAAGGCGAAGCGCGTGTATGCGAACGGCGTGGTCGCGCTGCACGAAGGCTTGCGTGAGTTCGGCGACGTCGACAATGGCGTGGCGATCTGCGAGTTCGAGGGCGGGCGCATGGCGATGTTTTACGCATCGCGCACGTTGGCGCATGGCAACGATACGGGCAGCGAGGTGATGGGGACGGCGGGTGCGTTGTACATCGGGCGTAATCCGCGTGTGAACCGCGTCGAGATCGCCGACGCGAGCGGCATTCGTAACGAGTGCACGCCGACGTTTTTCGACCGCTTCGAGGATGCGTTTCTATGCGAGGCGCAGGCGTTCGTCGCGGCTGTCCGCGAAGGGCGGCAGAGTGGGGCGACGCTATCCGACGCGATGGAGGCGACGCGGATTGGTTACGCGCTGCGCGAATCGTTGACGAGTGGCCGGGCCGTTGATCTGTGAGGCGGCACGCGCCCGGGTTTGTGCGGCCTGGGCGTGTGCGAGGCGCATGCGCTAGAATTTGAGGCTTCTGCATTTGCGCTGTGATTCATGCGCGAGCGCCACCTCACGAAGGTCAACTCCGATGGAAATTCAGATTCACAAGGAAGTGGATGCGCGCGGCTTGAACTGTCCGCTTCCGATCTTGCGCGCCAAGAAGGCGCTGGCGGATATGGAGAGTGGTCAGATTCTTAAGGTTCTGGCTACTGATCCTGGTTCGCAACGGGATTTTGCTGCTTTCTCCAAGCAGACTGGGAATGAGATTGTTGATGTTTCCACTACCGTGGATAAGGTTTTTGTGTTTTTGATGCGGAGGAGGTGAGGTTTTTTGCCTGCGGCGCTTTTGGTTTGGTTTGCTTGTCGCTGGCATCCGCGGTTTGCTAGTGGTACTTCTTGCGTCGCCCCTGTGCGGGGCAGCACCTACTTTTCTTTGCAGCGGCAAAGAAAAGTAGGCAAAAGAAAGCCGCTGAACACCGCCAATCCTTGTAGTTGCCTGCGGGCCCCCCACCGGTCCTATCCTTCATGCGGCATCACTCTTCTTGATGCCCGTTGCCAGCGCTCTTCAAGAGCGCATCACCCACTTCAAACGCCCGCGTATCAGCGGGCCTTACCAGTTCGGCCCAGGCCGCCCAGGTGGCAAACGGTGTGTCGGTTATCGCGCCTTATACGCACCACTCCGGACTAAAAAGCAAAGGCGGTGTCGTAGGATCGCTCGCGTGGGAAGTACTACGACCTACACACCGTTTGCCACCTGGGCTGCAGTGACGATTCGCTGCCGCCAGGTGCGCTACGGGTGCTTGAAGCGGGTGATGCGAGTATTCAAGGCGTTGGTAACGGGCAAGGAATAACGGGTTTGCCGTGTGAGGTATAGGACCGGTTGGGGGCCCGCAGGCAATAACAAGCATTTGCGGTGTTAGCCCGCTTTCTTTGCTTACTTTCTTTGCGGCGGCAAAGAAAGTAAGTGCCGCCCCGCACAGGGGCAACACTAGCGAACCAGAAGCAAACCGCGGATGCCAGTAAAAACCCAGGCAAACCAAACCAAACCAAACCAACCTTTCACCGCCCCAAATAACTCTCAACCACAGCCGCATCCCGCTTAACCTCATCCAGCGTCCCTTGAGCGAGCACCCGGCCCTCGGCCATAACAGTCACCTTACCGGCATCGCCGGCCAAAGCAGCAACAAACTCCATATCATGCTCAACCACCATCATGGAACACGTCCCACGCAAGTGGTTAAGCAAAGCAGCAAGCTCCATCGTCTCATCATCAGTCATGCCAGCCGCAGGCTCATCGAGCAACAACAAAGCTGGCTGCTGCATCAACAACATCCCAATCTCGAGTCGCTGCTTCTGCCCATGCGAAAGCTCACCAGCAGGCCGCCGCGCCTCGCCCTCCAGCCGGATCAACGACAAGGTCTCTTCAATCCGCGCCTGCGCACCACGATCCAGCCGCGCGCGTAAAGAAGCCAACCAACCTTTATCGGTCTTCATCGCAAGTTCGAGGTTCTCCCACACAGGATGCTGCTCGAACACAGTCGGCTTCTGAAACTTGCGCCCAATCCCCGCACGGGCAATGGAAGGCTCGTTCATGCGCGTGAGATCGATGGTCTGCCCGAGAAACACCTTGCCGGAATCCGGCGAAGTCTTGCCCGTAATGACGTCCATCATCGTCGTCTTGCCCGCGCCATTCGGGCCGATGATGCAACGCAATTCCCCCACGTCGATCGATAACGACAACGCATTCAACGCGCGAAAGCCATCGAACGAAACCGTCACGTCTTCCAGATAAAGAATCGCACCATGCGATGTATCGATCTCGCCAGGCGTCACCGCCCGGCCCATCATCGCTACGCCGGAGAGCGCGCGGCGATCGTTTTCGTCGGGATGAGAAAGGTCGGGAACCATCGGGTTTTCGTTCATCAACGGTTCCTCCTGCGGGTGACGAGTTCGAATAGTCCCATGATGCCGTTCGGCAGCAGCAGCGGCACCAGCACGAAGATCAACCCCAGGAAGAACAGCCAGTACTCCGCAAAATAAGCCGTGAAAAAGCTCTTCGCGCCATTCACCGCAAACGCGCCGATAATCGGTCCGATCAAGGTGCCGCGTCCGCCTACCGCTACCCAGATCGCCATTTCGATCGAGTTGCCCGGCGACATCTCGCCCGGATTGATGATGCCCACCTGCGGCACATACAAGGCCCCTGCAATGCCGCACAGCACGGCAGACACCGTCCAGATAAACAGCTTGTACGCCAGCGGGCTATAGCCAAGGAACATCAGCCGCGTCTCGCCGTCGCGCACGGCTGTCACGACGCGCCCGAGCTTCGATGTCACGATCGCGCGCGCGCCGATGAACGCCAGCACCAGCACCGCGAACGTCAATAGAAAGAGCGCGGTACGCGTGCCGGCATGCGTGATCGGGAAGCCCGCGATGCGCTTGAAATCGGTGAAGCCGTTGTTGCCGCCAAAGCCCGTTTCGTTGCGATAGAACAGCAGCATCGCGGCGAAGGTCATCGCCTGCGTGATGATCGACAGATACACGCCTTTCACGCGCGAACGGAACGTGAAGAAGCCGAACACCCACGCGAGCACGGCCGGTACGAGTACTACCAGCAGCAGCGCATACGCGAGATGCTGCGTGCCTTCCCAGTACCACGGCAACTGATGCCAGTCGAGAAACACCATGAAGTCGGGCAGATCGCTGCCGTACTTGCCGTCGTGACCGATCGCGCGCATCAGGTACATGCCGATCGCGTAGCCGCCGAGCGCGAAGAACAGACCGTGTCCGAGACTCAGGATGCCGCAATAACCCCACACGAGATCGAGTGCGAGCGCGGCAATCGCGTAGCACATGAATTTGCCCGTGATCGTCATCGCATACGCGGACAGATGGAACGCACTCGTCTCCGGCAACACCAGCGCCGAGAACGGCACACCGAGTCCGATCACGATGATCAGCGCGATCAGGAATTGCCACGCGCGGCGCGACAGCAGGGCAGGGCGCGGCGGCAAGCCGAGCGCGAAGCCCGCAAGGCGTTCGCGTTCGCTTTCGGCCGCGTCGATCGCTTCGACGGCGGTGGTAGCGGAAGAAGTCGCGGATGTCATGTCAGGCCTCCGCGCTGCGGCCCTTCAGGGCAAACATGCCCTGCGGACGCTTCTGGATGAACAGAACGATCAGCACCAGCACCGCGATCTTCGCGAGCACGGCGCCCCAGAACGGCTCGACGGCCTTGCTGACAAGACCCAGCCCAAAGCCGCCGATCACCGTGCCCGCCAGCTGGCCGACGCCGCCCAGCACCACGGCCATGAACGAATCGATGATGTAGCTTTGCCCGAGATCCGGCCCGACATTGCCGATCTGCGACAGCGCACAGCCGCCGAGGCCCGCAATGCCCGCGCCGAACGCGAACGCGTACGAATCGACATACGCCGTCTTCACGCCGACGCACGCAGCCATGCGGCGGTTCTGCGTGACGGCGCGCACGAACAGGCCGAGACGCGTCTTCGTCAGCACGGCCCACGCAATGCCGACCACGATCAGCGAGAACGCGAGAATCGCGAGACGGTTGTACGGCAGGATCAGATTGGGCAGCACCGTGACGCCGCCGCTCATCCAAGACGGATTCACCACCTGTACGTTCTGCGCGCCGAAGATCATGCGCGTCGCCTGAATCAGGATCAGGCTCACGCCGAAGGTCGTGAGCAGCGTTTCGAGCGGACGTCCATACAGATGCTTCAGCACCAGCCGTTCGAGCACGATGCCGACCAGCGCCGCCACCACGAAGGAAGCAGGCACGGCAAGCAGCGGATACCAGTCGAACGCGCCGGGGATGTAGCGCTGCACGAGGTTCTGCACCACATACGTTGCGTACGCACCGATCATCAGGAATTCGCCGTGCGCCATGTTGATCACGCCGATCAGGCCGTACGTAATGGCAAGACCGAGCGCCGCGAGCAACAGCACACTGCCGAGCGACAGCCCCGCGAACACCGTGCCCGCGATTTCGCTGCGGCGCTGGATCGAATCGAGTGCGTCGATGCCCGCTTGTGCGGTTGCGCGTACCTGCTCGCTGCTTTCGACGAAGGTGCCGTCAGGCTTCTTCGCGACCAGCGGGCGCAGCAGTTCGTACATGTCCAGATCGTGCCGCGCGGCGACCAGCTTCACGGCTTCGAGGCGTTTTGCGGCGTCGCTGTCGTGCAGCGCCGTCATGGCCCACAGCGTGTCGAGGCGCTTTTTCAAGGTCGGATCGGTTTCCTTCGCGCGCGCCGCGTCGATCTGCGGCTTCATCGACGGATCGGGATTCTGCAGCAGTGCGCTAATGGCAGCCGCGCGCTTCGCGGGATCGGTCGAATCGAGTTGCAGGCCCGACAACGCGCCCGAGACTTTCGTGCGCAACAGGTTGTTCAGCGTCACCGGCTGCGCGTCGCCAGCGGCGACGGTCTTGCCGGTGACGGCGTCGCGTGCGGTGTCGCCGTCCTGGATCAGCACTTCGCCGCTATCGGTGGCGAGCGCGCTGTCTTCGGAGAGCGCCTTCAGCAGCGCGAGCGACGGCGCGTCGTGATTCGCGATCAGCTTGTCGATGGCGGCGGATTTCGCGTCGAAGTCGTCGCCTGCCAGCGGCGCGACTTCGTCCGTGGTCAGCGCGTAGGCGCTCACGGGCGCCAGTACGGCAAGTGCGGCGCCGAGCGCGCATGAAGCAGCCATGAGCCGCACGCGGGCGCGCAGGTTGCGCAGCGTGTCGGCGCAATGGGCCTTGAGCGAAGCGGGCGTGGAAAGTGAGTGCGCCATAGTGGTCTTGAAAGTGAAGCCAGCAGGCAGGCGGGCGATGCCCTCGCATGACAACGGGCAAGGGCATCGCGCGCTTGCGTTGCGCGCCGGCGGACCGATGCGTGCATCGGCAGCCGCGGCGCACTGCGCAAACCGGTGCGGACGTAAAACGTCAACGCCGCGCACCGGCACGTTGTGCCGCGCTATGTCACGTCAGGCGACGCGCGCGCGGCGGCGCAAGAACTCGGGAATCGAGCTGACGACATCCGGCTTGCCCTGATTGCCCGCGATATACGGGCTCCACGGCTGCGCGCGAATCGCCGTCTTGGTCTTCCACACCACGTTGAACTGGCCATCGGCACGCACTTCACCGATCATCACCGGCTTGTGCAGATGGTGGTTGCCGTCCATCTCGAGCGTGAAGCCCGACGGTGCCGCGAACTTCTGGCCGACCATCGCGACGCGCACCTTGTCGACATCGGTGCTCTTCGCTTTTTCGACCGCCTGCTTCCACATATGGATGCCGACGTAGGTCGCTTCCATCGGATCGTTGGTCACGCGCTTCGTGCCGCCCGGCAGGTTCTGCGACTTGACCCACTCGGCCCACTGTTCCTTGAACTTCGTGTTGGCCGGACCCTTCACGGACATGAAGTAGTTCCATGCCGCGAGGTTGCCGACCAGCGGCTTCGTGTCGATGCCGCGCAGTTCTTCTTCACCGACCGAGAATGCGACCACGGGCACGTCCGTCGCCTTCAGCCCCTGGTTGCCGAGTTCCTTGTAGAACGGCACGTTCGAATCGCCGTTCACCGTCGAGATCACGCAGGTCTTGCCGCCTTGCGAGAAAGTCTTGATGCTCGCGACGATGGTCTGATAGTCGCTGTGGCCGAACGGCGTGTAGACCTCCTGGATGTCGGTTTCCTGGACGCCCTTCGACTTGAGGAAGGCGCGCAGAATCTTGTTGGTCGTACGTGGATACACATAGTCGGTACCGAGCAGGAAGAAGCGCTTGGCGCCGCCGCCTTCGGCGCTCATCAGGTATTCGGTGGCAGGGATCGCCTGCTGGTTCGGCGCAGCGCCCGTGTAGAACACGTTGCGCGACATCTCTTCACCTTCGTACTGCACCGGGTAGAACAGCAGGCCGTTCAGTTCTTCGAACACGGGCAGCACCGACTTGCGCGACACGGAGGTCCAGCAGCCGAACACGCACGCCACCTTGTCCTGCGTCAGCAGGCCGCGGGCCTTCTCGGCGAACAGCGGCCAGTTCGATGCGGGATCGACCACCACCGGCTCGAGCTTGCGGCCCATCACGCCGCCGCTCGCGTTGATTTCGGCGATCGTCATCAGCGCGGTGTCTTTCAGCGACGTTTCCGAAATCGCCATCGTGCCCGACAGGGAGTGCAGGATGCCGACCTTGATCGGACCATTGTTCGACTGGGCATGCGCGAAAGGAACCTTGCCCGCGAGCGCGAGCGCGCCCGACATGGAGCCGAGCTTCAGCAGACTGCGACGTTTCATTTGCTTCCCCTTGCCATAGATGGGTGGTGAGTGGCGGACGAACGGCGTGCGTCCAGACCTTGTTTTGCGTTGTATGTGCAGGCATTGCCGGGCCCATTACTGCAAGGCATATGCCAACTTTGCGGCAGGCGCTTCAATACACGCTGCGCTTGCTGCAATGCGGCTCGCTGGCGGTGCGGCATCGTGTGGCGTTATGCGCTTTGAGCGCGAAAGCGGTGCACTGTCAGAGCGCGCGCATCGTTCAGGTGCGCGCCGCGCTGCAACGGAGCGCGCCACACGATTCCTCATAGGCGAGGGCGCGACGGCGGTGCATTGAGGCCGTGACGTTGTGCACGGGGAGGAGCGTGATGAAGGAGGGGAGGTGTGTGCGAATATGAAAAACGGCGGACAGGCTTGCCGCCTGTCCGCCGTTCGAGTCATGCACGCCTGCCTTCGGGCGTGCAGTCGATCAGAAAGCTACGTAAGGACCTGTTTGGGCGCCTGCCTGCATGCCGCTCAATGCCGTATAGACGCTGCGGCCGTAGAAGAACGGCAAGCCCCAGAGGAACATGCTGTTGATCGGCGCACCGAGGTTATCGTGAGCGGCGTAGCCGTAGGAGAACAGCGTCGTCGCGTTAGCGATCAGGAAGCGGGTCGTCCACTGTGCATTGCCTGTGTTCGAGAACATGATGCCGCCCAGACTCTGCGTAGTCGCGGGCGCGAACCAGCCGCCCTGGACGGCTAGCGTCGCGTCGGGGAAGAACAGGCCGTTCGAGCCGCTGTCGATGGCGGCGGACATCGTGGTTCCCTTGTAGCTCGTCGTGAACATGCCCCGATCCGACACACTGAGGAACGACGGACTGGCTGGCAACGCGTTGTTGTCACGCGTACCGATGCCGAACACCAGTTCGCCCGTGACGCTCGCCTGGCCCGTCGCGGGCAATGCGGGCAGACGGATGATCGTGCCGTTGTTGTCGGTGGCGAAGGCAGCGACGGGGTTGGCCGTCTGCTTGCCGAGCGGCACGCTGGCGGCGGTGCAAGACCAGGGTGTCGGGCAGTAGTAATAGTTGGCCGACAGCACATACCTGGCCGCGTCCGGATAGTCCTGCGCCAGGTGGCCAATGCCGACGATCCCATTGGCGCCGAGCTGTGCGACGGAGTTCATGCCGGATCCACGCGATGTGCAGTCATTGGGCGCCCATTGCGCAAACGTGCTGTCGCCGATCAGCTGGATGGGAATGCCGCTCGCCGTCTTCTCGCCGATGGTCACGTCGGCGGCTCGCATCGAGCCCCACGTGTAACCCGACGCAAACAACGCACACTGCGCGATGGCTGCCTTGCCCGATGTGTCGTTGCTCGCGCCCGTTTCCATTGGGAGCTTGTTGACGAACGCGGCGTTGAGTGCCGATGCAACCACTCGTACGCCGACCGAGCCTGTATCGAGCAGCATGTGATCGACAGTCGCGCATTGCGAGGTGCCTTGGGTGCCGGGAACGCAGAACGTCACGCTCACGTACGGCATGTTCACGACCCGTCCGACTGTTTCGTCGAAGACGACGTCGATGGGAACGGTGTTGTCCGCGACGGGAGCGGGAGGCGGCGTGTCGTTGTTGCCGGAGTTGTTGTTGTCGTTCGTTGGCGTTTTATCGTTGCCGGTCGTGCCTGTCTCGCTGGCAGGCGTGACGGTAGCCGGTGTGCTCGCCGGTTGAGGCGCGCTGGCGGGCTGTGCCGCACTGGCAGCCGAAGGCGTGCTCGCCGCGGACGGTGTACTGGCAGGGACAGCAGGGGCAACGCTACCGTTGTTGGTCACGGGCTGACCGGAGCCGCCGTCACCACCGCCGCCACAAGCACTCAGCGCAACGCCGGCCACGATCAGAGCGACGGAAAGCGAACCCTTCGAAGCACAACGCGAGAAAAGGCGTCTCATTGCAGCGCCTCCACCTTCACGTTGGCAGGCACGAGGCGCGGCACATATGCGCGGCCAGCAAACGCGCCTTGATGCCCGACCGACTCGATCTGCAAGTCGCCTTCGCTACCGATCAACGGACCGGTGCCGCGCGCCTTCCGCTCGCCTGCGTTCACGAAATTCGGGAAATAGCTGCCGAGCAATGCCCGCATATCGGGCCGCGTCGGCCCTTGCCACGTGACCGCAAACACGACGTTCGCGGTGGTTGCATATTCGCGGACCGTCACGCCATCTGACGTTTGCGCGACATGGACGGAGTAAGGTTGCGAGGAAGCGGTCGTCGCACCCGATGCCACCGCGGCGCGCAACACCGTCGGCTGCGTGGTCGTACCGGCGGAAGGCGCGGCGCCAAGCGTTGCGTGACAGACGATCGGCGACAGCAGCGCCAGCGTCCCCACCATCCTGATTATCTTGATCATGGTCATGCCCGTGAAAGGAAACACGGTATGTTGCTCGACAGATAATCAGGATGGCGTAGTAAACGTCCGAATCTGCGTCCGATAATTCTGAATATTCGCAGGAAAAAACTGACATCCGGTGCAGCCGGAAACGCACAAACAAAAACGCGCCGGTGAAACACCGGCGCGTCGAATACCGCAAAGAGAAGCGATAAAAGCTCAGTAAGTCGGCACGGAAGGATCGACCTGACGCGACCACGCGTCGATACCGCCATACAGGTTGAACACATCTTTATGTCCACGCGATTCCAGGAACATCGCGACCTGCGCGCTGCGCGCACCGTGATGGCAGATGCAGACGATCTGCACATCGTCGTCGAGTTCTTCGCTGCGCGCGGGAATCTCGCGCATCGGGATCGACACGCTGCCGGCGATCTTCGCCGTTTCGATTTCCCACGGCTCGCGTACGTCGAGCAGGACGGGCGCCGGGCGCGAGGTATCAGCGAGCCATTCGGCGAGGGCGGAAGCGGTCAGGTTTTGCATCGTGGATCTCGTAGTGCTCAGAACTTGAAGCGTGGTGCGTGGACGGCGTTTTCCAGCGGTTCGACGTAGGTTTCGAACACGTCGGCGATACGGAATTGCTTGTCGTCGACGCGCGTGATGATCTGCGCCTTCATGACAGGCGCGGTGCCGACGAACGCCGCCAGACGGCCGCCTACCTTCAGATGCTCGAGGATTTCCTGCGGCAGCACGGGCAGGCCGCCCGACACGCAGATCACGTCGTAAGGTGCAGCAGCGCCCCAGCCGCGCGAGGCGTCGCCCGTTGCCACTTCGGCATTCAGCACACCGTTGGCTGCGAGGTTGGCCTTGGCCAGTTCGGCCAGTTCCGGCTCGATGTCGACCGTCAGCACATGTTGTGCGCGGTGCGCGAGCAGTGCGGCCATGTAGCCCGAACCCGCACCGATTTCCAGCACGGTTTCGTGCTTCTTGACCGCCAGTTCCTGCAACACGCGCGCTTCGATGCGCGGTGCGAGCATGTGCTGGCCAGCAGGCAGAGGAACTTCGAAATCGACGAACGCCAGCTCGCGATAGGCGGCGGGCACGAAATCCTCACGTTTGACGATCGACAGCAGATTCAGCACGTCCTGGTCGAGCACTTCCCAAGGACGGATTTGCTGTTCAATCATGTTGAAACGCGCTTGTTCGATGTTCATGATCAATTCGGCGTTGTGGTTGAGACGCGGGCAGCGGGATGAGCCTGGCGTATTGGGGGACCACTGCTCCCACTGTTTCTGGTTGCCTGGCGGATATCCGCGGCTTGTCTCCCGCCGCTCGATACCCGTTGATACCAGGTTAACTGCGAAATTGTACCAAACCGCGCGACGACGCCGCCCTCATACGCGCACCCACATCGCCGCCGGGCAGCTTCCTGTTGCGCGTGCGCCTCGGTGAAAGTCCCTAGACGATGAGCCTTGCGCTTTACGCCAATGTCGACCAAAAATGTAATCGATTACATTTTGCGAGCGAGACCAAGTGGACAAACCGTCGCAGCGCGATATGCAGGCGCCGTCACCAGAGGGGATTGCGGGCGTCGCCGAGCAGGCAGGCGTTTCCGTGGCGACGGTATCGCGCGTGCTGAACGGTCATTCGAACGTGCGTCCTGCCACGCGCGACAAGGTGCTCGCCGCCGTCGCGACGAGCGGGTATCGCGTGAACGAGCTCGCGCGCAATCTGCGCACGGCGGAAAGCCGTCTGCTGCTCACCATGGTTCCCGATGTCGGCAATCCGTTTTACGCGGAAGTGATTCGCGGCATCGACGCGATTGCGCAGCAGCACGGTTATTTCATGCTGCTGTGCGACACGGGAGCAGACCCTGGCCGCGAACGCAGCTATTTCGATCTGCTGCGGCGCCGCCGCGCGGACGGCGCGATCTGCCTCGATCCCGCCACCGTGCAGCAGGCGCTCGCGGAGGAGTCGAATACCTTGCCGTGGGTGGCGTGCTGCGAGTTCGATTCGTCGGTGGGCGTGCCGTATGTCGGCATCGACAACTATCGCGCGGCGGGCGACGCGGTGCGCTATCTGCTCGCGCGCGGCCACCGGCGCATCGCGCTGATCAATTCCGACGACCATTACCTGTACGCGCAGCAGCGCCAGCAAGGCTATCTCGACGCGTTGCGCGACGCGGGCATCGGTGCCGACGAACGCTGGCGCCTGAACGTGAACAGCCTCGACTATGAAGCGGGCGCGTCGGCGGCGGCGCTGCTGATGAGCCAACCGGAGCCGCCGACGGCCATCTTCGCGGTATCGGACACGCTCGCGATCGGCGTGATCGCCGGTTTGCGCAGTGTCGGCCGGCGCGTGCCCGATGACGTCGCCGTGGCGGGCTTCGACGACATCTCGCTGGCCGCGCAGATCGATCCGCCGCTGACGACCATCGCGCAGCCGATGCGCGAGCTGGGCGAGACGGCCGCGCGGCTGCTGCTGCAGCGCCTTGCGAATCCGCGCGAGAACGTGCCAGGCGTGTTGCTGGCGCATCGCCTCGTAGTCCGACAGAGCGCCTGAGAGGAAACACGCAATGAGCCTCGCCGTCCGCTTCGACGATATCCGCAAAGACTTCGGTCCCGTGCGGGTGCTGCACGGCGTGAGCTTCGACCTCGCGCCGGGGCGCATCTACGGGCTGCTCGGCGAGAACGGCGCGGGCAAGTCGACGCTGATGAAAATTCTCGCGGGCTACGAGTCAGCGACGGAAGGCACCGTGCTGATCGACGGCCAGGCGCAACGTTTCGATGGTTCGCGCGATGCGGAAGCAGCAGGCATCGTGTTGATTCATCAGGAATTCAATCTCGCCGAGCATCTGACGATCGCGCAGAACATGTACCTCGGCCACGAGAAGCGCAAAGGTTTATTCGTCGACGATGCGGCGATGCGCGGCGAAGCGAAGCGTTATCTGGAGCAGGTCGGCCTGCACAAGCATCCCGATACGAAGGTGCGCGATCTGATCGTCGCGGAAAAGCAGATGGTGGAAATCGCGAAGGCGCTATCGCGGCGCGCGCGGCTGCTGATCATGGACGAGCCGACGGCCACGCTGACGCCGTCCGAAACCGAGCGCCTGTTTGCGCTGATGTCGAAGCTCAAGGCCGATGGCGTGACGATCGTCTACATCTCGCACAAGCTCGACGAAGTCGAGCACATCACCGACGAAGTGATCGTGATGCGCGACGGCCGCTTCGTGGCACGCAGCGAGACGGCATTGCTCGCGCGTCAGCAGATGGCGAACCTGATGGTTGGACGCGAACTGTCCGACATGTTCCCCGACAAGACATTGCCCGCAAGCGACGCGCCGATTGCACTGAAAGTGCAGCATCTGAGCGTGCCCGAGTGGGTCGACGATCTGAGCTTCGAGGTGCGCGCGGGCGAAGTGTTCGGCTTTGCGGGACTGGTGGGCGCGGGCCGTACGGAAGCATTCGAGGCAATGATCGGCTTGCGCAAGCGCACATCTGGCGCCATCGAGATTGCCGGACGCAAGGCCGAGTTGCACAGTCCACGCGATGCGATGCGCCGCGGGCTCACGTATCTAAGCGAAGACCGCAAGGGCAAGGGACTGCATGTGAACCTGAGCCTGCAGGACAACCTCACGTTGATGACGCTCGAACGCTACGCGCATCCATTGCTCGATCTGAAAGCGGGGCGCGAGGCGCTGACGCGTGCGGCGCGTGAGTTCGGCATTCGCACGGGAGATCTCGGCAGCCGGGCGCGCATGCTGTCGGGCGGCAACCAGCAGAAGCTGGCGCTTGCCAAGTTTCTGCAGCCGAACCCTGATGTGATCGTGCTCGACGAGCCGACGCGCGGCGTCGATATCGGTGCGAAGCGCGACATCTATTTTCTGATTCACCGGCTGGCTGCCGAAGGACGCGCTGTGATCGTGATCTCGTCCGAGCTGATCGAACTGATCGGCTTATGCCATCGCGTCGCGGTGATGCGAGCAGGGCGCCTGCAGGCGACACTCGGCGTCGACCATCTGACTGAAGAGGAGTTGATCGCTCATGCGACCGGCACACACTGACACCGCCCCGGCGGGACGCGCGATGCGGATTGCGCACCGATTGCATGGGCTTGGGCCGCTGGCCGGTCTGATCGTGCTGTGCATTGCGGGGACGCTGCTGAATCGCGACTTCGCGACAGTCGACAACATGATGAACGTGCTGACGCGCACCTCGTTCATCGGGATCATTGCGGTGGGGATGACGTTCGTCATTATTTCGGGCGGGATAGATCTTTCTGTTGGATCGATGGCGGCGTTGATTGCGGGCATCATGATCTGGTTGATGAATGCGCTGGCCGGAATGCATGGGCTTGCGCCTTTGTCGATTGTTCTGATTGGCATTGCCAGTGCTTTTCTGTTGGGCGGCGTGTTTGGATGCGCGCATGGGTTGCTGATCACTAAAGGGCGCATTGAGCCTTTTATTGTCACGTTAGGCACGTTGGGGATTTTTCGTGCCGTGCTGACGTGGCTTGCCGATGGCGGTGCTTTGACGCTCGATAACAATCTGTCCGATCTCTATGGGCCTGTGTATTACGCGAGTCTGTTTGGCGTGCCGGTGCCGATATGGGTTTTTCTGGTTGTTGCTGCGGGTGGGGCGCTGATTCTGAATCGAACTGCGTTCGGGCGGCTTGTGCAGGCGATTGGTTCTACCGAGCAGGTTGCGAGATATGCCGCGATTCGCGTGGATACGGTGAAGATCGTGACTTATGTTTTGCTTGGGGTTTGTGTTGGTGTGGCCACTATTTTGTATGTGCCTCGGCTTGGGTCTGCGACGCCGACTACGGGTCTGTTGTGGGAGCTTGAGGCGATTGCTTCCGTTGTCGTGGGCGGCACCGCGCTTAAGGGCGGTGAAGGGCGTGTTGTGGGCACCGTCATTGGTGCGGTGCTTTTGTCTGTCATCGCTAATATTCTTAACCTTACTAGCATCATCAGCGTTTATTTGAATGCGGCTGTGCAAGGGGGCGTGATTATTGTTGTGGCGTTTTTGCAGCGAGGGAGGAGGTGAGGGGTTGGTGCTGTCACTTAAACACATCTGACGCAGCCGACGATCTTAC
>NZ_QBUY01000118.1 GCF_003121405.1 Paraburkholderia sp. C35 | reverse complement strand
ACCTCCCCCATCATCACTATCCCTCTAGCCACATCACGCCGATAGGCATAAAGATCAAACCTCATCACCGCATCCCCCACCCGCGAGCTATCGCGAATCAAGGTCCGCCCATTCACAACAAGCGAATTAAACATCTTGACGTCCCCCGACTCGATCCAGACAAAGCTATCCCCAGCACCCGCTGGCGCCCGCGCAACAGGCAAACCAGTGTCGCGCTTAAACTTCAGCACCAGCCCATCATCGGTCACATCGGCACTCGCGAGCCGCCCTTGCAACAGCGGCGGCGGAAACACCGTGTACTGATCGAACACCAGCTCATTGCCCTGCAACACAACACCCTTGCGCTGGAACGGCGTCAACGACGCAAGCGGCACATCGAGCGCCCGCAACATGCCCGCCTGCGGCACACCCACCCCCTTCACCGACTCCGGCCGATACACCAGATGCCGCTCATCCCGCACGGCAATCGATCCGCGCATCACCGTCGGCAGCCACACACCCGGGAAGTGATTCCACAGCTTGATCCCACCCGTCACCTGCAACGCACCGTCCACTGCCGTCAACTGCAGATCATTCAGCGAACGCGGCGCGTAATCGAGCAGATAGTCGTTGAAGAGCGCAGCCATCGCCGGCCACGGCTCGACGACTTCGCCCGCGATGATATGAATGTCGTATTGCGACGGATCATCGAGATCGACCGGCTGACCGGGATGCTTCGGCACCAGTTGCGCATCGAGCGATCGCACGTGAAACCCAATCCGCCCCGACACGTAGAAATCCACGTTCTGCACGTGAATCAGCGGGACGGGGCCCGATGAATTGCGTTCGTCCAGCGGCGCGTTCCACTTGCGCGCCGTCGCAGCGTTGAGGCTCACAGGCACGGCATGCGCCGACGTATTGCGCAGAGTCGGCGGCACACGCTGCCATTGCGCGCGCGCCAACGCCAACGTCGCCTGCTGCGCGCGAATAAACCTGTCGTTGAGTTTCGCACTCGCGCTGCCAACCGATGTATCTGACGCCGTCGTATCACGCGAAGCACTCGCCAGCGATGCATACGAAGGCAGATGCACCGTCAACGCACCGGCTTCATCGAAGGTCAGATACCCCGCCGCCATCTGCTCGCGATAGCGATACAGATCGAGCACGAACGGCGCGTTCGCGTCGATGGGCGTGATCGCCATGTCGATGTTCATCGGCATCGAGCGCATGAACTTCACGTCGCCGCCTTCGATCATCAATCCGCGCGCCGGCATCGATGCGGGCCACGCGATGCCCTTCAAGGTGTGATCGTCGAGCGTGAAGCGCACGCCGTCGGGATGAATCGCAATCTGCGTGATGGTCATGTTCAACGCGGGCGGCGGCGTGAGCTTCGCGACCTGCATCACCACGTCGTCACCATCCAGACGCGCGACGGGCGTGTCCACTGTCAGCAGATCGGCCATCCTGACATGCGCGGCCTGCATCAGACGATCCGCGCCGACACCCGCCACTTCGACATGCTCGGCGTGAAATGCCATCTCGCTGGCATTACGCATCGTCAGCGTGCCCGTCAGCACGATGGGCACCCAGCCGCCACGATGCATCTCGCCCGTGATGCGCAGCCGCCCTTCTTCCGGCACGACGCGCATGTTGCGCAACGGCGAGCCCTGGTACTGGAACAGGTAGCGGTCGAAAATCGCCGTAATTTTCGCGCTGTCGAGCGTCACCTCGCCGCGATGCACGTTGATGGTCACGCTGTTCGGATCGTCGAAGACAACAGGGCTGCCGGCGCGCACGGGCGCCAGCGATGCCGCCATCTCGCGGATCTGAAAACCGATCTCGCCCGTCACGCGAAAATCGACATCGCGCGCGAACATCAGCGAGCCATCGATACCCGAATCGCGCAACGTCAAAGGACGCACGCGCTTCATGGTGATGCCGCCCGCCGACGGCACACGGTTCGCCACGGCCTGTTCATCGGATAGCTGCCTGAGCTTGGCCGCTTCGATCGAAGGCTGCGGCGACGAAGCAGGCTGATCCGCCACGGCGGGCGCGTGTGAAGCAGCAGAATTGGCATCGGCACATGCCGACACGATAACCGACGCATACAGCATCGCCGTCACCACAACGAAGCGCAGCGCGTCCTGCCGCAGCGCGCTTCGTTTGCGCGGCACGTCACGGCCCGTTTGCCGCGCTTTGCATTGCGTGCGTCTCTCGTCGTTCATGTCTCCTCCCTTGCCGGCTGCTCTGTACAGCGCACGCGATCGCGCGCGCCGCCAGGCCATGCGCATCCAATGATTGTCTGTGTTTGTCCGCGCGCTGCCGACAAGATTTCTGGAGGACGCTCACCAAACGCGGGAGCGTGTGAATGTCTATAAAAGATGTGCCGCGAACGCTGGTGGGAAGGCGTTTCAGACGATCGATGCTGCGAAAGTCAAACAGCCCGCAGCCGTGCTGCACCGCGCCATCACCCGACACCGAGCCATTCGCGCATCACGTCGGGTCTCGCATGAAACGATTCCGGCGTACCGTCGAACACGATTTCGCCGTGTCCCAGCACGGCGATCCGGCTCGCGCTCCGGTCGGCGATCACGCGCCGCTGCTCGATCAGCAGCATCGCAACGCCGCGCTCGCTCAGCAGCTTCAAGGCGTCGGCGAGTTGCGTGACGACCTGGCCCGCCAGCCCTTCCGTCGGTTCGTCGATCACAACCAGATCGGGATCGCCGAGCAAGGCACGCGCAACCGACAGCATCTGCTGCTCACCACCCGACAATGCGCCCGCTTTCGTGCGCGCACGTTCGCGCAGAATGGGAAACAGCATGTGCGCATCGTCGAGCGTGAAGCGCGCAGCGCCGGTTCCTGCGCGCGGCTTGATGCCGAGTTGCAGGTTCTCGCGCACCGTCAGCGTCGGGAATACGTCGCGCTGCTCCGGCACATAGCCGATGCCCAGCCGCGCAATGTCGAACGCGCGCCGGCCTTCGAGCGATTGCCCCGCGAAACGCAGTTCGCCTTGCGTGCGCACGAAGCCCATGATCGCCTTCGCGAGTGTCGAGCGGCCCGAGCCGTTGCGACCCGCGAGCGCCACGGCCTCGCCCGCGTCGATATGCAGATTCACGCCGTGCAGCGCCTGGCTCGCGCCGTACCACGCGCGCAGATCGCGAATCTCCAGTAGCGTGCTCATCGCGCGGCTCCCGGCTCTGCGTCGTCGATCACGCCGAGATAGGCCGCGCGCACTGCCGGATCGGCGCGGATCGCGTCCGGCGTACCCGTCGCGATCACCTCGCCTTGCACGAGTACGCTGATGCGATCGGCGAGACCGAACACCACGTCCATGTCGTGCTCGACCATCAACAGCGTGCGGCCCGCCGTCGCGGTGCGGATCAGTTCGACGGCGCGTGCGGCTTCGGCGCGGTTCATGCCCGCTGTCGGCTCGTCGAGCAGCAGCGTGTGCGCGCCGCTCGCCAAAGCCAGTCCCAGATCGAGCGCGCGTTGATGGGCGTAACTGAGCGTGCCCGCCATCGTATGGCGTTGCCCGGCCAGAGCAACGGCTTCGAGCACCTGTTCCGCCTGTTCATCGGCTTCGCGGGTCGTCGTGTAACGCTGCCACCAGCGCATGCGGTCGCGATTGGCGATCTGCGCGGCGCACCGCAGGTTGTCGAACACGCTGAGCTGCGCGAATACGCTGGTGGTCTGGAAACTGCGCGCGAGTCCGCGCCGGCAGATGGCCGCGGGCGCAAGACGCGTGATGTCCGCGCCGTACAGTTCGATGCGGCCCGCGCTCAGCCGCACGGCGCCCGCGATCAGATTGAAGAGCGTCGACTTGCCCGCGCCGTTCGGACCGATCAGCGCATGACGTTCGTGCGGTTCGACCAGCAGATCGACACTGCGCAGAATGCGCGTCGCGCCGAAACGTTTGTCGACGCGCCGAACGGCGATAGCGGGAATCATGCGCCCGCCTCCGTTGGCGCGTTGGCAACGCGCTTTCCGTCGATTCGCGTCGCCGCGCGCTGCATCAGCCAGCCGGTTGCCGCGAGACACAGCGCGAGCGCTGCAAGCAGCACCGGATGCATCGACGTGAAAAGACTCGTGCTCTCTTCCATGCCGAAACGCCGCGCGTACGCCCATTGCACGCACAGCACGACGGCAAGCGACCACGCACAAGCGCTGCCGATACGGCACACAATCGACGGCATACCGTCGCGCGCGGCCCGTGCCGGCTCACGCCGTATCCATCCCGCGATGCCATCGGGCGCGGCCATCACGACTGCCACGAACAACAGCCCCAGATACAGCAGCCACGCGCGCGTCGCGCTCGCCACCACGACGCTGAAGAAGGTCAGCACGACGGCGCCCGCTACCGGCCCGAAAAACACCCCGCTGCCGCCGATCACCGTCGCGATAAGCACCGATCCCGAGCGCAACACGCCGACGCTTTCCGTCGACACCAGTTCGACGTTGATCAACCCGAGCGTCCCGGCGATACCCGCAAAAAACGACGACCACACGACCACCTCGTACCGCACGCGCCGCGGAAAACAGCCGATGGCTGCCGCGCGCACCGGGTTGTCACGCACCGCATTCGCCATGCGCATGAAGGGCGTGCGCGACAGCACGAACATCGCGATCACGGCCAGCGCACACCACAGCGCAATCAGCGCATAGGCTTCGCGCGCGGGGCCAAACGTGAAGCCCGGCACCGCGATGCCCGTCGTGCGGTCGATGGCGACGCCCGCTTCGCCGCCGAACCAGTCGGGCAGGGTCCACGCTGCCGCCGCAACGAGTTCGCCGATGCCGAGCGTGATCATGGCGGACGCGGTGCCCGCACGACGCGTCGCGACGAGTCCATATAGCGCCCCGAACAACGCACCGCCGATGCCGCCCACCAGCGGCAGCAACGGCAACGGCACGCCGATGCGGTTGAACACCTGCGCCGCGATCAGCGCGCCAATCCCCGACGAAGCGGCATGTCCGAGCGACAGCAATCCCGCCCCGCCCAGCAGCAGGTTGTACGACAGCGCGAACACGATCATCGCGGCCGTCTGCGCGAGCCATGCAACCAGCCAGCTTTGCGCCGACACACAGGGCGGCACGGCCAGCAGCGCCGCCAGCGCAAGCCACGGCAGCGCGGCGCGCCAGCGCTTTATGGGCGGCGCGGAAGTCGACATCGCGTCGGGCGCTTCACGGGACTCACGCATCGTCGTCGCGCTGGCCGAAGAAGCCGCGTGAGCGCACCGCGAGCATCGCGACCAGCAGTACGTAAGGCAGCAGCGGCGCAAGTTGCGCGAGCGTCAGCGCGCTCCACGCATCGGGCAGCGAGCGGCCAGAATCGATGAACAGGTCGCCAAGCAGTTCGCCAAGCGACAGATCCGTAGAGACGGCCAGAGTCTGCGCGCAGCCGATCACCAGCGACGCCACCAGCGCACCGCCAAGCGAACCCAGCCCGCCGATCACGACCACCACGAACACGATCGATCCTACCGACTCCGCCATCGCCGGTTCGAGCACGAAAAGCGGCGCGCCGATCACGCCTGCCAGCGCGGCGAGTGCCGTGCCCGCTGCGAACACGCAGGTGAATACGCGCGGCACGTCGTGGCCGAGCGCTTCGACCGCCTGTGGATGCGTGAGCGCCGCGCGCACGATCAGCCCCGCTTTCGAGACGCGCAAGATCAGATACAGCACGGCCAGCATCGCGACGGCCACGGCCATCATGAACACGCGATAGCGCGAAAACGCCACGCCATACACGTCGAGCAAGGTCCCTTCGAGCAGCTTCGGCACGGCGATGTTCAGCGCCTGCAAGCCCCACACGAGCTTGACGCCTTCACCGATCAGATAGGCCGCACCGAACGTCAGCAGCAGTTCGGCGAGATGCCCATGCGGCCGCACGCGCCGCAACAGCCACCGTTCGAGCGCCGCGCCCTTCAGGCCGACCGCGAGCGGTGCAAGCGTCAGCGCCCACCAGAATCCGGCACGTGCGGCCACCGAAAAGCCGACATACGCGCCCAGCATGTAAAAGCTCGCATGCGCGAAGTTCAGCACGCCGAGCATGCTGAAAATCAGCGTCAATCCCGCCGACAGCATGAACAGCAGCAAGCCGTAACTGACGCCGTTCAAGGCGTCGATAACGAACGACTGCACGCGTCAGCCTGCCTGCGAATCTTGCGAGACCACCAGCGGCACGAGCGCGGCGCGCAGATCGTCGGGCAGCGCCACGGGACGGCGCGTGTCGCGATCCACGTACACGTGCACGAAATGCCCTTGCGCGGCCGGCTCGGCGTCGCCTTCACGGAACAGGCCCACTTCGTAGCGCACACTCGACGTGCCCAGCCGCACCACGCGCAAGCCCGCATCGATACGATCGGGAAACACGATCGGCGCGAAGTAGTTGCACTGCGTCTCGACGACGAGGCCGATGGTCGAACTGTGCTCGATGTGGAGCACGCCCGCGCGAATCAGATACTCGTTCACGACCGTATCGAAGTAGCTGTAATAGACGACGTTGTTCACGTGTCCGTAGACGTCGTTGTCCATCCAGCGCGTGCCGATGGCGAGAAAATGCGGATAAGCCGTGCGCGGCGCGGGAGCGGGTTTGTTCATGGCGTGTCGGGTCGATGTCCGGTTGATTGAGGTGACGGCGCTTACATCGACTCTTCCAGCATGCGCCGGTAGTCGTCCGCCGTCGCTTCGCGCGGATTCGTCTTGTGGCAATGATCGGCGAGCGCGCCCTTGATGACCTTGTCGAATGCGCTTTCGTCGACACCCATCTGACGCAGGCCAGTCGGCAGGCCGAGGCGCGCGGTCATGTCGTGCAGCGCCTCTGCCAGATCGGCGTGTTCGGGCAGGTTCATCACGCGCCGCATGCGCGCGTAGCGATGGTTCGCCACCACCGTTTGCGCACTTTCGTTGAAACGCAGCATGGCGGGCAGCACCACGGCGTTCAGCGTGCCGTGATGCAGCGACGTGCGTCCGTCGACCTTCACGCCGCCGAGTGGATGCGACAGCGAATGCACGCAGCCGAGCCCCTTCTGGAACGCCATCGCGCCCTGCATCGACGCGCTCATCATGTGCAGGCGCGCGTCGCGGTTCTGGCCATCGCGCGTCGCCAGTTCGATGTTCGCCCAGGCGCGTTCCAGACCGTCGAGCGCGATGCCATCGGCGGGTGGATTGAAGGACGGCGCGAGAAACGTCTCGATGCAGTGCGCGATGGCGTCCATGCCGGTCGCTGCCGTCAGCATCGACGGCAACCCGAGCGTCAGGCCCGGATCGCAGATCGCCGCCTTCGGCAGCAGATGCCACGAATGGAAACCGACCTTGCGTCCATCGTCGAGAATCACGATCGCGCCGCGCGCGACTTCGCTGCCCGTGCCTGCCGTGGTCGGCACGGCAATCAGCGGTGCGGCGCTCGCGGTGATTTTGTTGCTGCCACCTTCGATAGTCGCGTATTCCGTCATCGTGCCCGGATGCGTCGCCATGATCGCGACGCCCTTGGCCAGATCGATCGACGAACCGCCGCCGATCGCAATCAGCCCGTCGCAGCCCGCCTCGCGATACCGCTGCGCGGCCGCCATCACCATCGCTTCTGTCGGGTTCGACGGTGTGTCGTCGAAAACGGGCCCGCCGGGCAGCTTCAATGCATCGATGGCCTGCTGGGCGACGCCCGCGGCCCTCACGCCCTTGTCCGTCACCACGAGCGGCCGCCTGATGCCCGAGCGCTCGCACTCCGCCGGCAGTTGCGCGAGCGCGTCGTAACCGAGATGAATGTGCGGCAGATAGTAGATGTAGGCCATGGCGTTGCGTCTCCGTGTTCGTTTCCGTTGTTATTCAGCCTGGTGCGCCCGTTCCGTTGTGAGTGGCACGAGCGGCCTGTTTGCGAATCTCACAGCAACCGGTCTTATTGGCCGCGCTCACTGTCCCGGCCGTTCGACGAACTCGAACGGCAAGCCGCGCCGGCGCATCCAGTCGCCAAGCGCAAAGCCGGTGCCCGCGCGCCATGGACGCAGCTTCGCCGGCTCGACCAGCCGGTATTCGAGCAGTTCCGGCGACAGCGCGATCTCGCCTTGCGCCCGCACGTGATAGGCAATGATCAGTTCGTTCTTGCGGATGAATTCGTACACGCCGACCAGTTCGACGGAATCCGCGATCAGCGAGGTCTCTTCCTTCACTTCGCGCGCGATGCCTGCCTCCGGCGTTTCGCCGTTCTCGAGAAAGCCGGTGATCAGCGCGAACATGCCTTCGGGCCACGCGGCGTTGCGCGCGAGCAGAATCTTGCCTTCGTATTCGACGATTGCCGCAACCACGGGCAGCGGGTTGTTCCAGTGCACGTAGCCGCACGCGTCGTCGGGACAGCTCTGGCGCACGCGGCCGCCCTCGTGCGCAGGATCGGCGCGCTCGACGAGTGGCGTTGCGCAGCGCGGGCAGAATCGGTAGTCGGTCATGGGTTCGGGCGGGTTGTGCTTTGCGTGGGTGACGTCGGTTCGGCGCGATATTCGTGTGGCGCTTATGGGCGCGTATGGGACGCTTATTTGCCAGTCAGGCGGTGCACAGCTCGCGCACTTCCGCGACAAAGCGCTCGACCGTCTCGGGTTGCGTGTCCCATGCGCACATCAGCCGGCAGCCGCCCGCGCCGATGAACTCGTAGAATTTCCAGCCACGCGTGCGCATCGCCTTCGCCACGTGCGGCGGCAATTGCGCGAACACGGCGTTCGATTCAGTTGGGAACATGATGCTCACGCCCGGAATCTCCGCGAGACGCGCTTCCATCAGCTTGGCCATCGCGTTCGCATGCCGTGCGTTGCGCAGCCACACGTCGTTGTCGAGCAGGCCGAGCCACGGCGCCGAGATAAAGCGCATCTTCGACGCAAGCTGGCCTGCCTGCTTGAGGCGATAGGCGAAATCGTCGGCGAGCGCGCGATCGAAGAACACGACAGCTTCACCGACGGGCAAACCGTTCTTCGTGCCGCCGAAGCACAGCACGTCGACGCCCGCGCGCCACGTGATCTCCGACGGATGCACGTCGAGCGCAGCAACCGCGTTCGCAAAGCGCGCCCCATCCATATGCACCTTCAGATGACGGCGCTTCGCAATCGCCGCAATCGCGCGGATTTCCTCGACGCTGTAGACCGTGCCCACTTCCGTCGATTGCGTGAGCGTGACGACCTTCGGCTTCGGATAGTGGATGTCCGCGCGGCGCGTGACGACGGCTTCGATGGCATCGGGCGTGAGCTTGCCGCCGACGCCCGGCGCCGTCAGCAGCTTCGAGCCGTTCGAGAAGAACTCGGGGCCGCCGCATTCGTCGGTTTCGATATGCGCGAGTTCGTGGCAGATCACCGAGTGGTAGGACTGGCACAGCGAAGCCAGCGCCAGCGAATTCGCCGCCGTCCCGTTGAAGACGAAGAAGACTTCGCAGTCGGTCTGGAACAGGTTGCGCAGACGGTCGCAGACCTGCTGCGTCCATGAATCGTCGCCGTACGCCGGTTCGTGGCCGCTGGTGTTGGCGGCGATCAGCGCTTCGAGCGCCTCGGGGCAGATGCCGGCGTAGTTGTCCGACGCGAAATGTTGCATGGCGGGCGGCGCACCCGGTGACAGGCACGCGAAGAGGACTGGAAAGCGGACATTTGAGTGCGGCGGGTGCTGAATTTGTTTTTGGCGGGTCGAATCGGCGTGGTGGGCCTTGTCGCTTCGTCGCCGTGTCGCTGTCTTGCTTTGTCGCTTTGCCCTTTGCGGATTTGCTGCCGTTCCGCTCAGACTCGTCGCGCCGGCCGCATCAGCGCCACCACGACGAGGCCCACAGCGCCCGCGATCAACGTCAGCGCCGCCAGCCACAGCGCCGGTGTGAACGAGCCGGTGCGCGCGGCAACCGGCGCGGCCACCAGCGGCCCCGCGAACTGTCCGAGACCGTAGGCGGCGGTTGCATAGCCCATCAATCCCGCGGCGTTGTCGCCGTGCAGCCGGCGCGCCTCCCGCATCGCGAACAGGGTGATCGCCGTGAACGGCAGGCCGATCAGCGCGCTGCCGAGCGCAAAACCGCCCGCCGTCGGCGACACGATGCCCGACACGATGCCGAGTGCCTGCAACACGTAGCACCCGGCCAGCAGCGTGCGGTTGTCCCAATGCGACGGCAGGCGCGCGCCCGTGAGGGCGCCCACCACCAGTGCGCCGCCGAACATCGGCCAGAACAGATCGGGCCACGGCGAATCGACAGGCAGCGCCGCGCGCGCGATCACGGGCAGAAAGGTCGCGGTGATGATGTAGCCGAAACCTGGAACGCCGTAGAGGACGGTCAGCCAGAAGGCGTCGGCGCGGTGCAGATGTGCGTGGGGCCGATGTGCATCGCTTTGCGGCGACCTGTCGCCGGACCTGGCAGCGGCGCCCGGTTTCTCCGTCGATGACGTTTCGAACGTGCGCCATACCAGCACAGTCAGCACCGCCGACACGATCCCAAAGCCGATCCAGCCCGCCGACGCTCCGTAGCCGCCCGCCGCGCTGACCAGCAAGCCGGTTGCCGCAATGCCGAAGCCTGGACCGGTATAAATCACACCGCCCCACTCGTTCGCGCCGAGCTCGGCCAGGCGGCGCAAGCCCCACTGCGATGCGAACACGAAAGTCCACGCGCTCACGGCGCCCGCGACAAAGCGCACCACGGCCCAGACCCAGAACTGATGCGTGATACCCATCGCGAGCACCAGCAGCACTGTCGCCGCGAGCCCCGTTTTCACGACGCGCGCCGCGTCCATGCGCAGGGTCACGCAGGCCATCGCGCCGAGAAAATACCCTGCGTAGTTGAGCGACGCGAGCCAGCCACCGTGTTTGATGTCCAGCCCGCCGCCATGAAGCATCAGAGGCAGCAACGGCGTAAACGCGAAGCGGCCGACGCCGAGCGCGACGGCGAGCGCTGCCATGCAGGCCAGCGCGGTGCGGCGCGCGGACGCGTGGGAAGCGTGAGGCGGGAAAGTGGGACTGGCGAGACGGTTCATCGGTGAAATATGAGTGGCTGGGCGGCTGATTCGACAGAATCGTAGCTTGACCCATCAATCTCATAAAATGAATAATATGGATAGGTTAAATCTCCCGGAGAGATTGATGGATCTTGCCGCCCTGACGATCTTTCGCGCCGTGGTGCGCGAAAACGGCGTGACGCGCGCTGCTACCAAGCTGAACCGCGTGCAATCGAACGTGACCACGCGCATCAAGCAGCTTGAAGAGCAGCTGGGCACCGAACTGTTTATCCGCGATGGACGGCGGCTCGTGCTCACGCCTGCGGGCGAAACGCTGCTGCCTTACGCCGAACGGCTATTGGCGCTAGCCGACGAAGCACGTCATGCCGTCAAGGATGCCCGGCCGAGTGGCCGGCTGCGGCTGGGCACGATGGAAAGCGTCGCCGCGACGCGGCTGCCCGGTCTGCTCGCGGAATATCATCAGACATGGCCCGACGTCGCGCTCGAACTGGAGACGGGCACGACGGGCAAGCTGATCGATCGCGTGCGCGAGTTCGAAGTGGATGCCGCGATCGTCGCGACGCCGATCGATCCCGGCTGGATCGGCGACGTATTCGAAGCCGTGCCGGTGTTTCGGGAAGAACTGGTGATGGTGACGCCGCGCGGCCACCCGCCCATTCGCCACGCGAGCGACATCGCGCTCTCGACGCTGATCGCGTTCGAAACCGGTTGCGCGTACCGCGTCTATGTCGAGAAGTGGTACATGGAGCACGGCATCCGGCCCGCGCGGGTGCTGGAACTCGGCTCGTATCACGCGATCGTGGCGTGCGTGGCGGCGGGCGCAGGCGTGGCGGTCGCACCGCGCTCGGTGCTCGCGCTGATGCCTGAATCGAACGATATCGCCGTGCATCCACTCGCCGAACTCGGCACCATCGATACGCTGCTCGTCTGGCGACGTGGACATTTTTCGTCGGCGTTGAATGCGTTGCGCGAGAGACTGGTGGCGAGCGGAAATGTGCAGGAAACCGACGCCGAAGCGCACGCGGCCTGAACGTCCGACTCGAACGCGGGCGTCGAGTTGAAGCGCAGCGAACAAAAAAGCCGCGAGTCTCATCGACTTGCGGCTTTTTCTTGACGCACAAGGCGTGAGCCTGTGGCGTGGCGCGGCTGCTCAGCGCTGGGCTTCGACCCAGCGCTTCACTGCGCCTGGCGCGGCGCGAGCGCTTACAGTTGTGCTTCGACCCAGCCCTTCACACCTGCCAGCGCAGCGGGCAGATTGGCCGGCTCGGTGCCGCCTGCCTGTGCCATGTCGGGACGGCCACCGCCCTTGCCGCCGACCTGCTGCGCAACGAAGTTCACCAGTTCGCCCGCCTTGACCTTCTTGCTGGCCTCGGCCGTGACACCTGCAATCAGGCTGACCTTGCCGCCTTCGACGGATGCCAGCACGATGGCCGCGCTCTTGAGCTTGTCCTTGAGCTTGTCGACAGTTTCGCGCAGCGTCTTGACGTCCGCGCCTTCCAGCGTGGCCGCCAGCACCTGCACACCGGCGACTTCGATCGCCTGACCGGCCAGTTCGTCGCCCTGGCTCGACGCGAGCTTCGACTTCAGCGCGCCCAGTTCCTTTTCCAGCGACTTCACCTGGTCCTGAACCATCGAAATTCGCTGCGTCAGTTCCGACGGCTGCGCCTTCAGCGCTGCGGCTGCCGCGTTGATACGCGCATCCAGTTCCTGCACATAACGCACTGCGTTATCGCCCGTGATCGCTTCCACGCGACGGATACCTGCGGCAACGCCGCCTTCCATCACGATCTTGAAGAAGCCGATGTCACCCGTGCGGTTTACGTGCGTGCCGCCGCACAGTTCGCGCGAGAAGCCCAGATCGAGCACGCGCACTTCGTCGCCGTATTTCTCGCCGAACAGCGCCATCGCGCCGCCCTTCACTGCGTCGTCGTACGGCATGACCTGCACGATGCCCGGCGCGTTGGCCAGCACTTCCGCGTTGACGATTTCTTCGACGCGGCGAATCTGCTCGTCCGTCATCGGTGCGTTGTGCGCGAAGTCGAAGCGGGTCTTGTCTGCATCGACCAGCGAACCCTTCTGCTGCACGTGGCCGCCGAGCACTTCACGCAGCGCCTTGTGCATCAGGGGGGTGGCCGAGTGGTTGCGGGCCGTGCGCGCGCGGCGGACAGCGTCGATTTCCGCTTTCACGACGTCGCCGACCTTCAGCGTGCCCTGCTCCAGCGTGCCGTGATGGCCCACGACGTCCGCCTGAACCTTCAGCGTATCGGCAACGGCAAAACGCACGCTCGCATTCGCCAGCACGCCCTGATCGCCGACCTGCCCGCCCGACTCCGCGTAGAACGGCGTGTGGTCGAGCACGACGACGGCCTGCTGGCCCGACGTCACTTCGTTCACGGACGCGCCATCGACATACAGCGCCGTGACCTTCGCGTCATCGAAGATGATTTCTTCGTAGCCGTGGAACGTGGTCTTCGCGCCCGAGTATTCGAGGCCTTGCGCCATCTTGAACTTGCCGGCTGCGCGAGCCTGTTCGCGCTGACGTGCCATGGCTTCGTCGAATGCCGGTTCGTCGACGGTCACTTCGCGCTCACGGCAGACGTCTGCCGTCAGATCGAGCGGGAAGCCGTACGTGTCGTGCAGCTTGAACGCGACTTCGCCGTCGAGCGTCTTGCCGCCCTTCGCTTCGAGATCGGCCAGCGCGCTTTCGAGGATCGACATGCCGTGTTCGATGGTCTCGAAGAAGCGCTCTTCTTCCTGACGCAGCACGTCCGTGACGCGCTGCTCGGCGTCCTTCAGTTCCGGATAGGCCTCGCCCATCTGCGCGACGAGGTCCGCGACCAGCTTGTGGAAGAACGAACCCTTGCGGCCCAGCTTGTAGCCGTGGCGGATCGCGCGGCGCACGATACGGCGCAGCACGTAGCCGCGGCCTTCGTTGCCCGGGATCACGCCGTCCACGATCAGGAACGAGCACGCGCGGATGTGATCGGCGATCACCTTCAGCGAGTTGTTGGTCAGATCTTCGATACCCGTTTCACGGCCAGCAGCCTTGATCAGTGCCTGGAACAGGTCGATTTCGTAGTTGCTGTGCACGTGCTGCAGCACGGCGGCAATACGCTCGAGGCCCATGCCCGTGTCCACGCACTGCTTGGGCAACGGTGTCATGTTGCCCTGCGCGTCGCGGCTGAACTGCATGAACACGAGGTTCCAGATTTCGATGTAGCGGTCGCCGTCTTCTTCAGGCGATCCCGGCGGGCCGCCCCACACTTCCGGACCGTGGTCGTAGAAGATTTCCGAGCACGGGCCGCACGGGCCGACGTCGGCCATTTGCCAGAAGTTGTCCGATGCGTAGCGCGCGCCCTTGTTGTCACCGATGCGGATGATGCGCTCGGCCGGCACGCCTACTTCTTTTTCCCAGATTGCAAAGGCTTCGTCGTCTTCCTGATAGACGGTGACCCAGAGCTTGTCCTTCGGCAGGCCGTAGACGCCCGTCAGCAGTTCCCACGCGTAGTGGATCGCGTCACGCTTGAAGTAGTCGCCGAACGAGAAGTTGCCCAGCATTTCGAAGAACGTGTGGTGGCGCGCGGTATAGCCGACGTTTTCGAGGTCGTTGTGCTTGCCGCCCGCGCGCACGCTGCGCTGCGCCGTCGTGGCCCGCGAGTACGGACGCGATTCGGCGCCGAGAAACACATCTTTGAACTGCACCATGCCCGAATTGGTGAAGAGCAGCGTCGGGTCGTTGCCGGGCACGAGGCTCGACGAACGGACGATCGAATGGCCCTTCGATTCGAAGAACTTGAGGAATTTCTCGCGGATTTCGGCGGCTTTCATAGCGTGCTTTTGGGGACGGTCCTGGCTTGAGCCGACGGACGCGGAACACTGACCGGCCGTCGCAATAGATTGTTTCCTGAACGGTCGATTATACGGGATCGGCGCTGCCGCGCGACGCCGTGGCGCCCGCCGCACGCGGCATTGGCCATCCGGCCAGTTTTCCCTCTCGAAATGGCTCGCAGCCCCGGCTGTCATTTGTCCTATGCCGTTGGGCTGAATACGCCAGGCGCGGCCGATCGCTTAAGATGCACCACATCGATCGAACCGGGCAGCGTCCGTGGCGCGCCTGATTACATTGGAGACGTAAAGAGAACATGGGTGCACTCAGTCATATCCGCGTGCTGGACCTTACCCGCGTGCTGGCCGGTCCGTGGTGCGCGCAGACGCTCGCCGATTTCGGCGCCGACGTGATCAAGGTCGAACGGCCCGGCGCCGGCGACGACACGCGCCACTGGGGGCCGCCGTACCTGAAGACGCCCGAAGGCACGGACACGCGCGAAGCCGCCTACTACCTCGCGGCGAACCGCAACAAGCGCTCGGTGACCGTCGATATCGCCACGCCCGAAGGGCAGCAGATCGTCCGTGAACTGGCGGCGCAGAGCGACGTCGTGCTGGAGAACTACAAGGTCGGCCAGTTGAAGAAATACGGGCTGGACTACGAGTCGCTGAAGGCCGTGAAGCCGGACATCGTCTACTGCTCGGTGACGGGCTTCGGCCAGACCGGGCCGTATGCGCAGCGCGCGGGCTACGACTTCATCGTGCAGGGCATCGGCGGCTTCATGAGCATCACGGGCGAGCGCGACAACCAGCCGGGCGGCGGCCCGCAGAAGGCCGGCGTGGCCATCGCGGACCTGATGACAGGCATGTACTCCACCGTCGCCGTGCTGACGGCGCTCGCGCACCGCGACCGCACGGGCGAAGGCCAGTACATCGACATGGCGTTGCTCGACGTGCAGGTCGCCATGCTCGCCAACATGAACTCGAATTTCCTCGCCAGCGGCAAGCCGCCTGCGCGCTGGGGCAATGCGCATCCCAACATCGTCCCGTATCAGACGTTCCAGACCAGCGATAGCTGGATCATCGTCGCCGTGGGCAACGACGGGCAGTTCCGCAAGTTCGTCGAAGCCGGCCAGCGCGCCGATCTCGCCGACGACGACCGTTTCGCGACCAACCCCGAGCGCGTGCGCAACCGCGAGATTCTGGTGCCGATCCTCGCGGAGATGGTTCGCACGCGCAGCAAGCATGAATGGATCGACGCGCTCGAAGCGGCGGGCGTGCCGTGCGGCCCGATCAACGATCTCGAAGAGGTGTTCGAGAACGAGCAGGTGGTCGCGCGCGGCATGCAGTTGCAACTGCCGCATCCGTCGGGCGGCACGGTGAACCTGGTGCGCAACCCTATCCGTATGAGCGCGACGCCGCCCGAGGCGCAGGCGCACCCGCCTACGCTCGGCGAACATACGGAGGCGATTCTGCGCGACGTGCTGGGGTACGACGACGCGCGGATCGGTGAGTTGCGAGAACAGTCGGTGATCTGACGGCGCAGTTCGGGCGTCGGCGGCAGGATGGCTGCCGCGCCGCAAGCAGCCTACGCCATCGAAGCCAGCCAGCGCTGCCCCTCGTCCCAGTCGGCGAGGCCGCTTTCCGCGTTGATATGGCCACGCGGACCGATGTTCTCCCAACGGCTGCCCCACGCAGCCGCGCAGGCTTGCGAGAAAGGCACGCCGCCATAAGGATCGTCGGTGCTGGCAAGGACGATCGACGGGAAAGGCAGCTTCTGCATCGGCACGTCGCCAAAGCCCGCGGCGTCGCGCGGAAACTCCGGGCCGGAAGGATCAGGCACCGCCACCAGCAACGCGCCCGCAACTTTCGCGAGCACCTCGGCGGAAGAAGCCCGGCGCGCCGCCCAGAAGGCAACCGTCAGACAGCCCAGGCTATGTGCGGCGAGCAGAACGGGAGCGTTGGCCGCGGCGATCATGGCATCGAGCGTATCGCACCATGCGTCGCAAGCGGGATGGTCCCAGTCACGCATCGGCACGCGCGAAAAGTTCGGATAACGCGCTTCCCAGCGCGTCTGCCAGTGCCCTTCGCCCGAGTTCATGTAACCCGGCAACACGATCACGCCCTGCTGCTCCAACGCCATGCCCTTACCCCGTTCGTTATCGTTGATGAAAACGCGGCTGCGCCGCCAGCGCTATTGAATCACACGGCCGACACCCACGCCGCGCGGGTCGGCCGCCGGATGCGGCGTGGTGCCGTCGATGCGGATCATCTGCACGTCGCCGTTGAACTGCGGGCCCTGCAATTCGTAGCCACGCGCTTTCAGCTGATCGGCCAGTTCACCGTCGATGGGATGATACGGCTCGTAGTAAATCGTCTTCTGCGGCAACAGCTGATGGTGAAAGCGCATCGCGGCGAGCGCATCGGCGGGCGGCATGTTGAAGTCGTACAGGCTGGTCATCACCTGGAAGATCGACGTGAAGATGCGCGATCCGCCCGGCGTGCCGATCACCAGCGACACCTTGCCGTCCTTCGTCAGAATGGTCGGCGTCATCGACGACAGCGGCCGGCGTCCCGGCGCGATCGTGTTCACGTCGCCGCTCGTCACGCCGAACTGGTTCGGCACGCCCGCCTTGACCTCGAAGTCGTCCATCTCGTCGTTCAGCACGAAACCCGCGCCGTCGACCACCACGCCCGAACCGAACGGCCCATTCAGCGTGTACGTGTTCGACACGGCATTGCCCCACTTGTCGACCACGGAGAAATGCGTCGTCTGCGCCTTCTCCGGCATCGAATCGCCGAGGCCAGGCTTCACGGGCGCTGAACCCGGCACTTCGTCGGGCGTGATGTCCTCGACGCGCTTCGAGAGATAGGCGTCGTCGATCAGTTTGTCGATCGGCACGCGGTACGAATCGGGGTCGCCGATGTATTGCTGGCGGTCCGCGAACACGCGATCCTCGATCTGCGCGACGAGGTGAACATACGGCTCGGAATTGAGCGCCACGCCATCGAACTGCGGCTTCAGATCGGCCTTCATCTTCAGCATCTGGACCAGGCCGATGCCGCCCGAACTCGGCGGCGGCGCGGTGATGATCTGATAGCCGTTCCAGCTGGCCGTGACCGGTTGCCGCCACACGGCCTTGTACTGCAGCAGATCGGTTTTGGTCAGCAGGCCGTGGCCGTACATCTGGCGCGCGATCAGATCGGCCGTTTGCCCTTCGTAGAACTCGCGGCCGCCGTCGGACGCGATGCGGGTCAAGGTTTGCGCCAGTTCGGGCTGGCGGAACACGGTGCCCGCCTTCAGATTCGAGAAGTACGCGTCGAAATTGGTCTTGCCGCCGAAGTTCTTCGACGCGAATTCACGACGCTGCTGCAGCCACGCCTCGACCGTGAACCCGTCGGTCGCGTATTTGATGGCGGGCGCGAGCACCTGTTTCCACTTGAGCTTGCCGAAGCGCTGCTGCGCCTCCCACATGCCTTCGACGGTGCCCGGCACCGCCACCGCGCGATGCCCGACGAGGCTCATGCCCTTGATCACATTGCCTTTGTCGTCGAGATACATGTCGCGCGTGGCGCTTTGCGGCGCTTTCTCGCGGTAGTCGAGAAAGTACGGCTTGCCGTCCATGTAGAGCGTCATGAAACCGCCGCCGCCGATGTTGCCTGCATCCGGGTAAGTGACGGCGAGCGTGAACGCGATGGCGACGGCGGCATCGACGGCATTGCCGCCCGCGGCGAAGATCTGCTGGGCGGCGTCGGCGGCATAGCGGTCTGGCGTGGCCACGGCGGACGCGTCGAGCGCAGGCTTGGGCTGGGCCGTCTTTGCATCGGCGGCAGGGGGCGCGACGAAACTCGCGAGCAGCGCGCCCGTGAGCGCGAGCGTGGTCGCAAGGCGCGTCACCGCGCGTAAAGGCGCAGCGCGGCGCGCGCCCGTCGATGCATCGGTATGGGCGCCTGCATGGGATTCGACATGCGTGTCGGCGCCGGAAAGCGCGCGAAGCGCGCGCAACATCGGAAGGGACATCCGAGGAACTCCGGGATAGATGGACCTGCCCGCGCGGATGCAGCGGCAAAAGACGGCCGGCTCGCGGCAAGGACAGATCGCGTGAAGCGGCAGGACGGGCATCGGCAGCCCGAACCCACGACAGAATAACGGAAACGCAGCGTCCGCCGAAAAACGGCTCGCGGCACGCCAGAGACGGGCGCGCGACGCATGCTAAGTGTCCGCGACGCGCCCGGCCAATGCAATTTACCTCCTGTTACAGCGCCTTTCGGGCTTCGAAAACGGGTCAAAATCGCCAGATGTGGGCTGCGCGCCGCACCCCGCAAGCCTAAAGACTGTGGTGGAATGTGTCGTCAGGTAGAATTGACAGACTAACGGACGCATATAGTGTCCAGGACCGACTTTCTCCTTCTCGCATGAACAACGATCGCAAAGACGCCGAGCGCAATGACGCGCCCGTTTCGAATTTCATCCGCAACATCATCGACGACGACAACCGCTCCCAGAAGTGGGGCCAGCGGGTGGAAACGCGTTTCCCGCCGGAGCCGAACGGGTATCTGCACATCGGCCATGCCAAGAGCATCTGCCTGAACTTCGGCATCGCGCAGAGCTATGGCGGCGTTTGCCATCTGCGCTTCGACGATACGAACCCGGAAAAGGAAAGCTTCGAATACGTCGACTCGATCGTCGACGCGGTGAAGTGGCTCGGCTTCGAGTGGAACGTCGAGAACAAGGAACACCTGTATTTCGCGAGCGACTATTACGACAAGCTCTACGAGTTCGCCGAACTGCTGATCACGCGCGGCAAGGCCTATGTCGATAGCCAGACGGCGGAAGAAATGCGCGCGAACCGTGGCTCGGCCACGGAAGTCGGCACGCCGTCGCCGTTCCGCGAACGCAGCGTCGATGAAAATCTGGACCTGTTCCGCCGCATGAAGGCGGGCGAGTTCAAGGAAGGCGAGCACGTGCTGCGCGCGAAGATCGACATGTCGTCGCCGAACTTCAACATGCGCGACCCGGTCATTTACCGTATCCGCTTCGCCCACCACTACCGGACGGGCGACACGTGGTGCGTGTACCCGATGTACGACTACACGCACTGCATCTCGGACGCGCTGGAAAACATCACGCACTCGCTGTGCACGCTGGAGTTCGAAGATCACCGTCCGCTGTACGACTGGATTCTCAACGAACTCGCCGACGCCGGCATCTTCACGCGTCCGCTGCCGCAACAGATCGAATTCTCGCGTCTGAACCTGACGTACGCGATCACCAGCAAGCGCAAGCTGCTGCAACTGGTCAATGAGAACCACGTCGACGGCTGGGACGATCCGCGTATGCCGACCATCGTCGGTGTGCGCCGCCGCGGCTTTACGCCGGACGCGATCAAGCTGTTCTGCGAGCGCATCGGCATCACCAAGGTCGATTCGTGGATCGACATGAGCGTGTTCGAAGGCGCGCTGCGCGACGATCTCGACGACAAGGCGCCGCGCGCGACCTGCGTGCTCGATCCGCTCAAGCTCGTGATCGACAACTATCCGGCGGACAAGACGGAAGAATGCAGCGCGCCCGTGCATCCGCATCACCCGGAACGCGGCGTGCGCACCTTCCCGTTCTCGCGTGAGTTGTGGATCGAACGCGAAGATTTCATGGAAGTCGCGCCGAAGGGTTACTTCCGTCTGTTCCCCGGCAACAAGGTGCGTCTGAAGTACGGCTACGTGGTCGAGTGCACGGGCTTCGACAAGGACGAAAACGGCAAGATCACGGCCGTCCACTGCAACTATTTCGAAGACAGCCGATCGGGCACGGAAGGCGCGAACAACTACAAGGTCAAGGGCACCATTCACTGGCTCAGCGCGACGCAAGCCGTGCCCGTCGAAGTGCGCGTCTACGACCGCCTCTTCAAGGAAGCGCAGCCCGACGCGGGCGGCCGCGATTTCCTCGAAGCGCTCAACCCCGATTCAAAGCGCATCATGCAGGCCTTCGTCGAGCCGGGCCTGCGCGACATCGAGCCGGAGCAACGCTATCAGTTCGAGCGTCACGGCTACTTCGTCGCCGACCGATATGACACAAAGCCGGGCAAACCCGTATTTAACCGGATCGTCAGTCTGCGAGACAGTTGGGGAAAGCCGGCGTAAGCTGATTGTCTGTTTGCGTCACACGCGGCATGCAGCATGATTCAATGCGCATGCTGCTGTGACGTGCGACGGACATCGGCACGCAGACGGCATGTCGATGCAGCCGGAAAGATTGCTGCCGGCCCAGGGGGGAACGATGAAGGTTGCAATCAAATACAAGCTGGTGGCGGCTGTGGCCATCGCGGCCGTGGCATTCGGTGCGTCCGCGCAGGCTGAAGAACTGACGGGCACGCTCAAGAAAGTTCATGACGACGGCGTGATCACGCTCGGCGTGCGCGAAGCGTCGATTCCATTTTCCTATTCCAACGGCGACCGTACGGTCGGCTACTCGCAATCGATCGCGCTCGCCATCGTCGAAGAAATCAAGAAGACGCTCGCGATGCCGAATCTCAAGGTACGCGAGGTCACCATCACGTCGGCGAACCGCTTCCCGATGCTGGTCAATAACCAGATCGACCTCGAATGCGGCTCGACCACGCATACGCACGAGCGCGAAAACGTCGCGGCGTTTTCCAACAGCTTCTTCCAGTACGCGGTGCGGATGATCGCGCGCAAGAACGCCGGCATCACCGACTTTGCCGATCTGGCGGGCAAGCCGGTCGTGACGACGGCGGGGACATCGGACGAACGTCTGGTGCGGCAGTTGAACAGCGAGAAGCAGTTGAACATGCGCATTGCGAGCGCGAAGGATCATTCCGATGCGTTCGCTGCCGTGAAATCAGACCGCGCGGTCGCGTTCGTGATGGACGAGCCTATTCTGTACGGCTTTCGCGCCACCGACCCGCGTCCCGACGACTTCGTCGTCACAGGCACGCCGCTCGGCTACGAGACCTACGCGTGCATGTTCCGCAAGGGCGATGCGCCGTTCCGCGAACTGGTGAATCGCGTGATCTCGAAGATGCAGACCTCAGGCGAGGCGGAGCGCCTCTACAACGTCTGGTTCACCCAACCGATCCCGCCGCACGGCATCAATCTGAACTACCCGCTGTCATCGGAAATGCGCACGCTGTTCGCGCATCCCAACGATAAAGCGCTCGACTGAAACCCAAACGCTCGAACTACCTGCCGCCGCTCCCGTCCAGCGAGCGGTGCAGTTCGGTGAGTGAGAGTGTCGTCTCGAAGAGCCGCGTGAGACTGCGGCTCGCGTAGTGTTCGACTTCTTCGGGCCGCGCCCAGCGGAAAGCGTCCATCTCGGGAATCATCGTGCCGTCCGAGCGGCGCGGAAACATCGACGTGCAGGTGCAGCGCGTGAGATCCAGCTCATCCGCGCGAGCACGCGCGGCGAACAGATGCAGATCCTTGTCCCGCCGATACACGAACAGGCCGAGGTCCGTCAGCCGATCCGCTTCGACGGCGATGCCCGTTTCCTCCACCATCTCGCGCAGCGCCGTCACATGCGGCGCTTCGCCTTCCTCGCCCGCACCTTTGGGGATGTCCCAATGGCTGGTTTCCGTCGCGTGCGCGAGCAGCACCCGCCCGTCGGGATCGAGCAGGACAACGCCACAAGAGATCATGCGCGTGCTCAATGCTTCTTCTGCAAAACCCATTGAGCCGTGCCCTGGCGGCAGAACTGCGGATTGAGGTTCATCGTCTGGCCTTTTGCACTCAGCACCACGCGCATCTGACGGCACGTGCGGTCGCCCGTCTTCGCGGTGCCATCAGGCGTCATTTGCGCCTCGATGCGCGTGCTGTTGCGCAGGCCGTCGTTGTTCCAGGTGGCGGTTTCGCCGTCCTGCTTGGTGTTGAGCGTATCGAACGCGGCTTTTTTCAGCGAGTCGTTGTCCGCCTGCTTCATATACGCGATAGGCGTGTCGTTCAGAAAGCCGAGATTGGCCGCATGCGCGCACATGGCGCCGGCGAGCAGCAGCCCGCCCAGAGACAGTTGAAACGCGGCTCGGGTTTGCATCGACATGAAGTTCTCCGCAGAAGTCGGTTTCGGGGATCGGCGTGGCCTCGTCAGCGCGCGATCTGGACCTCAAAAGCATAGCATGCCGCCTGGAGGCACACGTTCGTAGGGGACGCCCGTACTCCAAAGCGCTTCAGCAAGCGGCGCAGATTTAATTGAGATAACGCGCTGCTCCGCGAAGCCGTCCCGACGCCCGCTCAGACGATTTTAGGACACGTCTCATAGGCTCTCCAGCACGCGATCCCTAACATGAGCCAGGTCGAATCCAACAGCGATTCAAACACTTACCGCCTGCTCCTGCCGCTCATGGACCTCTCGTTCGCTCTCCAGTTTTTCGCCGCGATGCTGACGCTGATCTGCATCGTGCTCGGCTCGATTGTCATGCGCGCCGATCCTGCGCCGACCCCGACCATCGTGCGCATTCACGGCATGCGCCTGCCCCGCAGCCGGTGGCCGTGCGTGATGACGCGCGCAGGTCTTGCATGCCTGCTCGCGTCGTTTGTCGTGTTGATCGCCGGCTGCTATTTGCTGCTGACGATGTGAGCGTCGGCGTGTTGCTGAGGCGCTTCGGGCTGGTAGCCGTCCGTCAGCGTCTTAAGGAACGCGACCACATCCTTGATCTCTGCTTCATCCAGCGCAGGCTTGTCACCCGGCTTGCGATCAAACGGCGGGTCGGTATTCAGATTTGCCCAATACTTCTTAGGCAGATCGTCGTATTTCTGCACTTTGCCCTTCACAACGGGATAAAACTTTTCCGGATTCGTATCGCGTTGCGCGTAAAAGCGGACCACCTCGTCGAGCGAGTGATAAATCCCATTGTGGAAAAAGGTCTTGCGCAGCGCCACGTTGCGTAGCGACGGCGTACGGAAAATGCCGCAATACTCGTCTTGTCCCTTCAGATCCGCGCGCTCCGGGCCACATGCGCCCAGATCGTAAAAATGCGGATCCCGGTTCACCGTCAATGCGCGGTTGCGCGGCACGCCAATCGCGATCAGACCGAAATCGGTGAATGCCGGCGCTGAGCCGTCGAGCGCGCGCTGGCTGATGTGACAGCTCGCGCAGTTGCCCTTGGTTTCATCGTTGAACAATTGCAGGCCGTGCAGTTCGGCCTTGGTCAGCTGCGCCTTGCCGGCGAGGAACGCGTCGTACTTGCTCGTGTAGGGATAGAACAGTTCAGGCGTTTCTTCGAAAACTTCGAGCGCCTGCAGCACGGCCTTGAAAGTGGTGTCGTCGCTATCGAACACGTGCTCGCCGAATGCCGCGCGGAACTCGTTCGCGTAAGGCGCCGCCTTCACGGCCGCCGCCACTTTCTGCGGCGTGCTGCCCATCTCGAACGACGATGTCAGCGGCATGCGCGCCTGCTCGTGCGCGCTGTTGACGCGGCCATCCCACATCAGACCGCCTGTCGGACCGGCATCGACGCTTTCATCGCCTTCATCGTCGGAGTCGTGATAGTGCTCGGTGAAGGACGGCACCTTTTGCAGATACTTGATGTTCGGCGCGGCGCGCATGCCTTGCTGGCGCATGTCCTGACCGCCCAGTTGCACGGACAGCGCATTCGGCGGCCCGAATCCATGCTGCGGGCTGTGACACGACGCACACGCGAGCTTGCCCGAACCCGACAACGACGGATCAAAGAAAAGCTGCTTGCCAACCGCCGTCATTTTCCTGACGGACTCGTACACCTGTGCGCGCGTCTGACCGCCTGTCGGCACGACAGTCGCCGCACCCGCCGATACCTTCTGCATCTGCGCGCTACCCACGTCTGCTTGCGCTGCGTGTGCGCCGTCGCCCGTTGCATTGCCTGCATCACAGGCCGCCAGCAAAGCCGACACGCACAACGCGCCGAGCCATCCGGCACGCCAATTCTTCCTTGTCTGAAGCCCCGCCACATCGCGCCACATATCGTTCTTACCTGCTCGTGTTGATCGACTGCGGGAGGTTATTTCACGGACATGTCGCCTAAATGACATAAACCAAACGGTCTCATCAAAAGCAAAAGCTAAACGGAAACTTGATGTAAGAAATTAATCGTTCTGTCAAAAAGCCTTGCGACACTCTCGCCGCCGGCCGTCCCGACGCGGATCGCCGCCGGTCCCCAACGCGAGAGAGATAATTCATGAACAAGAAACTGATCTGCGCGACGCCTATCGCGATCGCCGCAGCAATCGGGCTGTACGCATGTGGTGGTGATTCGAAGCCGACGCTGTCTTCCGTCAAGAACGTCGTGGTGATCTACGCGGAAAACCGCAGCTTCGACAATCTGTATGGCAATTTCCCCGGCGCAAACGGCCTGCAGAACGTGACGGCTGCGAATTCGCAACAGCTCGACCGTGACGGTTCCGTGCTCGCCACGCTGCCGCCGATCTGGAACGGCCTGACGGCTGCGGGCGTGACGCCCGTCATCACGCAGGCAATGACGGTGAACCTGGCGAACACGCCCTTCGCAATCGACGATCCGAACGGCTTCAACGCGCCGCTCAGCGCAACGACGCGCGACCTGTACCACCGCTTCTACGAGAACCAGATGCAGATTCACGGCGGCAAGAACGACATGTTCGCCGCGTGGGCCGATTCGGGTGGTCTCGTGATGGGTCACTACACGCCGAACGCCGACAAGCTGCCGCTCTACAAGATCGCCCAGCAGTTCACGCTGGCCGACAACTTCTTCATGGGCGCATTCGGCGGCTCGTTCCTGAATCACCAGTGGCTGATCTGCGCGTGCACGCCGTTCTACGCGAACGCCGACACGACCCCGGCCAAGCCGTCGATCTCGACGGTCAATGCCGACGGCGTCTCGCTGACGCTCAAGTCGACTTCGCCGGCATCGGCACTTACGGGCATTCCGACCTTCGCGAACTCGGGCAACCTCACGCCGGACTTCTTCGCGGTCAACACGATGCAGCCGCCGTATCAGCCGAGCGGCAACAAGGCGGCATCAGGCGGCGACGCCAATCTCGCCGATCCTTCCATCGCGACGACGCTGCCGCCGCAGACGAACCAGCATATCGGCGACCTGCTCAACAACGCGGGCGTGACATGGGCGTGGTACGGCGGCGCGTGGGGCACCGCGCTCTCCGCGGTGCAGAACAGCACGACCAACGTGATCTACGGCGCGAACCTCAGCTCGCCGAACTTCCAGCCGCACCATCAGCCGTTCAATTACTTCGCCGACCTCGCGCCGGGCACCGACAACCGCGCGAAGCATCTGCTCGACGGCGGCCTGAACGGTTCGGAGTTCATCAAGGCAATCGATGCCGGTACGCTGCCGCAAGTGGCGTTCTACAAGCCGCAGGGCAACCTGAACGAGCACGCCGGTTATACGGACGTGGCACAGGGCGACCAGCACATTGCCGATGTGATCACGCATCTGCAGAACAGCCCGCAATGGAAGAACATGGTCGTGATCGTGACGTATGACGAGAACGGCGGCTTCTGGGATCACGTCGCGCCGCCGAAGGGCGACCGCTGGGGTCCGGGCACGCGGATTCCCGCGATCATTGTTTCGCCGTACGCGAAGAAGGGTTTTGTCGATCATACGCAGTACGACACGACTTCGATTCTGCGTTTCATCACGCACCGATTTGGTCTGCCGACGCTGGCTGGCATCTCGGCACGCGACAGCACGCTGGTTGCCAATGGCGGGAAAGCGATGGGTGATCTGACTAACGCGCTGGATATCAACAAGTAACTGGAAGTTGGGGCCCCGCTGTTGGCTGGGCCGTTGTTGGCTGGCCAGTCGCCTGATGTTCGAAGTACTACCGGTACTCGGCGTTTCTTTTCTTCACGTTCAGATTTGGTTGGCGGCTTCGGCCGCCATTTTTTTTGTTTTTTGTTCTAGCGGTTTTGGTTCGCTTTCGCTGTTGCTGTTGCTTTGTGCTGGCATCCGCGATTTGCCTTCGTGCTTCATGCGTCGCCCCTGTGCGGGGCGGCACCTACTTTTCTTTGCCGCCGCAAAGAAAAGTAGGCAAAAGAAAGCGGGCTAACACCGCC
>NZ_QBUY01000117.1 GCF_003121405.1 Paraburkholderia sp. C35 | reverse complement strand
GATGTGTATATGAGACAGGCATCACGTTCAATCCTCACCAACGCCCCACGCGCCTGCGCAAACTCATCAGCACCACACACCTGATGCCCAAAAACCGCATGCAACCGCCGTGAAATCTGCACAATCCTTGTCACAGGATCAAACACATACCGTGACTCGTAAGTAAAAAAGCGGTCCTGCACCGCGACATCCTTCGGCATATCGGTGACGCGCACATTCGACGGTAAGGTAATCTGCGCCGTCTCTTCGAAATCGCCACCAAACCACACCCACGGCTGCGTCCGCTCCGGCTCGGCCAGCCACGCCTGCACCTGCGTAGCAATCCCACCCGACAATCTCGTCAACGCCGGTAAAGCAGTCGTGCCATCCGGCCAGGTGAAATGCTCCAGCGTGCCCTGCATCGTGGTCGCAAACGGGCCGGTGGTCGCCGTCATCTCGCCCGGCTGCATCCGGGCCATCCCATGCAGGCCCGTCTGCCGCAAACGGTCGGCGGCAATCTGCTGCCAGCGCTGCCGCGTCGCACGCCGGAACACATTGCGCTCCAGTTCCGCCGATACCCCCACGTCCTCGACACGATACGTAAAGCGCCCCGTCCCGCTGGCATCGATATCGATCTCCAGCCGCACGTTACGGCCACGCTCCTGCGTCGCCGGCGTGCGCGTCAGCACGCCATCGTCGACCAGCAGCACGGGCCGGTCCATCGCGCCCGGCGGCAGATAGCCGAAGCCCACGCCTCCCGCCGTCGTGTCGGCGAACATGTGCAGCGAAGGAATCCACGTGATCGCGTGATTGATCGCGCTCGCGCCGTAACCCGGCACGTCGGGCAACGTGTAGACAGGACCGAGATTCAGGAGCACCGCCTGGCTGTCGATCCCGACGGCCGCCAGCATCGCGCCATACAACGCGACGTGGTCCTTGCAGTCGCCGTAACGGTTGCGCAGGATGTCGCTCGCCTTGTGCGGCACGGCCGCCGTCTCGCCCAGAAACAGCGCCACATAGCGGATGTTCAGCCGCACCCAGTCATACAGGATCTGCGCTTTCGCACGCGGATCGTCAGTGTGCGCCGTCAGCGCCTGCGCCAGTTGCGCAATGGCCGGATCGCGCCACGTCGGGTCTTGCGCCGCCGTCCGGTAACGCTCGGCGAACGACGCGAAATCGCGCGTGGTCGAGACCATCAGACGGTCACCATATGTCGCGTACCCCACTGCGCCCGCTTCGATCGGTGCATACGGACCATGCCGGTACTCGAACGTGTAGCGGGTGCGCCCGTTCTCCGTCACGGGCGGCAACGCGACGTAGCCGCGTGCATCGGCATATAGCGGGATGTCGGCGGGCAGATCGAAGATCAGCTGCTGCATGTCGACGGGGCCGCGCGTCGGCTCGACGAAGTATGCGAAGGTGCCGCCCTGCAACGGTATCGCCCGCGTCTTGCGAAACGCCAGATGCACGCGCGAACCCGGTTCGACGCCCGGAAAGATCACCGTGCGCAACACTCCGTCCTGGAAGGTCGGCGCGCCCGCCGAGCGCGGCTCCTGCACGTCGCGGATACCGTCCGGCCCGACGGGATGCACGGCGCCGTCGGGATCGATGGTCTCCGCCGCCAGCAGTTGCACCTGCTCGATGTCCTTGTTGAACCACACGTAGCGCTGCGCAATATCGTCGACGCCGCTGGTGGTGTTGGCGCGCAGGATCGTATCGTCGTGCTCTTCGATCGAACCGTCCTTCTGCACGACGAACAGATGCACGTCGCGCTCGATCGTCGATGGCGGGACGTCGTCGGAAGCGGCACGCTCCTGCGCATGCACGGCGCCCGCGCTGTAGGCACCATACGCGCAGACGATCAGCGGCAGCACCGCGGCGGCCCGCAACCGGTGTGCGCGGCGGCTCATAGGCGGCGCGCCTCGCAGCGGCACGCCGCGAGATTCACGCGTGCGCCGCGCTGCATGCGCCACGCGCGCGGACTCATGCCGAACTCGGCGCGAAACGCGTGATTGAAATTGGACACGTCGTTGAAGCCGCTATCGAAGGCGATATCGACGATCTTCGTCTCCTCGTCGGCCAGACGCAGCGCCGCGTACCGCAGACGCGCCCGCAGCACGTACTGATGCGGCGTCACGCCCGTCACGCGCTCGAAGGTGCGCAGAAAATAGAAATCGGACAGCCCGCACATCTGCGCGAGCCGCGGCAGCGCGTGCGGCGCATCGGGTGTTTCATCGATCAGACGTGCAGCCTGCGTGACGCGCGACCATGCCGATGCACTCGTGACGGCTGCGCGCCGCTTCGCGTCCGCTCGCGTCGCCTGGAGCGTGGTGCTGGCAAGTTCGACGGCCAGTTCGTCCCATGCGATGTCCGTCCTGCCTGCGGCACCCGAATCTGCGTGGGTCGCCTCGGTGCATGCCCGCGCGATCAGCCCGGAAAACGCCCGCAGCGGCGGCATGCGGCCATGCCGGAACGCAGTGTCGGTGTCGGCAAAGCCTGCGTCAGCGGCCAGTTGCTCAAAGTACGCCGGTTGATAGTGAAACGCGATGCAACGGTCGCCCGGCGCATGACGATGCCCGCATTCGAAGCATTCCCCTGCATTGCCGAGCAGCAGCGAGCCGGGCGTGAGGAGTTCGCGTCCCGCCGCCGAGCGGTAGCCGAACACGCCCGCCGCCACCATCGCGATGCACACGCCCGCGTGGCGCTCCTCGAATGGCCGGTCATGCGGACCGAAGGTGCACAGCACGTCCATCACCGACCAGCCGTCGCCAGCGGCGAGCATACGCATCTGCGTGTTGCCGGGCGCGCCGAGCGTGTTGCGGCGAGCGAGCGCGGCGTGGAGATCGACGGCAATTTTTCCCAAGATGTCACCTCTTCGGGTCCGTATGCTCGTTTTATCACAACGGCGCCAGGCGCGGCGCGATGCCACGCGCGCACCGCCGCCCGCTTCCGCCACGCACGCCATGGAGCAACCTGACATGAATGCATTGGATCACACGAGCGCTGCCGGGTTTCATCCGGCACTTGCCGCGCCGGGCCGCGCGCCCGATATCGACGACGCGAACGATCTCTACGGCTGGCTGACCGGCAGCTGGGACATGGACGTGCTGCACTATCGCGTCGACGTGCGCGAACGGCATCTGACGGGCGAGATCCACTTCGGCTGGGTGCTCGAAGGACGCGCCGTGCAGGACGTGTGGATCATGCCGCGCCGCGCGGACCGCCACGCGCCGCACGACGCAGGTTTCGACATGTACGGCACCACGCTGCGCGTGTGGGATCCGTCGATCGAAGCGTGGCGCGTCACCTACATCAACCCGGCGAACGGACAACGCGACGAACTGGTTGGAAGAAAGATCGGCCGCGCAATCGTGCAGATCGGCACGCATGCGAACGGCACGCCGATCCGCTGGAACTTCACCGACATCACCGACGATTCGTTCCGCTGGACGGGCGTTGCGCTCGCCTCCGACGGCGTCACATGGAACCTGGAAGGCGAATTCGTCGCACGGCGCCGGCGCGGCTAGCGTTGCCGCAACTCCGCGCCCTCGTCCTTCGACAGCTTCACGAAGAAGAACAGCGAGCACAGCACGGCTGCACCGACCACGAAGAACGCGGGCGAGAAATCGTCCGCGGTGAGGTGCGCCGGACTGCCGCCATGAAGATGCGCCGTCAGCGCCAGCAGCGACGCGCCGAATGCCACGCCGAGGCTCACCGACAGCTGCTGCGCCATGCCCGAGAGCGCCGTCGCGCGGCTCATCTTCGGCTTGGGCATGTCGGAGTAGCCGAGCGTGTTGAGCGTGACCATCGCCAGCGAATTGAACAGGCCGCCCACCAGCAGCGTGCAGAAGATCAGCAGATGCGGCGTGTCGGGCCGGAACAGGCCGTAGCACGCATAGAAACAGCCCGTGACGCAGGTCGCGACGATCAGCAGCGTGCGAAAGCCGATGCGGCGGATCGCCGTCGTCATCACGCCGCGCACGGCGAGCGAGCCGACCGCCGTCGCGACGCTCAGCGAGCCTGACGTGAGCGGCGACAGGCCGAAGCCCAGTTGCAGCATCAGCGGCATCAGGAACGGCGACGCGCCGATGCCGATGCGCAGCGGCATGCCGCCGAGCACAGCCGTGCGGTAGGCCTTGTAGCGCAGCAGCAGGGGATCGATGATGGCGTCGGCGTGGCGGCGGCTATATAACCAATACAGCAGCATCGACAGCGCGCCTGTGCCCGTAAACGCGAACGTCACCCATTGCGGCACGAGTCCGCGCCCGGCCGTGTCCAGCCCGCCGACCAGCCCCACGAGACCGGTGGACAGCAGAATGAACCCCGCCAGATCGAAGCGCTCGTCGATACGTTCGTGGGCATCGTCGATGAAGCTCAGCGCGCACAGCACGCCGATCACACCGAACGGCACGTTCAGCAGGAAAATCCAGCGCCACGATGTGATGGTCACCACCACGCCGCCGAGCAACGGCCCGGCCAGCCGCCCGATGGCGCCCGGCACGGTGAACCACACCATCGCCGCGACCATGCGTGCGGGCGGCACGCTGCGCAACAGGATGAGCCGTCCGACAGGCACCATCATCGCGCCGCCCATGCCCTGAAGCACGCGAAACACGACCAGTTGCGGCAGCGAGGTCGCGAGACCGCACAGCGCCGAGGCCAGCGAAAACAGGCCGATGGCCGAGCAGAACACGCGGCGCGCGCCAAAACGGTCGGCCAGCCAGCCGCTCGCCGGCAGAAACACGGCGAGGCTCAGCAGATAGGAAGTGATCGCGAGATTCAGATGCAACGCCTCGACACTGAGCGAACGCGCGATGGAAGGCAGCGCGGTCGCCATGATGGACGTATCGAGGTTTTGCAGGAACAGCGGACAGGCAACGATCAGCGGAATGATGCGGGCGCGGTCGGTCATCCTGTTCTTTTACCGCAAAACGGCCGCCGATGGCGAATCCGGCGGCGCGCGCGGGTATTACTGTTTGTTGCGCGCGCGACCTTTGTACATGCGCGGCACGCCGTGTGCTACGTCGGCGCGATGCGGCTTTCAGTGAGTCGTCTTCAGTGATTCGTCATCAATGAGCCGCTTCCGTCAGCGCTTGCCTCAACGACAACGCAATCCCGCGCGCCGCGAGCGTGACTTCATCGAGCGATGGAAACGACGGCGCGATGCGCAGATGGCTGTCTTCAGGATCGCGCCCATACGGATAGGCCGCGCCCGCCGGCGTCAGCACCAGCCCCGCCTGTGCCGCGAGCGTCACTGCGCGTTTCGCATAACCTTTCGGCGCATACAGGCTGATGAAATACCCGCCTTCCGGACGATTCCACGATACGCCGGGCACATCGGCGAGCAGGGCTTCGAAGGTGGACACGACAGCGTCGAACTTCGGCCGCAACAGCGCGCGATGCTTCTCCATCAGTCGTTCGAGACCCGCGCGGTCGCGCAGATAACGCACGTGACGCAACTGGTTGAGCTTGTCCGGACCGATGGTGCGCACGCTCATATGCTTCTGCCACCAGCCGATATTGCCCGCCGACGCCGCCAGAAACGCAATGCCGCCGCCCGCCACCGTGACCTTCGACAGCGACGCGAACACCAGCGCCCGGTCGGCATGCCCTGCCCGTTCGCATAGTTCGATGATGTTGGGCGTGGTGCGCAGCGTGTCGGTCAGATGATGGAGACGGTAGGCGTCGTCCCAGAAAAGGCGGAAGTCGCCCGCTGCGGCAGGCATGGCAGCGAGCCGCCCGACCGTTTCGCGTGACCAGATCGCGCCGCTCGGGTTACTGTAGAGCGGCATGCACCAGATGCCCTTGATCGACGGATCGCTTTTCACATGCGCTTCGATCGCGTCCATGTCGGGGCCGTCCGGCGTCATCGGCACGGGGATCATGCGGATACCGAGCGCCTCGCAGATTGCGAAGTGCCGGTCGTAGCCGGGCACGGGACACAGGAACGTCACTTCGCCCTGCTTGCTCCACGGCGCATGTCCGGGCACGCCGTGCAGCATCGCGAACGCGAGTGCGTCGTGCATCAGTTCGAGGCTCGAGTTGCCCGCTGCCGCCACCTGTGCCGCGTCGATGTCCAGCAGTTGCGCGCCGAACTCGCGTGCCTCGGGCAAGCCCAGCAGATGCCCGTAGTTGCGGCAATCGATGCCGTCGCGCGACACGTAGCCCGCCGTGCCCGCTTCGTCGAGCAGCGCGCGGGACAGGTCGAGTTGGTCGGGCGACGGCTTGCCGCGCGACATGTCGAGGCGCATCGCAAGCTGCTGGAATTCGTCGTAAGTGGAAGGCGTGGTCATGGTGTCCCCGTGTGAGCGCGCTCGTGACAGGTACGAAGCGCCGCGTATGAAGCCCGCAATAAACCCGAATGAAACCAGTATGCCGCCGTCCCCGAGTTCAGACAAACGCGATATATTGAACATTTGAATCAACTTTTCTGATACGTATTTCAGGGGACGCAAGCGAATGAAAGGCCTCGATCTCGACGTGCTCGCCATGTTCGTCGCCATCGCCGACACGGGCAGCTTCGTGCGCGGCGCGGCGCTCGTGCATCGCTCGCAATCGGCGCTCAGCATGCAGATCCGCTCGCTCGAAACCACGCTCGGCAAGCCGCTGTTCGTGCGCGGCCCGCGTAGCGTCACGCTTACGCAGGACGGCCAGGTCATGCTCAGCTACGCACGCCGCATGCTCGCGCTGCGCGACGAAGCATGGGCGTCCATCGTGCATCCCGAAGTGAAAGGCCGCGTCGCGATCGGCGTGCCGGACGACTATGCGTCGTCGCTGCTGCCGTCCGTGTTGCGCAACTTCTCGGCCACCTATCCGAAGGTCGAGATCCAGGTGGTCGGCCTGCCGAGCAATGCGCTCGCGCCGCTGCTGAAGGACAACAAGATCGATCTCGCGTGCGTGACGCGCGTGAAGGGCTTCGCGGGCGAATTTATCCGCCTCGAACCGATGGTGTGGGCAGGCACGGCGGCAGCGGGACGCGAGGTGTGGAAGGAGCGTCCGTTACCTATTGCGATGTTCGGCGTGGGCAGCGTCGCGCGTTCGAATGCGATTCAAGCGCTGGAGCGCGCGAAGATCACCTATCGCACATCGTATGAAAGCCCGAGCCTGATGGGCCTGTTCAGCATGGTCGACGCGGGCCTCGCCGTCGCCCCGCTCGCGCGCTGCGCGGTACCTGAGCGCTTCGTGACGCTGGGCCGGCAGCATGGACTGCCGAAACTGCCCGAACTCGAAATCATCCTCGCGCGCAGTGCGAGATCGAACCGGCCGCCCTGCGACTATCTCGCCGAGCAGATCCTCAGCGAACTGCGCGATTGAGCGAGTCCGTGCGCACGCACGCGCTTCACATCACGGCAATCAGACGCCGCCGCGCCACGCGATACGCGGCGCTGTGCACACCCGAATCGCGTGCCGTATCGAGCAGGCGGACACTGGCCTGCAAACCGGGGCCATCGGCGGGCAGCCACCCGTCGATGTCCGTCTGCCAGGCGCGATAACGGGCGGCATCGCACGGACGCCGCTGCGCATCGGCATAGAGACGTTCCTCCCACACCATCAGATGCGCGAGGCGCGCATAGCGGCCCGCGTGTGCCGCAACCGAGGACGTAAAACACGTTCTCCCGATCCATCCAGGCAGCTGCTCACCCGGCATCGGATGAGCGATGCCGTAGCCTTGCGCGAGATCGACGCCGAAGATCCGCAACGCATCGAGCAGTGCGGGATCCTCCACGCCTTCCACCACCTCGGTCTTGCCAAGCGCCTGCCCAAGCCGCGTCAGATGAGGGATGAATGGCAACACGTCGGCAGCATCATGCCGATGCAGATTCGCGATGCTCCGGTCGATTTTCACGTAATCGAACGGCAATTCGCGCAGACGGCTCAGACTGCTGTGCCCCGTGCCGAGGTCGTCCTGTGCGAGTTCGGCCCCGAGCGCCTTGTATCGCGCGATCTGCGCGTCCAGTCCGGCGCCGTGCGGCAATGCGCCGGACTCCAGCACTTCGAGCACCAGTTCGCCCGTCTTGCAGCCAAACGTGTCGAAGGCCGCGCGCGTGGCGTCGAAGTAACGCGGATCGCCGAGCGCGGCGGGCGGCAGATTGACGGACACGACCACCTCCGTGCCGATGCGCCGCCATGCGTTGCGCTGGGCCAGCACCTGCGCGAGGCCGCGCACATACAGTTCGAGCTGACCGTCCTCGTCGAGCGTCGCAAGAAAATGGCCCGGCGCGATCAGCGCGTCGCCATCGTGCAGCCGTGCGAGCGCTTCGACTTTCGTCACACATCCGGCGCGCAGATCGAGCAACGGCTGGTAGTGCATGCGCAACGCACCGTCGCGCAGCAAGTCGGCCCATCGCCGCCGCGCGGCGCCCGATTCGATTGAGGTGGTGATGCCCATGGTGTTCTTGCCGAAAGATGTGGGGAAGCGCGGCTGCGAATGACACTGCGCCCGTCAGGCAATCGATGCATCATGCAGACGGCAACGCATGAATACACGGCTTAAAACCATGCGTCCGCGACCGGCTGCTGATGAATATCAATGCATTTTCAAAACACAGTGCCGACAATTCCTGAGTCGACTTGCTCATAGTCGATGAGCCTGGCGTGCAACACTCAACGCACGCCTCGTCTGTTCGTGCTCCGCGGTTCCCCGGCCGCGGAGCTTTTTTTCGCTCATGGCTGACGCGACTTACGTCGATTGCGTAGCCGTTATGCCTGACCCAGCGCCTTGCTGAAATGCTCGACTTCCGACGCGATCGTCGTGTGATACGTATCGGGCAGATCGCGTGCGCGCGGCTCGACCAGCAGACGGTCGACGCGTGCGTTGAACGCGGCACGGATTTCCGCCTGCGTAGCCGGCTTCAGGTTCGCAACGATCGCCTCCAGCAGTTCACCCACGACGATCAGCCGCGCGCCGTACTGGATCAGCGCGTCGCTTTGCAGCGAAGACAGTTGCGTGAGCCGGCCGATAGACGAATCGCCCTGCCCGCATGCGTCACCCGATCTGGCCGAATGATCTGAACGTGTTTGCATCGGTTTGTCTCCTGACGTTCAGAACGATTCCCACTCGCCGTCAGCCGTCGCGACTTCCTTTGCCGCCGCCGGCTTTGCGGCCGGCACGACGCGGCGCACCGCCACCTGAGCATGCTTCGCGGCGGCGACCGGCGCGCGCACGGCAGGCGGCAGGATGACGGCAGTCGCAGCCCCCGACGTATCGGCGAGCCTGAACACGGTGATCGCGCCCGTCATCTGCACGGCCTGCTCTTCGAGCGCCTGCGCTGCCGCCGCCGATTGCTCGACGAGTGCCGCGTTCTGCTGCGTGACGGTGTCGATCTGGCTGATCGCCTGGCTCATCTGCTCGATGCCCTGGCTCTGCTCTTCCGATGCCGCCGAAATCTCCCCGACGATATCGGACACCTGCTTGATCGCGCGCATCACCTGACTCATCGTCGAGCCGACTTCTTCGGCCTGACGCGAGCCGTCCTTGACCAGCGCCGTCGACGATTCGATCAGATCCTTGATCTCCTTGGCTGCCGACGACGAGCGCTGCGCCAGCGAGCGCACTTCGCCCGCCACCACGGCGAAACCTCGCCCCTGCTCGCCTGCGCGCGCCGCTTCGACGGCCGCGTTCAGCGCGAGAATGTTGGTCTGAAACGCAATGCCTTCGATCAGCGTCGTGATGTCGGCGATCTTCGCGGAGCTTTCGCTGATATTGCCGATCGTGCGAACCATGGCCTGCACGGCATCGTTGCTCGCGTCGGCCATCGCCCGCGCATTCGCCGACAGCGAGTTTGCCTGGCGCGCGTTATCGGCGTTCTGCTTCACCGTTTCGGCAAGTTCCGTCATGGTCGCCGCCGTCTCTTCGACGGATGCCGCCTGCTGCTCCGTACGCGACGACAGTTCCATATTGCCCGCTGCGATCTCGCGGGAGGCTACCGTCACGGAATCGCCCGATGTCTTGATGCGGCGCACGGTATCCGCAAGCTGGCCGCTCATGCGCTTCATCGCATCGAGCAGCAGGCCGAATTCGCCCTTCACGTCGATCGCGATCGGGCGATCCAGACGGCCGTCAGCGATGTCGTTGGCGATGCCGACGGAACGGTTCAACGGCTTCGTGATTGCCTTCGACAGATAGATGGCTGCGCCCACGCACACGAGCGCACTCACACCCAGCATGGCGAGCGCGATCCAGAACATCTGCTTCGACGCCCGTTCGCTGTCGCTCGTGAAGTCTTTGGCCTGGTTGAGGTTCAGCGCGATGTCCTGCTGCAGCATCGCGTTGAGCGACTCCGCCGCACGCAGCACGCTGGTGCGCTGGAATTCGATCGCGCCCACCACATCGCCTTTCTCGATCATGTCGACTTCCTGATCGATCAGCGTCCTGAACGTGCCTGCCTGCGCGTGGATGCGGTCGGCAAGCGCCTGCTCGTCGGCGCTGCTGATCCCCGCCGAATAGTAGGCGGCCCAGCCCGTCTCCATCGATGTCTGCAGTTCGCGCACGCGCCGCAGATTGTCCTTGTCCTGCGTCACCAGCGTCTGCCACAGCAGACGGCGAATATCCACCTCGTCGATACGAAACAGCGTGAGCTGCGTGATCGGCACCAGATTCCCCGTATAGGCCGTCTGCATGTTGTCGCTCATGCTCCTGACTGCGCGCATGCCGTACAGCGCATTGCCGACCATCACCAGCGTGCATACGGCAAAGGCCGCGATGATCCTGAAGCGGATCGATTGAAGAAATTGACTCATTCCATTCTGCCGGATGAAGGCGCTCGGGCGGTGCACGCACCCACCTTCGCGATGAAAGAAGAAGACGGCACGCGTGCGCATTGCATTGCCATCGGTGAACGCGTCTTCGTCAGCTAGCGTTCTCGTGTCGTTCCAGCCGCAACGAATGACGTGCGTCATCCGGGGTACTGTCCAGTGCGATCGTAAGGCTGGCTAAAGCCGGACGACAATGACTGATGTCAACGTCATCGCAGCAAGAGAATCATGTCGTGGCGCGCAATCGGTCTGCGTCGTCGTCCCGTGCGGCTTGCGTGAATCCGACGTTGGGAAAACGGTAGTGAAGCGTGTCGGCTCGAACCAACACCCGCATTGTCGAGTTGTTTCGATTCGATCAGGATGCCTATGTTTGCCAGAAGAAATCGACATCGTTTAACCAGTCGCACCACGCGCTGCGAGCGAACCGCCCGGATCCACATGCATGCCTCACTGCCGTTCTTCTGCCCCATCGACGATCTCGAGGCACTCGCACTCGCCTATGCGCCCATGGCGACAGGACGGCCGCTGCGCTTCTACGCGCATCTCTCGCCAACCTTGCAGGCAAGGTACTCGGGTGACGGGATGCGTATTGCACAGATTGTCGATGCGCTGCTGGGCAACGCGTTCTGCCATACATCGAGCGGCAAGATCACGTTGAGCGCGCAAATCGAATACGCTGATTCTGGCAAACCCGTGCTGCGTTGCCGCGTGTTCGATTCCGGCGATGGCATCGACGCGAAGGCTCGCGCGCGCATTTTCGATTCCGCAGCGCCAGCAAGGACGGACGGCAAAGGCAGGGTGCTGGCGAATTGCGCGCGCGATTGCGCGACGATGGGCGGCACGCTGACGCTCGACAGCATCGCTGGCATGGGCAGCGTGTTCACGGCCACCGTGCCGCTGATACCCTTCCACCCGTTCGATCCGCCGCGCGACACACGCGCCGCCGCCATGCCGCGCAATACCGTCGCCTTTATCCTGTGCCACGAACCCGACATGGAGCAGCGCCTGATCGAAACCTTGCAGCTGCGCGGCTGGTCGCCGCGCGCGATGGCTTCGCTCGACGCCGCCATCCATGCGTTGCGCACGATGCGTCCACCTGCGTTCGTGCTCGTCAACGACGACTATCGGCGCGACGCCGCGCAGCGGCTGCATGCGGCAGGCGCCGTGCCCGTCATCCGTACGGCCTCCGAAGGACCCCGCCACCCCGCCGCCTGTGGCGAAGGCTGTCTGGAGGTGACCGAGTACAGTCACCGCGCGCTGCTCGAAGCCATCGACATCGCCATGAAACACAGGGCAACTGACTTTTCCCGCATCGATATGTCGCCCGGCAACAGCGGTGTCAGCCGCTCCCTACACAACACATCGACGCCCTACGCGTGATTCGCCAGAACACCCATTTTATTTTGAGACAGCAACCGCAATACTCTCGCTCACCGATTTGATGTAGGCGCTGCGAACGCATCGCAACGTATGTCGCGATGCCATCCCGTCTGGATGAACCTGGCCGTTCGTAGCGACATCGCCTTGCTTGCGAGAACACTATGGACACGAATGAAGTTCTTTCGGAGATACGCGAAGTCAACCTGGCGTATCTGATGCTGGCCCAGAGTCTTGCCCGCAACAACGCCGTCGAGGCGCAGGTGCGCCTCGGCATGTCGGCGGAACTCACGGCGATCGTCGCGGGCCTGTCGGCGGCGCAGATCGTGCGGCTCGCCGAATCGGACATGCTGCTATGCGCTTTCGGCCTGCCTGAAGAGGCCGTGCTGCGCGCCCTCAACGACACCCTCAGCCGCCACGACATGCAGGCCATGCACGCCGCGATGCTGCTCGCGCAGCGACCGCCAGGGAGTCTGTAATGGGCACGCTGGCGGCGTTGAAGGCCATCGTCGCGCGCGCGGAGCCGGGCCACCGGCGCCTGCTCGACGATGTCAGCGAGACGCTGCGCGCCATCGAACTGTTCGAACTCGGCGCGCGCCTGCAGGTGACGCAAGCCGAAACGACCCTGTCGCGCGACCGCCTGATCCGCCTCTACAAGGAGTTGCGCGGCGAGTCCCCGCCGAAAGGCATGTTGCCGTTTTCAGCGGACTGGTACGTGACGTGGCTGCCGAACATTCATGCCTCGCTGTTCCATGCGTTGTACCGCTCGATCTCGGCACAGCAAGGCATGAGCCGGATCGCCGCCATCGTCGCGGCATACCGGCTCTATCTCGAGCACGTGCCGCAAGGCATCGAGCCCGTATTGAGCTTCACCCGCGCGTGGACGCTCGTGAAATTCGCCGAGCACGACATACTGCATCTGACGACCTGCACCAGCTGCGGCGGCAGCTTCCTCGTGCTTGCTTATGCGCTGGAGCCGGGATATGTCTGCGGCCTGTGCAAGCCGCCCTCGCGGGCAGGCAAAACGGGCCGCCCGGAGAAAACCGAATGATGCCGCCGTCCCGCACGACGGGACGTCATCGTGCACCGACTCCGCGCCGGGCATGCTTCTAGTCAGTGGAGACTCAAAGTTGGACCGCAACGAAACGCTCAACGAAATTCGGGAAGTCAACCTGTCATTTCTGGTTCTCGCGCAGCGGCTCGCGCGCCTCGACAGCGCGATGGCCATGCGTCTCCTGAAAGTGAGTGACCAATCCGTCGATGCCATCGCCACGCTCCCGCCGGGACTGATCGTGAAGCTTGCTGCCACGAACATCCTGTTCTGCCGCTTCGCACTCGACGACTGCGCGCTGCTCGCGTCACTCGCCAATGGCGTGCGGCGCGGCGCCGGGCGGCCCGCCCCGCGCGCGCTCGCGGCGTGACGTCGGCGCCCGGTTTTCGCTCGCGCCGCGCCGACACTTCCAAATTTGAAAACGTCGTTTCCAGCCGCATGTATTGATAGTTATCCTATGCGACATATCATTGTCACACCTTCGCCGGCGATTTCCACCCGGCGCGCCGGGCGTGGCATCGGCCACATCGCGGCGCGACTGTCATGCGAACGCCGCGATTGCCGGCCAGCGAAGATGCAGCGCACCTGCCCGGCGAACAGCCGACGACCAGCCCTTCACCCCGTGCCATTACGCACGGCACAACACGGAGCGATTGCCACTTCACGCCAGCATCTCGCCGCAGCGCGGCCAGCCGGACGCCTGTGACGCGCCAGCGCAGCGGCACGCCGCATCCGACGATTCGACCTGGAACATGAACACTGTTGCTTCGCCATCTGGCCTATGCCTGCGCACGGCATTGACGGCGCTCGCCGCCTTCCTGACGGGCGTCCTCGCCGCCTCCTCCACGGCCAGCCTGTCGCTGCGCTGGACATCGATCATCGCGGGCGTATCGGTGCTCGTCAGTCTCGTCGCGTGCATCGTCTGGTCGCACCGGCGGGAGCGCAGGCGTCGCGCGGCGCCCGCCCAGACATTCGACGAAGCGCGCCTGATGGCCATCATCCGTTCGTCGCGCGAAGCGATCGTCACGATCGACGCGATGCAGCGCATCGTGCTGATGAATCCGATGGCGGAAGAACTGTTCGGCTGCGATGCCGCGAACGCCATTGGCGGACCGCTGTCGCGCTTCATTCCCGAACGGTTCCGGCTCGTGCATGCCGGGCATGTCGAGCAGTTCGGCACGACGGGCACGTTCGACCGGCGCATGGGCAGCCAGCGCGTGCTCTATGCGCTGCGCGACGACGGCAGCGAATTTCCCATCGAAGCGTCGATCTCGCAAAGCCAGTATGGCGACGAAAAGCTCTACACGGTAATGCTGCGCGACGTCACCGAACGCGTGCGCGCCGAAGAAGCGCTGACGCAATCGCGCGAGGATCTGCGCGAACTGTCGGCGAATCTCCAGCAGGTGCGCGAAGAAGAGAAAGCCCATATCGCGCGTGAACTACACGACGACCTCGGGCAATCGTTGACCGCGCTGAAGATGGACGTGACGGTGATTGCCCATGCACTCGACCGCGAAGCCATCGACCGCGCTTACGTGCACGAGCGCCTGCAGGCGATGGCACGCGTGATCGACGCGACGGTGGCGTCGGTGCGCAGGATCGCCGCGAACCAGCGGCCCGCGATGCTCGACGATCTTGGCCTCGTGGCGGCTATCGACTGGCTCGCCGATGAGTTTTCCCAGCGCTACGGCATCCGCGTGGTGCGGCGGCTCGAAGTCGGCCCGGCCGTGTTCCCGCATGGCGCGGCGACGGCCGTGTTCCGAATCGTGCAGGAAGCGCTGACGAACGTCGCGCGGCACGCGCAGGCCTCGCTTGTCACGCTCACGATGTACGCGGACGGCGAGCGCTGCGCACTCGACATCGTCGACGACGGCCGCGGCCTGCCCGTGCATGAACAGCCGGGCGATCCGCGCGCCGGCAGGAACTTTGGCCTGCTCGGCATTCGCGAGCGGGTCCGCATGCTCGGCGGCACGCTGTCGACGGGCGAGCCAGGCAAAGGGTTCAACCTGTCGATCGCCTTCCCGCTGAACACCTTGCAACCAGAAGAGACGCAGTCATGATCCGCATTCTCATCGCCGATGACCACGCGTTGATACGCGAAGGCCTGCGCCACATCCTGAAAGGCTCGCCCGATTTCGAAGTAGCGGGCGAATCCGCAGACGCGGCCAGCACCATCGCGCTGGTGCGCTCGACGCACGCGCATATCCTGATCCTCGACCTGTCGATGCCGGGCCGCAACGGCGTCGAAATGATCCCGCAAATCAAGGCGGTCAATTCTGCCCTTCACATTCTCGTGCTAACCATGCATGGCGAGCATCAGTACGCGGTGCGCGCCTTCAAGGCGGGCGCGTCCGGCTATCTGACCAAGGAAAGCGCGAGCAGCGAACTGGTCAGCGCGCTCACGAAGATCGCCAGCGGCGGTGTGTACATGAGCCTCGCGATGGCCGAGCGCTTCGCGCGCAACCTGCACGAACCGCTCGAAACGCTGCCGCACCAGCGGCTGAGCGATCGCGAGTTCGACGTGTTCCGCCGCATCACGGCCGGCCAGACGATCGGCGAGATCGCCACTCACCTCTGCGTGAGCACCAAGACCATCAGCACGTACAAGGCGCGCATTCTGGACAAGATGCAGATGCCGCATGGTGCGGCACTCGTGCGTTATGCCATGCGCCACAAACTGTTCGACGACAGCGAGGAGCCCTGATTATCCGATGCCCTGTAGGGCGCGTCTGACACGACCTCCGATTGCCTGACCGCAATATCATTCGCCGCCGATTCATTTTTGAGACAGCACCAAACATACTTTCGAAACTGACGCTGCGTGTCCTCGCGATGCACTGCAAAGACGCAAACGGCGGACGTCACCCCTTCATCGCGCGCGCACCATGGCTTGCCCGCGCCTTCCTCAAGGAGGCTATATGTTAATTGCCGATGCTCCCATGAGCACGCCCTCGCCGTTCGGGCAGGCAACCGACTTCGTGCGCAGATTCCAGTCCGGCGTCGTGCAACGTCTCACGCCGCGTTGCTCGCAGTGCGCGATCAGCACGCTGTGCAATCCCGCCGATCTGAGCAGCGAGGAACTGGCCCAGGTCGATACGCTGGTTCAGGAAGTGCGCACCGTGCAGCGCGGCGCGAGCCTGTATCGCGCGAACGATGCGTTCAACAATGTCTACATCCTGCGCAGCGGTTCGTTCAAGACCATCGTGATGCATCGCGAAGGCCGCGAACAGGTGACGGGTTTCCAGATTGCAGGCGAAATGCTGGGACTCGACGGGATCGTGGGCGGGCAGCATCTGTGCGGCGCGGTCGCGCTCGAACGCAGCACCGTCTGCGTGATTCCGTTCGAGCCGCTCGAAGACCTGTGCCGCCAGATCAAGCCGATGCAGCGTCATCTGCACAAGGTGATGAGCCGCGAGATCGTGCGGGAGTCCAACATGATCATGCTGCTTGGCACGATGCGCGCCGAACAGCGCGTCGCAAACTTCCTGCTGAATCTGGCCGACCGTTACGGCACGCGCGGCTACTCGGCGACCGAGTTCAACATGCGTATGACGCGCAGCGAAATCGGCAGCTATCTGGGTATCACGCTCGAAACGGCGAGCCGCATGTTCTCGAAGCTGCAGCAGGAAAAGCTGGTGCATGCGCGCGGCAAGCAGATCCGCATTCTCGACAGCGGCGCCCTCGCACGGCTTTGACCGCGATGCGCTACCGCCTGCTGCACGACGTGTTCATCCCTCTTCGCCCAGTTGCACGAGCAATGCGTGCAGGCGCTCCGTATGACGCAGCAGCATATGCCGGTGCTTGTCGATCTGCTCGAGCCGGCCGGCGAGATCGGCGTGAATGGGATCATCGAGCTCGGCGGCCGACAGCACGTCTTCGACTTTGGCACGCACTGCCGCGAATTCGACGGGTGGATGGGTCAGCGAACGCTCGAAGCGCCGCACTTCCTGCACGGCGAGATCGCGCACCTTGCGGAAATACGCCTGGCGGCGGTGCAACTCGGCTTCGTGGACCTCGTCTTCCGGACGGCGCGGCGCCTGCTGTCCGAAAATCGGCTCGGGAGGACGCAGCACCGATTTCTTCCGAACCGGGTGCGCGGTGCCGCGAAAGCGTGCGAGCGGCATCTCGTTGTCGATCGCTTCGCGGGCATTGTCGGGCACTTCAGAGGCTTCGTGCGGCTCGTCCATCCAGCCGCCGGGCAGGCCCGTCACGGCTTCGACGCCGCGTACGAATTCTTCGCTGAAGTCGCGCTGCCCGGCGAGCATCAGCTTCAGATACGACGCGGAGAAGGTCATCATCCGTGCAAGGCGCGTCGCCGCGCCGACCTCCCGCGTCAGCAACGCCAGATTGGCCCGCCAGATGGGAAGCGGGGATTCGTCGGAATATTCCATCGCTGGGTCTTCCTTCATCAGTCTTGCTGCTCGCGCCCGCCTGCCATGACCGCATGGATCGCAAGGGACGCAAAGCCTATGCCCGTAGGCCGCGTCCGACAAAGATAGTCGCATCGCCATGCCGCACGCAACCGGATTTGCACGATGGTTGCAGCGCAAAGGCAACACTGGCGCGCGCCCTTTTCACTGACAGATTGACTGCGGCAGACGCCTCGCGTTCCGCGCATTTTGCATATCGGGCGCGCGAGTAGAAGGATTTCGCCATGCGGGCTGTGCCGCGTGGCGGATAGAAACAGATGAGCGAGGCGTCCGGACCAACACCTGCGAAGCGACTGTCGAGACCCGCGTGCGCGAGGTTCAGGCTGCCTTGACGCGTTCGAGCGCGGTCGTCACGAGCTTTTCGAGCAGCGGTTCGACTTTGGCGGCGAGCGCTTCGTCGTACGCGTAGGGCATCTGCTCCTGCATGTAGGTAATCTGCGACAACTCGAGCTGCACCGCATGCACGTTCTGCCCCGGCTGGCCGTAGTGACGCGTGATATAGCCGCCCTTGAAGCGGCCGTTCGCAACAGCCGTATAACCGCCATGCTCGCCGACGATCTGCGCAAGCGCTTCGGCCAGTCCCGGCACGGCGCTCTCGCCGTTCGAACTGCCGAAGTTGAAGTCGGGCAAGCGGCCCTCGAAGAAGCGCGGCACCTGCGAGCGGATCGAATGCGCTTCCCACAGCAAGACCTTGCCGTGCTGCGCTTTCAATGCCGCCAGCTCGCCCTGCAAGGCCTCGTGATACGGCTTCCAGTACGCGTCGCGGCGGCGGGCGATCTCGGCTTCGTCGGGCAAATGGCCGTCGCGATAGAGCGGCTCCTTGTCGAAGGTATCGACGGGTAACAGGCCCGTCGTGTCCTGGCCCGGATAGAGGTTCGCGCCATCGGGCGGGCGGTTCAGGTCGATCACATAGCGCGCGTAGGTGGGCGTCAGGATCGATGCGCCCATGCGTTTCGCAAAGGCGTACAGGCGGTCCAGATGCCAGTCGCAATCGTCGGTGCGCGCGGCGACGGGCGTCATCTGCGCGGCGACGTCGGCGGGCAGGCGCGTGCCGAGATGCGGTATCGAGATCAGAAACGGCAGGCTTCCCCGATGCAGCGAGAAGACAGGCAAGGTATCGGTGGTCATGTCGTCAGTGCTTCGCAAGGTTGAGCCGGGTTCACTTCAGCAGTTCGGCGAGCGCGGCGCGATAGTTCGCATAGGCGCCGTCTTCGTCGCGGTGCCGACGATTCTCCACCACTTTGTCGCCGCCTGCGTAGACATCGCGAATCGGCGTCTCGCCATGCTCGCAGAATACGACACCTGACAGCCACGCGTCGCTCGCGTGCTCGGCGATGCTCGAATGGTTCGCGTCGAGCACCACGAAATCGGCCCGTGCGCCCGTGCGCAACGCGCCGACGTTTCGGCCCGTCGCGAGCGCACCGCCTTCGAGCGACGCCGCAAACAGCCTGTCCGCCACACGCGGCATCTCTGCCGACGCGAGCACGTTGCGCTGCCGCCTGCTCAAACGTTGACCATATTCGAGCAGCCGCAGTTCCGCACGCCAGTCGACGCCGATATGGCTGTCGCTGCCCACGCCAATGCGCCCGTTCTGTTCCAGATAATCGTGCGCGGGGAAAATGCCGTCGCCGAGATTGGCTTCCGTGGTCAGGCAGAGGCCCGCGATCGCCCCACTCTTCGCGAGCGCAGCGGTGTCGGCGGCATCGACATGCGTGGCGTGCACGAGGCACCAGCGCTTGTCGACATTGAAGCGATCGAGCAGCCACTGCACGGGGCGCGCGCCTTCCGTTTCGATGCAGGCGTCGACTTCCGCTGTCTGCTCGGCGATATGGATGTGCACGGGCGCGCCCGGCGACATCGCGTCGAGTCCGTCGAGCAGCGCACGCAGCGAATCGTTCGATACCGCGCGCAGCGAATGCGGCGCGACGCCGTAACGCAATGCGCCACTTTCAGGGCGCGCGCCACGCAACGTGTCGAGCAAGCCGAGCAGGCTATCCGGCGAGTTTATGAAGCGGCGCTGATCGTCGCGCGGCGGTTGCGCGCCGAAACCTGCGTACTGATACAACACCGGCAACATCGTGATGCCGATACCGCTCGCGCCCGCTGCATCGACCACGCGCTGCGCAAGCTCCGCCTCATTTGCGTAACGCTTGCCGTCCTGCATGTGGTGCACGTAATGAAACTCGCAGACGGACGTGTAGCCCGCTTTCAGCATTTCGATGTACAGCCACTGCGCGATCGACGCGAGCACGTCCGGCGTGATGCGCGCCGCGAAACGGTACATGAGGTCACGCCAGCTCCAGAAGTTGTCGGTGGCGTTGGCTCGATATTCGGTGAGACCCGCCATCGCGCGCTGGAACGCGTGCGAGTGCAGATTCGGCATGCCCGGTAGCACCGGGCCGCTGGCCTTCGCGACACCTGCGGGTGCTTGAGTATCGGGTGTGACGGCGACGAGAGCGCCCTGCGCATCCCATTGCAGCAGCACATTGCGCCGCCAGCCTTCGGGTAGATACGCGTGATCGGCGAAAAGCGATTGAGTGGCTTGAGTCATGTTCGATTCCGTTCGCGTTGCGTTGCGTTGATTTGCAATTAGCGAGGCTTAATGAGCGCGACGCGTGTAGACCGTTTCGCCGCCGCGCACGACGCGCTCGCATAACGGACGTCCAATCCAGTAAGCGAGTTCCGCGAGCGACTGCACCGACCACACCGCGAAATCGGCAGAGCGACCCGCGGCGAGTGTGCCATGCACGTCTGCCTTGCCAAGCGCCTGGGCCGCGTGACGCGTCACGCCTTGCAGCACCTCGGGCACGGTCATGCGGAACAGCGTGGTCGCCATGTTCATCATCAGCGGCAACGAGGTGGAAGGCGACGTGCCGGGATTGCTGTCGGTCGAAATTGCAATCGGCACTTCGTAGCGGCGCAGCAGATCGAGCGGCGGCAACTGCGTCTCGCGGATGAAGTAATACGCGCCCGGCAGCAGCACGGCGACCGTGCCCGCTTCCTTCATTGCGACGACGCCCGCTTCGTCAAGAAACTCCAGGTGATCCGCCGATAACGCGCCATGCCGCGCCGCCAGCGCCGAGCCGCCGCCGTTCGACAGTTGCTCGGCGTGCATCTTGACGGGCAAGCCGCGCCGCGCAGCCGCGTTGAATACGCGCTCGCTCTGTTCCAGCGAAAAGCCGATGCGCTCGCAAAACACATCGACGGCATCGACGAGACCTTCATCGGCCAGCGCGGGCAGCATGCGCTCGCACACTTCGTCGATGTAATCGTCGGCGCGGCCCGCGAATTCCGGCGGCAATGCGTGCGCGCCGAGAAACGTCGTGTAGACCGTCACGGGATAGCGTTCACCGAGTTGCCGCGCGACGCGCAACATCTTGCGCTCGCTGGGCAGATCGAGGCCGTAGCCCGATTTGATTTCGATGGCCGTTACGCCTTCGGCGAGCATCGCTTCGAGGCGTGCAGCCGATTGCGCGAACAGCAACGCTTCGTCGGCGGCACGCGTCGCGCGCACTGTCGAGACGATGCCGCCGCCCTGCTTCGCTATCTCTTCGTAGCTGACGCCCGCGAGCCGCTGCGCGAATTCATCGGCACGCTGGCCGCCGTACACGAGATGCGTATGGCAATCGACGAGACCGGGCGTCACCCATGCGCCGCCCAGGTCTTCACGCGGCCACGCGGCATAGTGCGCGGGCAATTCACGCGCTGCGCCGAGCCACGCGATGCGGCCGTTCTCGACGGCGATCGCGGCATCGTCGATCGTTTGATTGGGATCGCCCTGCGGGCAGAGCTTCAGATGGTTCCAGACGGTTTGCTTCATGGCAGGGCTGTCTGTGAGTTTGGCAAGCGAGGTTGGCAAGCGCTCAGGCTCGTGATGTGTCGGTGTAGCGGATGCTGACGGCAAGCAGCGCACCCTTCCCTTTGATCTCGCACGATAGCGCGCTTGCGTTGTCGATACGCAGGGTGTCGTTGGTGGTCAGCGTCGTGGCTTGCGTTGCGTCGCCCGCCGTGACGTGCAACTCGCCGTGCGCGCAGAACAGCAGCACGACGTCGGCATCGAGTTGCGTGCGCGTATCGTCACGAAGGACGGCAACCTCGCCCGTTGCTGCGCCACGTCGCACCATCAGGTTGAAATCGCGCGTCGCACCATCGACGAGACGTGCATCGATGGCCGTCTCGCCCGCAAAGCGCGCGATATCGAGCGGCTCGCGCAACGCGTGCACGACGGGTTGCGTGCCGCTCACTTCGTCGAGCAGCATGCCCGCGCCCGACAGCAGCACGAGCGTCCGGTCGATTCCCGCGAATCGCGAGTACGGACCGGCCTGCGCCACGTCAGCGCCGCTCACGCGCCACACGAAGGTATCGAGCGCCGCGCCCACGGGGAACGCAGCGACTTCGCGCGTGACGCCGCCGCCGTTTTTCCACGGCGACGCCACGAGATCGGCGCTACGAATGACCGTAGTGGCCGTCACGCTTAGCGGCCCAGCATCGGCAGCTTGAGACCGGCCTCGCGCGCCGGTTCCTGCGCGAGTTCGTAGCCGGCGTCCGCGTGACGCATCACGCCCGTGGCGGGGTCGTTGAACAGCACGCGGCCGAGGCGCTCATGCGCAGCATCCGAACCGTCAGCGACGATCACGACGCCCGAGTGCTGCGAGAAGCCCATGCCGACGCCACCGCCATGATGCAGCGACACCCACGCTGCGCCGCCTGCCGTGTTCAGCAGCGCGTTGAGCAGCGGCCAGTCGCTGACGGCGTCCGAACCGTCCTTCATCGATTCCGTTTCGCGATTCGGGCTGGCGACCGAACCCGTATCGAGGTGATCGCGGCCGATCACGATCGGCGCCTTGAGTTCGCCGTTCTTGACCATCTCGTTGAACGCCTGACCCAGGCGATAACGATCCTTCACGCCGACCCAGCAGATACGCGCCGGCAGACCCTGGAACGCGATACGCTCACGCGCCATGTCGAGCCAGTTGTGCAGGTGCGGATCGTCGGGGATCAGTTCCTTGACCTTCTGGTCCGTCTTGTAGATGTCTTCGGGATCGCCCGACAGCGCGACCCAGCGGAACGGACCCTTGCCTTCGCAGAACAGCGGGCGAATGTACGCGGGCACGAAACCGGGGAAATCGAACGCGTTCTTCACGCCCATTTCCAGCGCCATCTGACGGATGTTGTTGCCGTAGTCGAGCGTCGCAGCGCCGCGTTCCTGCAGCGTGAGCATCGCCTGAACCTGCTTCGCCATCGATTGCTTCGCGGGCGTCACGATGCTTTGCGGGTCCGTCTTCATGCGCTCGCGCCAGTCTTCGACGGTCCAGCCTTGCGGCAGATAGCCGTGAATCGGATCGTGCGCGCTGGTCTGGTCGGTCACGCAGTCCGGCGTGATGTTGCGCGTCACCAGTTCAGCGAAGACATCGGCAGCATTGCCGAGCAGGCCGACGGAAACCGGGTTGCCCGTCTGCTTCGCTTCTTCGATCATCGCCAGTGCTTCGTCGAGCGTCGTCGCCTTCCTGTCGACGTAGCGCGTCTTCAGACGGAAGTCGATACGCGATTCGTCGCATTCGACGGCGATCATCGAGAAGCCTGCCATCGTCGCGGCGAGCGGCTGTGCGCCACCCATGCCGCCGAGGCCGCCCGTCAGGATCCAGCGGCCCTTCGGGTCGCCATTGAAATGCTGGTTCGCCACCGAGAAGAACGTCTCGTACGTGCCCTGCACGATGCCCTGGCTGCCGATGTAGATCCAGCTGCCGGCAGTCATCTGGCCGTACATCATCAGGCCCTTGCGGTCGAGTTCGTGGAAGTGATCCCAGTTCGCCCAGTGCGGCACGAGGTTCGAGTTCGCGAGCAGCACGCGCGGCGCGTCGGCATGCGTGCGGAACACGCCGACGGGCTTGCCCGATTGAATCAGCAGCGTTTCGTTCTCTTCGAGATCCTTCAGCGACGACAGAATCTGGTCGAAGCAATCCCAGTTGCGCGCGGCGCGGCCGATGCCGCCATACACGACGAGCGCATGCGGATGCTCGGCCACTTCCGGGTCCAGATTGTTCTGGATCATCCGGTACGCGGCTTCCGCGATCCAGGTCTTGCAGGTTTTTTCCGCGCCGCGCGGTGCGCGGATGGTGCGGGTCGGGTCCAGACGCGGGTCGATGTGTTTCGGGTTGTTCATGATGCCCTCGGAAGCGCAGATAACTCGGTAACGGAGTCGAAGATTGAACGGAAACTTGGGTCTAAAAGTGGCCGGTGAACCGGTAACGGTTGCCGGGGTGCCATAAGTTGGCCACCGAAGCGACCACACCCTGTGACCACGTGCGTCTGTGCAGCACGAGGCAAGGTTCGGCGTCGTCCATCGTCAGATGCCGGCGGGTGTCGGCATCGGGCGCGGATGCTTCGATGCGGTACTCGACGCGCTGTAGCGGCGCGACGCGCACGAGATACTGGTTAGGCGTGGTGTTCGTAAAGTCCTGCAGTGCGTATTCCGGCGCAACTGCGGGATTCACCCAGCGCTCTTCGAGTTGCACGGGTTCGTCGTTCTCGAAGTGCAGCACGCGCGAATGAAAGATCGGGCTGCCCGCGCTCACCTGCATTTCGGTCGCGAGTTCTTCATCGGCGATGGCCGCGCCTACGTGCAGCACGATCGCGTGATAGCGATGACCGCGCGCGACGATCTCGTCCGAAATGCTGCGGATCGCGACCAGCGTCGATTCGTACTTGGGCCGCGCGACGAAGGTGCCCGAGCCCTGCACGCGCGTGAGCACCTGCTCGGACGTCAGTTCGCGCAATGCGCGGTTGACCGTCATGCGCGCGACGTTGAATTCGCGTGCAAGCTCGTTTTCCGATGGAACCTGGTGGCCTTCGCTCCATTCGCCCGCGTGGATGCGGGCGAGGATGAAGTCCTTGATTCCCTGATAGGCCGGTGCGTTCATGCTGACGTCTCGGTCGCGCTGCCGTTGTAAGGTGACTGATTGGGGTGAATTAACGTTGCTCGGAGATGAACGAGAACGGGCTGTGCGACGCGATCGTGCCGTCCTGTACGAGCTTCGTGCACGCTGCGATATCCGGTGCGAAGTAATGGTCGAGTTCGTAGTGCGCCACGTGAGCGCGCACCGTGTCCATCACCTTCTGCAGCGCCGGGCTGGTCTTGTGCGGCGCGCGCAGATCGACGCCTTGCGCGGCGGCGAGCAGTTCGATCGACAGGATGTTCGCCGTGTTGTCGGCGATGTCGGCGAGCTTGCGTGCCGCGAAGGTTGCCATCGATACGTGGTCTTCCTGGTTCGCCGACGTCGGCAGCGAATCGACGGATGCCGGATGCGCCAGCGTCTTGTTTTCCGATGCGAGCGCGGCAGCCGTGACGTGCGCGATCATGAAGCCCGAGTTCACGCCGCCATCCTTGACGAGGAACGGCGGCAGGCCCGACAGCGTCGCGTCGATCAGCAGCGCGATGCGGCGCTCGGCCAATGCGCCGATTTCCGATGCGGCGAGCGCGAGGTTGTCGGCAGCGAACGCGACAGGTTCAGCGTGGAAGTTGCCGCCCGACAGCACTTCGCCCGTGTCCGGGAAAATCAGCGGGTTATCCGATACGGCGTTCGCTTCGACCAGCAGCGTTTGTGCAGCGGCACGCATCTGGTCGAGACAGGCGCCCATGACTTGCGGCTGGCAGCGCAGGCTGTACGGGTCTTGCACCTTGTCGCAATCGGCGTGCGACACGTTGATCGCCGAGCCATCGAGCAGCGTGCGATACGACGCCGCAGCGTCGATCTGGCCTTGATGGCCGCGCAGCGCGTGGATGCGATGATCGAACGGCTTGACGGAACCCATCGCCGCGTCCACCGACAGCGCGCCTGCCACGAGGCCGACGCGGTACAGATCTTCGATCGCGAACATGTTGTACAGCGCGAGTGCCGTCGATGCCTGCGTGCCATTCAGCAGCGCGAGGCCTTCCTTCGCCTGCAGCGTCAGCGGCTTGAGGCCGACGAGACGCAGACCTTCGGTTGCCGGCACGCGCTCGCCCTTCGCGAACACTTCACCGACGCCGAGCAGCACCGCCGACATATGCGCGAGCGGCGCGAGATCGCCCGATGCGCCCACCGAACCCTTCACGGGGCTCACGGGCAGCACGTCGGCGTTGAACAGCTTGATGAGCGCGTCCATCACTTCGCGGCGGATGCCCGAGTGACCACGGCCGAGGCTCGACAGCTTGAGCGCCATCAGCAGACGCACGACCGGCTGCGACATCGGCTCGCCCACGCCGACTGCATGCGACAGCACCAGATTGCGTTGCAGCAGTTCGAGCTGGTCATGCGGAATGTGCGTGCTGGCCAGACGGCCGAAACCCGTGTTGATGCCGTACGCCGGCTCGCCTTTTGCGGCGATGTCCGCGACAGCTTGAGAACAGGCGTCGATAGCGGCGAAGCTCGCGGGATCGAGTTCCAGAGTGACCTGTTCGCGTGCGATCTGGCGCAGTTGCGGGAGAGTCAGGGAGCCGGGCGTAAGGATCATGATGTGAGTTCCTGTCTATACAAATTTTGAGAAAGTGTAGCGGCGCCAGCTTGTATATACAACTCGAATTTTATTATTTGGGGTTAGGGGTTTCCATTAGGCGGGCTGTGGCGGCTGGCATGGTTCTGGCAGTTTGGTGCATGCAGGTGCACTCGCCGCACGCGTACCTCAACACGTCGATCATGCGTGCTGCGGGACTAACTTGTATATACACGTCCAAATTTCGGATTGGCAAGGAGACAAAAAGCGGAATCTCCGCGGTCGGGTGCCTGCCGGACACGAAGGACGACGTTTCGTCGCCTCGCGGATTCTTGACTCCAGATCAAGATTGATTTGAAACTAACCCACTTTTTGCAAAACTCCCCCGCCCCCATACTGAAGTCATTCCCCGCCTCTTCTCGAAGGAGAACATCTTGAACATCTTCATCACTGGCGCGAGTGGCTTCATCGGTGGATCGATTGCAGCGGGTCTCGTGCGTGCGGGCCATCGCGTGACAGGCCTGATCCGCAATCCTGATCACGCCGCCGAACTGAAGCGCCTCGGCATCGAACCCATCGTCGGCACGCTCGACGATCGCGACCTGCTGATCGCACAAGCCAAAGCCGCCGACGCCGTCATCAACGCCGCCAGCAGCGACCATCGCGGCGCAGTGGAAGCGCTGATCGAAGGCCTCGCAGGCTCGAACAAGCCGTTTCTGCACACCAGCGGTT
>NZ_QBUY01000116.1 GCF_003121405.1 Paraburkholderia sp. C35 | reverse complement strand
GGCTGGGGGTTACGTGGCGACTCGGCCCGCGCGCGGGGAGTGGGCGAGGACGGGTATGTCGGGGTCGGGGCGGGTGTCGGACAGGATGGGGGCGGGCAGGAACGGTGAGAAAGCAAACGGGAAGAACCGCGAATTTTACCCCTTTAGGACATCGGCTCCCGCGCGTGTCCCGGCGTGGATGCGCCTTGCCGCTCGCAGCGCCGCTAGAATGCAGGCTTTCCGGTTACTGGTGGAGCGCTAGGCCCGTATGGAACTGAAATGGCTCGAAGACTTCGTGTCGCTGGCGGAAACGCGCAGTTTCAGCCGCTCGGCGGAATTGCGGCATGTGACGCAGCCCGCTTTTTCGCGGCGTATCCAGGCACTGGAAGCCTGGCTCGGCACGGAACTGATCGACCGTTCGGTTTATCCGACGCGGCTCACGGCAGCAGGCCAGGTGTTCTACGAGCAGGCGCTCGCGATGCTGTCGCAGTTTCACGAAGCGCGCACGCTGCTGCGCGGCCACACGGCGACACCCGCCGCGACCATCGAATTCGCCGTTCCGCATACGCTCTCGCTCACGTATTTTCCTAGCTGGCTGCAGCGCATCGAAGCGCAACTCGGCTCGATCCACACGCGGCTGCGCGCGTTGAACGTGCACGATGCCGTGCTGTCGCTGGTCGAAGGCGGCTGCGATCTGGTGATGGGCTATCACCATCCGAGTCATCCTGTCGCGCTCGACCCTGCGCGCTACGACATGCTGACGCTCGGCATCGAAGCGATCAGCCCGTTTTCCGCGCCGGGCAAGGGCGGGCGCCCGCGCTACACGCTGCCCGGCACGCCCGAGGCGCCGACGCCCTATCTGTCGTACACGCCGAACGCGTATCTCGGGCGCATGACGGAAGTGATCTTTGCGACGGCGCCCGGCCGTCTCTATCTCGATCGCGTGTATGAAACGGACATGGCCGAAGGTCTGAAAGCGATGGCGCTCGCCGGACACGGTGTCGCGTTCCTGCCGCACAGCGCGGTCGAAGATGCCGTCGCCGATGGCCGCCTGATTCGCCTTGACCGCGCCGCGCGTGGCGTCGCGCAAGGGCAGCTCACGCTGACAATGGAAATCCGCCTGTACCGCGACAAGCTCGCCGTGCAAGCCGACGACGCCCGTCAGCAACTCGTGCGCGCGCTATGGGATGTCGTGAGCACCGAACTCACGCAAGCGTCGAAGTAAGTAAGAGTGCATTGCGTGAACCGCAAATAACGGCTTTGCGACAGCCATTTGCGGTTTCCACAGCGTTATGCAAGAAAAACATAATGGGATGACCAAACGGCATTGGACCCCTTCAGCGCTTTTTTTCGACAATGGCGTCACCCGATAAAAACGCTGGAGCGTTCATGTCTACCGCGGCAAATCTGCAGTCCATCCCGTCCTACCTTCACGCCGACGATCTCGGCCCCTGGGGCAACTATCTCCGTCAGGTCGATCGCGTCGCGCCGTATCTCGGCTCGCTGTCGCGCTGGCTCGAAACGCTGGAGCGTCCGAAGCGGATTCTGATCGTCGATTGCCCGATCGAACTCGATAACGGCACGGTTGCGCACTTCGAAGGCTATCGCGTGCAGCACAACGTGTCGCGCGGTCCGGGCAAGGGCGGCGTGCGTTATCACCAGGACGTGACGCTGTCGGAAGTGATGGCGCTGTCCGCGTGGATGTCGGTGAAGAATGCAGCCGTGAACGTGCCGTACGGCGGCGCGAAGGGCGGTATCCGCGTCGATCCGCGCACGCTGTCGCGTGGTGAACTGGAGCGCGTGACGCGCCGCTACACCAGCGAAATCGGCATCATCATCGGACCGAACACCGACATCCCTGCGCCGGACGTGAACACGAACGAGCAGATCATGGCGTGGATGATGGACACGTACTCGATGAACCAGGGCCAAACGGCCACGGGCGTCGTGACGGGCAAGCCGATCACGCTCGGTGGCTCGCTCGGCCGTCGTGAAGCAACGGGCCGCGGCGTGTTCGTGGTCGGCTGCGAAGCGGCACGCCGTATCGGCATGGATATCGAAGGTGCGCGCGTCGCCGTGCAGGGCTTCGGTAACGTGGGCGGCATCGCGGCGCGCCTGTATCAGGAAGCGGGCGCGAAGATCGTCGCCGTGCAGGATCACACGGGCACGTTGTACAAGGAATCGGGCATCGACGCAATCGCGCTGCTCGAACACGTGGCGAAGCATGGCGGCGTCGGCGGTTACGCTGAAGCCGACAAGATCGCCAGCGAAGATTTCTGGAATGTCGAAACGGAGATCCTGATTCCGGCCGCACTGGAAAACCAGATCACCGACAAGAACGCGGGCAAGATTCGTACGAAGATCATCGTGGAAGGCGCAAACGGCCCGACGACGACGGCCGCCGACGACATCCTCAACGACCGCGGCATTCTCGTGATTCCCGACGTCGTCGCCAACGCGGGCGGCGTGACGGTGTCGTACTTCGAATGGGTGCAGGATTTCTCGAGCTTCTTCTGGACGGAAGACGAGATCAACGAGCGCCTCGAACGCGTGATGCGCGAAGCGTTCGCTGCCGTGTGGCAGGTGGCGAGCGAGCACAAGGTGTCGGTGCGTACGGCGGCGTTTATCGTTGCTTGTAAGCGCATCCTCGAAGCACGCGAACTGCGCGGCCTGTATCCCTGATCGTCAGAACGCACGGCGCCCGGCCTCGCAGCGGGCGCCGCGCAATATCGCTTCACCAGCGCGAATCGACGGGTTCGCGCAGAATACCGAGCGGACGGCATCTTCGGATGCCGTCCGCTTTTGTGTAGTTGAAGTCAGTCCGAACCGGCAAAAACGACGTATCCAATGACGGATGCATCACCCGGTGAAGGCGCTGTAAGCCAATACTGGCGCCGCGCCGCGCATTTCTGGTGGCTTTACGCAACACTGCGCGACGAACATGGTTAACAACCATACTTTCAGAATAATTACTGAGATACACTGGCGCCGGTTCTTGCCAAGGAGATCACAAATGAAGGTTAAAAAAGCTGCGCTGCTTCTCGCGACACTGGGTTTGTTCACCGTTGGCGCGCATGCGCAGGACGCCGGCACGCTGAAGAAGATCAAGGACACGGGCGTCATTTCGCTGGGCCACCGCGAATCGTCGATTCCGTTTTCGTACTACGACGACAAGCAGAACGTGGTCGGCTACTCGCAGGAATTCGCGCTGAAGGTCGTGGATGCCGTCAAGGCGAAGCTGAACATGCCTGACCTGAAGGTCAAGCTGACGCCTGTCACGTCGCAAAACCGTATTCCGCTGGTGCAGAACGGCACCATCGACATCGAATGCGGCTCGACCACCAACAACGCCGAGCGTCAGCAACAGGTCGCCTTCTCGAACACGATTTTCGTGATCGGCACGCGTCTGATGACCAAGAAAGATTCGGGCATCAAGGACTGGGCTGATCTGAAGGGCAAGACCGTCGTGACGACGGCGGGTACGACGTCCGAGCGCCTGCTTCGCAAGATGAACCAGGACAAGAACATGGGCATGAACATCATCAGCGCGAAGGATCACGGGGAATCGTTCCTGACGCTGTCGACGGGCCGTGCCGCTGCCTTCATGATGGACGACGCACTGCTCGCAGGCGAGCGCGCGAAGTCGAACACGCCGGGCGATTTCGTGATCGTCCGCGCGCCGCAATCGCATGAAGCGTACGGCTGCATGATTCGCAAGAACGATCCGGAATTCAAGAAGGTCGTCGACGACGCCATCGCGAAGGTCGAAACGTCAGGCGACGCCGACAAGATCTACAAGAAGTGGTTCGAATCGCCGATTCCGCCGAAGGGTCTCAACCTGAACTTCCCGGAAAGCGACGATATCAAGGCGCTGTACAAGGCACCGAACGACAAGGCAATCGACTAACCCTCGAACAACCGTTAGCTAAACAGTCAACGTGTTGAACAGAACGGAAGCGGCAAGCGCCACTTCCGTTTCTTTTTGTTGGAGTCTTCGTCATGTCATATCACTGGAACTGGGGCATTCTGCTGAGTCCGGTTTCCACCGGCGAGCCGACCACCTATCTCGGCTGGCTGCTGTCCGGCCTCTGGGTGACGGTCACCGTTTCGCTGTGCGCGTGGGTGATTGCGCTGATTGTCGGGTCGTTCTTCGGCGTGCTGCGCACGGTGCCGAACAAGACGCTCTCTGCGATCGGCACGCTCTACGTCGCCATCTTCCGTAACATTCCGCTGATCGTGCAGTTCTTCGTCTGGTATCTGGTGATACCGGAACTGCTGCCCGCTTCGATCGGTAACTGGTTCAAGCAACTGCCGCCCAGTGCGCAGTTCTTCTCGTCGTCGATCATCTGTCTCGGGCTGTTCACGGCTGCGCGCGTGTGCGAGCAGGTGCGCTCGGGCATCAACGCATTGCCGAAAGGACAACGTGCCGCGGGGCTCGCGATGGGCTTCACGCAATGGCAGACGTATCGCTACGTGCTGCTGCCTGTCGCGTACCGGATCATCGTCCCGCCGCTCACGTCCGAGTTCCTGAATATCTTCAAGAACTCTGCCGTCGCGTCGACCATCGGTCTGCTCGATCTGTCCGCGCAGGCACGCCAGCTGGTCGACTACACGGCGCAGACGTATGAATCGTTCATCGCCGTCACCGTCGCGTATCTGATCATCAACTTCGTCGTGATGGGGCTGATGCGTATCGTCGAAGCCAGGACCCGGTTGCCTGGCTATATCGGAGGCAAGTGATGCATCATTTCGACTGGAGTGGTATTCCGGGCGCGCTGCCTACGCTGTGGACGGGTGCCATCGTCACGTTCAAGATTACGGTTCTCGCGATCGTGATCGGCATTGTGTGGGGCACGGTGCTCGCGCTGCTGCGGCTCTCGGGCGTCAAGCCGCTCGAGTGGTTCGCCAAGCTCTACGTGACGCTTTTCCGCTCGATCCCGCTGGTGATGGTGCTGCTGTGGTTCTTCCTGATCGTGCCGCAGGTGCTGCAGAACGTGCTCGGCCTTTCCGCCGACATCGACATCCGTCTCGCTTCGGCGATGGTCGCGTTCTCGCTGTTCGAAGCCGCGTACTACTCGGAAATCATCCGCGCCGGCATTCAGGCTGTGCCGCGCGGGCAGGTGAACGCGTCGTTCGCACTCGGCATGAACTATTCGCAGGCGATGCGCCTCGTGGTGCTGCCGCAGGCGTTCCGCGCGATGGTGCCGCTGCTGCTGACGCAGGCCATCGTGCTGTTTCAGGATACGTCGCTCGTCTACGTGATCAGCCTCGCCGACTTCTTCCGCACGGCCACGAATATTGGCGACCGTGACGGCACGAACGTCGAGATGGTACTGTTCGCCGGTGCGTGTTACTTCGTGATCTGCGTGGTCGCGTCGAGCCTCGTCAAAAGTCTTCAGAAAAAGGTCGCAAGATGATCTCTATCAAGAATGTGTCCAAGTGGTACGGCGAGTTCCAGGTGCTCACCGACTGCACGACGGAAGTGAAAAAGGGCGAAGTGGTTGTCGTGTGCGGACCGTCGGGTTCGGGCAAGTCGACGCTCATCAAGACGGTCAACGGCCTCGAGCCGTTCCAGAAGGGCGATATCGTCATCAACGGCCAGTCGCTGACGGATAAGAAAACGAATCTGTCCAAGCTGCGTTCGAAGGTCGGCATGGTGTTCCAGCACTTCGAACTGTTCCCGCATCTGTCGATCACCGAAAACCTGACGCTTGCGCAGATCAAGGTGCTCGGCCGCTCGAAGGACGAAGCGACCGCGAAGGGCCTGAAGCTGCTGGATCGCGTCGGTCTGCGTGCGCATGCCGATAAATATCCGGGCCAGTTGTCGGGCGGTCAGCAGCAGCGTGTGGCGATTGCGCGCGCGCTGTCGATGGATCCGATCGCGATGCTGTTCGACGAACCCACGTCGGCACTCGATCCTGAAATGATCAACGAAGTGCTCGACGTGATGGTCGAACTCGCGCAGGAAGGCATGACCATGATGTGCGTGACGCACGAAATGGGCTTTGCGAAGAAGGTCGCGCATCGCGTGATTTTCATGGACAAGGGCTTGATCGTCGAAGATGACCGCAAGGAAGACTTTTTTGCCAATCCGAAATCGGATCGTGCAAAAGATTTCCTGGCCAAGATCCTGCATTGACATCCATGCTGTAGTCGCAATAAAGCCGCTTCTTCGGAAGCGGCTTTTTTTTGACGCACGACTTCTGCAACGGCGTTTGACGAATAAATGCAATCTTTCACGAAATGTTAGGAATCTTATGCATTGATGCGCTAATCGGATTCGTCTCATGTGAGTTGGATTGCGGCGGAACTATGCTAATCCGCGAAACACGATGAGGTGAGCGGGGTGCGTGCCATCGTCGGTTTCATTCCAAATGAGATAGTCGATGAAAGTTTTTCTGTTGAGCGATCTCGTCGGTCACGAGTTGGTGTCGATGGAACTGGAAGGCGAATGGCTGACGACCGAGCAATTTTCCGAGTCGGCATGTTTGTGGGCTTCACGTCATGGACATAAAAATAAGTTATCCAGACAATTTATATCTGTTTTGCAACGCGAAGCACTCGAAATTGCAGAACGGCTCGCGCGCGATGGAGCGGTGACTGAACTGCATTCGCCGTTGACGCGCGTTCTGCTGGATATTTGTGCTGTCAACTACGCAGACCCATTGAGCGCACGTGCGCTGGCCGCGAGCCTGGAAGTCTGTCGCACGAAACTCTGTGACTTTTGCTGTGCCGATGCTGGTTCATGTGGCGAGAACAGCCAGCGCGAAACACGGGCATGGCCGTGTCATCCGGCACTGCGGCAGCTTCTGTGCGGGCACCACGTCGCACTGTGTAAAACGATGCACGACGTCGGCAACGACTGATGCAAACCGCCTGACGACAATCAGGATTCGTACGCGGCCGTATCGTCCGATTCGAGATCGAGCACGGTGGCCGTAGGCAACATGCTCGCGGACGCGCTCGGATCGCAGGCAGGGTTGCGCGCTTTCTCCAGCACGGCAGGCGGCACCGGCACATTGGCGCGCGCGATCACTTCGCCATGCTGGAACATCAGCAGATCGCCGGGTTCGAACGCGGTCCAGATTTCATCGTCGGTCAACGGCTGCGTGGCGATCACGGCGACGCGGTCTTCAGGTGTCGTGTACTTGGCGAAGTCGATTGAAACGTCGGCATCGACCAGATGTGCAGTCGAAAACGGCCAGCTACGCACGAGATAATGCAGGCGCGTCGAGCAGTGCGCGAACAGTGCCTGGCCATTCGACATCAGAAAATTGAATACGCCGAATTGCGTGATTTCGCGCGTCAGACTTTCGAGCGCGGCGAACAGTTCGTCCAGCGGCGGCTGCGAACCCGGAAACGCCTTGCGCAAACCTTGCAGCAGCGCGCAGAACGCGAGCTCGCTATCCGTGCTGCCAACCGGCTGATACACGCCCGACAGCACCGGACTGTAATTCTGCAGATCGCCGTTGTGCGCAAAGATCCAGTGACGTCCCCACAATTCGCGCATGAACGGATGGCAGTTCTCGAGCACGATATGCCCTTGCGTCGCCTTGCGGATATGCGCGATCGTGTTCTTCGACTTGATCGGGTAACGCTTGACCATCTCGGCGATCGGCGAGGTGGCCGACGACTGATGATCGATGAACAGGCGACAGGCTTTGTCTTCGAAGAAGGCGATGCCCCAGCCGTCGGAGTGGTGGTCGGTGACGCCGCCGCGCGCCGCGAAGCCGGTGAACGAGAACGTGACGTCCGTCGGCGCGGCGCAATTCATTCCGAGTAGTTGGCACATGATGCGGAAGACCAGCCTTTCTAACGGGCTACGAGCCGGGGCATAAGCACACCGGAGCCGACCCGTTACAATGATGATTTCCCAAGCATATCACCGAGCCAGAAACGGCAAAAAGCTAAATTGACGGATGTTTTGGCTGCTTTTGTGGATTAGCCGCGTCAGTTATGCCGTTCGCCGTATGCTCGACGCACGTGAGTCCCCGCCATGACCGCCTCTACCGCTGCTTCCGTCGATACCCTCACGCTCGCCCGTCCCGATGACTGGCACTTGCACGTCCGCGATGGCGCGATGCTCGCCGCCGTCCTGCCGCACACCGCGCGCCAGTTCGGCCGCGCGATCATCATGCCGAACCTGAAGCCGCCCGTCACGACGACGGAAATGGCACGTGCCTATCGCGAGCGCATCATTGCGGCGATTCCCGCGGGCGTGAAGTTCGAGCCGTTGATGACGCTGTATCTGACCGACAACACGCCGCCCGATGAAATCCGCCGCGCGCGCGAAAGCGGCTTCGTGCACGGCGTGAAGCTGTATCCGGCGGGCGCGACGACGAACTCGGACGCAGGTGTCACCGACATCCTCAAATGCGCCAAAACGCTCGAGATGATGCAGGAAACGGGTATGCCGTTGCTGATTCACGGTGAAGTGACGGATTCGTCGATCGATCTGTTCGATCGTGAGAAAGTCTTCATCGACCGTGTGATGACGCCGCTGCGCCGCGATTTCCCGGCGTTGAAGGTCGTGTTCGAGCACATCACGACCAAGGATGCCGCCGAGTATGTCCGCGATGCCGGTGCGCCGCCGGAACTGCTCGGCGCGACGATCACCGCGCATCACCTGCTGTATAACCGCAATGCGATTTTCCAGGGCGGCATTCGTCCGCATTACTACTGTCTGCCTGTGTTGAAGCGCGAAACGCATCGCGTGGCGCTGGTCGAAGCGGCGACGTCGGGCAATCCGCGTTTCTTCCTCGGCACGGACAGCGCGCCGCATCCGAAGGGTTTGAAGGAACATGCGTGCGGCTGCGCGGGTTGTTACACGGCGCTTCATGCGCTCGAACTGTATGCCGAAGCGTTCGACAACGCCGGCGCGCTCGACAAGCTGGAAGGCTTCGCGAGCTTCCATGGCGCGGACTTTTATCGTCTGCCGCGCAGCGAAGAAAAGGTGACGCTGCGTCGCGAGCAGTGGACGCTGCCCGCGGAAGTCGCCGTCGGCGATACGCCCGTCGTGCCGTTGCGCGGCGGCGAGCCGATCGGCTGGAAGCTGGTTTGAACGCTTACGCTGATTGAGCCGATGTTGCGTGATGTCGATTCGCCCGGCGGTGCGCAGAAGCGCGCCGCGCCGGGCTTTGCGGATATCGACTGGTCGAGGCCGTGGTTCGCACAGGTGGCCTATCGTGGCGTGCGCTGGCAGCAGGCCGCGCTACGCAGCGCGGCGGATCAGTTGCTTGAGATGAACGCGGACGCTGCTTCCGCGTGCATTTTGACCGGGCGCGGTGAGCGGCTCGCTTTTATTCCGCAAGACGAGTTGCCTCTCGGCATCGCATACGAAGCGCACATCGCAGCGACGGGCTGCGTGCCGACTCGCCACAATCTGCATGACTTCTTCAACGCGCTGTCGTGGTTCGAGTTTCCGCGCATCAAGGCGGCGCTGAGCGCGCGCGGCTCGGCCGCTGTCGATGCGATGGGCATCGGCCCGACGCGCGGCGGCACGCGCGACGCGCTGACTGTTTTCGATGAAAACGCAGTCCTGTTCGCGTGCGCAGACGAGTCGCTCGCCACCGCATTGCGTGGGTTCGACTGGAAAACGCTGTTCGTCGATCAACGTGCGGCGTGGAGCGAGCGCTGCGAGGTGCGCTGCTTCGGACACGCGCTGCTGGAAAAACTCGTCACACCGTACAAGGCGTGCACGGCGCATGCGTGGATTGTCGATGTGCCGTCCGAATTTTTCGTCTGGACGCGCGCTTCACGCGATGCCTATCTCGACGAGACCGTCGCCGGCACGTTGCTCGAACGCGCTGAATTCAGCAGCCAGATGTTCGCGCCGCTGCCAGTGCTCGGCATTCCCGGCTGGTGGGCGGAGAACGAATCGCCGTCTTTCTACGAGGATTCATCCGTGTTTCGCAGCGGCCGACGGTCGCGCGCGACGCCGGATGTTAAAATCGCCGCCAGCAAAGCAGGCCAGGCAGTCGCGGCTTCGGCGGTTTCGGCCGGCGAGGGCGAGGAAAGTCCGGACTCCACAGGGCAGGGTGATGGCTAACGGCCATCCGTGGTGACACGCGGAACAGGGCAACAGAAAGCAAACCGCCGATGGCCCGGCGCAAGCCGGGATCAGGTAAGGGTGAAACGGTGCGGTAAGAGCGCACCGCGGCTGCTGCGAGGCAGACCGGCACGGTAACCTCCACCCGGAGCAATTCCAAGTAGGCTGGCTAGCATCTTCGAGATGCAGGGCGGGGCCCCCGTCGCGTCAGCGGGTAGGAAGCTTGAGCGCGTCAGCAATGGCGCGTCTAGAGGAATGGCTGCCACGCGTGGCGCGCTTTCGGGCGCGTCGCGTGCACAGAATCCGGCTTATCGGCCTGCTTTGCCGCTCAAATGACAAATGCCGGCGTCCATTCGGACGCCGGCATTTTCTTTTTCAGCTTGCGCGCCGCGCTCTGACTTCAGGCTGCGACGATTTCGAACGAATGCGTCAGCTCGGCCGTTTTCGCGATCATGATCGACGCCGAGCAGTATTTGTCGTGCGACAGGTTGATCGCGCGTTCCACCGTCGACGGATTGAGGTTCTTGCCCGTCACCGTGAAGTGGAAGTGGACCTTCGTGAAAACCTTCGGATCTTCGCTTGCGCGCTCGGCCTTGAGCGTCACCGAGCAGCCGCTGATCTCCTGACGGCTCTTCTTCAGGATCATCACGACGTCGTACGCGGTGCAGCCGCCCGTGCCGAGCAGCACCATTTCCATCGGACGCGGCGCCAGATTGCGGCCGCCGCCTTCAGGCGCGCCGTCCATCGCGACGAGGTGACCGCTGCCCGTTTCGGCGGCGAACGCCATACCATCCTGACCCATCCAGCTGACTTTGCATTCCATTGCGTTGTACTCCGGCTCACAAGCTTTCAATTCGAGATGCGCATTGTAGCCCGGCGGATGCTGGCTCGCCCGAAGCGACATCGGCGGCGAGTTATGCGGATTCGGGCTTGTATGTTGCGCTGCGGCATGTTCGACGCATAAGGGATAGCACGAACAGTTTTAGGCGTGTTGTTCTAAGACAACCGGCGCCCATGGAGCTTGAGTTCGGGGTAAATCCTTGTTTTTCAATGGCTTGATGATGCGTACTGCTCGTTTTTGTTAATTCCGCAATATGAAATTCAATTTCGCATTGCAAATGTTCTTGCGTTGCACAAGGAGCGTACATATAATCAGTTCATTGGTTGTCGTAGTTCGACAATCTCCGCATGTCTCCTCCACCCTCCTCCTAAGGTGGATTAAGCCCGAACCGCTAGTTCGGGCTTTTTTTCGTCTGTACGCGCCGGAAGCGTCGGATACTTTGACTCCTCAAAGCAAAATCCTTTATAATCATCAGCTTTTCCGCATTCGTGCCCGCGGAGAAAAAACAGGGAGAGCCTGCACGCGCCTCGAAGCGCACTTACAAGCAGGAAAAAACACAGGGCGCAGCATATTTATTTGGATCGATCATGAAGACGTTTTCCGCTAAAGCCCATGAGGTGACGCGTGAATGGTTTGTGATTGACGCGACGGATAAGGTTCTCGGCCGTGTCGCCAGCGAAGTGGCACACCGTCTTCGCGGCAAGCACAAGCCTGAGTTCACTCCGCACGTCGACACCGGTGATTTCATCATCGTTATCAACGCCGGCAAGCTGAAGGTCACGGGCAACAAGACCACGGACAAGAAGTACTATCGCCACTCGGGCTACCCGGGCGGTATCTATGAAACGACGTTCGGCAAGATGCAAGAACGCTTCCCGGGCCGCGCGCTCGAGAAAGCGGTCAAGGGCATGCTGCCGAAGGGCCCGCTCGGCTACGCGATGATCAAGAAGCTGAAGGTCTACGCAGACGCAACGCATCCGCACTCGGCCCAACAGCCGAAGGCGCTCGAGATCTAAGGGGAGCCCACATGATCGGTAACTGGAATTACGGTACGGGCCGCCGCAAGAGCGCAGTTGCTCGTGTCTTCAGCAAGGCAGGCAAGGGCGACATCATCGTCAACGGCAAGCCTATCGCCGACTACTTCTCGCGCGAAACGTCGCTGATGATCGTGCGTCAACCGCTGGAACTGACGAACCACGGTACCACGTTCGACATCAAGGTCAACGTGTCGGGCGGCGGTGAAACGGGTCAGGCTGGTGCAGTTCGCCACGGCATCACGCGCGCGCTGATGGACTACGACGCAACGCTGAAGCCGGAACTGTCGAAGGCTGGCTACGTGACGCGTGACGCACGTGAAGTCGAGCGTAAGAAGGTCGGTTTCCACAAAGCACGTCGCCGCAAGCAGTTCTCGAAGCGTTAATCGTTTCGGGCTGGCTCTGTTTTCGGACGGAGCTTGCTGCAAAAAGCCGCCAGCGCATTGCGATGGCGGCTTTTTTTATTTGTTGTGCCGGATTTCGCGCCGTATGTGGACATCGCTGACACCTGTACGGACACATGGTTGACACACGCCCGTCGCGCACGCGTCTCATTTACCTTGCATAAGAACCTATTGATTTCATGGGCTTCAGCACGATATCGGGAACAGCAATACAATAGCGTCAAGAAGCAATTTTTGGAGAGTTCGCATGGACGCAGTGACCGACACCCCCGTGACCGAGATGCCGGCGCCGTTCGTCTTTACTGACGCAGCGGCCGACAAGGTCAAGGAACTGATCGAAGAAGAAGGCAACCCGGAGCTGAAACTGCGCGTATTCGTGCAGGGTGGCGGCTGCTCGGGGTTCCAGTATGGTTTTACCTTCGATGAAGCCATCAACGAAGACGATACCGTCATGAACAAAAGCGGCGTCCAGCTGCTGATCGATTCGATGAGCTACCAGTATCTGGTTGGCGCAGAGATCGACTACAAGGACGACATCAACGGCGCGCAGTTCGTCATCAAGAACCCGAACGCTACGACCACCTGTGGTTGCGGCTCGTCGTTCTCGGTGTAATCGACGGCTGGTTTCGCGTAAGTTGTAGCAAAAACGGGGCTTCGGCCCCGTTTTTTATTTCCTCTATACCAATCCGCACGTTATCGCGGATAGATTGCGCCCAGCACGCGCTCACCGGCAGCGCCCGTCACCGAAGGCAGATTGCCTGGCTCGCGCGCGACGCAACGCATGGCGAGCCAGGCGAAGGCCAGCGGCTCGACCTGATGCGGTGGCACGCCGAGCGCCTCGGTGGTCATGACCGGAACGCCGCTGCAGCCGCTTTCGGCCAGCGCGCCTTGCAACGCCTTCATGATTTCCGGATTGCGCGCGCCGCCGCCGCAGACGTAGACCGCCTTGCAGTCCGGCGCGTGCCGCTCGACTTCGCGGGCGACGGTCACGGCAGTCAGCGCGACGAGCGTTGCCTGAACATCGGCGGGGCTGACGTCGGCGAATCCTTGCAGGCGAGTGTCGAGCCATTCGGGGTTGAACAGGTCGCGGCCCGTGCTCTTGGGCGGCTGCGCTTCGAAAAACGGCTCGTCGAGCAGTGCATTGAGCAACGGACGATGTACCTGACCCGTCGCCGCGAACTGGCCGTTTTCGTCGTAAGGCTTCTTCAGATGCCGTTGCGACCACTCGTCGAGCAGCGCATTCGCCGGGCCGCAATCGAAGCCGCGCACCGCGCCGTTCGCCGACAGAATCGTGATGTTGCTGATGCCGCCCAGATTGCAGACCACGCGCGTCTCGTTCTTCGCGCCGAAAACCGTCGCGTGGAACGCCGGCACGAGTGGCGCGCCCTGGCCGCCCGCCGCGACATCGCGGCTGCGGAAATCGGCGATCACGTCGATATGCGCCATTTCCGCCAGCAGCGACGGATTGTTGATCTGCTTCGTATAGCCCTTTTCCGGCCGATGCCGCACCGTCTGGCCGTGCACGCCGATTGCGCGGACCTCGGCCGCCGACAGATTGCCCGCGCGCAGCAATTCGTGGCAGCACACCGTGTAGCGCGCGGCGAGCGCGTTGGCGGCGAGCGCTTCACGCTCGATTTCGTTGTCGCCGGGTTGCTGGAGCGCGAACAGCGCGTCGCGCAGCCCCTCGGAGAAGCCCACAAAAGCCTGCGATCGAACGACGGGCGCCTTGCCCGCCGCAAATTCGACGGCCACACCGTCCACGCCGTCCATGCTGGTGCCCGACATCAACCCGAAATACACGCCGTCTGCCGTGTCTTTGGCCACGCTTTGCTCCTCTGATCGTCGTTGGTCGCGCCTCATCGACATTGTCGGCGCAGGATTGACGTCGATTGTCGCGCATCGCGACGCGTTGAAACAACCTGACCGAACGGGATAGGCGGCGCGCGAGACGGATCACGCCGCGAGTTGCGGGCGTTTCGCGTGAGATCAGGGCGCAATGCCTCGCAACTATGGGACAATCTCTCTTTTTGCGATCTCCCGTTCCAGCATGAGCACCGAGTCCACCGCCAAGCCCAATTCCGCCTTCCCGATCACCGACGAAGTCCGCCACGCGCTCGAAGTCACCAAACGCGGCGTCGACGAACTGCTGATCGAAGAGGAGTTCGCGCAGAAGCTCGCGAAATGCGCGGCCACGGGCACGCCGCTGCGCATCTAGCTCGGTCTCGATCCGACGGCGCCCGACATTCACATCGGCCATACCGTCGTGCTGAACAAGATGCGCCAGTTGCAGGATCTTGGTCACACGGTGATCTTTCTGATCGGCGATTTCACGTCGCTGATCGGCGATCCGTCGGGCCGCAACGCGACGCGTCCGCCGCTCACGCGCGAGCAGATCGAATCGAACGCCAAGACTTACTTCGAGCAGGCCGCGCTGGTACTCGACCGTGAAAAGACGGAAATCCGCTACAACAGCGAATGGTCGATGCCGCTCGGCGCCGACGGCATGATCAAGCTGGCGTCGCGTTACACGGTCGCACGCATTCTGGAGCGCGAAGACTTTACGAAGCGTTTCCAGGGCGGCGTGCCCATTTCGATTCATGAGTTCCTGTATCCGCTGATGCAGGGCTACGACTCCGTCGCGCTGAACGCCGATCTCGAACTCGGCGGCACCGATCAGAAGTTCAACCTGCTGGTCGGTCGTGAACTGCAAAAGCAGTACGGCCAGGAACAGCAGTGCATTCTGACGATGCCGCTGCTCGAAGGGTTGGACGGCGTTGAGAAGATGTCGAAGTCGAAGGCCAACTACGTCGGTATCAGCGAAAAGCCGACCGACATGTTCGGCAAGCTGATGAGCATCTCCGACGTGCTGATGTGGCGTTACTTCGAACTGCTGTCGTTCCGTCCTATGACGGAAATCGAAGGCTTCAAGCGCGAGATCGAAGGCGGACGCAATCCGCGCGATTTCAAGGTGATGCTCGCGCAGGAAATCGTCACGCGCTTCCACTCGCAAGGCGACGCCGAGCGCGCGCTCGAAGACTTCAATCACCGCGCGAAGGGCGGCGTGCCGGACGATATTCCTTCCGTTACGCTCGCAGGCGCGCCGCTGGCGATTGGCCAGTTGCTCAAGCAGGCCGGCCTCGTGCCGTCGACGAGCGAAGCGCTGCGCAACATCGAGCAGGGCGGCGTGAAGATCGACGGCGCGACCGTGTCGGACAAGGGTCTGAAGGTCGAGGCGGGTGAGTTCGTCGTGCAGGTCGGCAAGCGCCGTTTTGCACGCGTCACGCTGACGGCATGATGCCTGTCGCCCAACTGAAGCACGCCGCATGATCGCGCTGATCCAACGCGTGCGGCGCGCCGAAGTGCGCGTGGGTGACCGCGTGACGGGCGCGATCGAAGCGGGACTGCTCGCGCTGGTCTGTGCCGAACGCGGCGATACTGAGGCTGCCGCCGACAAACTGCTCGCCAAAGTGCTCGGTTATCGCGTGTTTAGCGACGCTGCGGGCAAGATGAATTTGTCCGTGCAGAACATCGACGGCGAAGGCCGTTCAGGCGGTTTGCTGCTGGTCTCGCAATTCACACTCGCCGCCGACACCAACAGCGGCCTGCGCCCGAGTTTCACGCCCGCAGCGCCGCCCGACGAAGGCCGGCGCCTGTTCGACTACTTCGTGACGGCGGCGCGCGCCAAGCATTCCATCGTCGAGACAGGCGAATTCGGTGCAGACATGCAGGTGTCGCTCGTCAACGACGGCCCTGTCACGTTCTGGCTTCAGACTCGCGCGTAACGCTCTCACTCATTCTCATGGCAACACAAGTCCTCTTCATCCGGCACGGCGAAACCGACTGGAACCGCATCAAGCGGATCCAGGGGCATATCGATATTCCGCTTGCGACGAGTGGCGTCGATCAGGCGCAGCGTCTCGCTGAGCGATTCGCGCGCGAGGCCAAGGAAGGCGCGCGGCTCGACGCGATCTATTCGAGCGATCTCATGCGCGCGCAACAGACTGCGCAGCCATTCGCCGATGTGCTTGGACTGCCGCTGAATCTGAAGGAAGGTCTGCGAGAGCGCAACTACGGTGCCTTCCAGGGACACGATAGCGATGAAATCGCGCTGCGTTTTCCCGACGAATACGCACAGTGGCAGACGCGCGATCCGGGTTTTTCGCCGCCCGAGGGCGAATCGCAGCGCGTGTTTTATCACCGCGTTCTACATGCCATCGAGCCGATCGTCGCTGCGCATCCGGATCAACGGATCGCGTGTGTCGCGCATGGCGGCGTGCTGGATTGCGTGTATCGCTTCGCGAATGGTTTGACGCTTGAGGCGCCGCGCAGCTATCCGTTGCTGAACACGAGCGTGAATGTCGTCGAGTTTGAGAATGGCCGCGCGAAGGTCTTGTCGTGGGCCGATGTCGTGCATCTGGACGGTCAGTCAGAAGACGACAGTTTTAAGAAAGCGCCCGAAGCAGGGCGTTGAGTCTTTCAGGCGCGGCGTCACACATAAGACGCGCGCCGCGTCTTTCGCCTGAGAGCCGCTTAGCTCGGCTCGGAATCCAGCAGATTGCGTAAAGGACTTCCCGAATCCGGCGCAGCCAGGCCGAAGTGCCGGTACGTCAACAGCGTGGCGACGCGACCGCGCGGCGTGCGCTGCAAGAAACCTTGCTGGATCAGATACGGTTCGAGCACATCTTCAATCGTGTCGCGTTCTTCGCCGATCGCCGCCGCCAGATTGTCCACGCCAACCGGACCGCCATCGAACTTGTGCAGGATCGCTTCGAGCAGCTTGCGGTCCATCAGATCGAAGCCGACGGGATCGACATCAAGCATTTTCAGTGCGGCATCCGCGACTTTCGCGGTGATATTGCCGTCTGCCTTCACCTCGGCGTAATCACGCACACGGCGCAGCAATCGGTTCGCAATACGTGGCGTGCCGCGCGAGCGCCTGGCGATTTCCAGTGCGCCTTCGGGATGAATCTGCGCGCCCAGCAGCGAGGCCGAACGGCTCACGATACGCGCCAGTTCTTCGGCGTTATAAAACTCCAGCCGCGCAACGATCCCGAAGCGATCGCGCAGCGGGTTGGTCAGCATGCCCGCACGTGTAGTCGCGCCGACCAGCGTAAACGGCTGCAGATCCAGCTTCACGCTACGCGCAGCCGGGCCTTCGCCGATCATGATGTCGATCTGATAATCCTCGAGCGCCGGATACAGGATTTCCTCGACCACAGGCGACAGCCGGTGAATTTCGTCGATGAAAAGAACGTCGTTGGCTTCGAGATTGGTCAGCAGTGCGGCGAGGTCGCCCGCGCGTTCGAGCACAGGGCCCGAAGTCTGCCGCATATTGACACCCATTTCACGCGCGATGATGTGCGCGAGCGTGGTCTTACCGAGACCCGGCGGCCCGAACAGCAACACGTGATCCAGCGATTCCGAGCGCCGCTTGGCCGCCTCGATGAAGATTTCCAGCTGGCCGCGCACCTTTTCCTGACCGACGTATTCGTCGAGCTGGCGCGGGCGCAACGCACGCTCGAACGCTTCCTCGTTCGACGACACGGGCGTGGCGGCGATGATGCGTTCGGCGGCGAGTTTGTCGTGTTCGATCATGCAGGCATTGTACCGCGCAGCGCCTGTTCGCAGACCTGGCCGAACGGCCAGGGTGTGCACGTTCCGGCGGCATGCGAAGCTTCACACATCGCCGCTCGTGAAAGCCCGCTCAGGCCTTCGACAGCGCCTTCAAGGCGAGCTTGATGCCTTCGGAAACGCCTGTACTCGCCGGTACGTTTTTGATGGCCGCAAGCGCTTCTTTTTCAGAGTACCCCAATGCCAGCAATGCATTCAGGATGTCGGACGCGTGATCGGACTGCGACGCCGCGCTCGCCATCGCGCCCAGGTCGGCGCCGAGCTTGCCCTTCAGTTCAAGCAGGAGCCGCTCCGCCGTTTTCTTGCCGATGCCCGGCACGCGCGTGAGGCGCGCGGCGTCCTGCATCGTCACCGTTTGCGACAGTTCCTGCACGCTCATGCCGGACAGCACGGCCAGCGCCATACGCGCGCCGATGCCCGTGATCTTTAACAACTCGCGAAATGTCGAACGCTCTTGTGGCGTGAGAAAGCCGTATAGCAGATGCGCGTCTTCGCGCACGATCATCTGCGTGAGCAGCACGACTTTTTCGCCGGTGCCGGGCAGGTTGTAGAACGTGCTCATCGGCACATCGACTTCGTAGCCGACGCCGTTGCAGTCGATCAGAAGGTGAGGCGGATTCTTTTCCAGCAGGACGCCGGCGATGCGACCGATCATGGCAGGTTCGTTCTATCGAAAGGGGAAAGCGCGAGTGTAGCGCAGCGTGATCGGCTTTCGTACGCCACTTCTGACGAAGTAGAAGGAGGAGCCTGATTGACCTCATCGCTCGCGCTCCCTACACTGAGATCCCTTTTGGACGTTCCGTCACTGGCCAAAAGGGGTCTTCGATGCTCAGTCTCACCACACTCGCGCTGTTCTCAGGCGCGTGTCTCGCGCTTACCGCCACACCCGGTCCCGATATGTTGCTGATTGCTTCCCGCAGCGTGAGCCAGGGGAGGGCGGCGGGTTTCGCGTCGTTCGCCGGGATCATGGTCGGCACATACTGCCATGCACTCGCAGCGGCATTCGGCCTGTCACAGCTCTTTCTGGCCGCGCCGATGGCCTATGACATCGTGCGCTTCGCGGGCGCGGCCTATCTGCTCTATCTCGCGTGGAAAACGATCCGCTCGGAAGGCACGATGCTCACGCCCGATGCGTCGATGCGGCGCTATCCCGTCGGCAGAATTTTCAGGCAAGGGTTGTTCACGAATCTGCTCAACCCGAAGGTTGCGCTGTTCGTGCTCGCGCTGTTTCCGCAATTCGTGAAGCCGGAGGCGGGATCGGTCGCCGTGCAGATCATGGTGCTGGCGACCGTGCTCAATGTGATTGGCTTCTTCGTGAATGGCAGCGTGATTCTGCTTGCCAGCAGGCTCAGCCGAAAGCTGACTGGCGGCAAGCGTCCGTCGCGCTGGCCGCAGTATCTGCTTGGGTCGGTGTTTGCCGGGTTGGCATGCCGGCTGGCGTTGGCGGGACAGCGCTGACGATAAAGCTACAGGCGCTTAGCCCACCAGCCGCCCGCGCCTGACGCGCAAGCCCTTCTTCGCAAGTGCCGGCGCGATGCCGCCCAGCGTGCTCAACGTGCCGCCACCGTGCGCGTGGCAGATCGCCATGCCGAGTGCATCGGCGGCGTCAGTGGACGGGATGCCCGAGAGACACAGCAGCCGCACGACCATCTGCTGCATCTGCTCCTTGGTCGCGCGTCCGTAGCCGACCACGGCCTGCTTCAGCTGCAGCGCGGTGTATTCCGCGACGGGCACGCCGCCCGCCACCAGCCCGCAGATCGCCGCACCGCGCGCCTGGCCGAGCAGCAGCGTGGACTGCGGATTGACGTTCACAAACACCTTTTCAATCGCCGACTGATCCGGCGCGTGTTGCCGGATCAGCGTCGAAATGCCTTCGAAAATGGTGCCGAGGCGGCTTGGCAAATCGGCATCGGCTGTCTTGATGACGCCGCTCGTCACATAGGTCAACTGGTGGCCCGATACGTCGATCACGCCGAAGCCAGTGACGCGCAAACCGGGGTCGATGCCGAGAATTCTCATAAGTACCGTGCGTATTCAGTGCCTGCGATACTACAACGGCATCGCTTCAAACGCGAAATGCAAAACGGCCCGGCAGTTGCAAACTGCCGGGCCGTTTCAGAAGCAGCAGATCAGCCGATCAGTGGCGGAAGTGGCGGATGCCCGTCACGACCATCGCGATGTTGTGCTCGTCGGCGGCGGCGATCACTTCGTCGTCGCGCATCGAGCCGCCCGGCTGGATCACGCAGGTCGCGCCTGCATTCACCACCACGTCGAGGCCGTCGCGGAACGGGAAGAACGCATCCGACGCCACAGCCGTACCCGACAGCGTCAGGCCTGCGTTCTGCGCCTTGATGCTCGCGATACGCGCCGAATCCACGCGGCTCATCTGACCCGCGCCGACGCCCATCGTCATGCCGTTCGCGCAGAACACGATCGCGTTCGACTTGACGAACTTCGCGACGCGCCATGCAAACAGCAGATCGTCCATTTCCTTCGGCGTCGGGTGACGCTTCGTCACGACGCGCAGTTCGTGCGGCTGCACGTTCTTGGCGTCCAGCGATTGCACCAGCAGACCGCCGCCCACGCGCTTCAGATCGAACGCGTTGTGGCCTTCGCCGAGTGCGATTTCGAGCAGACGCACATTCTGCTTGGCTGCGAACACCTGCTTCGCAGCGTCGCTGAACGACGGTGCGATCAGCACTTCGACGAACTGCTTGGCAACAGCCTGCGCAGCCGTTTCATCGACTTCACGATTGAACGCGATGATGCCGCCGAACGCCGAAGTCGGGTCCGTCTGGAACGCTTTCGAGTACGCTTCGTGCGGATTCGCGCCGACTGCCACGCCACACGGGTTCGCGTGCTTGATGATCACGCAGGCCGGTGCGTCGAACGTCTTCACGCATTCCCACGCAGCGTCCGAATCGGCGATGTTGTTGTACGACAGTTCCTTGCCTTGCAGCTGGCGATAGTTCGCGAGCGCGCCGGCGGGCACAGCGATATCGCGGTAGAACGCAGCGCTTTGATGCGGGTTCTCGCCGTAGCGCAGATCCTGGACCTTCTCGAACGCCATGTTCAGCGTCGCGGGATACGTGTTGCGCTCGCGGTGCTGCAGTTCTTCCGTGAGGCTCGTCAGGTAGTTCGTGATCGCGCCGTCGTACTGCGCGGTGTGCGCGTACACCTTGGTAGCAAGGCGGAAGTTTGTCTTGTAGCCGACCGTGTTGCCGTTCGCGCGCATTTCGTCGAGCACGACTGCGTAGTCAGCGGGATCGACCACGACGGTCACGTCGCGATGATTCTTCGCCGCCGAGCGCAGCATGGTCGGGCCGCCGATATCGATGTTCTCGATCGCGTCTTCGAGCGAGCACTCTTCCTTCGAGATCGTCTGCACGAACGGGTACAGGTTCACGACGAGCAGATCGATGGTCGGGATGTCGTGCTTTTCGAGCGCTGCCATGTGCTCGGGCAGATCGCGGCGAGCCAGGATGCCGCCGTGCACCTTCGGGTGCAGCGTTTTCACGCGCCCATCCAGCATTTCCGGAAAGCCCGTGTAGTCGGCCACTTCGGTAACGGAAAGGCCGGCGTCCGCGAGCAGTTTCGCGGTGCCGCCTGTAGACAGGATCTTGACGCCGAGGTCCGACAGCGATTTCGCGAAATCGACGATGCCTGACTTGTCGGAAACGGAGATGAGCGCTTGCTTGATCATGATGAGAACAAAAGCCGATGAAAGGCGTGGCAGGGCGCCAGAACTACAGCAGGCCGTGCTGTTGCAGTTTCTTGCGCAGCGTATTGCGGTTGATGCCGAGGTACTCGGCTGCCAGCGACTGATTGCCGCCGGCCTGCTCGAGCACCACCTCGAGCAACGGTTTTTCGACGCACGAAATCACCATGTCGTATACGTCGTGCGGATTGGAGCCGTCGAGATCCTGAAAGTACATACCCAGGCTATCGCGGACACATTGTTCGATATTGTGCTTGCTCATGCTGCTAGTCGGTCGGTTTGATCCTGCTCACCGTTGTTGTTGACTTCGTTGTCGACGTACACGAGGCGGTCCGAAATCGCCTTTTGCGCGTCGAAGAATTCGTTGACGGCGAGCAGTTGTTCGCGCGTCGTGTCCAGCGTATTCATACGGTGGCGGAACACGTTGGCGCCAGAAAGGCCGCGAGTGTACCAGCCGATGTGCTTGCGCGCAGTGCGAACGCCCGTAAATTCGCCGTAGAACGCGTAGTGATCTTCGAGATGCTCGTTCATCACTGCCTGGATCTCGTCGATACGCGGCGCTTCCATCAACTCGCCCGTACGCAGGAAATACTCGATCTCGCGGAACAGCCATGGGCGCCCCTGTGCCGCCCGGCCGATCATGATCGCGTCAGCACCCGTCGCGGCCAGCACCTCGCGCGCCTTGTGCGGCGTGGTGATGTCGCCGTTCGCAACCACGGGAATCTTCACCGCGGCTTTCACGGCGGCGATCGTTTCGTACTCCGCGTCGCCGTGATACAGGTCGGCGCGCGTGCGGCCGTGCACGGTCAGCATCGAAATGCCTGCGTTTTCGGCGAGGTGCGCGACATTCAGCGCGTTTTTGTTCTCGCGATTCCAGCCCGTGCGGATTTTCAGCGTGACGGGCACGGCATCCGGACCGACGCCCACCGCATTCACCACCGCCTCGACGATCCGCTGCACCAGCGGTTCGTTCTGCAACAGCGCCGAACCGGCGGCGACGTTACAGACCTTCTTGGCGGGGCAGCCCATGTTGATGTCGATGATCTGCGCGCCGTTCGCCACGTTGTAGCGCGCGGCTTCGGCCATCATCTGCGGGTCGGCGCCCGCGATCTGCACGGAGATCGGTTCGACTTCGCCCGCGTGGTTGGCGCGGCGCATCGTCTTTTCGCTTTTCCACAGTTGCGCGTTCGACGCGACCATCTCGGACACCGCATAGCCCGCGCCCATGCGCTTGCAGAGCTGGCGGAACGGGCGATCGGTGACGCCCGCCATCGGGGCGACGAACAGGTTGTTGCGCAGAGTGTGGGAGCCGAGAGTGGGCAGGGCGGACGTCGGCGGCGCGTCAAAGGTGCGCCAGAAACGTCGAAATCGCGCACCGCACGTACCGCAAAATACGAGGGAAAACCGCTATTTTAGCGTTAACGCGTTGACCCAGATCGAACCGCGCCTGATGTAACTCATTAAATCTTCTATGAAAGTGGCCGCGTTCATAGAACGGCGGCCATTTTTAGCGCGATCACGCCAGGTTTTAGCGACGCTGTCCGAACATCATTTGTCGCGCCAGCGCGGTCTTGACGGGCGGCACGAATTCGAGCGCGGTGAGCGCGAGGCCGCGCAATGCCGCGAGCGGCGGGAAGTCGATCGTGAACAGGCGCGCGAGCGTATCGGTGGCGCCGATCGTCATGCGACGATCCAGCGCGCGGCGCTGCGCAAACTCGATCAGTGCGCTGCGCGTCGCGCCGTATTGCGACAGCGCGTCGGCGAGTGCGTGGGCATCGCGCAGACCGAGATTCAGCCCCTGACCGGCGACGGGATGCAGTGTTTGCGCCGCATTGCCGATCGCGACGACGTTGCCCTTGACGAGGGTATCGACGGTATTGAGCCCGAGCGGAAATGCCGCGCGGCCCTTGATCTGCACGAAGCGGCCCATCCGGTCGCCAAACTCGGTGCCGAGTTCGCGCAAAAAGTCTTCATCCGACAATTGCGCGCGGCGCGCCGCTTCGTCCGGCGCGCAACACCAGACCAGCGCGTAGTCCGCCCCGCGCACACCGCCCGTCGGCAGCAGCGCAATCGGACCTTGCGACGTGAAGCGCTCCCATGCGACATGAGGTCGGGGCGACGACAACGTGACGGTGCCAACCAGCGCCGTTTGTCCGTAGTCGCGCGTTTCGCCCGAACCCGCCTGCTGTTCGCCGAACAGGCCGCCTTCGGCATTCACCAGAATGCGCGTGCGCAGCGTACGCGCGACATGCGCGCTTTCGATCGGCAGCAGCACGCCGTCGTCTTCGAGCGGCTGCGGCGCTTGCGCTTTGGTCGATCTGAACCAGTGCACGGGCGTCGCGCGCACGGCATCGGCCAGCGCGTGGACGATCGAGCCATAACGCAACACGTAGCCGAGCGCCGGCAAGCCATGCTCCGCGTGATCGATCAGCGTGCGCCCGAAGTGGCCGCGCTGCGACACGTGAATGCGCTGGATGGCCGTCGCGTCGGACGGCCAGGCGAGCGGCTCGAGGATCATCCGGCTGCCTTGCGACACGGCGATCGCACGCGGATCGGCAATCGAATCTTCCGGTTCGCGCGCATCGATCAGCGCGATATTCAGCTTCTGCGTCGCGCTGCGCCGCGCGAGCCAGCCCGCGAGCGCGAGACCGACGGGACCGGCGCCGACGATCGTCACGTCGTAGTCGAATGGCGCGGCCTGTTGCACTTCGTTCATGTTCTTCTCTGTTCCTTGCGCTCAGGCGTCGCTGGCGGCATGTGCCTGTTGCATCAGCGCCTCGATTTCGTCTGCATCGACGGGCACGCCGCGCGTGATCAGTTCGCAGCCCGTGGCGGTGACGATGGCGTCGTCCTCGATACGAATGCCGATGTTCCAGTATTTCTCGGGCACATCGTCGGCGGCACGGATGTAGAGACCCGGCTCGATGGTCAGCGTCATGCCCGGCTTCAGCGTGCGCCAGGGCAGGGCGCCTGTCTCGTCGGCGGGGGTGCCGCGCTCGCGATAGTCGCCCGCGTCGTGCACGTCCATGCCGAGCCAGTGACCGGTGCGATGCATGTAGAAGCGCGCATACGCACGCTCTTCGATCACTTCATCCACGCCCGCAAACAGATCGCGGTTGAGAATGCCCGTGTCGAGCAGCCCTTGCGCGAGCACACGCACGGCGGCCTGATGCGGCGCGTCGAAGCTCGCGCCTGCTTTGGTCGCGTCGATGGCGGCCTGCTGCGCGGCCAGCACGATGTCGTATAACTCGCGCTGCGCGGGCGTGAAGCGGCCGCTTGCGGGGAAGGTACGCGTGATGTCGGACGCGTAGCCGTCGAGTTCGCACGCTGCGTCGATCAGGATCAGATCGCCGTCCTGCGCGATGGCGTTGCCGGCCGGATAGTGGAGCACGCAAGCATTAGCGCCCGCAGCGACGATCGAACCGTACGCCGGCGCCTGCGCGCCATGTTTGCGGAAGGTGTAAAGCAGTTCGGCTTCGAGTTCGTACTCGCGCACGCCGGGATGGCACGCCGCCATCGCGCGGCGATGTGCCTGCGCGGAAATCGCGGCCGCACGTCGCATGATGGCGAGTTCGTGGTCGTCCTTGACGAGGCGCATCTCGTCGAGCAGCGGCACGACATCATGGGCAGCCGATGGCGCCAGCACGCCGCTTCTGCCTTGCATGCGCACGGCGTCGAGCCACTGGCGCACCTTGGCGTCGAACTGTTCCGATGCACCGAGGGCGTAGTGTAGCGCCGGCTTGTCGGCGATGATGCGCGGCAACTGCGCGTCGACTTCGTCGAAGGCGAACGCGGCGTCGAAACCAAACGCTTCGCGCGCGCCTTCCGGGCCGAAGCGGAAGCCTTCCCACGTTTCGCGCTCGGCGTTCTTCGCGCGGCAGAACAGGATGGCGGCCGGCTCGTTTTCCTTCGCGCTGGCGTCGAGCACCAGCAGCGCTTCCGGCTCGGTGAAACCCGTCAGATAGTAGAAGTAGCTGTCGTGCCGGTACGGATAGTCGGCGGCGCGATTGCGCAGCGTCTCGGGCGCGGTCGGAATGATGGCGACGCCGTTGCCTGCCGCGCGCAGCGCATCGAGCACGCGGGCGCGGCGCTGACGGTAGATGTCGATTGCCGTGGTGAGATCGGTCATGAGTTCGGTCGGCGGTTCATCGTGCGTGGGGAAAGGCGGCGCGGCGGACAAGGCCTTGCGCCGCGCGGCAGCGTAGCAATGGTGCCAGTGATGCAATTGTATCGCCCAACTGAAATCGCTTCCGCGACGCCCGTAGCCGCGCGCAGAGTTTGGCCATCCGGCTAGCTGGACCGTCGCGCGAGGGCGCGGCATTGTTGCAATCTGTCTACAACCGGGCGATCCCGCGGCCCGAAGCACGCTGCGCGGCGCACGGAAACAGCGCCAACGCACGTATACTTGCGCCCAATTTCAATCAAGGCAGGATGTAATGAAACTCATCGGTTCGCTGTCGAGCCCATTTGTCCGCAAGGCGCGGATCGTGCTCGCGGAAAAGAAAATCGACTACAAGCTCGAACTCGAAAACGTCTGGGCCGCCGACACGGCCATTCACGAGTACAACCCGATCGGCAAGGTGCCGTGCCTCGTGATGGAAGACGGCGCCGCCGTGTTCGATTCGCGCGTGATCTGCGAATACGTCGATACGCTGTCGCCTGTGTGCAAGCTCGTGCCGCAGTCGGGTCGCGAGCGTGTCGAAGTGCGCTGCTGGGAAGCGCTCGCCGACGGCATCATGGACGCCGCCGTGCTGATCCGTCTCGAAGGTGTGCTGCGCGAAGAAGCCCATCGCAGCGAATCGTGGATCGCGCGTCAGCGCCACAAGATCGACGACGGGCTGATTGCGATGGCGCAAGGACTCGCTTCGAAGACATGGTGCGCGGGCAATCACTACACGCTCGCCGATGTCGCGGTTGGCTGTGCGCTGAGCTATCTGGATTTCCGCATGCCGCAACTCGACTGGCGCGAGCAGCACCCGAATCTCGACAAGTACTACCAGAAGTTGACGCAGCGTCAGTCGTTCATCGACACCGCACTGACCTGATTTTCGCCCGCCGATGCATCGCGCATCGAAACGCTGCGCGAGTGTCGTCTGGTGTTGACGGATCGTTAAAGAAGCTTTCAATTTCCACGAAAACTCCTTTCAACATGTTAAAAAAGCGCCTGCCTGTCAGGCGCTTTTTGTTGGGCGTCTGCACGGATAAAACCGCAGGGGCGCGCCCAGGCGGACCACAGACAGCATCCGTCAAGGGGAAGTTCGCCGTGAAAAAGATTTGCGCCACTCTCGCTGCCGCCGCGTGCGGCGTGCTCGCCGCCTGTTCGGGCGTGAGCCTCGATCCCAATTCGCTCGTGCAGTCCGGCTCGCAGGCGATGCAAGCCGCGTCGCTCACCGATTCCGACGTGCGCACGCTGTCCGACAAATCCTGCGCGCAACTCGATTCCGAGAACCAGATCGCGCCCGCCGGCAGCGCGTACACCAGGCGGCTGAACAAGATCGCCGCGCAGCTCGGCAACAACATCAACGGCGTGCCCGTCAACTACAAGGTCTACCTCACGAAGGACGTCAACGCGTGGGCGATGGCGAACGGCTGCGTGCGGGTCTACAGCGGCCTGATGGACATGATGACGGACGATGAAGTGCGCGGCGTCGTCGGTCACGAGATGGGTCACGTGGCGCTTGGCCATACGAAGAAAGCGATGCAGGTGGCGTATGCGACGTCGGCGATCCGGTCGGTCGCATCGTCGGCGGGCGGGAGCACGGGCGCGATCTCGGCGTCGCAGTTGGGTGATTTCTCCGAGAAGCTTGTGAACGCGCAGTTCTCGCAATCGCAGGAAACAGCGGCGGACGATTATTCGTTCGATATCCAGAAGAAGAAAGGCCAGGATCCGAGTGGGCTTGTCAGCGCGTTTAACAAGCTGGCGACGCTCGATGGCGGGAAGTCGAGCATGATGAGTTCGCATCCGGCGTCGGCGGCGCGGGCACAGCGTATTCAGCAAAGGATTGCTGCTAGTCAGTAGGCTGGCGGCTGGTGGTTTGGTTTTGGCGAGCTTTGCGTTGGCATCCGCGGTTTGCTTTTGCGCTGGCATCCGCGGTTTGTTAGTGGTTCTTCACGCGTCGCCCCTGTGCGGGGCAGCACCTACTTTTCTTTGCCGCGGCAAAGAAAAGTAGGCAAAAGAAAGCCGCT
>NZ_QBUY01000115.1 GCF_003121405.1 Paraburkholderia sp. C35 | reverse complement strand
TCTTTTGCCTACTTTTCTTTGCCGCGGCAAAGAAAAGTAGGTGCTGCCCCGCACAGGGGCGACGCCTGAAGTACTAATACCAATTCGCGGATGCCAGCGAAACAAAAACCGAAACCAAAACCAAAACGAAAACCAGGCGTCGCAAGACAAAAAACCTCACCCATTTAAAACCAAAGCATCCCTCTCAGCCAACAACTGCGAATGCAACCTCAACAACTCAACAAACCTCTCGGCAGGCTCAGCAAGAGCCTCTCCTTTGCGAGTCAAAATCCCAAACCCGGCAAGGCTCTTGCCAATCTCAACAGGCAGCGCCACGAGAAGCCTGCCTCGCACATGATCCCGCACCACCGACTCAGGCAACATCGCCACGGCATCATAATTCTCAAGCAACTGCAACGTAGCGAAGATGGAAGCGCATTCGGTGAGATTAGCCGGCGTCCCAAGCCCCGCCCGCGCCAACTCTTCCTCGAATAGCACACGAGCGGGACTGGTAATAGGTTGCGCAACCCACGGCCAGTCCATCAACTCGCGCAGCGTAATGGAAGCACGCCCAGCCAGCGGATGCACAGCCCGAACAACCAGCACCAGCGTCTCCCGAGCCAAAGGCTCGAAACTGAATACATTGTGCTGTAACGGATCAGTCAGACGACCCAGCGCAAGATCCACTTCGCGGCGATGCAGCAATTGCACGACCTGATCGCTGGTCTCACCGAGAATGCACACATGCAACAAAGGGCGCTCGGTCTTGAGCGCAGCCACCGCCATCGCCAGCAAATCGGGCGCGGCACCCATGATCGCGCCAACCGTCAGTTGCCCATGCCCGCCCTTGCGCTTCGCATCGAGATCCTCGGCGAACCGCGTGAGATCGGCCAGCGCGCGCCGCGCATACGCCAGCGTGACCACCCCGAGCGGCGTCGGCTGCATGCCGCGCGCGTTGCGCTCGAATAGCAGAAACCCTAACGCCTCTTCGATATCGCCGAGCATGCGGCTCGCGCTGGGCTGGGCAACATTGATGGCGTCGGCCGCCTGGTGGACGTTGCGCGCGTCGTCGAGTGCGACGAGCAAGGCCAGATGCTTGAATTTGAGCCGGTTGATAAGGGCAAGCGGGGCAGCGTTCTGGCTCATGGAGGCTCGGCGTGCGATTCGGTTTGAGTATCGCCCAATCCCAACAACGGATTGAGATGTTATCAACGCCCGAATTATAGTCGCATCAAGACGCTTCCTAAGAGAGCGGCAAGAACAAGTGATCGAAAACACTGGAGACAAACCCGGCATGGAGACAATCGCTTTCCGGATGGTGCTCAACCCCGGCATGCGCGACGAGTACGAGCGCCGGCATCGGGAAATCTGGCCCGAACTCGTCGATGCACTGCACAACGCAGGCATACACGATTACCGGATCTTTCTCGACGAATCCACGCATCATCTGTTCGCGATACTCACGCGCAGCGCCGACCATTCGATGGAGCAGCTGCCCGAGCTTGCCGTGATGCGCAAATGGTGGGATTACATGGCCGACATCATGCAGACGGCACCCGACCATACGCCGCTTCAACGAGCGCTCTCGCCAGTATTTGAACTGCAGCATCCCTTCCACTGATTCGCGAACGCTCGCGGCGCACGTGCGCCGGCGGCGAAGGACGCGCCATGAAAGTTGTCGACCCGCACATGCATCTGTGGGATCTGAAGACGCATCACTACCCGTGGCTTGCCAATCCCGGCGTGTCGTTTGTCGGCGATGCGCGCGCGCTTAAGCACGATTACCTGATCGCCGATCTGCTGAACGACGCCGGCGATATCGAACTGCTCAAGTGCGTGCACGTCGAAGCCAACCACGATCCGAAAGACCCGGTCGAAGAAACGCGCTGGCTGCAAGCCGTCGCGGACGATGCAGGCTCGCGCGCGATGCCCAACGGGATCGTCGCCGCCATCGATCTCTCCGCCGATAACGCCGCCGACGTACTCGCCGCCCACGCCGCGTTCGCGAATACGCGCGGCGTGCGGCAGATCCTCAACGTGCATCACGACAAGCTGTACGACTATGGCGCCCGTCACTTCATGCGCGAGGCGACGTGGCGCGAGAACTTCGGGTTGCTGCGCAAGCACGGCATGTCGTTCGACATGCAGCTTTATCCCTCGCAGATGGAAGAGGCGGCATCGCTTGCCAGGCAGCATCACGACACGCAGTTCATCGTCAATCACACGGGCATGTTCGTCGATCGCAACAGCGTCGCGGGCTACCGCGCGTGGCGCGAAGGCATGAAGATGCTCGCGCAATGCCCGAACGTCGCGGTGAAGATCAGCGGACTGGCAATGTTCGATCATCACTGGACCGTCGAAAGTCTGCGGCCCTATGTGCTCGAAACCATCGACACGTTCGGTGTCGAGCGTGCCATGTTCGCATCGAATTTTCCGGTGGACAGACAGTTCGGCACATATGGCGACTTGTGGCGTGCGTATGCGTCGATAGTCGGTGCAGCCAGCGAGGCTGAGAAGGACGCGCTGTTCGTACGCAACGCCGAGCGCTTTTACCGTATCTGAAGCGGCCTCGAACAACACGCAGTCGCAGCATGAAGGAGAACAGGGTGGAGCAACACACTGGTAGCGTGCCAAGACTCGAACTGCGGCACGCGAGCAAAACATTCGGACGCGTGCGCGCGCTGTCGGACGGCGAACTCGTGCTGTGGCCGGGCGAAGTGCATGCGTTGCTCGGCGAAAACGGCGCGGGCAAATCGACGCTCGTGAAGATACTCGCCGGCGTGCATCAGCCGGATACGGGCGAGCTTCGCATCGACGGTGCAGAGCGCCGCTTTGCGACGCCTGCCGAAGCACGCGATGCGGGCCTCGCCGTCATCTATCAGGAACCGACGCTGTTCTTCGATCTGTCGATTGCCGAGAACATTTTCATGGGACGGCAACCCGTCGATCGCTTCGGGCGCATCCAGCACGATGCGATGCGCGCGGAAGTGGACGGACTGCTCGCATCGCTCGGTGTCGATCTGCGCGCGGATCGCCTCGTGCGCGGGCTGTCGATTGCCGATCAACAGGTGATCGAGATCGCCAAGGCGCTGTCGCTGAACGCGAACGTGCTGATCATGGACGAACCCACGGCGGCGCTGTCCTTGCCCGAAGTCGAGCGGCTATTCACGATCGTGCGCAAGCTGCGCGAGCGCGATGTTGCGATCCTGTTCATCACGCATCGGCTCGATGAAGTGTTCGCGCTGACGCAGCACGTCACGATCATGCGCGATGGTGCCAAGGTATTCGATGCGCCGACTGCTGAAATGTCGACGGAATCGGTGGTCGCGAAGATGGTCGGGCGCGATCTGGAAACGTTCTATCCGAAGGCCGACGTCAAGCCTGGCGACGTGCGTCTGTCGGTGCGCAACCTGACGCGTATCGGCGTGTTCAAGGACATCTCGTTCGACGTGCGCGCGGGCGAGATCGTCGCGCTCGCGGGTCTGGTCGGCGCGGGTCGCAGCGAAGTGGCGCGCGCGATCTTCGGTATCGATCCTGTCGACTCCGGCGAAGTGCAGATCGCAGGCAAGCGCCTTGCAATGGGCAATCCGGCGAAAGCCGTGCGAGCGGGCCTTGCGCTGGTGCCGGAAGATCGGCGTCAGCAAGGACTGGCGCTTGAATTGAGCATCGCGCGCAACGCGTCGATGACGGTGCTCGGACGGCTCGTGCGCCACGGCCTGATTTCGTCGCGCAGTGAGACGCAACTGGCGACGCGCTGGGGCACGCGCCTGCGCCTCAAAGCAGGCGATCCTTCCGCACCTGTCGGCACGTTGTCGGGCGGCAATCAGCAGAAAGTGGTGCTCGGCAAATGGCTCGCCACTGGCCCGAAAGTGCTGATCATCGACGAACCCACACGCGGTATCGACGTCGGCGCGAAGGCGGAAGTCTACGGCGCGCTCAGCGAACTCGGGCAGGAAGGCATGGCCGTGGTGATGATTTCGAGCGAACTACCTGAAGTGCTCGGCATGGCCGACCGCGTGCTGGTGATGCACGAAGGCCGCATCAGCGCGGAGATCGCACGCGCCGCCGCGAGCGAGGAACGCATCATGAGCGCGGCACTGGGGCAATCGGCAGCACTACTGGGGCGCGCAGCATGATCCGGCATTCGACACATTCACACGCGGCGTCGATTCAGCACGCGCCGCTGCAACGTACGCGCACGAGTCCTGGCGGCATCGTCGGAACACTCGCGAAGAGCCGCGAGACCACGCTGTTCGTCGTGCTGATCCTGCTGATACTCGGCACCTCGCTCGCGCGTCCGCAGTTTCTGAATCTGCAGAACCTGCGCGATGTGCTGCTCAACGTATCGATCATCAGTCTGCTGACGGCTGGCATGACAGTCGTGATCCTGATGCGGCATATCGATCTGTCGGTGGGATCGACAGTAGGCATCAGCGCGTATGCCGTCGGCAGCCTGTACGTTGCGTTTCCTCATATGCCCGTGCTGGTCGCGCTCCTGGCAGGCGTGGCGTTCGGGCTGATCGCGGGCGGCATCAACGCGCTGCTGATCGCAGTGGGACGCGTGCCGTCGCTGGTGGCAACGCTGTCGACGCTCTACATTTTTCGCGGCGCCGATTATGCGTGGGTACATGGTGGACAGATCAACGCGACCAGTCTGCCCGACGCCTACTCGCGGCTCGCGACGGGCACCGTACTCGGCATTCCGACGCTCGCGCTCATCGCAGCTGTCGTGCTGTTCGCGCTGTCGTTCTATCTGAAGCATTTCCGTGCAGGACGTGAGCACTACGCGATCGGCTCGAACCCCGAGGCAGCAAGGCTTGCGGGCGTGAACGTCGAGCGTCGCGTGATGTCGGGCTTTCTGCTGTCGGGTGCGATTGCGGGCTTCGCAGGCGCGTTGTGGCTCGCGCGCTTCGGCACCGTCGATGCGAGCACCGCGCAGGGCATCGAGTTGCAGGTGGTGGCGGCGGCCGTGGTTGGCAGCGTCGCGATCACGGGTGGCGTCGGTACGATACTCGGTGCGACGCTCGGTGCACTTGTGCTCGGCGTGATCAGTATCGCGCTGGTCGTGCTGCACGTGTCGCCGTTCTGGGAACAGGCCATCGAAGGCGCACTGATTGTCGCTGCCATTGCCGCCGATACGCTGCTGGCCCGCTCCGTCGCCAAACGCATGATGAGGAAACGCGATCATGGCTAAACCCGATTCCGCTTTGCTCACGCGCAAGCGAGAAACGCCGCTGCGCTGGGAAACCTTGCTGATCGTCGTGCTGATCGCATCGCTCGTGATGGGCCGCGTGCTGTCGCCCGTGTTCCTGACGGGCGCGAACATCAGCAACGTACTCGCCGATCTGACCGAGATCGCGCTGATGGCATTGCCGATGACGCTCATCATCGTCGCGGCGGAGATCGATCTGTCCGTTGCATCGGTGCTCGGTGCGTCGAGCGCGCTGATGGGCGTGCTGTGGCATATGGGTCTGCCGATGCCTGTCGTCATCGTGCTGGTGCTGGTGTTCGGCATGATCGCGGGCTTGCTGAACGGCCTCGTGATTGTGAAGCTGAACCTGCCGTCGCTCGCGGTGACGATCGGCACGCTGGCGCTGTTTCGCGGGCTGTCGTATGTACTGCTCGGCGATCAGGCCGTGGCGGATTTTCCGGCGGGTTATACGGCGTTCGGCATGGATACGCTGTTCGGCACTTTCATTCCACTGCCTTTCGTGATCGTCATCGTGTGCGCGGTGCTGTTCACCGTGCTGTTGCAGGCAACCGCATTTGGCCGCAGCCTTTACGCGATTGGCGCGAATTCGACGGCAGCGGCGTTCTCGGGCATCGAGGTCGCCAGGGTGCGGCTGCGCCTGTTCGTGCTGTCGGGCTTCATGAGCGCGCTGGCGGGCATCGTGTACACGCTCCGCTTCACCAGTGCGCGCGGCGACAACGGCGAGGGTTTCGAACTGTCGGTGATCGCCGCGGTGCTGTTTGGCGGCGTGAGTATCTTCGGCGGGCGCGGCTCGATGGTCGGCGTGGTGCTGTCGTTGCTGATCATCGGCGTGCTGAAGAACGCGCTTACGCTCGACGATGTTTCGAGCGAAACGCTGACCATCGTGACGGGCGCGCTGTTGCTCGCATCGGTGCTGATTCCGAATCTGGTCGCGCGCTGGCGCGCGATGCGCGACCGCAAGCTGATCGCTGCGCAGACCTTGTCGAAGGCGACTGCGCCGTGAGTGTCTGTCAAGCCGTACGTGATGCCGTTCAATCCAACCGGACGCAAACAGTCCGATCCACCACCAGGAGACAACAGATGAACAAACCACTGCGTCACGCGGGAGCGATGATGCTCTGCGCGGCTTTGCTCGGCGTGAGCGTCGCAGCGTCCGCCGCGGGCCTCAAGCCGGATCTGAAGATCGCATTCGTGCCCAAGCAGATCAACAACCCCTACGAAGTGATCGCCGACGACGGCGGCATGGCCGCGATCAAGGAGTTCAAGGGGCAAGGCAAGGTGGTGGGGCCTTCGGATGCGGGTGCATCGTCGCAGGTGTCGTACATCAACACGCTGACGACGCAGCGCCAGGATGCCATCGTCATCGCGGCCAATGATGCGAATGCACTCGTGCCGTATCTGAAGAAGGCGATGTCGCAAGGCATCAAGGTGGTGACGTTCGACTCCGACACGGCACCCGACGGCCGCCAGCTATTCGTGAACCAGGCGAATGCGGAGAGCATCGGGCGCGGGCAGATCCAGCTCGTGTCGAAGCTGATGGGCGGCGAGGGCGAGTTCGCGATTCTCTCTGCTACGCCTAACGCGACCAACCAGAACACCTGGATCAAGTGGATGCAGGAAGAACTGAAGAAGCCCGAGTATTCGAAGATGAAGCTCGTCAAGATCGCTTATGGCAACGATGACGATCAGAAGTCGTTCGTCGAAACGCAAGGGCTGTTGCAGGCGTATCCGAATCTGAAGGCCATTGTGGCGCCGAGATCGGTCGGTATTGCGGCTGCCGCGCGTTATATCTCGACGTCGTCGAGCAAGGGCAAGGTGGCCGTGACGGGTCTTGGCACGCCGAACCAGATGCGTGCGTTCGTGAAGAACGGCACGGTGAAGGCGTTCCAGTTGTGGGATCCGGGTCAGTTGGGCTATCTGGCGGCTTATGCGGCTGCGAATCTGGCGTCAGGTGCGATTACCGGCAAGGAAGGCGAATCGTTCGATGCGGGCAAGCTCGGCAAGCGCACGATTGGCGCACAAGGCGAGATCATTCTTGGACCGCCGACTACGTTCGATGCGAGCAATATCGATAACTTTAATTTCTGACTGTCGTCGATGTCACTCGCGTGAGAGTGACGCTTGATTTGAGCGAGCGGATTCTTCTCAAGGGGCTGTCATCCAGGCGTGGATGACAGCTCAGTACTACACCGCCAATTCCCCAGAGAGCACGGGCTTCACTGATACAGCACGACATCAGATCAACCCGTTGACCTGCGCATACTTGACGAGATCAGCATTCGTCTGCAGCTTCAGCTTCTTCATTGCAGTGCTCTTTTGTGTCGCGACAGTCGAGATGGAGCGATTGACTTGCCGTGAAATATCTGTCAACGACGCACCGGATGCAAAAAGGCGCAGTACCTCGAGTTCCTTTTTCGTCAGTACGGGTTTGCTACGGGCTTCTTCACTGCCGCCAGGCCGAAACTGAAGTCGGCTGCGGATCTTCGCGGAAAAATGCGGCCTGCGCTCGATTATGACCTGCCGCGCTACGCTGCAAAATTCCTCGATCCCTTCGCTTTTATCGACAATCCCCGCGACACCCGAATGCGACAGGCGGATCAGCACGTCGTCGTTGTTCAGCATCGTTAGCACGACAACGGGAATCCCGGGATAGAGCTTGCGCAAGCGCGCAATGAGTGCGAGTCCATCGATGTCATTCGACACGGCACTCATTACCAGATCCGTGATGATGAGATCCCAGTTGCCTTGCGACAGCAATTCAAGCAACGCACTCCCCGAGTTGGCGACAGCGTCGACCTTGAAGCCAGGAATGCCGCTCAATGCGGTGATGACGGCGTGCCGGATAACGGGGTGATCGTCGGCGATGGCAATTCGAAAATCGCGAGTGACATTCATGGTGAAGGAGTCGAGGGGGGCGATGAGAAGAAGGGCACACATCCGTACTTGATGATGTTTTCGGAATATTTTTCGATCAATACACTTTCCTGCGCGGCGGGCGAGCTAACCTGACATCGAGGATAGCGAACAGAGATGGAGTTGAGTCATTTTATGTGGGCATGTAGGAGAGTTTCGAATAATTCCTACACGATGTGGGTGCGAGATTCGGAGAAATCTCTCACATGCGAGGGAAACGGATTGCATGAAGCAATGCGATCCTGGTGTCGCCTGTAGTGCAAGTCTGTTAATAAATTAAAAGGCTGGGTATCGGAAATGAACGCAATAGACAGAGAAAAATCAGGTTTTTCGAGGTCAGCCTGAATTGACGTAAAGAACTGTCAAGAATGGGCATTGCGGGGAAGATTCAGTCAACGCTGCCTCTGACTGCGCGTTTAATGCATTGACCCAATCCGGTCGAACGGCCCTCGAGCCGTTAGTCAATCACCAAGGTTTAAGGATTCAAGCAATGAACAAGCACATCATCGCGGCCGCTCTGGCAGGTCTGTTCTCGATCGCCGCATTCGCACAGGCATCGGCTCCGGCAGCGACGGAAGAGGCACCGGCAGCCGCATCGGCACCGGCCGCCAAGCACCACGCCAAGAAGCATCACGCGAAGAAGCACGCTCACAAGAAGGCAGCGCCCGCCAAGGCAGCGAGCGACGAAGCCGCATCGGAAGCGCAGTAATCCTTAGCGCGTTGCGCTGAGTCGAAAAGAGGACGTGCAGACGATCTGTCTGCCTTCCTCTTTTTTATTACCTTGCCATGCTAGCGGGACGTTGCGCGATGGTCCGCGTATGGGCCCAACATGTCCGCAAAGCGACGCGCGCACGTCGTACCGAACGCGGTGGGCTGCATGCCCCGGTCGTGCATAACATCGAACCCCATGCGCCATGCAGCAATACGTTTGCCGTAACACGTGAGCGCATCCAGCGACTGCATCACGAACACGATGGAGGGCAGAACGCGTTCGTACAATGCCTGCGCCTGACCGTGATCGTCGCCCATAAAGCGGTGATAAATCGCCGCTTGCCAGTCGAACGAATCGGGCGCGACGATCAGTCCGGCACAACCCGCGCGCAGATTGTCGATCAGTTCCTGGCCGCCGCGCCCGTTGAATACGGGCAATGCGCTGCCATGCTCACGCAGCCGCTCGATAGTCGAATGAATGATGGTGGCGGGGCCTTCACCCTTTAGCCACTGGAATTGTCGGCATTGCGCCGCCAGCGCGACGAGCGATTGCACCGACAACCCGACACCGAGATATTCAGGCGCATTCTGGATGCCAGCGGGCACGCGCACGCGCTGCATGACGTCGGCGAAAAAATCGAAGTAAAACGATTCAGGCTGGTCGCGTACCGATGGCGGCTGCAGGATCAACGACGACGCGCCGTGCTCCGCCGCATAATCCGCCAGCGCGACCTGTGCGTCGGCGGTGTCGCCGGAAATCGTGACGGCGAACGGCACACGTCCCGCGATATGTGCGCCTGTCCATTCGATGAAGTGCCGCTTCTCTTCGAGCGAGAGCCGGTTCACTTCCGTCGCCAGGCCGAGAATCACCACACCGCCCGCGCCCGCATCGATCGTCGCATCGATCTGCATGTGAAGCGCACGCCGGTCCAGCGCATTGTTTGCGTCGAAGTAGGCATAGAGCACGGGCCACATGCCGCGTGGTGAGAAAGAGGCGGGTTGCGTCATGATCGTTCAGTGGGAATCGCGCGGCACGGGCGCGCCGCTTGCGCCGACGAGGAAGTCGAGATCGGCGCCCTGGTCCGCCTGCAACACATGCTCGACATACAGCCGGTAGTAGCCGCGCGCAGGCAATTCGGGCGCCTGCCATGCGGCGCGCCTGCGTTCGAGTTCTTCATCGGTGACGTCCAGATGCAGGCGCCGCGCGGCAACGTCGAGTTCGATCATGTCGCCCGTTTGCACCAGCGCGAGCGGCCCGCCCGCCGCCGCTTCGGGCGATACATGCAGCACCACCGCGCCATAGGCCGTGCCGCTCATGCGCCCATCGGAGATGCGGACCATATCCGTAATGCCTTTTTGCAGGACCTTTTTCGGCAGTGGCATGTTGCCGACTTCGGCAAAGCCCGGATAACCCTTCGGCCCCGCGCCCTTCAGAACCATCACGCAATGCTCGTCGATATCGAGCGTGTCGTCGTCGACCTTCGCATGCAGTTCTTCGACGTTCTCGAATACGACGGCACGCCCGCGATGTTTGAGCAACGACGCGGTGGCCGCCGAAGGCTTGATCACCGCGCCATTCGGCGCGAGATTGCCGCGCAGCACGGCAATGCCCGCCTGCGGCTTGAATGGCTCGGCGAACGTGGTGATGACCTTCTGATCGTAGTTGGGCGCATCGCAGACGTTGTCCCAGATGGTCTTGCCGTTGACGGTGAGGGCATCGCGATGCAGCAATCCCTGTTCGCCCAGTTGCCGCAACACGGCGGGCAAGGCGCCCGCATAGTAGAAATCTTCCATCAGGTACTCACCTGATGGCTGAAGGTTCACGAGGCAGGGCACATCCGAGCCAAGCTCCCAGTCGTCCAGCGAAAGATCGATGCCGATGCGCCGCGCAATCGCAATCAGATGCACCACCGCATTGGTCGATCCACCAATCGCGGCATTGGTGCGGATCGCGTTTTCGAAGGCCTGGCGCGTGAGGATCTTGTCCATCGTCACATCGTCGTTGACCATCTCGACGATGCGCCGTCCGGCAAGATGCGCGAGCACCTGGCGGCGCGCGTCGACGGCGGGAATGGCGGCATTGTGCGGCAAACCGATGCCAAGCGATTCGACCATCGACGCCATCGTCGACGCCGTGCCCATCGTCATGCAATGGCCGCGCGAGCGGTTCATGCACGATTCGGCGTCGATGAATTCCTGCTGCGTCATGGTGCCCGCGCGCACTTCCTCCGACATCTGCCACACGCCCGTGCCCGAGCCGATGGTGCGGCCGCGAAAACGCCCGATGAGCATCGGTCCGCCCGACACCGCGAGCGCCGGCAGCTTGCACGACGCCGCGCCCATCCGCAGCGCCGGCGTGGTCTTGTCGCAGCCGACCAGCAGGATCACGCCATCGAGCGGATTGCCGCGGATCGATTCCTCGACATCCATCGAAGCAAGATTGCGAAACAGCATCGCCGTGGGCCGCAGATTCGATTCGCCCAGCGACATCACGGGAAATTCGAGCGGCAGGCCGCCCGCTTCGCGCACGCCACGTTTGACGTACTCGGCCAGCTCGCGGAAATGCGCATTGCAGGGCGTCAGCTCGGACCACGTGTTGCAGATGCCGATCACCGGGCGGCCATCGAATTCGTCGTGCGGAATGCCCTGGTTCTTCATCCACGAACGATGGATGAAGCCGTCCTTGTCGTTGCGGCCGAACCAGCTTTGCGAGCGTAGCTTGCGCATGGAGTCTCCTGATCTGCTTCGTTCTTTTTACGTGGGTGCAGACGCAGCTTAGTCGATTCGCCGCGCGAATTGGCGGCTGTCGAATGCAGCCGGCGCCCGTTGCATTTTTTATCGGACGCCGACCTTCCAATAAGCGACACGCGCATGCGTCCATCATGCACTGCAACATCGTCGCCAGGGCTTGCTGGACAAGGCGCACGAGCTACCGCAAACGGCCGTTCGTTTTTCCTCGTGTCGCATTTCCGCAAGCGTCTGTCGCAATTAGTCGGCTAGGCGGGGTTTTTTCTGGCAACTATGTAGTCACACATGTGCGGGCCGGCGCCCGCACCACGAGGAGATGGACTCAATGAAATCCCCAAAGGTCGTGGTCGAAGGATTATGTAAGGTTTTCGGGCCTAACCCGAAGGTCGCGCAGGACATGCTCTCGAGAGGCGCGTCGAAAGACGAAGTATTCGCCAAAACGGGGCATGTCGTGGGCGTCCACAATGTCTCCTTCGATGTGCAGGAAGGCGAGATTTTTGTGCTGATGGGCCTGTCGGGTTCCGGCAAGTCGACGCTGATCCGTCTGATCAACCGGCTGGTCGAACCGACGGCGGGCAAGGTGATCATCGACGGGCGCGACGTGGCGGCCATCAAGCGCTCGGAACTGACGTCGCTGCGCCGCACCGACATGAGCATGGTGTTCCAGTCGTTCGCGCTGATGCCGCAACGTTCGGTGCTGTCGAACGCGGCGTTCGGTCTCGAAGTCGCGGGCGTGGGTCGCAAGGAACGCGAGAAGCGCGCGCTCGAAGTGCTGGAGCAGGTCGGTCTCGCGACGTTCGCGGGCAAGCTGCCTGCGGAACTGTCGGGCGGCATGCAGCAGCGCGTCGGGCTGGCGCGTGCGCTGGCCGTGAACCCGTCGCTGATGATCATGGACGAAGCGTTCTCCGCGCTCGACCCGCTCAAGCGCAAGGAAATGCAGAACGTGCTGCTGGAATTGCAGAAGAACCAGCAGCGCACGATCCTGTTCGTGTCCCACGATCTGGAAGAAGCGCTGCGCATCGGCACGCGCATCGCGATCATGGAAGGCGGGCGCGTGGTGCAGATCGGCACGCCGCAGGACATCATCGCGAACCCGGCCGACGACTACGTGCGGGCGTTCTTCGAAGGCGTCGATACCAGCCGCTATCTGACGGCGGGCGATCTGATGCAGGCGAACGGCGTGCCCGTCGTGCGCAATCTCGATCAGACGAGCGTAGCCGAGTCGCTCAACGGCAGTGCTGAGTACGCGTTCGTGCTCGATGCCGAGCGCCGCATCCGTGGCTTCGTCACGCGCGATGCGATCGGCAATGCGTCGCCGTCGCTGAAGACAGTCGAATGCATTTCGCGCGGTGCGCCGCTCGAACATGTCGTGTCGCGCGTGTGCGCGAGCGCGACGGCTCTGCCCGTAGTCGACGACGAGGACCGCTACTGCGGTTCCGTCGATCAGGCTGCGGTCCTGAAGGTCATTACACGCAATAGAGGTGCAGCCCATGTCTGAGATGATTCCACTCGGCCGTTGGGTCGACCAGGGCGTTCATTATCTGCTCGATCACGACGCCAGCACCTTCGATTCGATCGGCAAGGCCATCGAGAGCTTTGCCGCGATGATCGAGCACGGCTTGCAGGCCATTCCGATGTGGGCGCTGATGGCGTTCTTCATCGGCATTGGTTTGTGGCGCGTAGGCTGGCGCTTTGCGATCTTCGCAACGGCTTCGCTATTGCTGATCTACGCAACAGGCTTCTGGGATCAGACCGTGATCACGCTGGGCCTCACGCTGTCGTCGACGCTGATTAGCCTCGTGTTCGGCATTCCGCTCGGCATCTGGGCCGCGAAGAACAAGCACGTGCAACTGATCGTGCGTCCGATTCTCGACCTGATGCAGACGATGCCCGCCTTCGTCTATCTGATTCCTGCTGCGATGCTGTTCGGTCTGGGCCGCGTGCCGGGCATCCTGTCGACGGTGATCTTCGCGATGCCGCCTGCCGTGCGTCTCACCAGCCTCGGCATCAAGCACGTGAACCGCGAAATCGTCGAAGCAGGTCAGGCCTTTGGTTGCACGCCGTGGCAGCTGCTGTACAAGGTGCAATTCCCGAATGCGTTGCCGTCGATCATGCAGGGCGTGAACCAGACCATCATGATGGCGCTGTCGATGGTGATCATCGCGTCGATGGTGGGCGCGGGCGGTCTCGGCAACGATGTGCTCGCGAGTATTCAGCGCCTCGATATTGGGCTTGGTTTTGAAAGTGGTCTGTCCGTCGTGCTGCTCGCGATCATTCTGGACCGTATCACCGAGAGCTTTGGCCGCTCGCCTGGCACCGCTACGGCACCGCGCTTTGCCGGACTGCGCAATGTGATGCGTGTGCGTCGTGAACAGCCGGCCGTCGCGCAAAGCTAAGTCTCTGTCGTATTGACTCACGCGCCGGGGGCCCGGCGCGATTGCAATAGAACCAATAGTGGTCGTCCCGCGGAAGCTCTTGAGCTTTCGCGGTGGCCAAACACACTCTTCTTCGAGCATCACGGAGCGCGACGTGACGTCTACCCCGGCTGAAGCGCCGTTGTCGAATCTTGCGCATGTGGGTTTTCTGACTTTACCCAGTTTCTCGATGATCGCGTTCACGAGCGCGGTCGAAGTATTGCGCATGGCGAACTACGTGTCGCGCGCGCAGCACTATCGCTGGTCGGTGATCACACCGGATGGCGTGCCCGTACGGGCCAGCAATGGACTCACCGTCAAGCCGACACGCACGCTCGAAGAAGCGGGCATGCCGGATGTGCTGATCGTGTGTGGCGGCACGCAGATACGCAATGCCGTCGATACGAACGTGAAGACGCTGCTCGCCGATGCCGCATCGCAGGGCGTGCCGTTGGGCGGCATTTGCACGGGCGCTTATGCGTTGATGGCGGCAGGACTGCTCGACGGTTACCGCTGCTCGGTGCATTGGGAAGATCTGTCGGCATTGCACAAGGAGTATCCGCATGTGCATTTTGCCGACGAACTGTTCGTGATCGATCGCGACCGTTTGACCTGCACGGGCGGCACGGCGCCGCTCGACCTGATGCTCGACCTTGTCGGTTCGCGCTTTGGGCAGAACGTGGCGGCGCAGGTGTCCGAGCAGTTCATTCTCGAACGTATCCGCAGTTCGAGCGATCCGCAGCCGATTCCTGTCGATGCACGCGTGGGTTTCTCGCGTGCCGAACTGATCGAAGTGGTGCGGCTGATGGAGGCGAATATCGAAGAGCCTTTATCGCTCGAAGAACTCGCGCGGCTCGTGCAGCTATCGCAGCGTCATTTGCAGCGGATGTTCAAGGTGTATCTGAGCGTATCGCCGACGCACTATTACCTGTCGTTACGTTTGCGACGCGCGCGTGATCTGTTGCGCACGACGGATGCGTCGATTGCACGCGTAACGGCTGTGTGCGGATTCCATTCGCCATGTCATTTCAGCAAGGCATATCGGGCGCAGTTCGGCCACGCGCCGAGCGTCGAACGCCGTCAGGCGGCCTAGCGCGACGAGCCGGGCGGACGCATCCCGACCAGAATTATTCCGAGGAGAATCTGATGAAACGCAAGCTGATGATGGCGGCCGCGCTGTGCGCGACGGCTGCCGCGACCGCGCACGCCGCGGACCCTGCTGTATGTCGCAACGTGCGTTTCGCCGATGTCGGCTGGACCGATATTGCCGCAACGACGGGTCTTGCATCCACGATCTTCCAGGGCCTTGGCTACAACCCGACGAAGACGATTGCTTCTGTGCCGATCACGTTCGCGGGCATCAAGAGCAAGCAGATCGACGTGTTTCTCGGCTATTGGGCGCCGACGATGGACCCGATCATCCAGCCGTTCGTGAAGTCAGGCACGATCAAGGTGCTGGCGACGCCGAACCTGACGGGCGCGAAGTATACGCTTGCGGTGCCGGACTATGTGTATGCGGGTGGCGTGAAGAACTTTAGCGATATCGCGAAGTACGCGGACAAACTCGATGGAAAGATTTATGGCATCGAGCCAGGTAACGATGGCAATGCGCTGATCAAGAAGATGATCGACAGCAATCAGTTTGGATTGGGCAAGTTCAAGCTGGTGGAGTCGAGTGAAGCCGGCATGCTGGTCGAAGTGAATCGCGCGGTGCGCGAGAAGAAGTGGATTGTGTTCCTGGGTTGGGAGCCGCATCCCATGAATGTGCAGATGAAGATTGATTATCTTGCTGGCGGGGATGATGTGTTCGGGCCTAACTATGGAGAGGCCAAGGTTTTTACGGCTACGCCGCCGGATTATGCTGCGCGGTGTCCCAATGCCGCGAAGCTCGTTTCTAATCTTCAGTTTACGACTGCCATCGAGAATCATGTGATGGTGCCGATCATGAATAAGGAAGATGCTAATAAGGCTGCGCTGGGCTGGTTGAAGGCGAATCCGCAAGCGTTGGATAAGTGGCTGGCTGGTGTGCAGACTCTTGATGGCAAGGATGGCTTGCCGGCGGTTAGGGCTTATATTGCGAGGCATTGAGGTTTGGTTTTGCTTTCGCTTTCGCTGGCATCCGCGATTCGGTGTTAGTACTTCATGCGTCGCCCCTGTGCGGGGCAGCACCTACTTTTCTTTGCCGCGGCAAAGAAAAGTAGGCAAAAGAAAGCCGCTGAACACCGCCAGCCCTTGTACTTGCCTGCGGGTCCCCCACCGGTCCTATCCTTCACACGGCATCACTCTTTTTGATGCCCGCTGCCAGCGCTCTTAATGAGCGCATCACCCGCTTTACACTCCCGCGTCTCAGCGTGCCTTACCAGTTCGGCCCAGGCCGCCCAGGTGGCAAACGGTGTGTCGGCTTTCGCGCCTTATACGCTCCACTCCGGACTGAAAAGCAAAGGCGGTGTGTCTCGTAGGATCGCCGACGCATCAGGCACGACAACCTACACACCGTTTGCCACCTGGGCTGCAGTGACGGGTCGCTGCCGCTAGCAGTACTACGGGTGAGTGAAGCGGGGGAGGCGCTTATTCGAAGCGTGGGCAACGGGCATGAAGAAGGAAGATGCCGTGTGAGGGATAGGACCCGTTGGGGGCCCGCAGGCAACAACTAGCATTGGCGGTGTTAGCCCGCTTTCTTTTGCCTACTTTTCTTTGCGGCGGCAAAGAAAAGTAGGTGCCGCCCCGCACAGGGGCAACGCTAGCAGACCACTAACAACCCGCGGACGCCAGCAAAATAAACCGCGGACGCCACCAAAAAAACCACCTACAACGTCGCAGACAAAAAAAACCCGTCACTCCTCATCATGCGACGCAACCCCATTCCCCCCATCCCCGATCCGGTTGATCGTCCCCTGCGCAACAGCAACAAGCCGTTCCTTATCCCCATCAGTAACAAACACATTGCACTGACACGTTGCCTGCTGCCGCCCGACATACACGACTTCAGCGCGAGCCATCAGAACCCCCGCCACCGCCGGCCGCAAATAATTGATCTTGTACTCGCCGGTAACGACGCGAGGCCCCAAAGCCAATGCACCTGCAAAAGTCAGCGCATTGTCGACGAGATAACTGATCACTCCCCCGTGCACGAACCCATGCTGTTGCCGCAATTCGTCGCGGATCGGCAAACACAGCGTCAGCTCGTTCGCACCGACGTACATCAGCTCGGTGCCGAGCAACACGCTGAACGGCTGCGCATGCAGCGCGCCGCGCGCGCGGTCGAGTAGATCTGTCATCGTCGTTCCTTCGGGAATCACACCCGCGTGGCGATGTCCCCACTCTAGGAAGCAGAAATGCGGCGCGTCAAGGGAATTCGAATAATTGTGCGGCGATTATTGTCGAAATCGACGTGAACTTGCTGCGTAAGCCTCCGAAATGCTGATGCACCAGGATTTTTGCCGACAAACGCTCAAGGCATCGTCCGACATTGCCGTAAACCCGGATGCACTCCCGTCCCTATTCAGCAATTCAGGTGTTTAGATGTTCAGCAAGATCAAAGTCGCATCCGGCTTGTTATGCGTTCTGGCCGCTTTCTGCATTTTCCAGTTGGTGACGGAAGGACTCGGTTTCTGGTCGATGACGCGCACTCACGACGACGTCAACGATCTCGCCAACGTCGCGCTGCATCAGGTCAACGCCGTCAACGAGACGACTCAGCATCTGATGGACGCACGCATCAACCTGTCGCGCGCAGGCACGCGCATGGTGCGCGGCGGCGCAGAGCCGACCGATATCGTCCAGCACGCACGCGAGCAGCTCGCTGCCGCAGACCGTTCGTTCACGGTGTTCATGAACGCGCCCAAGCTCAACGACGAAAACAGCGCGCGCGCCGCCGCGCTCAACGAGAAGTATCAGAAGATCCACACCGCGCTCGGCGAACTCGCGCAATACCTCGATTCCAACAACATCCAGGCATTCCTCGATCAACCCACACAAGGCATGCAGGACGCGTATCTGACCGAACTGCACAACTTCACGCAATTCGGTGACACCACGGGCCGCGCGTCGATGGATTCGATCGACGAACGTCAGACGCTGTTCCGTTCCGTTGGTCTGGTGATTCTCGCGTTGCTGCTGGCAGGCACGGCAGGCGTGTACGTCGCGCTGCGGCGCGGTGTGGTGGGTCCGCTGGAAGAAGCGGGCCGCCATTTCGAACGTATCGCGCAAGGCCGTCTGAACCAGCCGATCGAAGCACGCGGCACCAATGAAATCGGCCGGCTGTTTTCGGGCTTGTCGGTGATGCAGGCAAGCGTCGCGCGCACGGTCAAGACGGTGCGCGAAGCGGCCGATTCGATCTACATCGGCGCGGACGAAATCGCGACAGGCAACGCCGATCTGTCGGCGCGCACCGAGAATCAGGCGGCGTCGCTGGAAGAAACGGCATCGAGCATGGAAGAACTGACGGCGACCGTGCGCCAGAACGCGGATCATGCGCGCGAGGCGAATGCATTGGTCGAGACGGCGCTGCATGCGACGTCGCATGGCAGCGAGGTGGTGAATCAGGTCGTCTCCAAGATGCAGGGCATCGCGCAAAGCTCGGACCGGATCGCGGAGATCATCACCGTAATCGACGGGATTGCGTTCCAGACCAACATTCTGGCGTTGAACGCAGCCGTCGAAGCGGCGCGCGCGGGCGAGCAGGGACGCGGCTTTGCCGTGGTCGCGGGCGAAGTGCGCGGGCTGGCACAGCGCAGCGCGCAGTCGGCGAAAGAGATCAAGGCGCTGATCAGCGAGTCGGTCGCGGAGATTCAGGGTGGCTCGGTGCTCGTCGAGCGTGCGGGCGAGGCCATGCGCAACGTGTCCGATTCGATCTCGCGTGTCACGCAGATGATGGCTGAGATCAGCGCTTCATCGCTGGAGCAGAGCACGGGGATCGAGCAGGTCAATCAGGCCGTCGTGCAAATGGATGAGATGACGCAGCAGAATGCCGCGCTTGTCGAAGAGGCTGCGGCTGCTGCGTCGTCGTTGCATCAGCAGACGCGGCAGTTGAAGGATGCCGTGGCCGCATTCGAGATTTCGGACGCGGTGTTGAGGTCGCAGCACGGGAACCGCTTTGGTGCCCACGCCATTGGCGAGCCTGTTGTCGCCTGATGCCGCGCGGGCCTTGGCGGTTTGATGCAGCGCTGGCATTCGTGGATGCCGGCCCTTAGCGCAAACCGCGAATCCCAGCGCTTCATGAATTACTCACACCGGCGGAGCAAGCCCGCCGGCAAAGGCGTTCACGGCAGCCGCATGCTCACGGCAACGCTGCATACGCCGTCGCCAGATGATAGGGCGTAGTCGAAGGCATATCGGCACGCGACACCTCACCCGTCTGGGACATGCACTCGATCCAGCCGCGATCATTCAGGAATCTCGGCTGAAAGCGCGCAATCTGCGCAGGCAGCACGGCGCGCAGGCCTTCATCGTGATGCACAGCGAGCGCCCGCAAATACTCAGTCTGTGCCCAGATCCGCTGAGTCGAATCCTTGACGTCACCGTTCTCGTCGAGCGCCGCGTGCACGCCGCCTGACGCAGCATCGACACCGCGCTCATGCGCAAACAGAAAAGCCCGCGTCAAGTCTTCGTGCAGCCCTGATCCGGCCAGCACATCGCCAGCCTGCTTCACGAGCCAGAACCATTCGAACTGATGCCCCGGCTCGAGCCGGTTATCCGCACTGCCAACCGGCAACTCGGCGATACACCCCGTCGGCCGATGCACGAAAGTGCGCGCGATCGCATTGCCGAGTTTCGACAGCGCGGTGTCGAATGCGGCATCCTGAGTCGCCGCGCGCGCGGCCAGCCAGGCTTCCGTCAGATGCATCAGCGGATTCTGCAGCGGCATGCCGCCCGTGACAGTGAAATCCGCGGCCAGCGCGGCATGCAGCAGGCCATCGTCGGCGGCAAAGCGGTCTTCGATCAGCGATGAAGCCTGATGAACGATGCTCAACGCATCACGGTTGCCCGACCGCGCGCCGTATTCCGCGCAGGCAAACACGACGAATGCATGCGTGTACAGATCTTTGGTTGTGTCGAGCGGGGCGCCTTGCGCGTCCACGCTGTAGAACCATCCACCGTGCTTGCTGTCCTGAAAGACATGGATCAGCGATTCGAACAGGCGCTGCGCATGCTGCATCTCGCCGGCCAGCGCGAAAACGAACATCTGCCGCGCGCAGGCCATCGCGCGATAGCGGGTGACGGGCATCGGCGTGCGGCCGTCGGCGGCGACGGCTTCGTAGGGCAGCCCGAGCGCCGCGTTGAAGCCCGGCCCGCGCCAGATCGGCAGGATGACCTGCCCGAAATGGTCGCGCAGCGCGGCGGCGAGGTCAGGCGTAGATGCAGTTGCGTTCATGGTTCGAAAGGTCGAATGAGGAATCAATGACATAGAGGCCGGGCTTCAGCATAAGCCAAACCGCGCGCGACGGGCAGCGCGACGCGGGCGCGGTAAGGCACGGCAACCGGCGACATCAAAAAGGGAGAACAACATGCTCAATAACTTCGAACTCGTTTCCCGGCTCGTGCTTGCCGCGGCGCTCGGCAGTGTGATTGGCTTCGAGCGCGAGCGGCTTTCGTGGGCCGCGGGGCTGCGCACGCATATGCTCGTGTGCGTCGGCTCGACGCTCATCATGATCGTGTCCGCGTTCGGTTTTGCCGATGTACTCGGCAACGAACACGTCGTGCTCGATCCGTCCCGGATCGCCGCGCAGGTCGTGTCGGGCATCGGCTTTCTCGGCGCGGGATCGATCCTGCTGCGCGGCGAAATCATCCGTGGGCTGACGACGGCGGCGAGCCTGTGGTCGGTCGCCGCCATCGGGCTGGCCGTCGGCGGCGGATTGTACACGGCGTCGATTGCCGCGACGATCATCATCCTGATCATCCTGGCCGGCATCAAACCGATCGAAAAACGCTTCATCACGGTCAAGCAGCGGCGTCAGCTGTCGCTGCTGGTCGAGCGCGGCACCATGACCTTCCATACGCTGCACGAGGCACTCGGCCCGGCCAGTCCGCGCGTCAAGCAGTTCATCATGCAGCAGAGCGACGACGATCCCCAGATGGACGAAGTCACGATCACGCTGCATCGCGTATCGTCGACGGAGTACACGGCGATCTGTGGCCAATTGCGCGCAATCCAGGGCGTGAAAGAGTTTCGGGACAATGGCGAGCCGGTTTGATCGCGCGCGGCTGGCGTGAGCAGGCGCGGCGTGCGGCTCGCGGCGGCGAGTCTACCGCCGGGGCGGGGAGCGCCGTCGCAAAAAGCCCGCGATGCGTTTCTGTGGCCCTCTTTGCGTGAGACAATGCCGGCTCTAGAAAAATATCGATGGCAGCAATGACGGCGCCTTGAACGGCGACGAAGGCTGCGTTTGCGCATTTCCTACATGGCAGATTCCGCAGAACCCACGATTTCCCCTCCGGCGCGCGCCCGTTCGCAGAAGCGGCGCACGTCGACGGTCTCTCCCGAAACCGAAAACAAGCTGGCGCGCGCCGCGCGCTCGGCCCAGCGTCTCGCGCAACTGAGCGACGCGGCGCGCGATGGCACCACGCTCGATCTTTTCCCCGACGACACCGCACGCGCCGAGCAGCAGGCGATGAATATCGACGTGCGGCAAGGCACGCTGCAGGGTTTTGAATTGCCCGATGTCGTGCTTGCCGCCGTGGGTGCGCCGGATGGCGTGGGTTTCGCGGCAAGCCCGGCGGAAGCGAAGGCTGGTGCGCGTCACGGACGCGGAGCGGCTTCGAGAGACCTGGCTGGCGCGGCGGTTCACGACGACGGGCAGATGTTGATCGACACGGACGTGGCTGAGCCGGCACTTCCTGTCGCGCAACGCTTTGCTGGCGATGAAACGGCCATTGTTTCCGCCGACAGCGAAGCCATCGCGGTAGACGCGGCGAAGCTGGCTCAGGACGGGCCGACATCGGCTGCGTCGCTGGCAGCGGCGAGTGTCGTGCGCAGCGTCGCGGCTGTGCGCCAGACGGCGCCGGAGGCCGACATCGACGTGGCCGACAATCCGGAAGACCTCAATTCCCCTTTTCCAGCCAGCACGGCGCCGGGTCCCGCACCCGCAACTGATTCCGCCGATAAGCCTGGAACCCCCGATTCAACGACCCATCGCGCCAACACGGCGGCATCGACGGCACAGCTGTACATGCCGCGCGCCACGCCCGAGCTGGACCACGCACGCGCGACGGCCTTCGCCGATACCGTCGATGCGCTTTACGGCGTGATCGCCGACCAGCGCCGCGCCGCCGACGACCACACACGCCGCATGAAATGGATGCTGACGATCGTTGTCTGCGCGTTGCTGGCGACAATCGCGATCGGCATCGCGCAAACGCTGTTGCTGTTCCGCCTCTCGCATCAATCGACAGCGCACGAGCAGCGCATCGAACAGATGATGCTGAACCAGCAGGCCACGCTGGCGACGCTGCTGGACACCGATTCGTCGACCACGAGTCTGCCTGTCAGCGCGCAGATTCCAGTCGCGCCTGCACCCGCTGCGCCTGCGGCGAGACCGGCCGAAACACACACGGCGCACGCCCAACACGCCCATAAGCGCAAGTCAGCGCACACTCACTAGCCTTCCCATACCCGTCAGCGCGCGTGCGCGGCGGGGTCGTCTCGCACACCCTTGATCCGGTGGTACGTGTGAATTTCAAATATGCAACTAACCGGCTGAAACACACGGCTTCTCAGGCTCACTGGCCGCGCCGTTGTGTTTCCACACCGGTTCGGCAAAAAACGGGGGCGGGTCTGGCAGCCTTATGTTGCGGAGATGTTGCGTTGCAATATAAGCTGAAACCCGCTGCGGCAAACGACCACACTAAAAAATTGCTGCGTTGCACTAGCTTTTGCCTAGGGAAAACCCTATACTTCTTCTTAAGGGAAAACCCTGAATCACCAACCAACCGGGAGTCGCCATGAACTATCTTTTCGCGCTGTTCCAAAAGGTTAGCGACCTCTTCGCGTCGCCTCACTTGCCTCTGGATTCGGATTACTCGTACGAAGCACGTCACCGCGAAGCGGAGCGTGTTCGCAAGTCGCAATCAACGCTGTTTGGCATCCGTCTGACCGACTAAGTCGGCAAGACGTCCAACAAAAAGACGTTGCACTGCGCATCTCGCCGCCATCCAGACGCGGCGACACTGAAAAGCCCGGCCTTGCCGGGCTTTTGTTTTTTCAGGCCCGGATCGCAACCGCCCGCCAGAGCAGAAACGCGATTCCCTTCATTGCTCATCCCGTTGTAATCCCCTGTCTATTATTTCGACGGCGAAATGAATGTAACAGCGCTTTTACGAGATATGACCCGTTACGCATAGCCGAAGCGCATCCAGCCTAGTGAAAACACGGCAAATCTCCGAGAAAGCACGCGTAAGGCGCCTACGTCGTATGAAATGTGCGCTTACAAGTCCTCACTTTTATGAGAGATCCGCACGGCTAAAGTGGTTCTCAAGCGAACGGCGGAAATCTCAAGACCGGTCCGGTCCACCCAGCCGTCGCTAGCAACGAAACTCGATAGGGAGAAAAACCATGAACGGTTTCAAGAAGACCTCGCGCACGATCATCGCAGCGGTCCTCGCCGGCGGTGCGCTGCTGGCAGCCGGCACGGCCTCGGCGCAATACGCGCCTGTCTATGGCCAGCCGCACATGATGCCGGTTGGCGTGCAGGTCAACATCGGCTGGCACGGCGACCGTTATTACGACGGCCACCGCTACTGGGCGCATGACGACTGGATGCGTCATCACCCGCATGATCACGACCCGTACCACGATCGCGACCATCGCCCGCCGCCGCCGCGTTACTAAGACGGTCTGATGGCGAACGCTGTATCCACCGATGCAGCGTGAGCGATGGACTCAAGGCCGGCCGCTCGCAAGAGCGTGCCGGCCTTGCCGTTTCTGGCGTCGGAAATTCGCGTGCTGCGCTATGCTTCTGCGCTTCAATCGACAGCACAGGCAGATACGGGGGAAAGGGTGTTGAGCAAGCCAGTCGTAGGCGTAGTGGGAACGGGACTGATGGGCGTCGGTATTGCGACGCAAAGTGCGCTGCACGGACACAGGACGATCGTCAACGACGTCGATCCGGCGCGGCTCGACAGCGTGATGCCGAAAGCGCAGGCCGTGCTCGACGAACTGATCGACGCGGGCCGTATCGACCAGCAGGCAAAAGAAGCCGCGCTCGCGCGCATCGAAACCAGCGCCACGCTGGCGCCGATGGGCGACGCACACATCGTGATCGAAGCGATTCCGGAAGTGCTCGAACTGAAGCATCGTCTGTATACAAGCCTGAACGACGTGCTGCGCGACGATGCCATTCTTGCCAGCAACACGAGCGGTTTCCCGCCCGACCAGCTGACGACGCCGCTGCGCGCACCCGAACGGTTTCTGATCGCGCACTTCTGGAATCCGCCGCATATGATTCCCCTTGTCGAAGTCGTGCCGGGCAGCGACACGGCGCAGCACGCAATCGATTCGACCGTCGAGCTGATGCACGCGATCGGCATGGAGCCGGTGGTGCTCAACAAGGCGATCCCCGGCTTCGTCGGCAACCGGCTGCAATTCGCGGTGTTGCGCGAGGCGCTGCATATCGTGCGCTCGGGAGCGGCGACGCCCGACGTGGTCGATCGCGTGATGAAGGCGTCGCTTGGCAAGCGCTGGGGCATCGTTGGTCCGTTCGAGGGCGCCGATATGGGCGGACTCGATACGTTCGTCGATATCAGCACGCATCTGATGCCGACGCTCGCCAAGGACGAAGACGTGCTCCATCTGCTGCGCGAGCAGGTGCAGGCGGGCCGCGTGGGCGTGCGCAGCGGCGCGGGCTTTTACGACTGGGACGATGCGCAGACCGCGAAGGTCAAGGCGGGCCGCAAGCGCGTCATCCAGTCGAACGGCAAGAAGTGAGCGACATCATGTCAGACGTCTATTTCTACGATCCCGCTGCGGGCCATGGCCTGCGTCACGATCCGTTCAAGGCAATCGTCGCGCCGCGCCTGATCGGCTGGGTATCGACGCGCTCGGCGAGCGGTCTGCTTAATCTCGCGCCGTACAGCTTCTTCGGCGCTTTTGCGAGTTTCCCGTCGATCATCGGGTTTTGCAGCGAAGGCCGCAAAGACAGCATCCGTAATGTCGAAGAGACGCGCGAATTCGTCTGGAATCTCGCGACACGTCCGCTCGCCGAGCAGATGAACCGATCGTCGGCGCCCGTCGCTGCGGAGGTCGACGAGTTCGAACTGTCGGGGCTCACGCCCGTCGCGGGGCGCAATGTGTCGGTGCCGCATGTCGGCGAATCGCCGGCAGCGCTCGAATGCAAGCTGCTGCAGATCGTGCAGATGCACGATCTGGACGGCAAGCCGATGGAGAACTGGCTCGCGCTCGGACAGGTGGTCGGCGTGCACATCCAGAACGCGTACCTGAAGGACGGCCTGTTCGACACGCACGCCGCGCAGCCGATCATGCGCGCAGGCTACCGAGGCGACTATGCGCAGATCGGCGAGATGTTCCAGATGTTCCGTCCGACAGCGTGAGCCCCGGCGACTGCCGGGACGCGCCTTCAGCGACCGTCGCGAAGCTCATTCGGTAGCGGGTTCGTCGGAAGCCAGATCGATATCGACGGCTTCCGTGGCGGCGGGCGTCGTGCCTGCCGGCGACGCCACACTCGATGCTGCCGCTGGCGCGAGCGTCAGCGACGACTGCGCGCCGCGTCCAGTCACTGGCACCGCGCGCGGCTCGTTGTCGTGAATCACCGCGCGGATCCGCGGATAAATGTGCCGCTCCCAACGATGTCCGTTGAACACGCCATAGTGGCCGACGCCTGTCTGCACGTGATGCGTCTTCAGATACGGACGCAGCTTGTCGCACAGATCCTGCGCGGCGAGCGTCTGCCCGACGGCGCAAATATCGTCGCGCTCGCCTTCCACTGTGAAGAGGGCAGTGCGCCGGATCTTCGACGGCTCGACGCGCTGTCCTCTCACTTCCAGCTCATGCAGCGGCAACGCGTGGCGCTGAAAGACGGTATCGACGGTTTCGAGGTAAAAGTCCGCCGTCAGGTCCATGGTCGCGAAATATTCTTCGTAGAACACGCGGATCGCTTCCGCCTTCGCCGGATCGCCCTTTGAGCGCTCGCGATACATGGTTTCGAACGACTCCAGATGCCGTTCGAGATTCATCGTCATGAAGGCATTCAACTGCACGAAGCCCGGATAGACGCGCCGGAACGCGCCCTGAAAGCCGAACGGCACCGCGCTGATCAGATTCTGCTCGAACCACTCGATGGGTTTGCTCTTCGCCAGTTCGTTGACGCGGGTCGGGTTCACGCGCGTGTCGATCGGCCCTGCCATCAGCGTCATGCTGGCGGGCTGCGCGGGATGATCGTCGGCGGCCATCAGCGCGACGGCGGCCAATGCGGCCACCGTCGGCTGGCAGACGGCGAGCAGATGCGTGCCCTGGCCTATCGTCTCCGTGAAGTCGATCACGTGCTGCACGAATTCATCGAAGCCGAAGCGTCCCGCCATCAGCGGCACATCGCGCGGGTTGTGCCAGTCGGTGATGTAGACGTCGTGTTCGGCGAGCATCGTGCGCACGGTGCCGCGCAATAGTGTGGCGAAGTGGCCTGACATGGGCGCGATCACCAGCACGCGCGGCTGCGGCGCGTCGAACGATGCATGCTTGCGGAAATGCAGCAGCGAGCAGAAGGGCGTGGATTGCACCACTTCTTCGATCACGTCGACAGCTTGCCCTTCGACTTCGACCTGACCGATGCCGAACGGCGGGCGCACGTGAGTGAGGCCCGAGAGCGTCAGCAACTCGGCCGATGCGCGCAACGTGCGGCCCGACGGCGTGGCGGCATATTCGGGCCACGCATCGAGCGCGCCGTTGACAAGGGACGCGCCGTGGCGCAACGGCAGCATCAGATTGGCGAACGCCTGGTACGCCGGATAAGCGAGCGGATTCATGGCTTTCGCACGAGATGAGAATCTGGGCCGATGAGAGGCAAGTCATATGCCAACGGGGCGGGATGCAGCGTCCGTTGAATGACGTGCCGTGTGGGCGGATTGGCATAGCCCTTGCGCGTCACATTGCGAGGTGCCTGTTATGCCGCGAAATGGTGCGTCCATGCACGGCAACGTGCATCGCGGGCCGCGCATCGCGCCGAGATGATCATCAGAGGAGTGAGACATGCCCAACCCGACTACCAGCACGCTGACGATCAGCAGCCGCAATTATTCGTCGTGGTCGCTGCGCGGCTGGCTGCTGGCGAAGTTCAGCGGATTGCCGTTCGAGGAGATCGTGATGCCTGTCGACGATCCTGCTGCGCGCGCCGAGTTGTTGCTGTTGTCGCCGTCGATTCTCGTGCCTTGTCTGGTGGATGACGGGATCAAGGTGTGGGACACGTTGGCTATCGCCGAGTATCTGCATGAAGTGCGGCCGGAGGCGGGGCTATTGCCCGCCGATCGCAAGGCGCGTGCGCACTGCCGGGCGATTTGCGGCGAGATGCATTCGGGGTTTGCTTCGTTGCGCTCGGCGTTGCCGATGAATCTGAAAGCGCATTTTCCGGGCTTCAAGGTGTGGGCGCGGGCGCAGTCGGACATCGACCGGATCGTGACGATCTGGCGTGAGTGTCTCGAGCAGTATGGCGGGCCGTTTTTGTTTGGCGAACGCAGTGCGGCTGATGCCATGTATGCGCCTGTTGTGACGCGGTTCGTTACTTATGATGTGCAGCTTGATGCTGATATTGTGGCTTATGGGCAGCGGATTCTGGCGATGCCGGAAATGTTGGAGTGGATTGCTGAGGCGCAGCGGGAAGTTGATGAGATTGATGAGCTTGATGTGGAGTTTTAGGTTTTTTGAGGGAGGTTTTGCTGTTGCTTTTGGTTTTGCTTTTGCTGGCATCCGCTTTTTGTTAGTGGGCTGCCTGGGTTGCCCCTGTGCGGGGCGGCACCTACTTTTCTTTGCCG
>NZ_QBUY01000114.1 GCF_003121405.1 Paraburkholderia sp. C35 | reverse complement strand
GCCAACGAAGTCGCCTTCGAGATCCAGTCGCGCTACCAGACGCCGGACGAAGCAGAAGCCGATATCCGCCGCCGCGTTGAAAACAAGGAAGTCGTGATCGGCTTCGGCCACCCTGTCTATACGATCTCCGATCCGCGCAACAAGGTCATCAAGGACGTCGCGAAGAAGCTGTCGAAAGAAGCGTCGAATACGCAGATGTTCGACATCGCCGAGCGGCTAGAAAGCGTGATGTGGGACGCGAAGAAGATGTTCCCGAATCTCGACTGGTTCAGCGCCGTGTCGTATCACATGATGGGCGTGCCGACGGCGATGTTCACGCCGCTGTTCGTGATCTCGCGCACCTCGGGTTGGGCCTCACACATCATCGAGCAACGCATCGACAACAAGATCATTCGCCCGAGCGCGAATTACACGGGTCCGGAGAATTTGAAGTTCGTGGCGCTAAATAGGAGAAAATAGCGTCCGCTGTGCGCTCTCGGGGCGCGTGCAGTACCCCGTCGGTTGCAAAGTTGTAACCGTGCACTGTTTACACTCTGAAATTAGATAGAAAGGTTCTCATCCATGAAAAAACTGCTGATCGCTACCGTTATTGGCGCTCTGTCCTCGACACTGCTGGTGACGGCGCCCAGCGCGTTCGCACAAACGTCGTCCACTACGACGACCCACGCCAAGCCGAAGGCACCGCAGCCCAAGCGCCTGATCAAGCGCAAGCCGAATCCGGCCAAGGAAGCCAAGGTCGATCCGGTGCCGGAAGGTTCGGAAAAGTGGTCGTGCAATGAAGGTCTGTCGTTCGATCTGAAGGGCGACATGAAGCGCGACCAGATCGTCACGGTTCACTGGGGCAACAAGAACTACAACCTGCCGCGTGAAGCCACGACGACGGGCGCAGACCGTTTCCACGACGCAGCCAGCGGCATGGATCTCGTCGTGATCCCGAGCAAGGCCATGCTGTTCTCGGACAAGGACAGCTCGCGTCTGGCCGACGAGTGCAAGACGGCTGCAATGGGCGAAGGCGCACCGGCGCCGACGCAGTCGAACGCCATCAACAAGGCTCAGTAACACGGGCCTGACAGGGAAACCTCGATGTCCGCACCGATCTCCAACGTCCGGCCCAATCCGGACACAGTACTGGTCGATATCGTCGACTATGTGCTGGATTACAAGCTCGAGAGCGATCTCGCGCTGGAGACGGCGCGCAACTGCCTGATCGACACGCTCGGCTGCGGTCTCGAGGCCCTGTCCTACCCTGCCTGCACCAAACTGATGGGACCGATCGTGCCTGGCACGGTTGTCCCGAACGGCGCGAAGGTGCCCGGCACGCCGTTCCAGCTGGACCCGGTGCAAGCCGCGTTCAATATCGGCGCAATGATCCGCTGGCTGGACTTCAACGACACCTGGCTCGCGGCCGAATGGGGCCATCCGTCCGATAACCTCGGCGGCATTCTCGCGACAGCCGACTGGCTCTCGCGTACCGCCATCGCGAACGGCAAGCAGCCGCTCACGATGAAAGACGTTTTGATCGGCATGATCAAGGCGCACGAAATTCAAGGCTGCATCGCGCTCGAAAACTCGTTCAACAAGGTCGGTCTGGACCATGTGCTGCTCGTGAAGCTCGCTTCCACGGCCGTGGTCGGCCAGATGCTCGGGCTGACGCGCGATGAGCTGATCAATGCTGTGTCGCAGGCGCTTGTCGATGGACAGGCGCTGCGCACCTATCGCCATGCGCCGAACACGGGCTCCCGCAAGTCCTGGGCAGCAGGCGACGCCACCTCGCGCGCGGTTCGCCTCGCGCTGATCGCGAAGACGGGCGAGATGGGCTATCCGTCCGTGCTCACCGCGAAAACCTGGGGCTTCTATGACGTGCTGTTCAAAGGGCAGCCGTTCCGCTTTCAACGTCCGTACGGCTCGTACGTGATGGAAAACGTGCTGTTCAAGATTTCGTTTCCTGCCGAATTCCACGCGCAGACGGCTGCCGAAGCGGCGATGTCGCTGCACGAACAGCTGCGCGCGAGCGGCCGGCGCGTCGACAACATCGCGAAGATCACGATCCGCACGCACGAAGCGGCGATCCGCATCATCGACAAGCAAGGCCCGCTGAATAACCCGGCCGACCGCGATCATTGCATTCAGTACATGATCGCCGTGCCGCTGATTTTCGGACGCCTGACAGCCGCCGATTACGAAGACGACATCGCGCGCGACCCGCGTATCGACGCGCTGCGCGAAAAGATGCAGTGCGTCGAAGACCCGCAATTCACGCAGGATTATCACGACCCTGACAAGCGCTCGATTGCGAATGCGCTGACAATCGAGTTCTCCGACGGATCGAAGTTCGACGAGGTGGTGGTCGACTATCCGATCGGTCACAAGCGCCGCCGCGCCGAAGGCATTCCCCTGCTGGTGGAGAAGTTCAGGACGAATCTCGCGCGGCGCTTTGCGGCGAAGCAGCAACAGGCGATCCTCGACGTGTCGCTGGACCAGGCGAGGCTGGAAGCCATGCCGGTCAATGAATACGTCGATCTGTACGTCATGTGAGTTCAGAAACGTAGCAACGTCATTTCCTCGAAAACCCCAGGAAAATTACCATGGCCCACAATCTCCACAAAACACTCAAGGAATTCGACAGCGGTTCCGGCAAAGGCAAGTTCTATTCGCTGCCGCAGCTTGGTAAGGCGCTGAACGTCAAGATCGACCGGCTGCCCGTGTCGATCCGCCTCGTGCTGGAATCGGTGCTGCGTAACTACGACGGCAAGAAGATTTCGGAAGAGCATATCGAGCAACTCGCCAACTGGAAGCCGACGGCTTCGCGCGTCGACGAAATCCCGTTCGTGGTTGCCCGCGTCGTGCTGCAGGACTTCACGGGCGTGCCGCTGCTCGCCGACATCGCGGCCATGCGCGGCGTCGCGCAGCGCTCGGGCAAGAACCCGAAGTCGATCGAGCCGCTGGTGCCCGTCGATCTCGTCGTCGATCACTCGGTGCAGATCGCCCACTTCCGCGAGAAGGACGCGCTCGACCTGAACATGAAGCTGGAATTCAAGCGCAATAACGAGCGCTACCAGTTCATGAAGTGGGGCATGCAGGCGTTCGACACGTTCAAGGTCGTGCCGCCGGGCGTCGGCATCGTTCACCAGGTGAACCTGGAATACCTCGCACGCGGCGTGCACAAGAAGTCCGAAGGCGACGACACCGTCTACTACCCGGACACGCTGGTCGGCACGGACAGCCACACGACGATGATCAACGGCATCGGCGTGGTCGGCTGGGGCGTGGGCGGCATCGAAGCTGAAGCCGGCATGCTCGGCCAGCCGGTGTACTTCCTGACGCCGGACGTGGTCGGCGTGCACCTGAAGGGCAAGCTGCGCGAAGGCGTGACGGCGACCGACCTGGTGCTGACCATCACCGAACTGCTGCGTAAAGAGAAAGTGGTCGGCAAGTTCGTCGAGTTCTTCGGCGAAGGCACGCGCTCGCTGTCGCTGCCGGACCGCGCGACGATCGGCAACATGGCGCCGGAATACGGCGCGACCATGGGCTTCTTCCCGGTCGACGAAAAGACCATCGACTACTTCAAGGGCACGGGCCGCACGGACGCCGAAATCTCCGCCTTCGAGAACTACTTCAAGGCGCAGGATCTGTTCGGCATTCCCGATGCAGGCGCAATCGACTACACCAAGGTCGTCACGCTCGATCTGAGCACGGTGGCACCGTCGCTGGCAGGCCCGAAGCGTCCGCAAGACCGCATCGAGATCACGCACGTCAAGTCGACCTTCACGGATCTGTTCTCGAAGCCCGTCAACGAAAACGGCTTCGCGAAGAAGGCCGTCGATCTCGACACGCAATACACGACGAGCAACGGCGTCGACGTGAAGAACGGCGACATCCTGATCGCCGCCATCACGTCGTGCACGAACACGTCGAACCCGAGCGTGCTGCTGGCGGCTGGTCTGCTGGCGAAGAAGGCGGTCGAAGCGGGTCTGGAAGTCGCGCCGCACATCAAGACGTCGCTGGCACCGGGATCGCGCATCGTCACCGAGTACCTGACGAAGACGGGCCTGCTGCCCTATCTCGACAAACTCGGCTTCGCGCTGGCTGCGTACGGCTGCACGACCTGTATCGGCAATGCGGGCGACCTGACGCCGGAACTGAACGAAGCGATCACGAAGAACGACATCGTCGCGGCAGCTGTGCTGTCGGGCAACCGTAACTTCGAAGCGCGCATTCACCCGAACATTCGCGCGAACTTCCTGGCCTCGCCGCCGCTGGTGGTCGCTTACGCGATTGCGGGCAACATCACGCGCGACCTGATGACGGAACCCGTCGGCAAGGGCAAGGGAGGCCGCGACATCTACCTCGGCGACATCTGGCCAACGAGCGAAGAAGTCAACGCGCTGCTCAAGTTCGCGCTGGACGCAGACGCTTTCCGCACGAACTACGCGCAGCTCACCAAGAAGGGCGATCTGTGGAGCAAGATCGAAGGCGAAGAAGGTCAGGTCTACGACTGGCCGAAGTCGACGTACATCGCCGAGCCGCCGTTCTTCGGCAGCGACTTCTCGATGGAACCGGCTGCGAGCATCGCTGCTGTGAAGGGCGCGCGCGCACTGGGCATCTTCGGTGATTCGGTGACGACCGACCACATCTCGCCGGCTGGCTCGATCAAGGAAGACTCGCCCGCAGGCAAGTGGCTGAAGGAAAACGGCGTGCAGAAGGCCGACTTCAACAGCTACGGCTCGCGCCGCGGCAACCACGACGTGATGATGCGCGGCACGTTCGCCAACGTCCGCATCAAGAACCTGATGATCCCGGCGAAGGCAGACGGCACGCGTGTGGAAGGCGGCCTGACGATTCACCAGCCGAGCGGCGAACAGATGCCGATCTACGACGCCGCGATGAAGTACATCGGCGCGGACACGCAGACGGTGATCTTCGCTGGCGAGGAGTACGGCACGGGTTCGTCGCGTGACTGGGCTGCGAAGGGTACGCAATTGCTCGGCGTGAAGGCCGTGGTGGCACGCAGCTTCGAGCGGATTCACCGTTCGAACCTGGTGGGCATGGGTGTGCTGCCGCTGCAGTTCAAGGGTTCAGATAGCGTGCAGTCGCTGAATATCACGGGCGAAGAGACGTACGACATCGAAGGTCTCGGCGACGATTTCAAGCCGCAACAGGAAGTCACGCTGGTGATCCATCGCAAGGATGGTTCCGAGCAGCGCGTTCAGGTGCTGTTGCGCATCGATACGCCGATCGAAGTCGATTACTACAAGCACGGCGGTATCTTGCCGTTCGTGCTGCGTTCGCTGCTCGCAGCGTAAAGGCTGTTTTTGCAGGTGCTGCGTTCTCTTTGAGGACGCAGTGACTTTTAGAGGCCCGGTTCATGCCGGGCTTTTTTTTGGTCCCTACCGCGTGTAAGCCGACACGCGCTCCAGCACACGCTTTACGTATTGCTGCGTCTCGGCATACGGCGGCACAGCGCCACCATACTTCCTCACAGCCGCTTCACCGGCGTTATAAGCCGCCAGTGCGATCGATACATCGCCGAACATGGACAGCAAGGTATCCAGCAGTTTCGTGCCCGCGACAATGTTCTGGTAAGGATCAAACAGATCATCCGCGCCTTGCGCGCGCCCCGTCTCCGGCATCAGCTGCATCAAACCTTTCGCGCCTTTGGGCGATACCGCTAACGGATTGCCACGCGACTCGACGTCGATAACAGCCATCAGCAGCGCGCGATCGACACCTACACGCGTCGCGATGTCATCGACAACGGGTGCCCACGCAAGCACTTTGGCCTGCGTGCCGCGTGCGGCCAGACCCGCACCCAGCTCGATGATCAGAGGCTGATCCGCGTCCGCATCGACATTCACGGATTTCAGTCCGCCCACCAGCATCTCGACCCGTCCTGCTGCGTTTGTCGTGCCACTGACGCAGCCCAGCACGCAAGCGCTGAAGCCCACGACAAACCACGCCACACAACGCATCAACGCCGCGTCTCCAGATCAGGATTACCATCAGGATCCAGACGGAAAGCGGACTGCATCCGTACGACAACCTCCGATTCCAGCGCGACCGGCCAATGCCCGCTTCGCCATCCATCTGCAAGCGTGGTCTTGCACAACGTGTCCGGCTGCCGCGGCGAGCCATACGCATCGACGTCCGCATCTGCGGGCTCGCGCGAAAACACGCCGTCCGCCGCAATATCGCCGATCACGTTCGTCGCGTAGTACAACACCTTGTTCGCGACAGGCACGACCAGATCAAAGCAATAGCGCACGCGCAGCTTCAGCAGATTCGCGTCCTGCACGTTCACGCCCGATTCTGCGCCATGCGTCGTGTCGCGATACATCAACGTGTCGTTAGGAATCTCATCGTGCGTCGTGCCTTCGGCTGCGTACAAATGCGGCCGCGCGAAGTCGCGCATCATCGCCGCCGTCGGGCTGAGAATGTCGATCGACGCGCCATCCGCCGTCGCACGTTGCGCGGCAAGCAGCGCCGCCTGCGCGCCCGTTGCATCGGCACTTCGCGCATAGAGTGGCGCGAGTCCACGCGCCAGCCCGGCCTGCATCGCGTTCATCGAACCGTGATTGACGGCCCCTTCGCGTGCGGCCTCCAGCACGGCGACATCGAGCGTCGATTTCGCCTGATACAGCAGCACCATCTGCACCGTGACGAAGCCGAAGAACAACAACAACGGCGCGACGACAAGAAACTCCGTCATGCCCTGCCCTAGCATCCCGCGTTTGCCTGAGTGTGCGCGCTTCACGCCGGCGTCCTCCATTCGAGTCTGTCGCCTCGCTCGATGTGCAACGTCTGCGCGGCATGCGCGCACATTTCCAGCGCGACCCGCGCACGCCAGTTGACGCGCATGCGCGCACGTCCGACGTTGCGATGTATCGACAGCACACAGCCGTGCCTGTCGATAAAGATCACATCGATCGGAAAGCGCATGCCGAAGGTATGCACCGCGTTGCATGGTTCGAGCCACAATGCGCTATCGGCATCGAGAGCATCGCGTCCTAGCAGGCCGCGCATCCTCTCGTGCCGTCTGTCGGTGACTTCGAGCGCGACCCGGGAAGGCACGCCTCGAACAATCAGTCGCACGTGCTTCACAGCAAACCCTCCTGCATGAACTTCATTGCAATCGGAAAAACGCTATAACCCGACATCACGGCTTCCACGCTGCGCATGATTTCCTTTACGTCCTGCGATTTACTGACAAAGCCTTGCGCGCCCGCGCGCATGGTGCGCCAGACAAAGGTGGACGCATCATGACTCGACAGGATTAACACGCGCATGCCGGGATGCGCGGTTTTCAGGCGTGCGAGTACATCGAGGCCATTTATGCGCGGAATATCCAGATCGAGAATGGTCAGGTCCGGATTGAATTGGCGCGCCACTTCCATTGCCGACTGCCCATTGTCGGCTTCAAATACATCCTGAGTACCGAGCAATTGCAATAGATGAGTCTTGATGACGAGACGAAATGCCGGGTGATCGTCCACGATAAGTATTGAAGCCAACTGCCATTCTCCACATTTTATTTTTTACTTGCGAGATTCCGCCCCTGTGTATTCAGCGTATTTATCGACCACACGCCTTTTTACGATGATTATTCTAGTTCATCATCGGCACTTTAATTATGCGGAATATTCTGCATTCCGATATTTTTTCAGGCGCTGTTATCTCCGGAATTCTCCATTGCACATCCGTGAAAAATCACGACATAAAATCGCCACCATCGGGCGAGAACTTGCCTATGCCCGGCAATATCTGGCGCCCGACGTATCTGCCGTTCAGACCGCGACGCCCTGTGCAAAAACGACAAACCCGGCCGGAGCCGGGTCTGTTTTTGTTCGTCACGCAAGCGCGTCGGCGCTGGTGTTACCTGCGTCGGAACAACCGGATGACGAACAGCAGAATAACGGCACCGATAAATGCGGTGATGGTCGAGCCGATCCAGCCGTTACCGAACGAGATATGCAGCACCCCCGACAGCCAGCCGCCGATAAACGCGCCCACACCGCCGACCACGATATCGAGGATGACACCAAAGCCGCTGCCCGACACCACGACGCTTGCCAGCCAGCCCGCGATGCAGCCAATGATCAGCCATGCAATAAATCCGTGTTCCATAGTGTTCTTAGATTCCCACTGTGATTGATAAGAACCGCATTTTTAACGCATTGACCGGAAAAGACTGTCAACGTTTGTCAAACGCGCGCGCGGGCTCAGAAGTCAGGCGGCGGCCTGCTCCCGATCCAGGCAGCGCACCATGCTTTCTTCGTCGAAGTAGCGCCCATTCACGCACATCGATCGTGGCTCGACGCCGCAGCTGGTAAAGCCGCTGGTCGCATACAGGCGCCGCGCGCGCGGGTTCTCGGTGTTGACGCGCAGATGCACCTGACGCAAATGCATGCCCGGCGCATACGCCAGTGCCGCGTCGAGCAGCGCACGTGCAACGCCTACGTTCCGATACTGTGGATGAACAAACACGCCCCACAGCGTGCCTCTATGGCGCAGTTGCGCGTGCGGTTCTCGCCGGAGACCGGTAATGCCGATCAGCATGTGCAGATCGAATACGCCGAACACGATCTGCTCAGGCGTTTGGCGGATCTGAGCGGCAATCGCGTCGAGCGTCCGCATGCGCTCTTCGTTGAGAGTCGGCCAGATGGCCGATGGGGAATCGTCGATGGCGATGAGCCGCAGCCGCTTGAAGGCCACGGCATCGGTTTCGTTCAACGGGCGGAGGGTCAGTGCCTCGCAAAGCATGGCTAGATGTTCCAGAAATTTCCAATAGCGAGAGCTATACAGGAACTTTCAGGTCAACTATCGAAGCTCTGACAATTTATGACAAAACCACGTGAAATGACCGCTAACGAGCGGTCATCACCCCGACACGCGGATCATCGTGCGGAATGCACGCAAGACGAATTGGTCACGCCGCTACTGCGCGCGCCGCGTTCCGTCCGCGCAGCCATTCCAGCGCGAGCAGCAGGCAGGTTGAGAAGACAATCAGAATCGTCGCGAGCGCGGCGATGGTCGGGCTGATGTTCTCACGGATGCCGGTGAACATCTGACGCGGCAGCGTGGTCTGATCGGCGCCTGCGAGGAACAGCGTCACGACCACTTCATCGAACGACGTCGCGAATGCGAACAGTGCGCCCGAGATCACGCCCGGCGCAATGACCGGCAACGTGATGTTGAAAAAGGTCTTCACCGGGTTCGCGCCGAGCGAGAGGCTCGCACGTACGAGGTTGTAGTTGAAGCCCTGCAGGGTGGCCGCCACTGTCGTCACGACGAACGGCACGCCCAGCGACGCATGCGCCATGATCAGGCCGATATACGTGTTCGCCAGCCCGAGCGGCGCGAAGAACAGATACATGCCGACGCCAACCACCACCACAGGCACGATCATCGGCGAAATCAGGATCGCCATCAGCAGCGCCTTGCCCTTGAAGTTCGCCTTGGTCAGTCCGATGGCTGCGAGCGTGCCGAGCACCGTCGCCAGCACGGTTGCGGAAGGCGCAACGATAAAGCTGTTCTTCGCCGCCATGCGCCATTCGTCGGAGGCGATCAGGTTCTGATACCAGCGCAGCGACCAGCCCGGAATCGGATACACCAGGAAGGTGCTCGACGAGAACGACAGCGGCACGATCGCGAGCACAGGCAGGATCAGATACAGCAGCGTCAGGACGGCAAGCCCGCGCAAGGTGAAGTACCACACGCGCTCCACCATCGACGTATGCGGCGCGAACATCGGTTTGGCAAATTTCATCGCGCGCTCCTCAACCCAGGCTTACGTTCGAACGCGTGAAGCGTCCGTAGATCACATACAGCACGAGCGTCGCGGCGAGCAGCAGGCCGCCGAGCGCACACGCCATGCCCCAGTTGATCGTCACGTTGGTGAAGTACGCGACGTAGTAGCTGACCATCTGATCGTTCGGTCCACCGAGCAGCGCCGGCGTGATGTAGTAGCCAATCGCGAGAATGAACACCAGCAGCGCACCCGCGCCGATACCCGGATAGGTCTGCGGCACATACACGCGCCAGAAAGCCGCGAACGGATGCGAGCCGAGCGAAATCGCTGCGCACTGATAGCTGGGCGGAATCGACTTCATCACGCTATACAGCGGCAGGATCATGAACGGCAAAAGAATGTGCGTCATCGAGATGTACACGCCGACGCGATTGAACAGCAGCGCCAGCGGATCGTGTATCACGCCCATGCCGAGCAGCGCCTTGTTGACCAGCCCTTCGCTTTGCAGAATCACGATCCACGCGGCGACGCGCACGAGAATCGACGTCCAGAACGGAATCAGCACGAGGATCATCACCAGATTCGCGCGTCGTTCGTTGAGCGTCGAAATCCAGTACGCGAGCGGATAACCGAGCAGCAGCGCGAACACCGTCACCGCGAACCCGATCACGAAAGTGCGGCTGAACACGGCGAGATAGATCTGTTGCTCGGGATCGGTCGGAATGATCTGGCCGAATGCGTCCTGCTTGTGATCGAGCGAGGCAAGCAGATAGAACGGTGACACCGTGCTGCTGTTCTTCGCGATTGCCTGCCAGTACTTGACGTCGCCCCAGCGATCGTCGAGTTCGAGAATCTTTGACTTGATTTGAGCGGGCGGCAGCGCGTGGCCCGCGTCATCGTTGAGTGGCATCGCGCGCGCCGTCTTCGCGACCAGCGAACGATAGCCAGGAATTTCTGTGTTCAGACGGCGTGCGAGTGCACCCATTGCTTCGCCGTCGGCGACTGCGGTGAGATCGGTGGCGAGTGCGGCGTAGTCCGCGTCGGTTGGCGGCGACTTGCGATCCCAGTCGTGCAACGCGGCGACGGTATGCGGCAGCGCCGTCGCGATCTCCGGATTCTGCACCGCGCGCGTCAGCAGCGCACCAATCGGCACGACGAAAATCATCAGCAGGAAAATCGCGAGCGGCGCGATCAGCAGCAGCGCCATCGCGCGCTTTTTCGCTTCGGCGGCTTTCAGCTCGCGCTTGAGTTTGCCTGTCGACTCAGGGGTCGAGTCGGCGGCGATCGTGATCGTCGTCACACGTTTCTCCAGTCACGTCGGTGCTGCTGCGGCGCGGCTCGCACGAAGCGGAGCCGCGCCGCGTCCTCACTGCATGCTTACTTCGACGCCCACGACGCGAAGCGCTGCTCCAGTTCGTCGCCGTGATCGGTCCAGAACGTCAGGTTTTGCAGCACGGCGTTCTTGCCGTTGGCAGGCGAATTCGGCAGATTGGCCAGCGTCTTCGCATCCAGCGACTTGATCGCCTGTTCGTTCACCGGGCCGTACGCGATGTGCTTCGCGTACTCCTGCTGCGGCTTCGACGAGATCGAGTAGGCAATGTACTTCTCGGCCAGCGCCTTGTTCGGCGTGCCCTTCGGCATGGCCCAGTAGTCGAGGTCGTAGATGCTGCCGTTCCACACCACCTTCAGGTTCTTGCCTTCCTTCTGCGCGGCGTCGATACGGCCGTTATACGCCGTCGACATCACCACGTCGCCCGCAACGAGGAATTGCGGCGGCTGCGCGCCCGCTTCCCACCACTGGATATTCGGCTTCAGTTCGTCGAGCTTCTTGAACGCGCGATCCTGGCCTTCCTTGGTGGCGAGCACCTTGTAGACATCCTTCGGCGCGACGCCGTCGGCCATCAGCGCGAACTCCAGGTTATAGCGCGCGCCCTTGCGCATGCCGCGCTTGCCCGGGAATTTCTTCGTGTCCCAGAAGTCTGCCCAGCTGGCGGGCGCCGACTTCAGCTTGTCGGCGTTGTACGCCATCGCCGTCGACCACACGAAAATGCCGACGCCGCATGTTTGCGGTGCTTCCGGAATCAGATCCGACTTCTTGCCGAGCTTCGACCAGTCGAGCTTTTCGTACAGGCCTTCATCGCAGCCACGGCCGAGATCGCCCGATTCGACTTCGACGACGTCCCAGTTCACGTGCTTGGCTTCGACCATCGCCTTCACTTTGGCCTGCTCGCCGTTGTATTCGACAGCCGTCACCTTCGAGCCGCTTTCCGCCTCGAACGGCTGGTTGAAGGCGGCCTTCTGCGCGTCGCCATTCGCGCCGCCAAAGTTCACGACCGTCAGTTCCGCCGCGTTCGCGTGGGCAACGGCGCCGAGCGCGAGGACGAAAGCGCCGACAGCCACGGCACAGCGCGATTGCACGATCTTCTTCATGATGGTTCCTCTTGGGTGTGATGGACTGCTTGAGACGTTGACGTTGTTGTGTATCTGCTCACGCAAACACGCGCAAATGCTCGGGCGCGAATTCGAGCGCGACGGGCGCACCCGGCGCAAAGCCTTCGAGCGCTTCCGTGCCGAGCGGCACTTTGACGAAGCACTCGTCCTGCTGCGGCAGACCACAGCGCATGCGCACGTGATCGCCGAAATAGATCAGACCGCGTGCTTCGCCTGCCACTGCATTCGCGCCCGGCTTCGATGCGCCCGCCGCGAGCTTCATGCGCTCCGGCCGGATACATGCGACGCCTTGCGCGCCCGCCTGTGCGCCACCGATATTGCGCCCGACCAGACGCGTGCCGTCGATCAGGTGAAACTCGCAGTAGTCGCCATCGACATTCGCGATGGTGCCGCGCAGCCGGTTGCTATCGCCGATGAAGTTCGCGACGAATTCGTTGCACGGCGACTCATAGAGACGGTCCACGGTATCGAGCTGCTGCACGATGCCTTTGTCGAACACGGCGACGCGGTCGGACATCGTGAGTGCTTCGCCCTGATCGTGCGTCACGTAGACGAAGGTCACACCGAGCTTTTCATGCAGCGATTTGAGTTCGTACTGCATGTGCTCGCGCAGTTGTTTATCCAGTGCGCCGAGCGGCTCGTCCATCAGCACGAGCTTGGGTTCGAATACGAGCGCGCGTGCCAGCGCAATCCGCTGCTGCTGACCGCCCGACAGTTGCGCCGGATAACGCTTCGCGAAGCCTTCCATGCGCACCATTTTCAGTGCGTTGTTGACCTTGTGCGCGCGTTCGTCGGCGGGCAGCTTGCGCACCGTCAACGGATACGCGACGTTCTGCTCGACCGTCAGATGCGGAAACAGCGCGTAGTTCTGAAACACCATGCCGATGTTGCGCTTGTGCGGCGGCACGTTGTTGAGCAATTGCCCGTCGAGCCAGATCTCACCGCCCGTCGGAAATTCGAAGCCCGCGAGCATCATCAGGCAGGTCGTCTTGCCGGAGCCGGACGGTCCGAGCAGCGTCAGGAATTCGCCTTGATAGATGTCCAGATCGAGTTGCTTGACGACGAGCGTTTCGCCGTCATAGGTCTTGCGCACACCCCGAAAGCTGACGATTACGTCTTCGGATTTCATTGGGCCAGTCTCCCCATGCCAGAAGATTCCGTGCTCACGCTTCTACGGGTTTCTACGCACATTTGGCTCCACCCGTTTTAACGATTTGCATCGATTGCGTGATCCACTATAGCTGCTTACGGTTCTACAATAGGGAACCATTTCATAATTCCGGATAGAACCACTTGGACACCGTCATCCTGTCGGACTGGCTCGCCGCGCGACTCGACCGGACAGCAGTCGAACCCGTCTACCGGCAAGTGCTCGGGCTGATGCAGCAGGCCATTCTTACGGGCCAGTTGCTGCCTGGCGCCAAGCTGCCCAGTTCACGCACGCTCGCCACCGATCTCGGCATCGCCCGCAACACGGTGCTGCACGTGTACGACCAGCTCACGGCCGAAGGCTATGTGATCTCGACGACGGGCAGCGGCACCTATGTCGCCGATACACGTCCCGACACGGCCGCCGTGAACGCGCGCAAGTCGCCATCGTCGGCGAGTGGCTCTATCGGTGCAGTCAGCGGTGTGGTGCCAGTGGCGAGCGCCGCGCAACCCGCTGTGCCCTCGCGCGGCGGCCTGTCGTCGCGCGGCGCGCGGTTGATCCGGCAGGCGGGCGTGTCGGCGAGACAGTGGGGCGCGTTCATGCCCGGCGTGCCGGACGTCGCCGAGTTTCCGGCCCGCACCTGGAGCCGCCTGCAGGCGAAGCTGTGGAAGGAAGCCAATCCCGATCTGCTGACCTACGCGCCGGGCGGCGGTTATCGTCCGCTACGGCGCGCGCTGTCGGACTATCTGCGCGTCGCGCGCTCGGTGAAGTGCACGCCGGACCAGATCATCATCACCACAGGCATTCATCAATCGATCGATCTCGCCGTGCGGCTGCTCACCGATGTCGGCGATCGTGCATGGGTCGAGGAACCCTGCTATTGGGGCGCGCGCAGCGTGCTGCAATCGTCGGGATTGACGCTCGCGCCCGTGCCCGTCGACGACGAAGGCCTGAACCCTCAGGAATCCGATCTGCAGTCGCCGCCGCGCATCGCTCTGGTCACGCCGTCGCATCAGTATCCGCTTGGCATGGTGATGAGCCTCGCGCGCCGCCGTACGCTGCTCGAATATGCGCGCCAGCATGGCGTGTGGATCATCGAGGACGACTACGACAGCGAATTCCGTTATGGCAGCCGGCCGCTCGCGTCGCTGCAAGGACTCGATGACGCGGGTCAGGTGATCTATGTCGGCAGTCTGGGGAAGATGCTGTTTCCGGGCTTGCGGATCGGCTACATGATCGCGCCCGAACATCTCGTCGATACGTTTCGCACGGGCGTGGCCGAGCTGTATCGCGAAGGGCAACTGATGCAGCAAGCCGTGCTGACCGAATTCATCATGGACGGCTATCTGACGTCGCACGTGCGGCGCATGCGGGCGCTATACGGCGAGCGCCGCCAGATCCTGATCGACGCGATCACCTCGCGGTTCGGCGACACGCTGCCCGTGATGGGCGATGAAGCGGGCCTGCATCTGGTGCTCGGTCTGCCCGACGATGCAAACGATCGCGAAGTGACAGCGGCATCGTATGAAGCCGGCGTGATCGTGCGGCCGCTTGCCGCCTACTACAACAGCGAGACACCCGCGCGGCGCGGCCTGCTGCTCGGCTATGCATGCGTGCCGAACGAGCGCATCGGCCCGGCCTTCGACACCCTCGCGGACGTCATCGAGCGAACGGCGCTGAACGTCAGGCCCGCGCCTACGCGCGCCGCCTGACGCGCGGCTAGCCGGCGGTGGTCAGATGCATCGGACGATGCGCGATGCGCTCGGCCTCGGGCTTCTCGACCCGCTCGATAGCGACCTTTGTCACGCCTGCCCGGTGCATGCCGAGCGCCGTCGCCGCGACATACGACAGATCGATCACGCGTCCGCGCATGTACGGCCCACGATCGTTGATGCGCACCACAACCGATTTCGAATTCGTCAGCGACGTCACACGCACGTAGGACCCGAGCGGCAAGGTCCGGTGTGCGGCCGTCATCGCGTACATGTCGAAGCGCTCGCCGTTCGCGGTGCGGCGGCCATGAAAGCCGCGCCCGTACCACGATGCCAGGCCGAGTTGCCGGAAGCGTGACGCGTGGCCCTTCACGCCCGCCGCGTACGTCAGATGAGTGAGATGCGCAGCGCGGCTGATACGGCCACGCGGATCGGTGGGCGCAGAAGCGCCGTGCTTCGCATCGCCGGATGCATCCGTGCGCATGCCATGCGGGCTTTTCGCCTTCGGACGCGGCTTCGGGTCAAGTGGCTTTTGCTTAGCGGCAGCCGATGCCGATGCAGGCAGCGCACTCGCAAGCAGAAAGAGCGAAACAGAAGCGCCGAGGCGCCGCAGCAGAGAGTGTTTCTTCAAACGATAACCGTCTTCAGGATGGCGCCGGGTAGCGTGACTAGCTGGCACGCTTTGGCAGATAGCTTTGCGGATCGACTGCTTTGGCGCTGTCGCGAAGTTCGAAGATCAGATAGGGATGCGGATCGTCGGCAGCGCCCATTTCTGCGATTGGCTGCCCCTGCTTGACGGCGTCGCCTTCCTTGACGAGCACCCTGGCGTTGTTGCCGTAGGCGCTCACGAAGCGCTTGTCGTGCTTGACGATGACGAGCAGACCGTACGCCTTGATCTGCGATCCCGCGTAGATGACGCGGCCCGCGCTCGCGGCCTTGATCGTCTCGCCCGCCGAACCGCCGATATGAATGGCCCGCGACTGGCCTTCGTCGAAGTTCAGCGTTACAGGCCCCGAAGCGGGCCAGACGAAGCGGGCCGTTTGTGGTGCAGGGACGGGTGGCGTGGCAGACGCAGCCACGGCATTCGGCAGTGGCACGCCCGACTGCGCAGGAGCGGGCGGCAGCGCAGCCTGTTCAGCACCGAGAGGCGCAACGCGCAGCACCTGACCGACGCTAACCGCATAATCCGTGGAAACGCCATTCCATCTGGCGATCTGCGCAAGCTCCCGTCCGAACGATGCGGCGACGCTCGCCAGCGTATCGCCGGGATTCACTCTGTAGTAGCCCGCCGACACAGGCGCCGGCGCGAGCAGCACGGGCGCGCGTGATGGCTGCGCATCGGAAAACAGGCCGTCCCACGGCGCACTTGCGCAACCGGCGAACGTCAGCACGGCGCACGCGATCAACAGCCGTGGCGCGAGCCGGCCATAGGGATTCAGGATATTCATCGGGATACGAACGAAAGGATGACATCGGACGCACAGGGCGCTGCATATTGCAGCCCACCTGCGCGAGAGTTGGCATCCTAAACGGTCTTCATCGCGATGCGTTGACCCGGCGTGCAATCGATCAGTGATCCTTGACGATTGTTAACGCCGGCGCCCACAAAAGCAGCAAAGATTTGAAGAAACGTCAGCCCGTTACTTCAGTCCGAAATCGACCCGCGTAGTCGCGCCCTTGTCGCTGATACCCGAAGCATCGAGCTTGGGCGCCACGATGAACACGCGGCTGCTGTCGACCTTGCCTTCGAGATACTGCTGCACCGCCTGCGCGCGCTGCTGCGCCAGATCGCGCAGGCTCGCGTCCGTAATGGGCGCGTGCTCGGCGAGTGCGGCCTTCATGTCGTCGTCGGGTAAGGTCTTGGTCAGGCCGACGATATTGCGCGGCTTCTTGAAGTCCGAGTCCTTGTAGACCTTGGTCAGATACTTGTCGTAGTCCTTGTCGTCGACCTTGACCGTCATCGGATCGACGCTCTCGCCATTGCCCACCACGTCCTTGAGCTTCTGCTTGCGGACCTGGAGATCGACCCAGGCCGTGCGCAGCGCAGGCTGATCCACAGCAGGATCGACGCGGCCAATGATGTCGAGACGGATCGACGTTTTATCGTTGAGTACCTTGACGATGGTGTCGAGCTTCTTCTGCGACGCGTCGGTCAGTGCATACGAACCCGGATCGAACTCGACATAGCCGAGTTCCTCGCCATTACCGCCGAACGCATGCGCGATCAGCGAGAACGGCGCCGTCACTGCCTTTTGCAACAGATTCAGCACCGCGTGCCAGATCAGCCCGCCAATGCTGAACTCCGGATTCGACAGCGAACCCGACACGGGAATGTCCACGTCGATTTCGCCACGCGAGTTCTTCAGCAACGAAATGGCGAGCTTCACGGGCAGCTTCGTCGCCGTGTCGTTATCGACGTGATCGCCGAACGTGAGCTGATCGATGAAGATATGGTTGTTGGCGCTCAGCTGATCGTTCGCGAGCTGGTAGTGCAGATCGACGTTCAGCTTGCCCTTCGTGATCGGATAGCCCGCGTATTTGGCCGAGTAAGGCGTCAGATTGGTCAACTCGATGCCATGCGCCGTCGCCGTGAGATCGAGCGCCGGTTTGGCGATCAGCGGATTGACCGAGCCGCGTATCGTGATCGGGCCATTGGCCGCGAGCTTCGCCGAGACATCGACGGGCGCCGACTGCTTCGATTCCGTGCCGAACGCGCCGATCGTCCCCTGGATCGAGACGAGATTGGCGGTGTAGTTCGGCTTGATGAAGTTGTCGGTGTAAGTCACGCGGCCGTTCTGCAGCACAAGCTGACCGAAATGCAGACGTACCGGGCTCTGCGGCGGCGTCGCGGCCGTCACCGTCGCATTCGCGCCCGATGCGGCGGGAGCGGGTGCGGCTGCTTGCGCCTCAGACGCAGCGGGCGTGCCGAGCGGAATCGGCTCTCTGCCCTTGCCGCTCTGGTCACGCGTCAGCGATTGCGGCGCGCCCGTTTCATGCGCGACCACGTCTTTCAGGTTCAGCTTGCCTTGCGCGTCGAGCAGCACGCGGCCATAGAAGTTCGAGAACGTGACCTTGGCGGCGTCGACGTCCGTGCCGCGCTCGTCGTAATTCGCCTTGATGCCCGTCAACGCCAGCGAGCGCCAGCCGGCGAACGGGTCCGAAGTCGCCTTGTCGATCATCCTCACATCGACGACCGCCGCGTCGCCGCGATAGGTCGCGCGCATGCCCTTCGCTTTGTCGCCCTGTACAAGCGTCACGTCGCCGTTCGCGTTCAGCAACGCGCTCGCAATCGTCGCATTCAGCTTGCTGCCGAAGTAAGGCTCGAACGCCGCGGCGTCCAGCCGGTTCGCGTCGATTTTCATCGCGAGCTTGAGCGGCGTCGCCGTCACATCGCCCTTTACGCCGAGCGTGCCCTTGCCGTTGACGGTCGCACGCAGATCGACGGGCAATGCGCGGCTCATGTCGTCGCTAATGTTCTGCACGCTCAGCTGCAGCGGCTTCACGGCCAGCTTCACGGGATGCGCGGTGGTGTTGTCGGTGAAGGTGGCGGCGCCGTCCTTCAGATTCAACGCGCCGATGTTGTAATGCCACGCCGGCCCTTCCTCGTTCGCTTTCTTCGCGGCCTTGATCACGGTGCGCTCGTGCACTGCCTCATGCGGTGGCCCGGCGAGCGCCAGCAGATCGATCGAGCCGTCTTTCAGGCGCTGCGCATCGACAGACAGGCCCGTCACATCGACCGAAGCGAGCTCCGCCTTGCGCGCGGACAAATCGACATGTTTGATCGCCACCTTGCCGTCCGCAATCGCCACCGCGGGCTGCTTCGCGCCCGCCGCCGCGAGCTTCAGCGATTGCAGATCGATCTGGCTTTCGCCGACCTGCAGATCGATGGGTTCTTTCGACCAGTTCGCCGTCACACTCGATTGCACGCTCAACTTGCCGTCGAGCACTTTCGCCGCTGTCAGCGTGTCGAGATACGGCTGCATCACGGGCAGTTGCGCGGATTTCAGGTCGCTCTTCGCGTCGGCCGCCTTTGCCGCCAGCGACACGCTGCCTGTCACGCCAAGCGCGGTTTCCGGCTGATTGCGCACGTTGGTCTTGAGCGTGAAGCGCGCGGGTATCTTGCCGAGTGTCGAAAAATCCGCGAGACCGACAGCGAGATCCGTCAACGCCATCGACACAGGCCGCGACGCCGCTTCGTCCTGCACTTCCACCGTGCCGTTGGCGAGTTCGAACTGTTTGATCTGCAGATCGAGCGGCGGCGCAGCCTTGTCCGCTTCCGCTTTGGCCGTGTCCGCCGCCGCGCCGCTCGCGCCTGACGCCGCAGCGGGCGCGCTGGCCGCCGTTGCAGGCGCCGGTGCGAACGTACGCTGCACGCTGAGCACGCCGTTCTTTTCGCGTGCGAGATGCACGGTTGGCGCGTCGAGACGGATGTCGTCGAAGTGGTAAATGCTCTTGAGCGGCTCCAGCGTCTGCGCCGCCACATGCAGCGAGCGCGCAGCAAAGAACGGCGCCTTGTTTTGATCCAGCACGTCGATATCGGCGAGATCCGTCGTGCCCGTGATGCGCAGTGTCGGCGCGTCGTTCGTCACCACGAAGCTGACTTTCAGATCGCTCGACAGCTTGCCTGCCTGCACGGTGACGGGCAGTTTGGTCGGCGAGTACGACAGCAGCTTGGGCACATCGAGACCGTCGAAGCGCAGCGACACTTCCGATTCGCGCGACGCCGCAAACGGCTTGGTGCGGCCATCGATGGCAAGCGGACTGCCGTCGATGCGCGCGCGCAGCAGCGGCTCGACGAAGATATCCGTCTTGGACGGCAAGGTGGCGATGAACGGAATGCCGAGCCGCCATTGATCGACGATATGCGTGACGCCGAGCAGGCGGTCGTCGAACGGGATCTTGCCGTTCTCGATGCGGATATTCGATACCGAAAACTGCGCCGGCTTGCTGTCGGGCTTCGAGGGCTGCTTCGCGAACTTGTCGATCAGATCGCTGAAATTGAAGCGCTGCGCGTCGTACCGGACGATGGTGAAGCGCGGCGAATCCAGATGCACTTCGTCGACGATCGGCGCCAGCCGGAAGATCGAACTCCACGACGTGCGCACGATCAGCCGTTCGATATCGACAAAATCGCCCTTGCCGCCGCGCTCGCCGATATGCACGCGGTCGGCCTCGAAATTGAGCGTGTACGGATTGAGGCTGATACGGCCGATGCTCGCGGGCCGATCCAGTTGCTGACTCAACTGCTGTTCGGCGAAATGGCGGATCAGCGGCGGCGCGGCAAAGAAGCCGAGCAGGCCGAACACGGCCAGCACGATGACGAGGATGAGAACGATGCGTCTTGCGCGCCGTCCTTGCGCGACTTCGCGGACGGTCTGGAAGGAGGAAGCGAGTGATGCTTTGGTCGGGCTTGCCATGCTCGGTCGCGGGTTGGGCGGCGGCGCAGAGCTCGCCGCTGTGACGAAGATCCAGCTTGCCCGAAGTATATGTCGTGTACTTCGGGCAAACCATCAAATGTCATGCGAATGACGACCGTTTGCTGACAAATAAAGGTGAGAAAGTGTAAGCAGCGCCATTTCAGTTGCAAAGATGTGAACGTCCGTCACGCGGTGGACACATCTTTGCATTCGATAGCGCGTTACTGCTGCACGACGGCAGGCGGCTGCCAGGTGCCGTCGCTGGCTTCGGGCTTCGGCGCGTAGAGACGCAACACCAACTGGAAATCGCCGCGCGGCGCGGGCAGCCAGTTGGTGGCCTTGCGCGGCTTGGCCGACGATATGGTCACATCGATCGAGCCGTCGCGATTGCGGCGCACGCCCGTCCTGTCGCCGACTGAAGCGCGCGACGGTGTGCTGTCGCCGAGTGCGCCGTCCTTCGTGTAGGCTGTGACCGACCAGAAACCGCGCACGGGCGGCACCTGGTTCGGCGCGAAGTGCATCACGTAGCGGTTCGCGCCGTTCAGCGCATGGCCGTCGCTATCGAGCGCGACGCTGCCGCGCACTTCGTCGTCCTTCGTACCGATGCCCGGCTGCGCGTAGGCTGCGTAGGCGCGCAGTGCGTAGTCGGGGCCGTAGTTGCCGACGCCGTCGCCGAACCAGCTCCAGCCGTTGGACGACAGCACGTTGCCTGGCGGCGTCGCGATGCGCGTGCGGCCGTCGGCGAGACCGGCGGCGATGGCATCCTTCGCCGATTTCGGCAGCTCGACGGGTTCGTCCGGCTTCACACCGAGGTCAGAGAGGAACTTGAGCGCGTGGGGATCGGCGGGAGACGGCGGGTTGTCGGGCAACAGTTGCGCGACGCGGTCGAAGAAGCCTTTCGCATCGAGCGCGGCGACCTGTTCGGCAGGCGTGCCCGACGCGCTCGAATCCGCGGGCATGCTGCGCGGCGCAACGGACGCCGCCGAAGCATCGCCGGTGTAGACGGACAACGGCACCACGCGAATGCCGCGCTGCAACTTGCGTATAACCGACAGATCGCGTCCGCCATTCGACTGGATGCGCACATCGAGCCAGATGTTGCGCGTGGGCGCGTCGATACGTTTGACGCCCTTCGGCAAATCGCCCTTCCAGTCGGGTTTTGCGAATGCCACCGCCTGCGCCTTGCTGCCCGTCGCGCGCGGCGCGCCCTGCGAACCCGTCGACCACAGCACGTTGGTCCACATATCGAGCGCGCGCGCATCCATATAGCGGCCCGCCGACGCCGGCAACACGACGATCACGGGTTCGTCGCCGACATCGAGCCAGGCGGTGGAATCGAGCGTATCGATGCCGGGCGTGGGCGGATTGTGCGCGCCGACAGGCGGCAGCGCCGATGCGTGACGCAGCGTATTGACGGGCGCCTGACCCGGCCCGGTGCCGACGGCGGCGTCGCGCGACGCGCCCATCAGCACGAGCGGATAGGCGAACACATAAGAGTCGGCGACTTCGTCCTTGATCCAGCCAGTGGGCTTGGGCGCCACGATGGGCGTGGACGCGCACCCGGAGAGAAATACGATGCCTGCAAGCGCCGCGCAGGCGAATTGAAACGGAAACTGTTCTCGGCGATTTTTTATCATTCGATGAACCGCGGTCCTGGATGTGACTTTTGAGCCAGGACGGGCCCGATCCGCCGAGCCCCCGCCCGAACCGGACTTGCCGAAATGTCCTGACATGCCTTTTCTGAAAACGGGTTTTAACTTATCCGCGTCGCGGCGGCAAGCTATTGTGATCGTTGTTGGGTTTTTGGTGTGCCTTCGATACGGTCTCTGTTGTTTGTTTGGGGTTTGGGGTTTTTTTTGGTTTTTTTGTTTTGAGCTTGCTGATGGGAGTTGCCGTGGTGGAAACGGCCTGATCGGTTGAAACACAGTTTCGCCGGATCGGCAAAAAAATCCCCTTGACCTTCCCATCATGGGAACGTCGATACTGGCTCCAACGATGCGCGAAAGCGCAAACAGGATTGGAGCACCGTGACCATGACCGAACTCGCACCGCCGCCCCGCGCAGCGGACACAACCCGCCCGGCGGCATCGTCGGAACTCGACATTCAGGGCATGACCTGCGCGTCCTGCGCGCTGCGCGTCGAAAAAGCGCTCGCCAAAGTGCCGGGCGTCGCGCGAGCGACCGTGAATCTGGCGACGGAAAAAGCAACCGTCGATGCCAGCGCGGATGTCGCAACCGACACCCTGATCAGCGCGATCCGCAAAGCAGGCTACGACGCGCAACCAGTCGCGGACACGCAACTGCCTGCAGAGAACGCGCCAACCCAAACCGAACTCGCGATCGGCGGCATGACCTGCGCCGCGTGCTCCGGGCGCGTCGAGAAGGCGCTCGCCCGGATTCCCGGCGTAACGTCCGCGTCCGTGAACCTCGCCACTGAAAAAGCCACCATCACGACCAGTGGCGCCGTCGGCATCGACCAGTTGATCGCAGCCGTCACCAAAGCGGGCTATCAGGCAACACCGCTCTCCGCCGAAGACGCAGCGCCCGCCGCTACCGAAGACAGGGACGCCGCCGCCCGCGCCGCCGTGCGCCGCGAACTCGGCGCCGTCGTGATTTGCGCGTTGCTGACGCTGCCGCTCATCGTGCCGATGTTCGCCGAACCGCTCGGTTTGCACGCGATGCTGCCTGCCACGCTGCAACTCGTGCTCGCCAGCGTCGTCCAGTTCGTGTTTGGCGCGCGCTTTTACCGCGCCGCGTGGAAAGCCGTGCGCGCAGGCTCGGGCAACATGGATCTGCTGGTCGCGCTCGGCCCGTCGGCGGCGTATGGCGTGAGCGTCTATCAGATGGCGCTGCATCCCGGCGAAACCATGCACCTGTATTTCGAGGCGTCCGCCGTGGTGATCACGCTGGTGCGCTTCGGCAAGTGGCTCGAAGCGCGCGCCAAGCGCCAGACCACCGACGCGATCCGCGCCCTCAACGCCTTGCGCCCTGACCGCGCACGCATCGTGGTCGGTCAGCAAGAGCTCGAGGTGCCGCTTGCGCAGGTCCGCACAGGGATGATCGTCGCGGTGCGTCCGGGCGAACGCGTGCCGGTCGACGGCACGGTGTTGCAGGGCCGCACGCATATCGACGAATCGCTGATCACGGGCGAAAGCCTGCCCGTGCCGAAGCAGACCGACGATCGCGTGACGGCTGGCTCGATCAACGGCGAAGGCGCGATTACGGTGACCACGACGGCCATCGGCGCGGAAACGACGCTCGCGCGCATCATCCGGCTCGTCGAAACGGCACAGGCCGAGAAAGCGCCGATCCAGCGGCTGGTGGACCGCGTCAGCGAAATCTTCGTCCCGGCCATTCTGGCGATCGCGCTCGTGACGCTGATCGGCTGGCTGATCGCCGGGCATGGCGCCGAGACGGCCATTCTCAACGCGGTGGCGGTGCTGGTGATCGCCTGTCCGTGTGCGCTCGGCCTCGCGACTCCCACCGCCATCATGGCCGGTACCGGCGTCGCGGCGCGCCATGGCGTGCTCATCAAGGACGCGCAGGCGCTCGAAGTCGCGCATCAGATTCGTGTGGTGGCGTTCGACAAGACGGGTACGCTGACGGTCGGCCAGCCGTCGGTGACGGCGTTTGAAACGGCGGAAAGCGCGGACCGGGCGCACGCATTGGCGCTGGCAGCCGCCGTGCAACGACATAGCGAGCATCCCCTCGCGAGAGCCGTCGTCAAGGCCTTCGAGGGCGACGGCGGCAACGTGCCGCTGCCCGCCAGCAGCGACGCGCGCGCCGTTGCGGGACGTGGCGTCGAAGCGGATATCGACGGCGAGACGATCGCCATCGGCAGCAGCCGCTGGCTGGGCGAACTGGGGGCGACGCCGCCGGCCGGCCTCGCCCGCCGGGCGCAGGAACTCGAAGCGCAGGGCAACACGGTGTCGTGGCTGATCGCGCGCGGCAAGACGGGCGCGCAGGTCGACACACCGACAACCGTGCAAGTCCTCGCGCTGATCGCCTTCGGCGACACACTCAAACCGGGCGCACGCGCCGCCATCGAGCGGTTGTCGCGCATGGGCGTGAAGAGCGCGCTCGTAACAGGCGACAACGAAGGCAGCGCAAAAAGCGTCGCCGCCGCGCTCGGCATCGACGAGGTGCACGCGCAGGTGCTGCCGTCCGACAAGGCGCGCGTCGTGCACGATCTGAAGATCCGCACGTCGAGCGTGGTCGCCATGGCGGGCGACGGCATCAACGACGCACCCGCGCTCGCCGCCGCCGACATCGGCATCGCCATGGCAACAGGCACCGACGTCGCGATGCACGCGGCCGGGATCACGCTGATGCGCGGCGATCCCGCGCTGGTCGCCGACGCCATCGATATCTCGCGCCGCACGTGGCGCAAGATCCAGCAGAACCTGTTATGGGCGTTCGTCTACAACCTGATCGGCATTCCGCTGGCGGCGTTCGGCCTGCTGAACCCGATGATCGCCGGCGCGGCGATGGCGTTTTCCAGTGTCAGCGTCGTGACGAACGCGCTCTTACTACGAACCTGGCGTTCCTCGCGTTGATCTGAGTCAATCCTCTACCTTTCAAAATTAAAGGAAAACGTTTGGTGTGCCGTTAACCGGTTTCAGACTGCCGCTTTCACGCCGTGCGCCGCAAGGCGCGCGACGCGTTCGCGCAGTACCCATCCCGTTACCTGCAAAACACCATGGACATCCTTTCATTGCGCCGCGCCAGCGTCGGCGCCAGGCTCGCCATGCTCTCGTGCGCACTGGTGGCCGCCATCTTCGCCGCATTCACCTTCGCGGTGACGCGCACTGCGGGCACCCAGATCAGCGATCAGGTGCTGTCGCGCATGACCGAGAAAGACCGCTCGATTGCCGCGATGATCTCGCTGTTCGACAAGGCGCTGACGGCTGAAGTCGGCCGCTCGATGACGTTGTTCGCGAGCTTCCTGCCCACCAGCTATACGCTCGACGAGTCGCAGAAGATCGACGTCAACGGCACGCCGACGCCCATGTTCAAGGCCGGCGACAAGGTCCTGAACAACGATTTCTCGATCCCCGACCAGTTTCTCGCGCAAAGCGGCGCAATCGCGACAATCTTCGCGCGCACGGGCGACGACTTCGTGCGCGTCACCACTTCGCTCAAAAAGCAGGACGGCACCCGCGCGATCGGCACGCTGCTCGACCGCAAGGGTCCGGCGTACGGCCCCGTCGCCGCCAACAAGACGTTCACCGGACTCGCGACGCTGTTCGGCATGCGCTACATCACGCAATACCGGCCGATCACCGACGCAAGCGGCAAGGTGATCGGCGCGCTGTTCGTCGGCGTGGACGTGGATGCGCAGATCAAGTCAGTCGAAGACGGCATCCGTCAGCTGAAGATCGGCGATACGGGCTATTACTTCGTGCTGAACGCGTCGAATGGCGCGGAGCGCGGCAAGTTGCTGGTGCACCCGGCGGCAGCCGGTCAGACCGGCGACGAGAACGCCGCGCCGTACAAGCGCATGCTCGACGAGAAGGAAGGCCAGATCGAATACACGAGCGCGGACGCGACGCTCGGCGAAACGGGCGCGCAGGACAAGTTCGTGTCGTTCGTCACGGTGCCGGAGTGGAACTGGCTGGTAGGCGGCGTCGCGAAGCGCGACGAGGTGATGGCCGACGTGATCGCCACCCGCAACCATTTCATCCTGATCGGCTTCGTGCTGGTGGCCGTGTTTGCGGTGGTGTTCCTGATCGCCGTGCGGCGTCTCGTGTCGCGCCCGCTCCACGAAGCGGCGAAGGCATCGGAGCGTTTCGCGGCGGGCGATCTGAGCGTACGCGTATCGGCGAGTCACGAACGGCGCGCCGACGAAATCGGCCGCCTGATGCAGGCGATCGACGGCATCGGCGAAGGGCTTGCGCGGATCGTCACGCAGGTGCGCGGCGCGTCGGCGGGCATGACAGAGGGTGCGGCCCAGATCGCGGCGAGCAGCGGCGAGATTGCGTCGCGGATCGGCACGCAGGCCGCGAGTCTCGAGGAGACGGCGGCGAGCATGCAGGAGATCACGTCGACGGTGCAGCAGAACGCCGGTCACGCGGCGCAGGCGAACACGCTGGTATCTGGCGCCTCGGAAGCGGCGCTTGATGGCGGCCGCGCCGTCGAGCGCGTGGTCTCGACGATGGGCGAGATCAGCCAGTCGTCGAAGAAGATTGCCGACATCACGACCGTGATCGAGGGCATTGCGTTCCAGACCAATATTCTTGCGCTCAATGCGGCTGTTGAAGCCGCACGCGCGGGCGAGCATGGCAAGGGCTTCGCGGTGGTGGCGTCGGAAGTTCGGGCGCTTGCGCAGCGCAGTGCGGCGGCGGCGAAGGAGATCGAAGCGGTGATTACCGAATCGACGGCGACGGTGTCGTCCGGGTTCCGCATTGCTGAAGAAGCCAGCACGACGATGCGGTCGATTGTCGAGCGAGTTGGTCAGGTGCAGACGATTATTGGCGAGATCAGTGTGGCTTCGAAAGAGCAGTCGAGCGGGATCGAGCAGGTTAATACTGCTGTTACGCAGATTGGTGAGGTGACGCAGCAGAATGCTGCGCTGGTTAGCGATGCTGAGCAGGCGACTGCTGATTTGAGTGCGCAGGCGGATAAGCTGGCTGAGGTTGTTGCTGTGTTTAAATTGGGGTAGGTTTTTGCGCTGGCGCGGGTGGTTTTTTTGGTGGCATCCGCTTGATGTTACTGGTTTGCTAGCGTTGCCCCTGTGCGGGGCGGCACCTACTTTTCTTTGCCGCGGCAAAGAAAAGTAGGCAAAAGAAAGCCGCTGAACACCACCCGCTCTGGTCCTTGCCTGCGGGTCCCCCGCCGGTCCTATCCTTCACACGGCATCACTCTTCTTGATGCCCGCTGCCAGCGCTCTTTATCTGCGCATCACCCTCTTCAAGCACCCGCGTCTCAGCAAGCCTTACCAGTTAGTCCCAGGCCGCCCAGGTGGCAAACGGTGTGTCGGCTATCGCGCCTTATACGCACCACTCCGGACTAAAAAGCAAAGGCGGTGTGTCTTGTAGGATCGCCGACGCGTAATGCGCGAAAACCTACACACCGTTTGCCACCTGGGCTGCAGTGACGGATCGCTGCCGCTGGCAGTACTACGGGTGACTGAAGTGGGGGAGGCGCCCATAAAGAGCGCTGGCAGCGGGCATCGAGAAGATCGATGCCGCGGACAGGACGGGGCCGTTGGGGGCCCGCAGGCAAGAACTAGATCTGGCGGTGTTAGTCCGCTTTCTTTTGCCTACTTTTCTTTGCGGCGGCAAAGAAAAGTAGGTGCCGCCCCGCACAGGGGCGACGGATGAAGAACCACTAACAAACCGCGGACGCCAGCACAGCGCAATCCAACCCCAAGCGTCGCAGACAAAGAACCTTAAAAAACTTCAACCCCTTGAAGCCACACTATCGAGAATCCGCTCAACCCCCTCCACATACGCCTGCGTACCAAACTTCCGCACTGCCGTCTGATACCCCCGCGCCACC